>NZ_WTTB01000010.1 GCF_009828835.1 Erysipelothrix urinaevulpis
TCTGTTGTGAATCTAAAGTAAAATTAATTTGTGTCATAGAGATCTCCTTATGTTTGTTTGGGTACTAACATAATAACAGAGCCTCTATGGCTTTTTTTACTTTTACACAATTATATGGACTTTATCGGGAGGGTTAATATGTATAATATTGTTTTATGTGACGACGATATTAAATGGCTTAATTTGTACAAAGACTATATTGAAAAATTTGCATTTGAAAAGAAAATTAGCATTAACCTTGATTATTATGAAAGTGGAGAAAAGTTATTATTTAGTTTGTCGGATTTTGAAAAAGAAATTCATATTTGTATTATAGACATCTATATGGATGGAATCACCGGAATCGAAACTGCTAAAAAAATGCGGGAGATGGGCTATGATTCGACTGTCATTATCTTTTCTACGGTTTCTAAAGATCATGTATTTGAAGCATTTGACTTACGTTCTTTCAATTATTTAATTAAAAACGAACTACCTTATGAACGCTTTGTGACTGTTTTTGAGGAAGCGACAAAGTTTTCGGATTCAAGTTTAGGTGATTATTTTCAATTTAAACTATATTCTGAGACCTATATGGTTCCATTGAATGACATTAGTCATTTTGAATCCATTGGACGAAAGATCAGCATCCACTTGGATGATGGCGATCAGCATGAATTTTATGACACCATTTCAAATATTTCAACGTCGTTGGATGAGGATAAATTTGTCAGAATCCATCGTTCTTATATTGTGAATATTTACCACGTCAAGTTTGTCCACAAAGACCATGTCGTTCTTAAAAACAATACTGAAGTACCCATTGGAATCACCTATAAAGATCAACTCAAATCTCGGTTTTTCCAATCTGTTCGTAATAACCTTAAAGAAATCTATAAGTAACTTTAAATAAACTAAAGTTGCTTTTTTTTACGCATTCATAACCATGGATATGATTTTCATGACAGTTTTCACCCCAACAAAAAAATGCTTTTGTATAGTCATGACAAGGAGGTAGAAGAAAAAGATGAAAAAACTAAACTTTGATGGATCACTTGGATCCTTCTTGTCATTAGAAATTGTTAATGTATTAATTTTAATTATTACACTTGGCTTTGGAATGCCTTGGGTCTTAGTGAGACGTTTTCGTTGGAGAGCAAAACACACGTTGCTTGATGGAAGACATTTTGATTTCACTGGAGAAGCCTTGGACTTATTTGGTCATTGGGTCTTATGGTGGTTACTAACACTTATTACATTCGGACTTTACTCATTTATTTTAAAATTAAAAGTCACTGAATGGGAGGTCAACCATACCGTTTATATCGATCAGTTTGGAGGGTCTTTCGATGGACAAACCAATTACTAAACGAATAGCCTCCGTTCTTATTGGGATTGCTTATACTACATTTGGTATCCTTATGATTACAAATCCTGCCACAACACTTAAGGCGCTATCGCTAATTGCAGGAATTATTATTCTCATCACTGGCTTTGCTTATTTATTTCTCAATAAAGAGAACAGTGATAAGCAAGATTCAACAATGCGAATGATTGAGGCTATTCTTTTAATGTTGCTGGGATTAATGTTTCTCTTTGGAAACCATCTCAACAATATGCTCTTACTTTCATATTTATTACTATTCTGGATTATAATCGATTCAATGTTGCAATTAAACTTTTCACTTCACCGTGAAAAATCACCATATAGAACAATCAACATTGTCATTGATTTAATCATCGTTGCATCCTCAATCTATGTCCTATTTAATCCTCTCTTAGCAGAAATGACACTTGTTATTTTTGTTGGATTTACCTTTATAGGGACTGGAGCAACAAAAGTAATTAAAGAGATGTAGCTTGAGGATGGTATAATAAAAGTGACCAATGGTCACTTTTTCTACACATAAGAAAGGATGATAACAATGTGTACAAGTATTACCTTAAAAACAAAGAATAACCAGCATTTATTAGCTCGAACTATGGATTTCTCATTTGAACTTGAGCCTGAGATGGCAATGATGCCTCGTCATTATCCAATGAATTTTCATTTTATGGAACAGCCACTTGCTGATCACTACGCTATTTTAGGTTTGAGTAAGAAATTAAACACCCATTTTATGGCCGATGGCGTCAATGAAAAAGGTCTTTCAGGTGCAACACTTTATTTTGAAGATTATGCACATTATATTAGCCAAGATGATATTGATGAAAATAAAATTCAACTCGGTCCTATCGAGTTTTTAATGTATGTTTTAGCAACATGCGAAACAATTGAAAATATTATTGAGCTCGAAAAAAACGTACAAATTGTTGATCTATTTGTTGATTTTATTCAAAGAACGCCACCACTTCATTGGGTCTTTGTCGATCAATCTGGCCGTTCAATTATCATTGAACCTCGAACAGATGGCTTACGAATCTTTGAGAATAACTTAGGAATCTTAGCGAATAGCCCTGATTATGAGTGGCATTTAACAAATATTCGAAACTATATTAATTTAAGTCAAAGCAGCTATGGTCCAAAAACAATTTATGGTCAAGAATTCAAACCATTTGGACAAGGATCTGGAACATTTGGTTTACCTGGTGATCTGACACCACCTTCACGTTTCGTCCGTGCACTTTATAGTAAACTAAGCACCAAGCTTCCTGACAATCCTACCGATTTAGTGATTGCTGCAAGTCATGTCCTTAATTCGGTCGATATCCCTAAGGGAAGTGTTGTAACTCAGCGCGGAACCTTGGACTACACTCAATACACTTCATACCTATCATTAAGCGATTTAGCATACTACTATCGTCTTTATAATTCGTTTGAAATTGTGAAATGTACATTCGATTATGATCGTATTGATGAGGATGAAATCATACTCTACTAAGACATGGGTAACCATGTCTTTTCTTATGGTATAATAAATCAAGGATGTGATACTATGATATACATTGATGCAGACGGTTGTCCTGTTGTTAATATCACCATTGATCTTGCTTATCATTTTCAAATACCCGTAACACTTGTTAAAAACTATGCTCATGATTTTTTCGATGATTATGCAACCATTATCACGGTTGATATTGGTCCTGATAGTGTCGATCATTACATCGCCAATGTTATCAAACCCAATGATATACTCATAACCCAAGATTATGGTCTTGCAGGCTTAGCTTTATCCAAAAATGCGATCGCTATGAATCAGAATGGCTTAGTTTACACAGCCTATAATATTGATGCATTGCTAGCGCAACGACATATGAATGCTAAATTGCGAAAGCAAAAAATAAAACATTCAAACCCTAAGAAAAGGACGTTACAAAACGATCACGACTTTGAAGACCAACTCCTCAAAATAATCACAAAAAAGACAATGTCCACATCAATTTAGACATTGTCTTTTTCTATTATAAAATTTTAAATCCTAAATCTTTAACATCATCACTAAACATTTGAACTGTTTCTTGTGACAATTGCAATAATTCTTTTCCTAACATTGGTAATTTAGCAATAATCGATGGTGTACATGTAATAATATCTGCACCCACTTCATCAGCTTGGATCATGTTATATAGTTCTCTTGAACTTGCCCATAGAAGTAAAACACCCTCTTTTTTGTGACAAATGTTTGCACTTTCTTTCATGATTGGAACTGGATCAACCCCTGTATCTGCGATGCGTCCTGCAAATACAGAGACAATGTTTTCAATTCCTGGTTGAAGTGCATCCACAACTTCTTGAACTTGTTCAACTGTAAATACTGCTGTAACATTCAATTTTATACCTAATAAGGATAACTCTTTAATTAAGGGAATTGATGATTCACCTGCTGCATTCATAACAGGTATTTTAACCATGACATTTTCCCCAAACTCAGCAATCTTCAACGCTTCTTTCTTCATCGTCTCAAAATCATCGGCAAAAACTTCAAATGAAACTGATAAATCTGGAATTGCTTTTACAACATCTTTCGCAAATTCATTATAATTTGTAATTCCTGCTTGTTTCATTAAGCTAGGGTTCGTTGTAAAACCTGCAGCGACACCACGTTCGTATAAAGAAATCATATCGTTGATATTAGCACCATCTGCATATATTTTAACATTCATAATTCAAAACCACTCTTTCTAATTATTCTTCATCATCAAACACATTGTTAATAGCTTCAGGAGAAGGTTTTAGGAAACTTGGTAACACTAATGCAACTGCTACAATAGCAACTAATCCATAGATTCCTGTGTTTCCTAATAGTTCACCAATTTTACCAATTAATAAACCAATAACGGCAAAGTCAACATCTCCAAATGTTGTATTCGCAAACCCTAGATTTCCTAAGACTGGTAACAATAACGCTGGCAAGAATGCAAGGAGTAAACCATTCACAAATGCACCAATAACAGCACCTCTACGCCCCCCTGTTGCATTACCATAAATTCCTGCGGTCGCACCACAGAAGAAATGTGGAACAAGACCTGGAATTATTAAGATACCACCAGTTGCTCCTAAAACAAGCATACCGATAATTCCTCCAATAAAACTAGAAATAAAGCCAATAATTACAGCTGTTGGTGCATATGGGAAGAAAACTGCACAGTCGACCGCAGGAACTGCATTCGGAATGATTTTACCTGCAATTCCTTGGAATGCTGGAATTAAGTCTGCCAAGATCATACGTACCCCAGCATAAACAACTGCAACACCAACTGCAAATTTTAGACCACTTAAAATTGCGAATACATAAGGATTTACACCTGCTGATAATTCAGCTTCAATGAATGTTGGCCCTGCAGCAACTGCAGCAATTAAATAAATAACAATCATTGTTAATGCAGTAGAAATCGTTGTGTTTCTAATAAATCCAAGTGATTCTGGTACTTTAATATCTTCTGTACTTTTCGAATCTTTACCTACTATATTTCCAATCCATGCTGATACATAGTAACCTAAACTACTAAAATGTCCCATTGCAACATCATCACCATCAGATACTTTAAGTGTATAACGTTGACCAATTGCCGGTGAGATTGCAGACCAAGCCCCTAAGAAGAAGCCACCAATCAAGATGAGCGGAGTTCCTTCAAAACCAAGAGCTCCTAAAACAGCTGAGAGCAAGCAAGCCATAAAGAAACTATGATGACCTGTTAAAAAGACATATTTATAACGAGTAAAACGAGCAATTGCAATATTGAATACTAAACCTGCAACTAAGATACTCATCGTTTCAACACCTAATAATGCTTGAGCAACAGAGGTTACTGCCTCATTATTTGGGACAACCCCAGTAATATTAAACCCATGCTCTAACATTTGAGACAATGGATCTAAATTTGAAACAATCACATCAGCACCTGCTGACAACATTAAATAACCAAGAATTGGTCCCAGTGTCCCTGTTAATACTTTATGCCAAGGAGCACGCATTGCGATTAAACCAACCATCGCCACCAAGCCCATTAAGAATGCTGGTTGCTGTAATATATCACTAATAAAACTTAATAACCCTTCCATATTGTTTCCTCCTTATAATGGATTTATTGTCCTGACATCTCTTTTAAGATTGGCAAGACATCTTCTGTAATTTTTTTCTTATTCATGTAAGAACGAGTAATTGCTACTTTCTGATTTGGTTTAAAAATACTTTCAAATTCCTTAACAGTTACAAATAAATCTGCATCTTTTCCAACTGCAGCATTTGAATCAATTGACTCTGCTTGAATCTCAATACCGTTTTCTTTAGCAATTTCTTCAAGCTTCATTTTTAACATTAAGCTACTTCCAATTCCATTACCACAAACTGTGACAACTCTAATCATCTAAATCACCTCTCTCTTCGATTAACCCATATAAATCATCAATATTATTCATCATAATCATGTCATCAATATTTTCATCATCATCAAGTAAATTCGCAAGTTGTTGCAATGCTTTTAAATGACTTGAGCTATCAATGGTACTTAAAACAAAAATTAAACTGACTTCCTTTTTCTCATCCCCTTGAAAATCAAAATCAACGGCATTATTTAGTTTTAGTAAACTAATTCCAAGTTTTTTTGCGCCATCCTCTGGCCTTGCATGAGGGACCGCAACTCTAGGTGCCAATACAATGTATGGCCCTAATTCTTCAACCTTTAGAATCATTGCATCAATATATTTTTCTTCAATGTACTGATGATCTAATAACGGCTCAGCTGCAAATCGAATCGCTTCTTTCCACGTTAATACTTCATCAGTTATTTGAATAAACTCTTTTCTTAATAAATCTTTCAAATCCAATCCCTCCAATCTTTGATTTTGATACATTAATCGATTTAAATCTCTTACCAATGCTTTTTCATCGTGTATTGTGGCATACTTCTTCACAGTATTAATAATGTTGTTTAATGACAGTTCATGATGACTATCAACCAAACGAAACTTAGCTTTCACCTGATTTCTCAGCACGTCCTGTTCAACCCAATTCATAATTGGAGTTGTGACAAATAATGGTTTTGAGGTTTCAAAATACACTGTAGAAAAAATCAAATCATAATCATCAGCTGCAATGTTTTTCACATCAACAGCACTAAATACACCCTTAAATTCGATACTTGGAAATAATTTTTCAAGTTGTAAGTTTAATAACAATGAAGAACTTACACCATGTGGACAAACAGTAATTGCTCGATACTTTTGTTTTTGCTTATCTGTTTTGTTTCGTAACTGTCCACCAAAATGAATTGTAAAATAGGCAATTTCATCATCTGGAATGACTTTATTCAATCGTAAGGATAAAGGTTCTAATGCTTTATCAACTAAATGATACAATTCTTCGTACTCGAACTTTATTTTATCAGTATAAGGATTCGTAATTGGAATATCATACTTTAAACGATAGTAAGCAGGAACAAGGTGTTCATACAGATTTTGGTGTAGGTCATGATCATTTTTTGATCCTAATACCCCAACTGCCAGTGCATCGACACGGTTAATAATTTCCTCGGTTAAGTCAATTAAACTTTCATCTTTAATAAAGTATTGACTCCCTTGGATAGTTGTCGCAAACCGAATCGTAAAATATAACTTGTCTTCAGGTTTAGTAATGCTTAAAGCAGTGCACACACTTTCTGAGAAATCGTAAAGTATAAATGATTCAAAGTATTCAACGGTTTGCTTATCATAATACAAATCATATAAATCCAATTTGTTTTTATGTTGAATAAATATTAGCAAGTAGACTAATTGCTCAACTCTTTCTAAAACAAAGTTTAAGTCATAATTCTTGGCTAAGTTTGTGATTAAGTCATAAGTTCGACTTATATTAACCTTAATCTCAGCTATTTTAAAAATATGTTTTAGATAGATCCGACTATTGTTCCCAATTAGGATTCTATTCAGTGATTGTTCAATTCCATTTCGAACTAACGTTTCAAAGCCATTCATCTGATAGCCATTTTGACGATTATACGAAAAATTTAATCGATTATTACGACAATACTCTTCATAAATCCTTAACTCTTTAAGTGCTGTATTTCTACTCACACCTAATAAATCTTGAAAATGATTCACCGATCGATAATTTACATCAAGGACCATGTATAAATATATTACATCCTGCCTTAGTTCACTTGGAACAACTAAAGAAGGAAAAAATAATTTAAAGATTTCTTCTTCGGACTGCCTAGTTTTTGAATCAAGGCTCACTGTATCCTTGTCAATTCGTATTAATGGAATCTTACGCATATCTAGTGCTTGATTAATTTCATGAATCGTACTCATCAGCTGCTCTTCACTTGTATCCATCAACTTGATTAGATCCATTAACATCAAGTCACTATTACTAAACAAAATATTTAATAATTCGATTGTGAATCCACTTACCACTTGTTTACCTCCTACATTAAGTATATATTAAGCCCTTACATTTCTATGAACGATAGAGTCCAAGTTATTCTTGTGATTGATTTTACTTGTACTCACCTACATTTAGTATAAAAAAAATATCATAAAAAAGATATCAAGATTATATTCAAAAAAAAAGAAACTGTCTGGGGGACAGTTTCTTAAGAGGATTAATTCACGCGATAGTTCGTATCATTAGTTTGTAGTATTTCAAGGGTTGCATCCAATGCAAATTGGGTCATGTTACGCACTGAAACATCTGTATAATATGCGCAATGATGGTAAAACGTTACCTTAGGATGCTCTAATAACTCTTTAAACAATGAGTCTTCAATTTCTTTACCCTCATGATTTCCTGGCACATAAGGCGCTTCATTTTCATAAACATCCAACGCAGCACCTGCGATTTCTTTAGCATCTAATGCGTTTAGAAGAGAGGATGTATCAACTAAAGTTCCTCTTGCACAGTTAACCAAATACGCATCATTTTTCATTAATTTAAACATCTCATCATTAAATAAATGGTAATTATCTTTGAAAGCAGGCATATGCAATGACACTAAATCCGCTTGCTTTACTGCATCTTCAACGCTGTCACAAAATGTAATGATATCTTCAAGTCCTGCTTTAGGGTATGGGTCATAACCGATAACATTTGCTCCAAAAGCTTTATATAATTTAGCGACTAATAATCCAATATGACCAACACCAATAACCGCTACAGTCATATCTTTAATGACTCTTGCCCTAATATCTTGTGTCCAACTAAAATCTCTTACTGCTACTTTTTTATCAAGTTGATGTGACTTACGTACTAATTGAAGTCCTAACATTAATGAATACTCAGCAATTGATTCTGGTGAATATGACGGTACATTCGTAATAATAATGTCGTTCTTACTTGCTTCTTCAAGATCAAAAATTTCATACCCTGCAGTTCGTTGAGCAACTTGCTTAATTCCCATTTCTTTTAGTATCGGATATAAATTGGAATCAAAGTCTCCAACATGAGCAACGGTAACACCATCATATCCTTCTAACATATGCACAGTTTCTAAAGTCAAAAATTCACTGACATAATCAACCTTAATTTTATGAGTAGCTGCCCACTCTTCAATAAATGGAATTCGTTCTTCATTTGCATTAAAACATAATATTTTTGTCATAGTTTCTCCTTTATAATTTTGCTTCAAAATCTGAATCTTTAATAATTTTTAATCCTTTGACACTCACGTTGTAAACAAACATGCATAGTGCAATTGGAATAATGAAATAAACAAACACTAAAATAACAATATTTATAATTGGACTGTTTGTCATATAACCATAGGCGACAAGGGGTCCAACTAAACCAGCAAATCCAAATCCAGCAGATGCGGGTGTACCTTGTATGTTAAGAATAGGTGCTAAAGCTCCCATGATTCCAGCAACAATCGCAACTGGTATTGCAATTTTTAAATTACTGAAGAAGTTAGGCATCATAGTTTTGACTCCACCTAAGACAATTGATACGGTGATACCCAATTCATTTTTCGCTTTATGTGAACCATAAGCCATAAATACAACAACCGCAACTAAGCCAAGGTTCGCAGCTCCAGATCCAATCCCACTTAATGATATCGCAATAGCAATAGCAACTACGGATATCGGTGTAAGGATGAGAATTGCAAAAATAACTGCAATAACAATACTCATTAAAATTGGTTGTAACGCTGTTGCTGAAGCAACAATGTTCCCAATCATTCGTGTGAGTGATGAAACATAAGGTAATGTAAGAATACCAATTGCACCAGCACCAAAGGCTACAATACTTGGATAAGCAATTGTTGCAAAAGCTTTCACTTTATCTTCGATTAATAATGCAATCCAAACTGCAATACCTGAAACCAACATAGCATTGACTGTATCACCAATCCCTACTATATTCCAAACACCTTCAATCGAAACCACATTGCCGCTTCCCAAAAATGCAGCAGCACCAACAGATAGCATTTGGATTAAATTTAATTCAAACTGTTTAGCAACACCAATACCAACTAAAACAGGCATCAATAATTGAATAATTTGCACTAAATGATTCAACTGTTCAAATCCAGACCATACTGGAATTAGATTTGTAAAAATCTGTCCAAAAATTGCATTGGGTATAACAGCAACAATAATTCCACTGGTAGCCCCATTAATTACCTTCATCACAAATTGTGACACACTGTATTTCTCCTTAGAATTTTGACTCATATTTTCCTCCTTATAATCAAAAACCTTCATCTTCCGACCACTTCGGAACACGTTCCACTTTAGAATAACAAGAGTCTTTATTCGTTGCAATGAATAAACCTCATTGTTTTATCTTTTTATTAATATACGTTATCAATTTAATGGTGTATAATAAAACTATGTGAAAATATTAATATTTTATATAATGTTTTTAAATTTGGAGGTAATAATCGGATGAAGAAGAATCCCGTAATCACAAATATAGTTGATGCTTTTGCTATTTTAGATTTAATCAACCAGAAAACAGAAATTGGCATTACAGCAATTTCCAAACAATTGGATCTACCAAAAACTACTGTTTTTAGAATTATGAAATCACTCGAAGCCGTTCAGGTCGTTAAACAAAATGAGAATAGCCATTATACGCTTGATTATCATATTCTCAAATATTCAAAAGGAATGAATATTAATGAACACATTACAACCATCGCTGAGCCCTTTATCAAAGAGGTCGTGGAGAAAACCGGTGAAACTGTCAACCTTGGAATGCAGTATAAAGAAGATTTAGTCATTTTAAGTCGGGTACACGGAGATTTTTACCAACTCTCAGCTTCTTTAAGACCGGTGGGTGATCTGTATTGTTCGGGTATGGGGAAATTATTCCTCGCTCAATGGAACGACGACGATCTAAAAAAATATTATTCTGATCTTCCGAAACGAACGATTCATACAATTTCAACGTTTGAAGAATTTAAATCTATACAAAAAAACATTATCAAAAATAATGTTGCGAGTGA
Organism: Erysipelothrix urinaevulpis; assembly: GCF_009828835.1. Classification (GTDB taxonomy): domain Bacteria; phylum Bacillota_I; class Bacilli_A; order Erysipelotrichales; family Erysipelotrichaceae; genus Erysipelothrix; species Erysipelothrix urinaevulpis. Next base: position 10,867 of record NZ_WTTB01000010.1, read on the forward strand.
TATAGAAGAATACGAGTATGGCCTTTCATGTTATGCTGTCCCAATTTTTGACCAAAATGAAAATATAATCTATGCAATTAGTATCTCAGGCCCAAATAGTCGACTTGAATATAAAGGAATTAATGTGTTGTTAGACGCACTTCATGAATGTGCAGCAAAAATCCAAGACTCTCTATTTACATTTGAATCTGAATAAAAATGGACTCTAACCGTTAAGTTAGAGTCCATTTCTTATTAAATGAGATGTTCATCAACAATGTGAAACCCGATAATATAAGGAACGAAAATAAAAGCAAGTGTCAATACTCCTGTAATTAAATTCAATGCATTAATATAGAAGAGTCCAGACAGTACAATTAAAGCTAAAGAAAATACCAGCACTAATTGACTTCTAATTTTCATTCGTGACATCGGTAATCTTACCAGTGTTAATGGATAAAATCCAAATAATATTGTGAGCAGTTGTGTTTTTTTCATATTTTTCCTTTCATAATTATGCTAAATTTCGTTTAGCAGCCATCCAACCATTGTCAAATCTCACATCAAAGTGAGCTTGACCAAAGATACCCCATAGAACAACAGCAGCTGCTCTAAATCCCAGTTTGGCTTTACCACGTCTAGCCCAACCTTGATTATGAGTATAAACTCCAGCATGATAGTATGCTGCCCAAGAGCTTGTTCCCCAAGCTGTTAGAATGGCGACAGCCGTACCGACTGCAAGACCGCCATCAACATATGTCATTTCCTCAGAATCTAAGATTCTGTAATTAATTGGTAATTGAATAGTACCCCTCCTTTACGACCTCCTTCACAAAAGACAAGCAATTGTGATTCACAAACAAAAAAACAAAGAATCAACTGCCACATGTTTAAGTAAGTTCCACGAAGCGAATGTCCTATTTTTTGCTTTACATCCCTTATTTGCTTTCTTTCCATGATCGTAACATCGCCCCACTTGTGAATCAATGAACTCATGTATCTTTTTTAAGGCGTTATTTATTATTTATTTTCGTAAAACTTACTGAAAAATGCATAAAAAAAAACAGAATAAGCTTATGAGACTCACTCTGTACTGTATCTTTATTTTACACATCTAAAGCCTAAATTACTGCTTGAAGAGGCACCTGTATTTCCAGTCCTTGCTGAAATTCGATAACGATTACAATAAGAATCATGACATAAAAATGAACCACCTTTGATTGCATAGTGTTCATCATTGAATCGATTGTGTTCTTTAAAGATATCACGTCCTGTATTATTTTTAAAATAATCTAAAGGTACTCCTCTTGGATTAGAACACCACTCCCATACATTGCCAATCATTTGATACAAACCATATTGATTTGGCTCATATGTTTTGACAGGTGCAGTTCCTAAATAGCCATCTAAGCAATCATTTTCTCTAGGAAAATCTCCTTGAAATGTATTACAAACATACTTTCCATTTGGAACTAAGTCATCTATTTCCCAATAAAATTTTGTATTATCAGTCTTTCCTTTAGCTGCAACTTCCCACTCTGCTTCACTAGGAAGTCTTAATCCTGTCCAAGCACAATAAGCAAGAGCATCATTTCTACTCACATGAACAACCGGATGATCCATGAGTTCATCAATAGAACTATCAGCTCCAAAGGGGTGTTTCCATGAACAGCCTTCCACACCATACCACCATTGTAAACCTTGATGCTTAATCTGTTTTTCTTTTTCTTTTTCACTTAATAACAAATGAAAAACGAAAGACCAGCCAAATTTTTCAGCATCAGTAATATACTTTGTCTCTTTTACAAATTCATCAAATTGACGATTCGTTACTGTAGTGGATGAAATTTCAAATTCATGGATATACACTTCTATTTGAGGTCCTTCTTTATCCTCACTGAATCCAATCCCATCATTCGTCCCAATTTTATAGGTACCCGCCGGTATTTTTATCATATAAATTCCTCTTTCTTTTACTAATATTCTACCACACTATTCGATCGAACGATTTATAAAAAAACTTAGCTTATATTGAATAAGCTAAGTTCTTTTAGGTTTTAATATTGTTCTTTTTTTCTGTTTATTTCATTTAAAACAATCATCGCTGCACCAGATAATGTCGTTAAAAGCGCAAATAGTATCGGCATATTTGACATACCTGTATTGGGTAATTGTGGTTCAACTACAGGTTCTTTAGGATCCACAGGTTCTATTGGCTTATCAGGTACAATTTCAACCGGAACTTCTGGTTCAATAGGATTCTCTGGATCTTCTGGGTTAGTCACTGTCGCGATATTCACGCGCTCACCATGAATTCCTTCATCAGCTTTAACTTTGAATGACACTTTAATGTCTGTGCCGTATTCAACAGACGCTAAGATTAATTCAAATTTATTATCTGTCACTGTGGCGTTTGATTCGACACCATTGACAAGTATCTTACCATCAGTAAAGTTGATGCCTTCTGGTAATGTATCTTCTACTTTAATATTTTTTAATGCATCCGAACCTTCAACGGTATTTTTCACAGTAATCGTATAGGTAAATTCTTCACCTGGTTTAACTTTATCAGCACTGACTTCTTTCAAGGCTTCTAAGTTCCCATCAGGAACAACTACCACTGGAACTTCTGGTTCCTCAGGGTTTTCTGGATCTTCTGGGTTTGTCACTGTCGCGATATTCACGCGCTCACCATGAATTCCTTCATCTGCTTTAACTTTGAATGACACTTTAATGTCTGAACCATAGCTCACTTCTGAAAGAATCAATTCAAATTTATTACCTGTAACGGTTGCGTTTGATTCGACACCATCAACCAATATCTTACCATCAATAAAATTGATGCCTTCTGGTAATGTATCTTCTACTTTAATATTTTTTAAAGCGTCAGATCCTTCAACGGTATTTTTCACAGTAATAGTATACGTAAATTCTTCACCAGGTTTAACTTTATCAGCACTAACTTCTTTCAGTGCTTCTAAGTTTCCATCCGGAACAACAACCACTGGAATTTCTGGTTCTTCAGGGTTTTCTGGATCTTCTGGGTTAGTCACTGTCGCGATATTCAAGCGTTCACCATGAATTTTTTCATCAGCTTTAACTTTGAATGATACTTTAATGTCTGAGCCATAGCTCACTTTTGAAAGAATCAATTCAAATTTATTACCTGTCACGGTTGCATTTGATTCGACACCATCAACCAATATCTTGCCATCAATAAAATTGATGCCTTCTGGTAATGTATCTTCAACTTTAATATTTTTTAAAGCGTCAGATCCTTCAACGGTATTTTTCACAGTAATAGTATACGTAAATTCTTCACCTGGTTTTACTTTATCAGCACTAACTTCTTTCAGTGCTTCTAAGTTTCCATCAGGAACTACTACCACTGGAACTTCTGGTTCTTCAGGGTTTTCTGGATCTTCTGGGTTAGTCACTGTCGCGATATTCAAGCGTTCACCATGAATTCCTTCATCAGCTTTAACTTTGAATGACACTTTAATATCTGAGCCATAGCTCACTTCTGAAAGAATCAATTCAAATTTATTATCTGTAACGGTAGCATTTGATTCGACACCATTGACAAGTACCTTACCATCGGTAAAGTTGATGCCTTCTGGTAATGTATCTTCTACTTTAATATTTTTTAAAGCATCAGATCCCTCAACTGTATTTTTGACAGTAATCGTATAGGTAAATTCTTCACCTGGTTTAACTTTATCATCACTAACTTCTTTCAATGCTTCTAAGTTTCCATCCGGAACAACAACTACTGGAATTTCTGGTTCTTCAGGATTTTCTGGATCTTCTGGGTTAGTCACTGTCGCGATATTCACGCGCTCACCATGAATTCCTTCATCTGCTTTAACTTTGAATGACACTTTAATGTCTGAACCATAGCTCACTTCTGAAAGAATCAATTCAAATTTATTATCTGTCACTGTGGCATTGGATTCAACACCATCAACCAATATCTTACCATCAGTAAAGTTAATGCCTGCTGGTAATGTATCTTCTACTTTAATATTTTTTAATGCATCCGAGCCTTCAACGGTATTTTTGACAGTAATCGTATAGGTAAATTCCTCACCTGGTTTTACTTTATTAGCGCTGACTTCTTTCAATGCAGAAAACTTGCCATCTGGAACAACTACTACTGGAATTTCAGGTTCCTCAGGATTTTCAGGATCTTCAGGGTTAGTCACTGTCGCGATATTGATACGCTCACCATGAATTCCTTCATCTGCTTTAACTTTGAATGATACTTTAATGTCTGTGCCGTATTCAACAGATGCTAAGATTAATTCAAATTTATTATCTGTAACGGTTGCACTTGATTCAACACCATCAACCAATATTTTACCATCAGTAAAATTGATGCCTTCTGGTAATGTATCTTCGACTTTAATATTTTTTAAAGCATCAGATCCCTCAGCGGTATTTTTCACAGTAATCGTATAGGTAAATTCTTCACCTGGTTTTACTTTATCAGCGCTAACTTCTTTCAAGGCTTCTAAGTTTCCATCAGGAACAACTACTACTGGAACTTCTGGTTCCTCAGGGTTTTCTGGATCTTCTGGGTTAGTCACTGTCGCGATATTCACGCGCTCACCATGAATTCCTTCATCTGCTTTAACTTTGAATGACACTTTAATGGCTGTGCCATAGCTTACTTCTGAAAGAATCAATTCAAATTTATTACCTGTCACGGTGGCATTTGATTCAACACCATCAACCAATATCTTACCATCGGTAAAGTTAATGCCTTCTGGTAATGTATCTTCAACTTTAATATTTTTTAAAGCGTCAGATCCTTCAACGGTATTTTTCACAGTAATCGTATAGGTAAATTCTTCACCTGGTTTTACTTTATCAGCACTGACTTCTTTCAAGGCTTCTAAGTTTCCATCAGGAACAACAACCACTGGAACTTCTGGTTCAATAGGATTTTCTGGATCTTCTGGGTTAGTCACTAACGCCTTATTTATTTTAATAGAGTGCTTATTTTCTGTAGCTTTAACATTGAATGAAATTTTTACATCTTGACCATAAACGACTTCATCAATATCTAAATCAATGCTCTTGTTACTCACTTCAAAATTGCTCAATACACCATTGATATATATTTTACCATCGGTAAATTCAATACCATTTGGCAATGTATCTTTAATGTTAACATTTTTGATACTTTCTGACCCTTCAGTAATATTTTTAACAATAATTGTATACATAAATGTTTCATTGGGTTTAACAATTGGGGAACTAACTTCTTTAATCGCTTCAATAACTCCGTTAGGCGTAATCACCACTGGAACTTCTGGTTCTTCAGGGTTCTCAGGATCTTCTGGGTTTGTAATTGTTGCGATATTAATACGTTCTCCATGGGTTCCTTCATCGGCTTTAACTTTGAATGACACTTTAATGTCTGAACCGTATTCAACGGACGCTAAGATTAATTCAAATTTATTATCTGTCACTGTTGCACTTGATTCAACACCATCAACCAATATTTTACTATCAGTAAAGTTGATGCCTTCTGGTAATGTATCTTCTACTTTAATATTTTTTAATGCATCCGAACCTTCAACGGTATTTTTCACAGTAATGGTATAGGAAAATTCTTCGCCTGGTTTAACTTTATCGGCACTGACTTCTTTCAAGGCTTCTAAGTTCCCATCAGGAACAACAACCACTGGAACATCTGGTTCCTCAGGGTTTTCTGGATCTTCTGGGTTAGTCACTGTCGCGATATTCACGCGCTCACCATGAATTCCTTCATCAGCTTTAACTTTGAATGACACTTTAATGTCTGAACCGTATTCAACGGATGCTAAGATTAGTTCAAATTTATTATCTGTAACTGTTGCACTTGATTCAACACCATCAACCAATATTTTACCATCAGTAAAGTTGATGCCTTCTGGTAATGTGTCTTCTACTTTAATATTTTCAAGTTTTGCAGAGCCTTCAACGGTGTTTTTTACGGTAATAGTATACGTAAATTCTTCACCAGGTTTAACTTTTTCAGCACTGACTTCTTTTAATGCTTCAAGTTTTCCGTTCATATAATTATTGATGGTGAAGTTATAATCTCCATTTGCATCAACGACTGATGTATATCCAGCAACGTTATGCTCTTTTACAGTATAGTTAATCTTTGTACCATCCACCTTGTGGGTTGGTAGATTTGAGAAAGTATGATTTGTAACACCATCTGTTAATGTAACTGAATCCACAATCATTCCATCTGCTAGAAGGTCAATTGTAATGTCAGGATGTGTGCTGAGTGAATCATTCCATATTTTCTCAACATTTACATCTTTTTTCGCAATATTATTTGAAATAACCAACAAAACCCCTGTCTGACTATTTTCTTTCAATTCAAACGGATATTTTTCTGTTGGATCAAAGGTTACAAATCCTGGTGCGGAAAGTTCTGTTATGTAATACTTGCCATCTTGCAATGCCAACATATCAACCGTACCGTCTGCTTTGGTGACAAACTCATCATTTGTTAAGTAATCGACTTTGCTCCCATCCTCGTTAAATATTTTAAAAGTAACATCACCTAAAGGGTGAGAATCATCCCCGTTAACGGCGAGTTTCATCACTCGTAAAACACCTTTATCAGGCGCAATGATACCACCTGAAGAAATGTTTTTGGCTTCTTTATTGAGCTGTTCTCTTACAACATCACTTCCATCATAATCTTTGTAGAACCCCATCGCATCATTATAAAATTTAGGTTGATACTTTCCTTCTGGGGTAATCTTTGTATGATAACGAATTGTGTATTCATAATTTGGTAATGATCCCTCTTTAAGAACAGTTAATTCAAATTCATTGTCGTTGTTAAAAACAAGAGTTCCATGACCATTCGTTACAAATTCTTGAGGAGTCAAATTCACATCTGACATATCTGGTTCAGCTTTAGTAATGAAAAAGTAATCCGGATCTAAATTTTCCAAACTAACGGGTAATGCAGGATCAAGCACCTCAAATTTTTGACCACTGTGTATCGTATCCACAATCTTGAGATCACTTGGGAAAGGATCTTGATTACGGTTTACATGCAACCACCAAACAACGTGATCAGGATCATCTGTCCAAATGGTACCTCCAGGTTTATAGAAAAAAGGACTACTACCTAAAGTTTTCATATAGGCAATTGAATAATCTTTTAATAAATTACTATCTTCTGTTCCCATATTATGTTTAAATTCATTAACATAGTCGATATTTGGAAGTTCTTTCCCATCAATTTGGCTAACATAGGACGCTTTAACAGTAAAATTAAAACTTCCTGTATAATCAACCGCGTTATTAATATTATTTGTAAATGTAATGATTATGTTTCGTCTATTGGCACTTGTTTCAACTGTTGCGTAATGAATGCCATTTTGCTTAAGTTGAATTGCGCCTCCCCCTGTTAAGGCAAAAGGGTCTAAGTCTTGTGGAACCTCAAGCGTAATCTTATGGTTATCGGTAAGTTTATACCCTGATTTTTCAGAAAAATCAACTTTAATAATAAATTGATTTCCATGACGATAATCATACTTTTCATTTCCTGCAATTAGAGTTCCATCTTCATTTTCAATTGCTTCATGAAATGTAATATTATCAATTATACCTGTATTATTGAGTTCTATCTTATTTTCTCCTTGTGCTTTTATTGGATTGACAATTAGTGTTGTCGTAACCAAAGCGAAGGCAATAAGCGCACTTAAAAAACTCTTTTTCATGTTCTTCATCTTCATTCTCCTTCTAACTCAATATATAATATTTTGATCCATACTAAAATCCATAAACCCTCCAAGAATGAGGATTGTAAGTATGTGTTTTGAATAAAATATATCATTTTCTTCTAATACATATATTAAAATGTATATTCGAATAATAATATAATTCTCAATTTTATGAAACTAATATGATTCATATGGACTGTCAATTTTTAGCATTTGTTTATAATAATTGATAATGATTTTGCAATTAAAAAAACTCAACACTTTCGTATTGAGTTGGATTCATTATTTAGTTATTGTCATTTTGCCGCTGAAATATCTATTTCAATTTTAATTTCTGGCAAACCTAAAGCTTGAACATAGGCTATTGTCATTGAAGGATAATCTTCTTTAAAATAATCATCCCAAAGCTGATCAAAGAAATCCCAATCAATGGGTTCAACGGACCAAATATTTACTTTTGTAATATTTTCCGCTTCGATTCCTTCACTCTTTAGTAACGTTTTAATATTTATGAATAATTGAGCAACTTCATCGTTAAAGTCTGATGGAATCGTTCCATCACTTGCTATTCCAATTTGTCCTGAAAATTGATAAGTATCCAATTCAGCGGGTATTTTCGTAATATGGGTGTAATTCCCAACCGGACTATAATACTGTTGCGGATGTTTTCTAATAATTTTCTTCAGCATAACGCCTCTTTCTTTTTTACAGGTCCTTTTGATACAATCTTATAGAATTACCATCGTCTTCTTTTGCTAAGCCACGATAGTCCCAACCTAGTTTTTCATAGAAGTGACGATGATCTGTTACGAGATAGATTGTCTGATAACCTGCTTTTAATGAGTCTTTTTCAACTTGACTTAACATTTTTCTAGCAATCTGTTTACCACGATAGTCTTCCTCTACATAAAGAGCACATACATTCGGACTGAGATGAACATGGTCATGAAAATCGTTCTCAATTACCCCAACACCGGCAATTATTTTATGTTGATCATTTCGAACAATGTACCAACTTGGAACAAAATTATGTACTTGATCTTGGGTCATACTCTCGTGGTAGGCTTCCTTAGGTACTGACCACTTTTTAGAAAACCACAAAGCTGCTTCTTCGATATTTTCATTTTTAGGCTTAATTTTTTCAATTTTATACATGATTGCCCCCTTCTTATTCACTTCTTAACGCTTCAACAGGATCTTTCTTAGCTGCGGTTGACGCTGGGATTAATCCAGAGATAAATGCTAAAAACATACTAATTAAAATCAATACAACTGCCGCTTGAACTTCTAAGTGAGCAATATTAGGGATACCAAATACCTCATAGACAATAATACTTGCGAATGTACTGACAAGATAGGTAACCCCGATTCCAAATGCACCTGCGATAAAGCCAACGATGAGTGTTTCTGCATTAAAAACTCGTCGAATATCTTTTTTACTTGCTCCAATAGCTCTAAGTATCCCGATTTCTTTGATTCTCTCTAAAACGGAGACGTAAGTGATAACACCGATCATTATCGAAGAAACAATGAGTGATATACCAACAAATGCAATGAGAGCATATGAAATGGTATTAATAATTGTCGTAACAGAAGACATAATTGCTCCTACAAAATCGGTGTATTTAACAACTTTATCTTCATGGTTTTGATTTTCCATTGATTCATTGTAAGTATCAATAAACTCTACGACATCTTCTTTTGTTGTGAAATCTTTCGGATAGAGATTAATTTGACTTGGTTCCTCTAAATCACGATAACCCAATTTTCTAAGATTAGAGCCTTGACTTGCTTGACCCTGCATCCCCATGCTTTGGATAAGATTAATAAATGCATCCTCATCCATGTTAAATTGAAAGGCTTGAGCAAACATTGCTGGGTTTATTTTAATACTATTTTGAAGTTGGCTTGGAATATCGCTGAGCATCGTTTGAATGTTTTGAGCGAGATCATTTTGAACTTGTTCAAAAATAGTAGACATGGTTGTTTCCATATAGACTGCAAAGTAATTTTGAATCGATGTTGTTAATTGTTCAATGACCTTAGAATCATCGTTAATTTTACTGAGGTCTTTAATTAGTTTTTCTTGGACTGCTTCACTTTGAATGTAAAGTGTAAAATTAGTTAGCCATTCTTCAAGTGAGTTTACCCCTTGTTCAGTTTGACTTTTCACAAATTCTTGTAATATATTAATTAAAACTTGTTGAACGTCTTCAATCGGTAAGTTTACTTGTGAAGAAATAGTGGATGCTAATCCTTCTAATTCCAAAGGTGGAATTTTTAGATTATTCGTATTAATTGATAACGAACTAAAGTCGATATTGAATCTTGAATCATCAAATTGAAAAGCTTGTTGAATCATGGATTCATCGATTGTAATTAATTCTTCAATATTTAAGGCATTATCTCCGCCTAGATTACTCATATCTTCGAATTTTTTTCCTGTAAATACATTGATATCTGGTTTTTTTATCTGTTCCTGGACAATGTCATAGTTTTTTGCTTTTTGAATTAAATCCTTGCTCAAATCACTCGTATAGTAAATTCCAGGACTTAACATTGGTGTTTTTGTTCCATCAGCTACTTTCACAACCCCAACAACGTTTAGATTTGTACCTTCTTTGATGGCTTTATCCATAAATTTTACGTCATCACTTTGATTAACCCACATCTTATAATTATCATCATATTTATACATTTCAGCGGGATTCACAACTTTGAACTTAACATCTAAAAGTTTGTCAAACTTCACAAGAGTCTCGGATGTTTCTGTTTCAATTTCCTTATCATTTTTTACACTTTCTAACATATCCGCCAAATGTTTTCTGTCTTTGAGCCCCATACTATATAGCATGGTATCGGTTAATTTTTCATTCCCCATCAAGACGACAATTGCTTCAGATTTATCACTAGGCCAATGCCCTGTAATTAAGTCATATTGTTCCTCAAACAAAGAAGCATCTCCAGGCAGTTCTCTGAATGCACTGCTTCCCATATCACCCACTCCAGCAATCATATCCATGCCGCCCATGTTTGTGAGTCCAAAATCGTCATAAATCTTATCGGGATTGACTTGACGATAGCGTGGGTTTTCGTTTTCAAGAAATAACATCGGAGAAATGCCATACTTATATTGAATACTTTTGACGTAGGGTTCAATGAGCTTGGGATTGGCGTCAATATACTCTTTAAAACTCTTTAAGTCGTTTTTATTTTGATGTGTAAACAAGCTATCTACAGTGTTAAGAACAACAAGTTCATCATCTTTAGCTTCAGTGCTTGATTGGGTATCTTGGATTCCCTCACCACCCATAAAACTCGTAATATCAATCCCAGATGAGTCGACAGATAGTGGATAAGCACTCATGGTCTCTTGTTCTATATTCTTAACATACATGTTTATTCCACTTGCAAGCGCCAAAATCAGTGCAATACCAGTAATCCCGATTGATCCAGCAACAGCAGTTATAAATGTTCGTATTTTTTTTGTTTTTAAATTACTGATGGATAGACCCAAAGCTGTTAGTGGAGACATTTTAGTCTTAGCTTTTTGTTTGATATCTTGTTGACCTATATCTTGATTACTGACTTTGTATGGATTTGAATCATTAATGACTTCGCCATCCTTTAACTCTATAATCCGATTGGTATATTGATAGGCTAATTCAGGATTATGAGTAACCATGATAACTAGGCGATCTTTCGCAATTTCCTCAAGCAGCTTCATAACTTGGTCTGATGTTTTACTATCCAATGCTCCTGTTGGTTCATCGGCCAAAACAATCTCAGGATCATTGATTAATGCTCGAGCAATTGCCACCCTTTGCATTTGTCCACCTGATAGTTGACTTGGGAGTTTAGTTACATGATCCCCTAAACCAACTTCATCCAAAGCCTTAAGCGCTCTTTGTTTTCTTTCCTTACTTGAAACACCACTTAGCGTTAAAGCAAGCTCGACATTTGCTAAAACAGATTGATGTGGAATTAGATTATAACTTTGAAAAACAAAACCAACACGATTATTACGATAGGCATCCCAATTTGATGATTTATACTGTTTAGTCGACACACCTTCGATAATTAAATCACCTTCATCATATTGATCAAGGCCACCTATAATATTTAACATGGTTGTTTTCCCAGATCCTGAGGCTCCTAATATTGAAGCAAATTCATTATCTCTAAAACTGATGGACACACCATTTAATGCATTTTGAACAAAATCTTTTGTTCGATAGGATTTTACGATTCCTTTTAATTCCAACATCTCATCACCTTTTTTCTACTCAATTGAGTTAAATTCACACTCACTGTATCAGTGAACTAATGTAATTATACAGTACTTATATTTTTGATACCACTCATTGTCATAAAAGTTAGGTATTTGGTATTGAAACTTATGTGAAAACTCTAAAAGTCAAGTCCATAATCTTGTGTAAAATTCATTATGTCAGCAAGTGGATCTAACCAATCCACTTTTTTGTTGATTCAGTAAAACTAATATACTGTCTTGAACTCGATTGCCAATCTTCATGAATATCT
>NZ_WTTB01000011.1 GCF_009828835.1 Erysipelothrix urinaevulpis
CTGTTGTGAATCTAAAGTAAAATTAATTTGTGTCATAGAGATCTCCTTATGTTTGTTTGGGTACTAACATAATAACAGAGCCTCTATGGCTTTTTTTACTTTTACACAATTATATGGACTTTATCTATTTTTCAGACAAACTCTTTATTTGATATAAAGAGTTTGTTAATTTAAATCAATATTCGTGTTATAATATCTTTCATGAGTAATGAGGCTAGTTCATTTATTTTGCTTTATAATTGGACAAGACTTTCATAGTTCGAGCAATTTAACTATGAGAATTAATCATTTTTGTATAAAAATAGAAAAGGACATTGACTATGATAATTGAATTTGAAAAACACATTTATGATCATCGTACAAAATCGAATTTTAAAGAAGTAATGAATTGTTATACAAACGGTATTTATCGCGCTTCTATAGTGATGCTATACAGTACAGTAGTATCAGATTTATTATATAAACTGATGGACTTAAGAGATTTCTATAATGATAAAGTAGCAATCGAAATTTTAAAAAAGGTTGATCACAGCAGAAATGGTGGTTATGATTTGTCGAAATGGGAAAATGATTTGATCACATTGATTGAAAAAGATATGGAAATAATTGATAATCAAACTTTTTTGGCAATTACAACAATAAAAAAGTATAGAAATTTGTCAGCACATCCATCTATGGATACGAACTATGAATTACATAATCCATCAAAGCAAATGGTCATGGCTCTGATTGTTGAATCAGTCAATGGGCTCCTATCTAAACCACCTCTTTTTGCAAGTAAAATAACAGATACAATTCTATTAGATAATGAAAGACTGAGAGACATTTATAGTTATTCAGGAATGCGAAAAGAATATCGAAACTATTTAAATAGCCAATATTTTTCAAAAATGAGCGACAAGATTAAAATCAACTTGTTTAAGGATATGTGGAAAATGGTAATGAAAGCAGATGACCAACGTGCACTTGACAATCAGTGGATTAATAGTGTATTTCTAAGAATTATGATTGAAGATAACCACAGTTTGTTTATTGATGCATTGTCGGAAGGCGAAGTATCCCTTTGTTCAATCGGTGAATTAAGTCTTCACTCACAGATGGCTATGAATTTTTCCATTCTATTTCCCGAATTATATAAGCAACTTAGTAACGATAACATTGCAATCATAAATAAGGAATCCGATGCTGAAGAAAATTGGTATATTTCAGTTTTTAGGTCTGAAGACTTAACTACTCATGTCGATAAGCTCATCCTTAATATTGAAGACCATAATAAGTCTATTTTACTTATACCCGAAAATTGGACTAGTTTTTTAATTGATTTATATCACAATAGCGGATTAATCCATAAACTAAATGAGTTATTTATTAAGATATATGCTAATTCTTATAATTTTGATTGTGCTGATCTAAGATTTTCAAAGTATATTATCCCAATATTAGATTATCTAAATGAAAGCGAAGTAATTTCACTAATAGAATCATCATGTTCAAATAGTCAAATATACGCAAGAGGGCTAGCTGCAACTTCAAATACTAACATAGTAAATTATTCCATATCAAAAAACTTCAATATAAATTATGATGATTATCCCCTGTTTAAATATTTCTCGATGACTTAGATCATTTTCTATAATAATTAACCTATACTATTCCTACTGCTTCCGCACCATTTAAACTTAACACCCACTTTCGAGTGGGTTTTCTTTTACTCTTAAATAAATCGTACCAAAATCGTACCGTAGAAAGGGTTATTATGTTGATCATCTATCTTTTACTCATTAACAGTTTTACGTTTATTCTCATGAATTATGATAAATATAAAGCCAAAACAAAACGATCGAGAGTCCCTGAATTCACTTTTTTTCTCTTATCGTTACTTGGAGGCTTTGCTGGGATCCTCTTTGGTGCGGTTGTTTTTAACCATAAAACAAGCAAAAGCTCCTTCCAAGTTAAAATATTTATAGCTACGCTTATTTTCTTAGGTGCAGGATATTTTATTTTGACATAACAAAGAGCTCATGATGAGCTCTTGTTTTCTTATTCAACTGTTGCTAAACCACAATCTAATTCTACGTCTATTTTATAATCTTTCTTTCCAAACGGCGCATGGGGATGAATGATCGCTTTTGTGTTATTAACATCACAGCTTTCCTTGGTTTTAGGATTAACAAGCACTTGAAGTAAGTTCTCATATTTACCATCATCAAAACGACTTAAATTATCAAGATCAACTTTAATTCCGGCTTCAGAAAACCGTTCTAGAAATCCCTTCACATCTGCTTCATTTTTTCCATTGAACAAACGATCATAATAAAAGTCCTCATAAAAATCACCAGCTGCTTGGGACAGTTCTTTTTGATACCTTGTTTCTTTATTACCTGATAATAAGTTTGGGAATAATGTAAATCCTAGGATAATAAGCAATACAATTAAAACACCACTCGCTATCAGTATTTGTCTTTTTAGTTTCGTCATGATTGACCCCCTATTTCACTTAGTTATAATATCACAATCATCGACCTCTTTTTAACTCAATTGACTTTTATTCATACCAAAATCAAACTTTCTCTTGGGCATGATATAATACATCTAATAACAAAGGAGAATTTTATGAACGTCGAAATCTTTAGTATAGGCACAGAATTATTATTAGGAGATATTGTCAATACCAACGCCCAGTTTATTGCTTTGAAACTCGCTGAGTTGGGCCTTAGTTCTTATCATCAAACAACGGTTGGAGATAACCCTGAACGATTAGAACAAGCTCTTAGAACATCACTAAAACGAAGTGACATCATCTTATGTACTGGCGGTTTAGGACCAACAAGCGATGACTTAACCAAAGAAATTGTTGCGAAGCTCGCTGGATTGGACTTGGTTTTGGATCAGGAGTCATTGAATCGGATTGAATCGTATTTTTCTTTTAAACAGCAAGCCATGCCCTACAACAATCAAAAACAAGCAATGATACCAAAGGGTGCAACCGTTTTAGAAAACCAACGTGGGACCGCTCCTGGAATTATGGTAGAACTTGAAGGTAAAACAATTATTTTAATGCCTGGGGTTCCTCATGAAATGAAAGCTATGTTTGTTGATCAGGTTATTCCTTATTTAGAAAATTTATCTGAAGACAAAATTGTATCGTCTCACTTATATCTATACGGAATTGGTGAGTCTGATATGGAAATGCAAATTAAGGACTTAATGAAAGCGTCAATCAACCCAAGTATTGCCCCTTATGCAAGTGGCGGCACCTTAATGCTGCGAGTCACAGCAAAAGCAAAAACACAAGATGAAGCTCAAGCACTCATCGATCCCGTGATTGAAAATCTATCGCAAATTTTCAAGGATTATGTCTACAGTATTGATCAAGAAAATATGGCACATGTTCTTGTCAACCTTTTGAAACAAATGAAATTAACACTTGCTTTAGCTGAAAGTTGCACAGGAGGTATGATTGCGGAAATGATTACATCCATCCCTGGTTCATCGCAAATTTTTTCATACGGTGTGACCAGTTACTCGAATGAAGCCAAACAAAAATTATTAAATGTTAAAGAGGAAACACTAAAACAATACGGCGCAGTATCAACTCAAGTTGTGAAGGAAATGGCATCTGGTGTGCGTACTTTATCCGATGCAGATATCGCAATTTCTGTGAGTGGCATTGCGGGTCCTGGTGGTGGAACAAGCGACAAACCTGTTGGGCTTGTTTATCTTTGTGTAACAACTCATGATAAAACGCTAACAAAAAAGCTCTTGTTAGGGCGTGGACGTCCAAATGAACGTGATTCAATTCGTCATCAAACCAGCCTTATCGCATTAAAAACAGTGATTGACCTTGTGAAAGATTTATAACTCTACAACAAGCAACGTGACTATTCAATGAAATCGCCAAGGATTTGACTTCAATCTACACATTGACTGCTTAAACCTCTCTTACTCTGTGTTATATTCATAATAGAGTAAAGGAGGTTTTTTATGTATTTTGATAATGCAGCAAATGCGCCTTTGAATATGAAAGCATTCAAAGAAACATATCAAATCGCCCAACATTTGTATAATGCCAATTCAATCCATCAACATGGCACTCAAACAAAAGAACACCTACACTGGTGCGAGGGTGAAATCCTTAATTTTTTCAACACACAGGACCGTATTGTCCATTTCACTAAAGGTGCAACTCACGCCAACAATATGATGATTTTAGGACAACGTCGTCATCAAGGAAACATCATTATTTCAGCCTATGAGCACAGTTCTGTTTTAGGACCTATTGCCTATCTTCAAAGCAAAAACATTGAAATTAGAATTTGTCCAAGTGGGGAAGATGGTAAAATTTGCCTTGATTCATTCAAAAAACTGATTGATGATCAGACGTTCTTTATAAGTATTTGTGCTTGTGAGAGTGAGCTTGGAATTCAACAGGATATCTATGCTCTTGGGAAAATCGCCAAACAAATAAATCCTAATCTCATTTTTCATTCCGATATTACCCAAGCGGTTGGTAAAATAACTCTGAATCTAGAATCAATTGATGCTTTTTCATTTTCAGGGCATAAGTTTGGTAGCATGAAGGGAATCGGTGCGTTAATAATTAAAAAGAATATAAGGCTTGTCCCAAGCCAATTTGGATCTTCTGTAAATCCTGGCACAGCACCGATCGAACTTATTGATAATATGGCCCGATGTTTAATCGATTGTAAAACAACAGATATTGAATACATTAACAAAATGAATCGAACCATCAGAGCCAATCTCAAAGCATGTTCAAATATTCTTATTAACTCACCAATTGATGCATGCCCAAGCATTCTAAATATATCAATTTTAAATCATAAATCAGCACAAACAGTTAACTTACTCAATCGGCACAGTATCTCAGTTTCTTCGCAAAGCGCTTGTTCAAGACAAGCTTATTCACGTGTCATATATGGAATGTATAGATCTAAAAAAAGAGCTACCACAAGCATTCGTATTTCACTGAGCGACAACCACTGTCACGAAAAGATTAATCTTTTAATAAAACAGATAAGGAGAATTTCTGCATGAGAATTGTGAAAATAACGTCAATGGGCTGTATGTCATGCATTATCATGGACCAACGACTACGCAAAGTTTGTAAAGATTTAAGGCTTGAATGGGAAGAAATTAATGCTGATATGGAACCGATTGAACCCTATAATTTCATTGATACTTATCCAAGTATTTTAATTATTGATGAACATGGAACGATCGTTTCTCTTTTAGAAGGTGAAGTTTCAGAAAGCACACTTGAGAAAGAACTTAGAGTGTGGTTCAATGCGTAAAAAAACGCTAATAATCTGGCTAACGTTGATTCTGTTGTTCCCATTAACACAATCTGTCTTTGCAGAAAGTGATGTCTTAGATTTCTATTACACAAGCCATTGTCAATATTGTCAAAAGGAAATAGAGTGGCTTAAAGAATTCGAAAAAGAAAAAGCGATCATTGTAAACTATTACAATATCGACCTGCCTGAAAACAGGACAAAATTTAACCAAACACTTGATATACTTGAACTCAATATACCCAGCGTTCCTTTGCTTGTTGATGGGAATAAAGCCTATCAAGGTTTTATCGAAAAAGATGAATTTCTAGCACAACAAAAAAACTCAAGTCAGCAGTCATGCAATCTTGATGATCCATGTGATGATAACAAACTTTTTGGAATGATTAATCCAAAAACAAGTCCCTTATTCGTGGTCTCTGCACTTTTAGGATTAATTGATGGATTCAACCCTTGTGCCATGTGGGTCCTTATCATCTTATTAACGTTTCTCATTCAGGTTGAAAATCGACGGAAAATGGCAATTTTGGGTGGAGCATTTATTCTAACAAGTGGTTTAATGTATTATCTCATCATCGCATCATGGTTAAATGTCAGACCTTTAATTGATCAAGTGGCGTCCATCAAAACTATCTTGTCCTTTATCCTTATCGGAATGGGTGTGAGCTCTCTTTATAAAAATCACACGGCAAAAAAAGGGTGCAAAGCCAATCAAGGACCAACAAAACAGAAAATAATCACACAATTACAAACCATTGTTTCATCCAGTTCATTTGCATATGCCCTCATAGCCACCATCGTATTAGCCGTTTTTGTTAATATTATCGAGTTAACCTGCTCATTAGGCATACCCCTCATGTTTACTGAACTCTTATCGCAAAAAGGAATTGAAGGTTTACACTTTAATTTGTATTTATTTGTTTACATATTATTTTTTATCCTCGATGATCTAATCATCTTTGTCATTGCACTTAAGACATTTGAAATTAAGGGACTTTCCAACACCTTTACCAAACATATTCAAGGAATCGGGTCACTTTTATTAATTGTTTTCGGGCTCATTCTCTTATTCAAACCTGCTTTGATAGGTGTTTAAAGTCAAAAAAAAATTCCATAACTTTGGAATTTTTTTTATACCTATAATGTGTTAAACCAGGTATTGAATAGATTTAACCACTCATGGACATGGTCATTAACAACCCCACTCGCACTTGTCGCAACAGATAAACCGTGAGCCCCTTTATCAAAAACATGAAGCTCCCATGGTACATTGTGTTTTTGTAAAGCAAGGCAAAAATTAAGAGATTGTTCAACCGGGATTAAAGCGTCTTCTCGCGTATGCCATACAAAGCTTGCTGGAGTCTTACTATCAACTAACAATGTTGGACTAACTTTCTTTAATTCAGTTTCACTAACCTCTGTTTTATTGAACGTTGCACGATGCATCGCTTCGACCATATTATCAAGGTCAATCGAATCAAAATCACCGAGTGAAATAGAATCCATATAGCCATAGCAGACGATTTGAGCTGCTGGTTTTAGAATTTCACCACTTGTTTCCACAGCGCTTTGGAGCCATTCTTGATGCCAATATGATCCTAAAAGCGTAATTAAGTTCGCACCAGCTGAAAAACCACAGGTCACAATACGTGATGGATCAACATTGTACTTTTTTGCATGTTGATGAACATACTTCATTGCTAACCCCAATTCAATTAAGGGTTGGGGAAATTCTGAAGGCTGCTCACTCGAATGATTAATTACCGATTCAATATCTTCTTTAGACTGTTCAAAATCAAGACCATCTTCCACCATTCGTTTTGTTGACATGGTTGAATAATGCAGAACAAAAACCGTATAACCGCGTACTAAAAACTCATTTGCTACAGGAGTTGCTTCGCGATTTGACGTATAAAAATATGCACCACCAGGGCAAATAATAACTGCGGGTCTGGGTTCATCTAACGTTAATGTTTGTTGATGAATTTCTAAATATGCATATGAATTACCAATTTTTACCTTTTCCATTCATTTCACCTCTTTAAGTATCATATCATAGCTTTTTAAAGATGGATATAAAAAAAGAACTCTCTAGGAGTTCTTAAAGGACATACTTTCCCGCCGTATAGCCACTTGAAAGAGCAGCAGTTATATTATATCCACCCGTAAAGGCATTGAAGTCTAATACTTCACCGCAAAATGAAACACTTGTGTCTTGTTTTGACTTCATGGTTTTAGGATCCACTTCTTTGACATGGACACCACCATTTGTTAAAAAAGCATGAGAAAATCCACGTGTTTCATAAACACTTATTGGAAACTTTTTGAGCCATTGACCTAATTCGTGATTATTATTTGCCTGTTCATCAAGATAATCAATCAATCGTTTGGGTAATTGAAATAGATGATACAGATCATTGACCTCATTCTTTTCTAAAATGTCGTGTAAATCCTCAAACGAAACCGTTGGAATAAAATCAAGGGTTAATTTTACAGGTTTTTCCTTTTCCATAATCTTTAATATATAAAAACTAGAACGTAAAGCTGCCGGTCCACTTAATCCAAAGTGTGTAAACAATAGATCATGGGTCAGTGTATGTTTTACCTTAGCTTTGTGATATATCGATACTTCAACATCATTAAATGATAATCCTTGTAATGATTTATCTTGAATGACTTGATCATTCGACACAAGGGGTACTTCTGCAGGCGTCAACTTGGTAATAGTATGACCTAAGGTTTCAATGATCTGAAACATCGAGCCATCAGACCCAGAGCCTGGCAATGTTTTTCCGCCACTTGCAATGATTAACCCATCATATTTCATTGTATTTTGTGACGTTTTAACAAGTTTATTAGTGAAATCTATGGCTTCCACTCGACGCTGAAGATGAATGTTAACACCAAGTTCATCTAAATGACGGTGCATTGCATCAACGATATCATGGGATCGATTGCTAACTGGAAACATCCGTTGATGGTCTTCTTCCTTGAGTGGACAATTTTTTTCATTGAAATAAGCGATTATTTCTTTAGGACCAAAATTTTCTAAACTACTATAAAGAAACTTTCCATTCTTGGGAATATTTTGAATAATTACATCATTATTAACATTGGCTGTAACATTGCAGCGACCACCACCACTTAACCTCATTTTAGTGCCAAGTCTTGCGTTACCATCAAGAAGTCTGACTGTGGCGTGAGGATGATGTTCTTTGGCTGATATTGCGGCCATCATCCCAGATGGCCCAGCACCAATCACTAGTATTTCCATGATATCACCTATCTTTTTCGATTATTTTTCTTTTTAGGTTTATGATTTGACCAATCATAAGGTCCAAGTTGTTTTTTCTTATCGTTTCTTCGTTTCCCTTTTGATGATTTATTTCTATTGCCTTGACGATCAGTTCGTCCATCTTTTTTTCCTTGTCCTTTTTCAGAACTACGGTTGGGTTGACGCTTACGTTTATTTGTTGTTTGTGTTGATTGTTGACCCCTTGCTTTATTACCGCGACCTTTTTTAGGCACTGTTTTGTTTTCTAATGGATAGTTATGGTCATGAATCACATTGATTTTCTTTTTAATAAGTCGTTCTATATCTTTGAGTAAAGGAATCTCTGAATACGAACAAAAGCTAATTGAAGCCCCATCTTGTCCTTTTCTTCCAGTTCTTCCAATACGGTGAACATATGTTTCCGCTTCTTCTGGTAATTCATAATTAATGACATAGTCTAATTCATCAACATCAATTCCACGTGCAGCAATATCAGTTGCTACCAATGTTTGAATTTTATAAGCTTTAAACTCATTTAAAGCACGCTGACGAGCATTTTGAGACTTATCACCATGAATAGCTTGCGATTTAATACCATTCTTACTTAAAGCCTTAGAAACCTTATCAGCATTTCTTTTCGTTCTTGTGAAAATTAAGAATGATTTATATTCTTCTTTTTTTATAACATCAATCAGCAATGAAATCTTATTTTCTTTGTCAACAAAATAAACATCTTGTGAAATTTTATCAACCGTTGAGGAAACAGGTGTGACCGCAACATGCACAGGTTCATCCATAATTTCTTCAACTATTTCATTTATTTCTTTAGGCATTGTTGCAGAGAATAAAAGACTCTGCTTCTCATCAGGTAAGTAATGGATCGTCTTTTTGATATCGTTAATAAAGCCCATGTCCAACATTCTATCTGCTTCATCAAGTATGAAAACCTCAACAGAACCCAAATTAACAAAGCCTTGATGTTTCAAATCAAAAAGACGGCCTGGAGTTGCTACCAAAATATCAACACCTTGTTGTAACGAACGAACTTGTGCACCTTGGCCAACCCCTCCATAAATAACCGCTGTTTTTAATGGCGTATATTTACTGTACGCTTTAAAACTATCATACACTTGAATTGCTAATTCACGCGTTGGTGCTAAAACTAACGAGCGAATCTTTCGCTTTCCCTTCTTATGATTTTTCATCAAATTTTGAATGGTTGGTAAGGCAAATGCAGCTGTTTTACCTGTTCCTGTTTGAGCTAATCCCAAAACATCTTTTCCATTCAAGATTGGTGGAATTGCTTTTGATTGAATTTCACTTGTTTCAACATACCCAAGATCCTTGACTGCTTGTAATAGATCTTTATTTAAACCTAATTCATTAAATTTCATAAAACCTCTCCTTTGTTTGATTTTGTTACGCATAAAGAACATCCACAATAATCAACCAAAGAATTACTGTACTTGCTATTTAACTAGCCTAACTTATCAAGTTTACGTCTATCTACTCTAAAAGTAAAGACTTTCTTCACACCATAAAAAAGATCGTGACTAATAGTTAGAAACGATCAAGCTCATACCTACTTATTTTTAAACTTAACTTTCCAGATTGCATAGATGATTGAGCCACATAGACCTAATCCTAAGCCCAACGGAATTTTTTGAATCAAAATCCCTAAGATATAACCCACTAATAAACCAAATGAAACAATCCAACCAAACTTGGTATAGTTGTTTTTTGGTCTTTCCCATTTTAGCATAACTTTCCCTACTTTCTTCTCTATTATATCATAAAAAAAAGAGTGTCAGTCAAGACACTCTTTTGACTTGTTGACTTAAGCAACTTCACCTTGTTCTTCAGCAAGTAATTTGTTGTCATATACTTTGAAGAATGGGTAGTAAATCAAGAATGAAATAATAATTAATAAAACGTTCAAGATAATTGCTTTTGGATCGAAGTTTGTTGCTAAGAATGCTCCGATTGGTCCAGGAAGTGTCCATGGTGGTGTTGAAACAACTTTATGAACTAAACCTGTACTCATTGCAAACCATGCAATTGTTGTATTAACAAGTGGTGCAACCATGAACGGAATCATTAAGATTGGGTTCAAGACAATTGGAGCACCAAAGATAATTGGTTCGTTAATGTTAAAGACAGCTGGTGCAAATGATGTACGTCCTAATGACTTAGCATAGGCTGATTTTGAGAAGAACGCCATTGCAATTGCAAGACCAATTGTTGCTCCTGATCCACCAATCCAGATGAACCATTGGAACATAGGCTCTGCACCAATATGGGAAATTGGAAGTCCTGCTGCTAAATCAGCACCATTTTTCTCAATTAATTGTAACCATAATGGACGAGCAATTGTACCAACAATTGAAACACCATGAATACCAAATGACCAGAAGAATGTTACCAAGAATACTAGTAATAAGACACTTGGTAAAGTATCAGCAGCTGTAACTAAAGGAGCTACGATGCCACCAATAAATCCATGCCAGTCAAATCCGAACCAATATGTAATTGATCCAAAGAATAACATAATAATTGCTGTTGGAACCAATGCTTCAAATGAACGTGCAACTGATGGTGGCACTTGTTCAGGCATTGAAATTTTAAAGTTTGAACGGTCTGTAAATCGGTAAATTTCTACCGCAATAATTGCTGCGATAATACCAACAAACATTCCTCCCCCACCCAATGGTCCCATTGGGATTGTAAATCCAACTTCTTCAACCGAAACTGGGTTGATTGTTAATAAGAACGCTGCTGTAGCCAAGATACCACCTGATAATCCATCAAGTTCATAAGATTCAGCCAAGCTCATTCCAATACCAAATGTTGCATATAAAGTCATAATCGCCATTGTTAAACGGTATGGCAATAAGATTTGACCCACGTTTTCCTTAATAGCCCCAACTAGTGGCCATGTTTCTGGAAATGGGATGAATGCAACAATTAAGAAAAATGATCCAACGATAATTAACGGCAATGTAGCAATGATACCATTACGAATTGCGAGTAAATGACGTTGGTTCGCTAACTTGGTCATAGGACCTGATAGCTTCTCGTCGACAAATTGTACAAATTTATCCATTATATCCTCCTTGTAGCGCTTTCGCTAACTTAAAATTACCATAATATCACATAGTTGTCAATAAAGTTACCGCTTTCACACAATCATCGCGAAATATTATTTCAAAGTGTGACATGCTTAAAAATCCCCCTCATCTAATTGAAATTTTACCTCATATTCAAATAAATAAACATCAATGTGCTCAAATAAATAAACTCTAATTGCTAGAGTTTTAATAAAAAGATGTCCCAAAGGATAGATACATTAACCATAAGAAAATCGAATGAAAAACAATAAACAAAACCATGTTTTTCCGATTCTCTTTCACTTTCAAATGTTGAAAAAGACGTTTAATGAATTGAAAGGGATGGAGAATATCCCACGAATTAAAACGAATTTCTCTCCCTAAATACATTCCTATAGACACCAAAACAATAATAATGATGGCTGTTGTCGTCATAATGAGACGATTGAGCGAGTTAATTTTATTGGGATCAAAGGTTATTAGATAAACCAATTGAATGGATATGATTCCAAGTATTGTGTTAAAGACCCCCGATAAAGATAATGATAGCACTGAAATAATATCGTACCAAATGGGTACCTCAACCTCGTCAGCGTTTCGGTGGGTCAAATTTAATTCAGTAACTAAATAAGCTGAATTCGGTAAGAAGAGTAACCATGCAATTAATGTCACCCCAACAATACCAAGCCCGATGTATCGTATAAAATCGATTTGAAATGTCGCAGCAATAATCATAAAAACGATCGCTGTCAACAAACCAACCGCTTGAATAAGGATTGGTGCAATGGACAATTTGATATTCCAAATCATTGGTTTAAATAGTTTTGTTCCATAAATTTTAGGTCGTAGTTTTATTGTTAGATAAGCAAATAAATTAAACAATGCCGCTGCGACGATTAATGATACACCTTTCATAAAACAAGCCCCCTTGCTATCCTTATAATATCACAGAAAGTGACAGTATCTGTTCAGCATTAATCACGATAACTTTATTTTTTTTGTATTTTTTTGTGCTTAACTCAATCCATTCGCCATCAAAATCAACAATTTTAGCTAAAATATTTGTACCACCTAAAGACGCTTGAAGTGTTGTGGAAAAGTAGACTCGACATTCTTTTCCAATATTTTCTTTCAACTCTTTCATTAGAAGATTTCGATCTTCTTGCGCTAATTCTTCCTCTGCCTGTTTTTCTTTTCGATAAGATTCATCTCTCATTTTATAAATCTCAATCAAATCATCCAATCGGTATAACAGTAAAACGGCAATTAAAAATAACCAAAACATAGCTAATTCTCCTTTTCAATTAATTCAATATCTTTCGTAAAAATCATTTTTTCTTCTTTGATTTTTTTCTTCATCAAAATCACTTTGATCATCACTGGACTCACATCTTTAACTAAACAATTTTTTAAAACAATTTCATCAAATAGAATCGGTTTATTTTCGCTGACTTTTTGACGAATTGTGACGGTTTGTCCTATTAAATTTGTTAGAACACGACTTGGGTGGAGTTCTTTGCTTTTAGACTGTTGTCCAATTAGCTCATCAATTGATACAGAAAACAATTCACTAATTTCGATTGCTTTATCGAGGGTTGGTTGCGCAACACCGGTTTCCCAATTTGAAATAGTTTGTCGTGACACTTCCATTCGTTCAGCTAAATCTTCTTGGGTTAGCCCACTCTTCTTTCTTAGTTCATAGACATTTTTTGAAAATTTATTCATCCTTTACCTCCTGGAATAATCGTAACCTTCGCATTGATTCTATTCTATCAAATGTCCTTAGTATTTGCGCCATTATTCTTAACATTTACTTAAAACAAGCTTATATCGGGGTGATATAAGCTTGTTTTAGAGTTTCTTATATTTATTTTTTGCACTTTACCAATGTTTCGACTAATTGATGACTTTGAAGGTGGTTTGGAGTTTGTTGGTGTTCAACATTTGAAATGAAAGCTTGAATTATTTGTGAGAAGCCTCTTTTTTCAAGGGTTGGGGTCCAATCCCCAAATTGTTCAATGCGTACATCATTCCCTTGCGTTACCGTCAACTTGTCCATGTTTTCGGTTCGATAGTGCCCTTCTTCACTCATCAATTCAACCGTTTCAATTCGTGATCCTGCTTGCATATTAATGCTAATAAAAGCACTTGAATTTTTTGTATGTAGTGTTAAGCTAGCATAAATCAGATGATTGTTATCACGACGAACATGAGGAATTGACGCTACGATTTCTTCATCTAGTAAATAAACAGCAAGGTCAACCATATGAATCATCATGTCATAAAGAGCAAACGTTGAGTCTTGAACTACGTTATCACGATGTTTTTGCAAGTATAACAAGTTTTTTCCTGGAATACTTTTTAATTTTTGATACATCGGAGCATAACGTCGATTAAAACCAACCATCAAGACTACCCCTTTTTCTTTTGCTAATGCGTAAAGTTCTTCGACTTCTTCGATTGATTCACTCACAGGTTTATCAACGTAAACATGAATTCCACGGTTTAAAAATAATTTGATCAACTGATAATGTGTTGAAGTTGGCGTATGAATCATTACTGCATCAAGCCCACTATTCATAAAGATATTGAAGTCAGAGGTTGCGCAATCCCAATTATACTTCGATTTTAAGATCTTTAACGTTTCTTTATTTCGAGTATGATAAATCCAATCAATCTCATTCATTTGATTTAAAATAGGTAAATATGCTTTTTGAGCAATGTTTCCTAACCCCATGATTCCAATTTTCATACGTGAGTCCTCATTATTTTCTCTATCTTTTTACCATTTGCGAGTTCATCTACAATTTTATCCATGATTCGAATTTCTTTCATTAAAGGATCTTCAATCGTTTCAATTCTCACACCACAAATAACACCACTTACTTTTAATCGTTCATCATTTAAATCATGCTTGGAACTGAAAAATTCTTTAAGTGTTGTGTCATCTGCTTTGTATCTTTCAAGTTCTTCGGGTGTATAGGCACTCATCCAGCAAATAAGTTTATCCAAATCACTTTGACTTTGATTTTTTCGTTCTACCTTATTGACATACATTGCATAAATATCTGAAAATTTCATTGCAAATAATTTTTCGTTTCTCATTTTTTTCACCTCTTGCCTTTAGTATAACAAAAAAGTTGGAATACTTATGCATTCCAACTCTTTAAATCATCAAGGGTTCCTAACACATAATGTTGACCTTCAATATGTGTTAACGTTCCCGCTTCATAATCTAACCCACTTTGTTCATAGTCATAAGTCAAAGGATGTCGATCACGTTCAATCATTGGATTGGGCAGTGGTATCGCACTAATCAATGACTTAGTGTACGGATGAATAGGGTTTGTAAATATTTCTTCAGTCGTTCCTGTTTCTACCAAGTGTCCAAGATGTAGGACACCAATTCGATCTGATATGTACTTTACCATGCTCAAGTCATGAGCGATAAACAGGTAAGCAACATTCGTTTGTTTTTGTATTTCTTTCATCAAGTTCACAACTTGTGCCTGGATTGAGACATCAAGTGCCGAAATAGCTTCATCGGCAATTACAAGATCAGGTTCCATGACCAACGCTCTTGCTATCCCAATACGTTGTCGCTGTCCCCCTGAAAACTGATGTGGAAAACGAGTCGCATGTTCTGGCGATAATCCGACAAGTTTCAATATATCGAAAACTCTTTGTTCCCGTTCTTGATCGTTTTTAACCATTTTATGAATATCAAGACCCTGTCCAATAATATCCATAACTTTTTTACGTGGATTCAGTGATGCCATTGGATCTTGAAAGATCATCTGCATTTTTGTTCTTAACATTTTATCGTTTTCTTTTGATAATTTCCCACTAATTTCTTCGCCATTAAAAATAATATCACCAGAACTTGGTTCATAAAGACGAATAATACTCCGGCCGGTTGTTGATTTACCAGAGCCAGACTCACCAACAAGACTGTATGTTTCACCAGGATAGATTTTAAAACTAATGCCATCAACTGCCTTGACAGTGTATTTTGAATTTACTTTGAAATGTTGTTTTAATTCTTTTACTTCTAATATTGCATTCTTTTGCATCATACCAGTCCAGCCTCCTTTTTCATTTTGTCAATTCTTTGAGAAAGTTCTTTAGGCATTTCTATTTTAGGTGCTCTTTCATCCATCAACCAGGTTGCGACACGATGACTTCCACCTGCATCAAACAAGGGTGGTTCTATTCTAAAGTCAATATTTAAGGCGTAGCGATTTCGCGGAGCAAATGCATCGCCAACAATCCCTTGGGTAGTACTTGGAGGAGTACCCGGAATTGCATACAGCATCTCTGATGTTGTGTCTAAATCTGGCATCGCCAACAAGAGTCCCCATGTATAAGGGTGCTTAGGATTATAGAATACTTCATTGATTAATCCTTTTTCCACAATTCTTCCAGCATACATAACAGCAACATAATCCGCTACTTTCGCAACAACACCCAAATCATGGGTAATATAAATAACCGAGATATTTCGTTCAACTTGAATGTCTTTGATGAGTTCTAAGATTTTAGCCTGAATCGTAACATCAAGCGCTGTTGTCGGTTCATCACAAATTAAAATATCTGGTTCACAGCTTAAAGCAATTGCAATTACAACGCGTTGACGCATTCCGCCTGAGAGTTGATGAGGATAATGTTTCATTCTTTTTTCTGCATCGACAATTCCAACCCGCTCTAACAATTCAACCGCTTTCTCAAATGCTTCTTTTTTATTGTAGTTATAATGGTAAATCATCGCTTCCATAACTTGTTTTCCAATTGACATTGTGGGATTGAGTGATGTCATTGGATCTTGAAATACCATCGCAATACGTTGACCTCGAATTGTTTGACTCATTTCCTTTGAAGATAAGGTAAGTAAGTCTACACTATGACTAAGCTCATTTTCTTTATACGAATAGACAATACTTCCTTCATTTAAAATAGCATTCGAGCTCAAAATCCCCATGATTGCTTTGGTTGTGACTGATTTACCAGACCCACTCTCTCCAACAATCGCTAAGGTTTCCCCTCTAAACAAATCAAGACGAATTCCTCGTACGGCATTCACAATACCAGAATCAGTCTTAAACGATATGGATAAATCTCTAATTTTAAGGACATTTTCT
Source organism: Erysipelothrix urinaevulpis (assembly GCF_009828835.1). Lineage (GTDB taxonomy): Bacteria > Bacillota_I > Bacilli_A > Erysipelotrichales > Erysipelotrichaceae > Erysipelothrix > Erysipelothrix urinaevulpis. The sequence continues at coordinate 16,832 of NZ_WTTB01000011.1, forward strand.
TTCATCGTATTCACCTACATATCTTTCATCTTCGGATCGAATGCATCCCTTAATCCATCAGCTAATAAGTTAAAACTTAACATTAATATCGCAAGCACAACAACAGGAATAATTGTCATAAATGGCGACACCAAGATTGACTTAAATCCTGTATTGATTAATGTACCAAGGCTTGCCATTGGTACAGGTAACCCTAGACCAACAAAAGCTAAAAACGCTTCATAAAAAATAGCACTAGGAATTGAAAACATGGACATAATGATAATTTGACCAAAAATATTTGGTAAAATATCTTTAAATATGATGTATAAATGACTTGAACCTAAGGTTTTTGATGCTAAGATAAATTCCTGTTCTTTGACTTTTAAGACCTGAGCTCGCGTTACTCGACTCATACCAATCCAACCTGTTAACATCAATGCAATGATAATGGTTGTAAGTGAAGGGCTCATGACAACCAAGAGTAAAACTAAAATAACTAAACTTGGAATACTGTTAACAATTTCTACAAAACGTTGCATAATGGTATCAACCTTACCACCAAAGTATCCAGAGATCAGTCCATATACCATTCCAAAACAAATATCAATTAAGACAGCAATGAAGGCAATTTGCAAGGAAATTTGTGTTCCACTCCAAACTCTGACCCACAAATCCCGTCCCAAAACATCTGTTCCGAAATAGTGATACTCATTCAAGATATTTAAACTTTCATATTTATTCACACCATTACTTATCCCTGTAAAAATTCCAATTTTTTCTAATCCTGGGATACGTGGCGGCAAACTTTGTTTATTGGTAAAGACTTCGTCATACTTATAAGAACTTAACATCGGTGCAATGATAGCAATAGCAATAATTATAACAATTACCCATAACGCTACAACGGCTCCTTTGTTATCTGTAAATCGCTTCCAAGCATCCTTCCAAAAAGAGTTTGCTGCTAAATGGCTCGCATCTTCTTGACTAAAGTCTTGACTTGCAAGTTGAAAATCATTCTCTAAAAATTCTATCTTTTCCATTGTTAGCTCGCCCCTTTCGTAATTCGTATTCTTGGATCAATGATGCCATAAGAAATATCAACCACTAACATCATTAAAATATAAAGTAAGCTATACATAAATGCGACAGCCATAATAACATTGTAATCATTGACCTCTATAGCTTTAACCAACAAAGTACCCAATCCAGGAATACCACTAATTTGCTCAATGACCATACTTCCAGTTAGCAAAGAAACAGTAATTGGAGCTAAAATAGTGATGACTGGAATCAGGGTATTTCTTAAACCATGATTGAAAATTAAGGTTTTTCGATCAAGACCCTTTGCTTCTGCCAATAAAACATAATCACTTCCCATGACCTCTATCATTTCACTTCGTGTAAAACGAGCCACATTAGCAATCACGCCAACAGATAGAGCTAACATCGGTAAAATCGAGGAAATGAAAGGCTTATTGCTGTTATAAATAACCGGGAAAATCGGTATTTTTACCCCCAATAAGATGAGAAGCATCAGGGCGAACACAAACGATGGGATTGAAACCCCTAAAACAGAAATAATTGTTGCAATATTATCCCAAATCGTATTGTGTCGTAAGGCTGCAAAGACTCCTAAAGCAATCCCGATGACAGTTCCAAAGATGACTGACATAATTCCAATTGTAAATGAAATTTGTGCTCTAGGGAGCACTAAATCCGCAACTGAAACATTCCGTGCAACGGAAAATGACGTCCCAAAATCACCACTCATCATATTTTTTAAATAATGAAATAATTGAATTGGAATTGGTTTGTCCAATCCATATTTTTGATAAACAAGTGCCATCTGCTCAGGGCTTAGTTTCTCACTATTAAAGGGTGAACCCGGCATGAGTTTCAACATAAAGAACAGGACACTAATAATTATTAGTAATGTTACAACAGCTATAGCAAGCCGTTTAACGATATATTTGATTGTGTTTTTATCCATACTACCCCACTTTTCTATTAAAAACAGCACAGGCTATCATACTGTGCTGTTTAAATAATCTACTCCGTAAACGTTACGTTTTTGTAAATGAATGGAACTCCAACGGCATGAGTTTCTAGTCCTGTAACATTTTTGCTAATGAGACTTGCTCCACCGACTTGGAATATTGGCGTAACAGCCATGTCATCCATTGCAATCTTTTCTGCTTGTTTTAATAAATCCCAACGCGCATCAAGATCAAACGTAGTCGCAACCTTTCCATATACATCGTTATAAGCTGCACTGTTATATTTTCCATAGTTATATGGACTGTTTTCTGTTAATAGACTTAAATATGTTGTAGGATCAGCATAATCAGGACCCCAACGTGTCAAGGAGATATCAAAGTCTTTTTGTTTTTGCATTTCTAATCTGTTTTCTTTCGGTACTGAAACCATTTCAAGTTCTAGACCTTCAAGATTCGATGTTAATTCAGAAAGAATAAATTCAGCAGCTGGTTTAGCTGGATCACTTCCTTCAAATAGTAAACGAATTTTAATATTTTCAACACCCAAGTCTTTTTTACCTTGAGTCCATAAGTTCTTCGCTTCTTCTTTATCTGTTTTAATATGTGCATCTGCACTGTCACGATAGTCTTTACCATCAGGACCTGTTGCTAATCCCACAGGAACAAAGCCTTCAGTCGCAATGGACCCATCTTTTAAAACATTATCGGCAAGTTGTGCACGATCAATTGATAATGACAAGGCCTGACGAATGTTGGCGTTGGCTAAGAATTCGTTATCAAGGTTATACATGAAGTACCATAAGTACCCTTCCAATACGCTTGTGAACTCTTCGCTATCTTTATATTTGTCAATTAAGTCAGAGTTTAATTTAACAAAATTAGTTGAACCACTTTCAAAGTCCAAAACCGCCGTACTTGCTTCAGCAATAATATTGAAATCAAGACCATCAACCTTTACATTATCTTTATCCCAATATGTATCATTCTTAACCAATGAAACTTTAGAGCCTTTTTCCCATGTCACAAGTTTGAATGGTCCATTTGCCAGTGTATTTTCAGGTGTTAAACCAAATTGGTCGCCTGTTTCATTCATAAATTTCTCATTCAATGGGAAGAATACAGGAAATGACATTAAGCTATCAAAGAAACTAACTGGTTTTGTTAATTTAACTTCTAGAGTTGTCTCATCAAGTGCGATTGCACCCAATTCTTTTTTATCCTTACTTCCATCTTGGACCTCTGCTGCATTCACAACACTTGCACCATCATCGGTGAACAGATAGTTATAAATTGCATCAGGATTTGTGTTAGCTTCTTGCCAAGCATAAACAAAGTCATGGGCTGTTACCTTTTCGCCATTTGCCCACTGTGCATCTCTTAACTTAAAGGTCCATGTCAATTTATCATCACTAATCGTGTGCGATTCAGCAAGCGCAGGAATCACATTACCATCTTTATCCACGGTCATGAGTCCTTCAGTTGTTGCTGCAATGATTTCAAAAGACATTCCATCAGTTGCATAACGACTATCCATCGAAACAATATCATTCTCTTTTGCAAAAGTTACAATTTTCCCCTTTGCACCTTCATCTTTTCCTTTACCAGAACATGCTACTAAAGCAAGTGATAATAAAAGAAGAACAAATACTTTACTTAACTTTCTCATACTCTACCCTCTTTTCTATGAAACACTTTACATTCTCTGTAAGTTGTTTCATCCATTATGAAAGATGTTTACATGAAAGTCAAGACTTTTTATTAAAAATTTAAATTATTAATTTTTTATGATATATTGATAGCATAATAAAAAGGAGTTACGTATGAGATTAGATAAGTTTTTAGCCCACAATAATTTTGGTAGCCGAAAAGAAGTTAAAGAAATTGTTAAGCAAAAAAGAGTCTTCATCAATGATGAGCTTGTTAAAAACTCAGCCAAGATTATTGATTTAGATAAAGATGTCGTCTTTGTAGATGGTCAAGAAATTAAGTACAAAAAAGACATTTATTATATGATGAATAAACCAAAGGATACCATTTCATCGCATGATGACAGCTTGTATCCTTCTGTCCTTAGTTTAATCGACGATTATCGAGATGATTTGATAATGGTGGGACGACTGGATGCAGATACGGAAGGTTTACTGTTAATTACCAATGACGGACAATTTTCCCATAAAATCGCCCACGGAAAAAAGGATGTTAAAAAGGTCTACTATGTAGAACTTGAATCACCCTTTGACCAAAAATACATTAAAGAATTAGAACAGGGAATTGTTCTTGATGATGGCCCCATCAAACCAGCTTTTGTTGAAGTACTGACTGATACAAGCCTTCATCTCACTATATCTGAAGGCAAGTACCATCAAGTTAAACGAATGATGCACTATTGTGAAAATGAAGTTCTTTACCTTAAACGGATTCAGATTGGTCCCTTACGACTAGATTCTCAGTTAGACACAGGCCAATATCGTTCACTTACACAAGAAGAAATTGATTTATTTTAAAAAACGAGCAGACCTTATGCTCGTTTTTTATGTTTTAATGTAATTCGAATATACTGGAACAAGCTAAAAGCAAAAACCATCCCTGCAAGATAAAGTGTTCCTTTGTTGAGTTTTGGCATTTTTTTTATTTCTTGATTTAACCTTAAAGATTCATCCATGCTCACTGACACCTCTTCATAATGTTCCCATGACATCTCATCACCATAGATATAAATAGAGACACCATAATTTCCAGCATCAAGATGATCATTTCCAAGATTAACATACTGATGAATGCCACCATTGGGTGCAACCTGTTGATGTTTACGTTTGAACTCCTTCACTTCGTCATTTTGTAGGTTTTTCCAGGTGATTTTATAATTTAAATTATTTAAAAGTTTTGCCTCCATATTATTTAACTCATACCGTAAGACCATGTTTCCATAGGCAACATCATGTATCAAATTCTCAACCACCAAAGCATCACTGGTTTCCAACTTATCATCTAATCGTGTTGTTAATACAAACGGCAATCGCTCCATTTTTGTCTTATCTAAGCGACGATGAGTACTCTGTGGTTCAACTTGATAGATTGAAAATGATCCCATTGCAATCCCTTCGAGATCCTTGACCGATTCACTGACCTTTACTTCAACCTGAACAGATCCATGGGCCGGTATTTCTTGATACGGTTCAATTATTTTTAAATTTTTTTCAACATTATACTTTAAGTTATTGCTCGGAAAAGTTGCTTTAGCATTATCATAGACTATTTTCCCAAATCGATTTGTTTTCGCAACACTAACTTTCGCATAAAAAGCAATCTTTTTATCTGAACGATTTTTTACTTCAAATGTAATTGAATGATTCTCTAAATTATAATTATTTAAATGGAGATAATCGAGATCTTCACCTACTTGATTTGGATGGTCATTCGCCTTTAGTTCAAGATCCGTTTGTAAGTCATTGAATGAGGAAATAGGAAAAACTAGAGATGTCAATAATAACAATGATGCGCCCAACTTCATTTCCATCCACTCCATTTCCATCTTTACTTATATAACAGTATAACCAAGCTATGATTTTCAGTGCTTTGAATGTTGTTAACTAGCATTTGATTGTCATCAATGCACTACAGGATAGCGCTTCCACACATTTATTCTTAAATTATGATAAAATAAGGTTAAGTGAGTGGGAGGGTAGTCAAGTCCATAATCTTGTGTAAAATTCATTATGTCAGCAAGTGGATCTAACCAATCCACTTTTTTGTTGATTCAGTAAAACTAATATACTGTCTTGAACTCGATTGCCAATCTTCATGAATATC
>NZ_WTTB01000012.1 GCF_009828835.1 Erysipelothrix urinaevulpis
CGTTCTTCTATGGTAATATGTTTATAGCTCATGACGTTTCCTCCTGGTTGTATCGACAAATACATTTTACCACGAGACCGTTATGAGTCTTTTTTATTAGTGTTGCACTTAATATACTAATTTATCAACGAAAAAAAAGCTTTTCCCACTCGGGGTAAAGCTTTAAACTTTAATCTTAGTTTATACAACTCGTTCCAAATCTGCATATGAAATTTCAGTTGGTGTCTCACGACCAAATAAAATAGTAAGAACTGTAGCAGTTTGTGCATCATCATCCATTGAATCAACGGTTCCTTCAACACCAACAAACGGTCCTGATAATATTTTAACAGTATCTCCAACTTCAAAATCCACAACAAGTTTTTTATCACTTAATCCCATACGACGAAGAATCGACTCAATTTCATCAGGTGAAACTGGGAACGGTTTTGCTCCACCACCCGATGACCCAATAAATCCAGTAACTCCTGGTGTATTTCGAACAACATACCACGCTTCATCTGTCATGATCATTTCAACAAATAAGTATCCTGGAAATAGATTTTTCATCTTTTCTACTTTTTTACCATTTTTATATTCAATTTCTTTTTCTTCAGCAACTAATACAGTAAAGAGTGAATCTTGAATACCCATTGATTCAACACGCAATTCTAAATTTTCTTTAACTCTATTTTCATGTCCTGAATACGTATTAACAACATACCATTGCTTTTCTTCCATTTTCTAACCACCAATTCCAATCAATTTAAGTCCAGCAACTAAAACGAACTCTGTAATGATGAAATATGCCATAAAGAAAAGAACAAATGAAAGAACAATTGTTGTATTAGATGTCATTTCTTTTCTATCAGGCCAATGTATTTTTCTAACTTCTTCTTTAATTCCTGCTAAAGTGAACCATTTCATGCACTATTCCTCCTATTTTGTTTCACGATGAATTGTGTGTTTTCCACATCGTTTACAAAACTTTTTTAATTCTAGCCTATCAACACTTGAATAATTTCTAAAAGTGGAATAATTTCTTGATAAGCAATCTTCACATACTAATATTATTTTTTCACGCTTTTGCGCCATAAGAAAAACCCCACTTTCGTGTTCTCTAACTTTACCATATACAGCTTATTTAGTCAATTTTATTTTGATTATAAGAACGAATGATTCGTCGGATTTTCTGCACAATATTATCCACTTTTTTATCATCAATTCCCAATAATAAACCAATTTCTTTGTATGAAAAACCTTCTTCTCTTAATCGATAGACTTCTTGGTCTTGTTTACTGAGTTCTTTACATATTTCTTGCAACACAATTTTTGCTTCACTGTATTGTGCTAATAGCGAAGGATTATTTAGAAAATCAGCTCGAGTAACCATATCACCAAGGCACAAACTATCATCTTCCGATATACTCATATCTAATGAACACGAAGTGTCCAACATTTTATATGAAAACCCTCGACACCGTCGCAATTCTGTTTTTATCCTTGAAGATACACACAGATCAATGTAATAAGCCAGGCCTACTTTTCGATTAATTTCATATGAAAAAAAGCTAGCGACAAGTGCTATTTGACCTTCTTGGTACAAATCGTGTACTGTGATCCCTTGTGGTCGATACATATTATAGTAAAAATGGGCTCTGCTCCATATTAGACGGTCATACTTTTCCATCATAACATCCATTGCCCACTGATCTTTTTTACGGATCATATACAAGTATTCAAAATCATCAATCAAACGACCCCTCCTAATTTAATTGTTATTTTCTCCGATTTATTTCAAACAATAGAACTGCGGTTGCTACTGATACATTCAGTGAATTAACAGTCCCATTCATTGGAATTGTAGTTTTTATATCACTAGACTCAATGACTAATCTGGAAATTCCTTTACCTTCAGACCCCATCACCAAGACGATTGGCATATCAACTGGAAATTCTGTATACGAAACTGCGTCAATCCCATTCTCAGCAGCCACAACCCAAAATCCTTGCTCTTTTAAATAGCCCAATGCATTCACAAGGTTTGTTGCTTGATGGACATCAACCGTATCAATTGCCCCTGTTGATACCTTAGCAACAGTCGCATTCAATGAAGCTGAACGGTGCTTACCAATTACCACCCCGTCAACTCCAATCGCATCACAAGTGCGCAAAATAGCTCCTAAATTATGAGGGTCTTCCAATCCATCCAACATGACAATTAAATTATGTTCTTTCTTTGTTGCTATTGACTCCAAACTAACATAATCATATCCTTCGATTTCTAAAACAAACCCCTGATGACGTTCCTTACACAACGAATCAAGTTTTGCTTTATTCACCAAGGCATATGGTAAATTGTTCTTCTTGGCAATCTCTACATATTTTTCAGATGCTTTTGTATTCAACAACCACAATTTCTTCACTTTTTTATTTTTATTTTTCAGGTAAGACTCTACCGTATTTTTTCCATAAACTATTTCCACTATAGTTCTACCTCACTTTTAAATAACTCCCAAAGCTCCTCTAAACGCTCAAGCTGTTTTGACATATGTAAATACCCCCACAATGCTTCAAATCCTGTCGCAATTCGATAGTCTTTGATATCAGCGTTCTTTGCAGCAGAAGCTGATTTCGCATTTCGTCCACGACGATAAATCGCTAATTCATCATCCGATAAAATGTTGTCATCCAGCATTTTAGTCATGAACTTTGATTGAGCTTCTGCACTTACAAACTTAACAGAGGTTTCCTGTAACTCTTTTGTTTTTGTTAATCCCAAGGAAACTAAATATTCTCTAACTTGTAATGACATGACAGCATCCCCAATGAATGCCAATACATTCCCTGAATGGTTCACTAAATAATTCCTCGCTTTGTCAGTATATCCCTAACTTTATCCGCTTCTTCAAAATTTTTGTCTTTTTTAAGTTGATCCCACAAATTCAAGTGTTCAATATCCTTCGTTGTTATTTGAATCAAATCAAATGATAAACCTAAAACATCTATCATTTTCAATAGTGTTTGATAATCAACACTCATAGCAGCTACATCTTTTTGACGAATAGCCTGATTCAAAGTCTTCAAAACTTCAAACAACTCTTTTTGGGCATTTGCTACATTCAAATCATCATAGAGCGCGCTCATGAACTTATTGAAATATTCAACATCATAGGAGTCATCCGTTACCCCACGACGTTGTAATTCAATACCTGCTTTATTCAAAGCACTTTCAATACGTCCAACTTCTTTTAATGACTGTTGAATCAATTGGTCCGTAATATTTAACGTTAAACGATAATGTGTCGATAATAAAACCCAACGTGTAATATTCGCACCAAACTCTTCAATAAAATCTTTGGCCCAATGAACATTGCCCAAAGACTTACTCATTTTCTCATTATCAATATTCAACATTGCATTATGAACCCAATAATTTGCAAGATCATGGTGATGCAGTGCACGATTTTGTGCCGATTCATTTTCATGATGTGGAAATTTCAAGTCTTGGCCCCCACCATGAATATCAATTGTTTTATCCCCAAATTCATTATGAATCATAACGACACACTCAGTATGCCAGCCCGGTCTCCCATTTCCCCACGGCGCTTCCCATGATATCCCTTCTTTTGTTTTTTTCCATAAAACAAAATCGAGTGGATTCTCTTTCTCTTGATTTTTTTCAATTCGCGCACCAACTTGCAGTGCTTCGAGATCTTGGTTTGATATTTGACCATAACCTTCAACTTTTTCAACTCTAAAATACACATTCCCATCAACATTATAAGCCACATTTGCTTTTATTAATTCATCAATAAACTCTATGATCATAGCTATATTGTCAGTTACTTTAGGACATGCATCAATAAAGTTGGCATGAAGATCTTTACGAATTAAATTATAAGCATCAATATACTCTTCAGACACCATTTTTTCAGTTTTATTTTCTTCCTTCGCCCTATTCACAATTTTATCGTCAATATCTGTAAAGTTAGAGACGTAGTGAACCTGATATCCATGCTCAACTAAAACACGTCTCAAAAGATCAAAGACAACAATTGGACGAGCATTTCCAATGTGAGCATGATTATAAACCGTTGGCCCACAAACATACATCCTTACCTCATTTTCATTGATTGGAACAAACGTTTCCAATTTGTTAGTTTTTGAGTTAAAAAGTAACATACAATACCTCCATATCCTACTGTTAAGTATAACACAATCAAAAAGACATCCTCAATTGAGAATGTCTTAAATAAGCTTTTTTTTAATCGAATTAGAATGATGAAGCAACGTGATGTGCTAAACGTACTAATTGATTTGTGTATGATGCTTCGTTATCATACCATGAAGCAACTTTAACTAAGTTAACGCCGCCAACTGTTTGAACTTTTGTTTGTGTTGCATCAAACAATGAACCGTATGAGATACCGATGATATCTGCTGATACCAATGGTTCTTCTGTGTAACCGAATGACTCATTAGCTGCTGCTTTCATAGCTGCATTGATTTGTTCAACTGTTACATCTTTTTCAACAGCTACAACTAATTCTGTAATTGAACCTGTGATAACTGGAACACGGTGAGCATTTCCATCTAATTTTCCTTCTAATTCAGGAATAACTAATGAAATTGCTTTAGCTGCACCTGTTGATGCAGGAATGATGTTTGTTGCTGCTGCACGTGCACGACGTAAATCACCATGAGGTGCATCTAACAAGTTTTGATCATTTGTGTATGCATGAATTGTTGTCATTGTACCATTAACAATTCCATACTCATCGTTTAATACTTTTGCCATTGGAGCCAAGCAGTTTGTTGTACATGAAGCACCTGAGATAACTGTTTCGCTACCATCTAAGATGTCATGGTTTGTGTTATAAACAACTGTTTTGATGTTTCCTGATGCAGGAGCTGAAATGATAACTTTACGTGCTCCAGCTTCTAAGTGAAGACCAGCTTTTTCTTCTGTACGGAATACACCTGTTGATTCGATAACAACGTCAACACCTAATTCTTTCCATGGTAAGTCTGCTGGGTTCTTTTCGCTGTAAACTTTAATTTCTTTACCGTCTACGACGAACGCACCATCTTTAACTTCAACTTCATGATCGAAACGACCTTGTGCTGAGTCATATTTTAATAAATGTGCTAATGTTTTAGCATCTGTTAAGTCGTTAATAGCTACTAATTCCATATCTTCTGAACCAAAGATATAACGGAATGCTAAACGACCGATACGTCCAAAACCATTAATTGCTACTTTAACTGTCATAAATATACTTCCTCCTTGTTACTGACAGTATTATTATATACCATATAGAATGGTTGTCAATTGTGATAAGAATAACTTATCCAATAAATTACCGATTCAAACAAGCATATCATCCACTGTTATTTTTAAAGTTTTCTTTCCTTTATATATTAAGGAATTAAGTTTCGATTAAATACCGGCTTCCCAAAAGCATGGAAACCTGAATATGCACTAATAATTTTAATATGGAAAAGGCGCTCAAATAACTCATGATCATTCACACGTGCTAACAGAAATGGTACTTTAACCCGTTTAACGTCAGGCAATAAGCGATGGATATGCTCCGACTCACTCGCTATGAACACTAAACGTGCCATCCCTTTCGCTAAAAAACTTAGCAAAGAAAGTAAGGTGCCACTGGTGTCATAACAACACTCACTCACTTCAACAAATGATTGATGACGGATATAAAATGCATAACCTTCCAATTGGCCTTCACCATAAAAGCCAAGAACTCCGCCTCCTAAGTTTCGATAAATTTTTATCAATTTTTCAAACTCGTCAACACTTCGTTCAAAATAACCTGTGAAATGGTCAGTGTATCGTTGGTATACCGCTAATAAATCTTTGGCTTCTGGTTCCATAACAATCCCAGCAACATTCATCTTTGGCAGACTATCTACCGGAATATTATATTGGTAATGTTCTACAACAGTCTCAAAGCCATAGTTAGAATAATCAAAATCATGACGCGGATAAACTAAGCTAACTAAGTCATGACGTGAAGATTCTGCTAACATTTCTAAAAAAAGCGCTTCACCAAAATCTTTATCTTTATAAATTGGCGCTTGAATTATACTTGTCTTTAATAAATTGCCATGCAATGAAAGAATTTTAGGACGAATCGAACCGACCGCGAGTATCTCACCATCTACATCCACACTACGCTGTTCTGTCTCATCATAGTCATAATTAAAAATCGCATCATAAAAAGTTTTACTTTTCTCTTTATCATGTGAGAGGTAATAACGATATAGTTGTTGTTTTTGATCAGTTTTTTCCTTGTCCACACTCATCCCTCAATTCTATTGATCTTCTACATCACGTTCTGTAAATTCAACATCAATAATATCTCCACGAGATTGATTCTGTGTATTTTGAGATTGTCTTTGATTTGGTTGTTCATACGTTTTATATGTTCGTCCTTGATTTTGATATGTATTTCTTTTTGGAAATAAAACTCTCACAACAGAAATCACAATCCACAACATAAAAGCGAAATAAATAAGTTGTGGTAAAAACATAATTAATAAAACTGTTAATAAGAGTAGCACTAGATATGCCATAAATTCCACCGCCTTTTGCTAATTATATCATGAATGGTTAATCTTCTTCTAGTTTTGCTGCTAAGGTCATAATTTTCTTAAATCGATGTTGTAATCCAGACTTACTAATCGTTTCTCCGTAACTCATTTCATACTCATCAATAAGTTCATTTAAACTTGATTCGGGATGATTCATACGAAGATCTCCCACCATGATAATTTTTTCATCTAAATTGTTGTACTGATTTGCTTCTATTAATTTATATATTGCATCTAATTGCTTACTTCCTGCTTTAATTGTTTTTACCTCATTGGCTACTTCACAATTATCTAAACGTGTTAAAGAGTTTTTAAAATCTCTTTGAATACGAATATCTTCGAACTCCATTGTTTTATTATATGCTCCCACAACTTTTAAGAAGTCAGCGATTTTGTCAGCTGCTTTAATATAGACAACATAACGTAAACGACGTTGGATAATTTTCGCGTCCATATCGAATTGTTGGAGTAACTGAACCATATATTGTGCCAATTCTTTACGCAATGTCGATATTTCTAAATGATAATGACGACTTGTTGGCGCATTAATGCTCCCACTCGCTAAAAATGCTCCCGCTAAATAAGAACGGACACAGCATTCTTTTTCTACTATATGTGGTGCTGGACGATGCGTAATCCGCCCATCTTCATAAATACCAATATCATTTAAGATTTTTTCAGCACCAGATTGTACAGTTAAAACATAAATGTTATTTTTATTTAAATTTTGTTTTTTAAAAATTGTAAGTTCAATGTCAACGTCGTACAAATCCTTGATTAATTTATACATCTGCCTTGCAATAGTTGCATTTTCTATCTCTGCTTCAATCATTAGCTGACGATTACGAATGACCAAAGATGAATTAATATGTAGAAAAGATGAAATTTGTGCACGCATGCAACAAACCTCTACCGGCATTGTTGTTATTTCATGTTTTACTTCACTGCTAAAGGACATTCTATCGCCTCCAAAACTTTAGCAAAGCCTTGATATACTTTTTGAGAATCATGGCGAATAACTCCACCATCAAAATCGAGCAATTCTTGATGAATCACTGTATATCCTGGCAAGATTACATCCCCATTGACCGGCGTACTGCCTTCATCAATATATAAATCTAAAATCATAGGTGGAAGTTGATCATTTGCTAGAACGACTGCGTCAATTTCTATATTACCATGAGTTTCGATTGCCTGTATATGATCACGCACCGTGAAACCATCAGTTTCACCAGGCTGAGTCATCACATTACAGTAATAAACAAACTTAGCATTCGTTTTACTTAAAGCATTCTTAATGCCTGGAATAATAATGTTAGGAAGGATAGACGTATAAATCGATCCAATTCCAAAAATAATAACATCCGCATTCATAATGGCTTCAATCGCTTGAGTGCTTGCTTGAACTTCTTGATCATAATAGACATGCTTAATGCTGTTTTTATACTCGGGGATGTTTGACTCACCACGAACGATCGTTCCATCTTGCATACGAGCAACTAAGGTCAAGCTATCTGGGCTTGATGGAATAACGTTCCCTTCAACATTAAGAAAACTCGACATTGATGCAATGGCTTCTGTAAAATCTCCTGTCGTTTCTGTTAAGGCTGTTAAGATTAAGTTTCCTAAACTATGGCCTGCTAAATCGGACCGAGAATTCTCTTTAAATCTGAAATCCATCACTTGGTTAAGAATGGTTTCTGATTCTGCTAAAGCCATAATAACATTTCGAACATCCCCCATGGCAGGCATATCAAAATCTTCGCGAAGGCGCCCTGTACTTCCACCATCATCAGCCACCGTAACAATCGCTGATAACTCAACAAAATGGTGTTTTTTAAGTCCACGAAGGATTGTTGATTGGCCTTTTCCGCCACCAATAACTACAACCTTCATTGCTCGTTAAACTCCACAACATCACGGTGAGTTTTAAATACTTTATACTCTTTTCGATAATGTTTATAAAGAAAATTGGTGAGTGATACTGAACGGTGTTGACCACCCGTACAGCCAATTGCGACGGTTAAATGATGTTTCGATTCATCGACATAACGTTCAAACGCATAATTTAAAAATGGTAGCAAGTATTCAAGAAAGTCTTTTGTTAATGAATCTTCCATGACATATGAATAGACATCCAAATCATTTCCACTCTTGTCACGGAGGTGTTCTTCCCAATAAGGATTGTTTAAAAATCGTACATCAAACACTAAATCCGCATCCATTGGCAAGCCTTTACGATACCCAAACGAAATAAAGCTTATTGCTAAAGATGCTTTATCTTCGTAAGTGAAAAAACGCTTGATTCGAGACGTCAAGTTTTGCAAGCTCAAAAAACTTGTATCAATAATAATCGTTGCCGAGCCTTTAATATTTGAAAACTCTTTAACTTCCGCATCGATTGCTTCATCTAAACTATTAGCCATGTTCGCTACAATTAAGGGATGATTTCTTCGGTTATATTTATATCTTAGAAGTAATTGTTCTTTTGATGCATCCAAAAATAAAACGACTAATTCAACATCTGTATTTTTGAATTTATTAAAAAATGTTTTAAAATCAACGGCGGTTACCGATAAGGCTAACTTTTGATATCTTGGGTCGTTCGCTTCATGAATTGTATTAATTAATTCATCCACCATGGTTTCAGGAAAACGATCGATACAATGATACCCTAAGTCTTCCAAAACAGCCATCGAACTAGTCTTGCCAGCCCCTGATAGCCCCGTTACTAAAACTACTGTATTCTTTTTCATGATCCACCTCTTATGTTTATTATAGCAAAATTCTGATGGTTTTCTTTGGTTTAGTGTAAGTTCACATGAGAATACATAAAAAAAGACCAAAGCATTTTAGGCTTTAGTCCTTCATTAATTAATCTCTTGCTTTTAAATTTTGAATATACTGGAAAGCATTTTGTGCAGCGATTGCACCATCACCAGCAGCTGTAACGATTTGACGTAATCCTTTTTCAACCACGTCTCCTGCGCCATAAATACCTGGTACCGAAGTCTCAAGTTCTTCATTAGCGATAATATATCCTTCATCGTTAAGGACCTTTAGGTCTTGTAGGAATTCTGTTGCTGGAATGGCTCCAATATATGGAAACACCCCGTCTGCTGTAATATTGACACGTTCTTTCGTCTCAACATTTTCAAATTCAATCCCTGCAATATGATCATCCTCAACAAGATACCCAACAGGTAAGTGTTTACGAATTACTTCAATCTTTGGATTATTTAATACTTGGCGTTGCGCAATTTCGTCACCTCTAAAAACATCGCGACGAATGACTAATTTAACCTTATCGACAAATTGGGTTAAGAACACCGCTTCTTCTAGCGCTGAGTTTCCTCCACCAATAACAATAACGTCTTTCTGACGGTAGAAAGCACCATCACAAACAGCACAATATGATAGACCTTTTCCTAGAAGTTGCTCATCCTCAGGAAAACCAAGTGTCCTTTCATTTGTTCCGGTTGCTACAATCACAACATATGCTTTATATTCGTTACCGTCAGCTGTTTTCACAAGCTTAAAGTCACCTTGGTCTTCAATACCAACAACATTACCGTATAAGTATTGTGTGCCATTTGCATTCGCATGCTCAAACATTTTCATTGATAAGTCAACTCCAGTTATTTCATTGATCCCTGGATAGTTGCATATCAAATCTGTCTTAATCATTTTTCCACCTGGTGCCTCTGATTCGAGCATCGCTGTTTTCATACCAGCACGTCCGGCATATACCGCAGCAGTTAACCCTGCTGGTCCTGCTCCGATGATAATTACATCATAGTTCTTGTCCATTCATGATCCTCCTTAAGAATGTCTAAAATTACGCGTAAATCATCAATGTCTCGATTCGGCTTACCATTTAGATTGTCCTCATTAGAGATAGTATCAAAATTGTACGCGATTGTAAATGCTCCTGCCCTTGCACCTGCAACCATGTCTGACACTGTATCACCGACATAAATTAATTGATCACGTCCTGCACTCATTTGATCTAACGCTAAATCAATGCCTGATGGGTCTGGTTTAACAAGTTCAAAATCACCAAAACCTAAGATTACTTCAAAATATTGTCTCATCTCAAATTCATCCAAAGGCCAGTTCATCGCAACACGAGCTTTGTTTGAGACAATTCCCATTCGATAACCCTCAGCCTTAAGTTCATCTAATACTTCAAGAGCATGTGGCATCGGTTTAACAAATTCTGGGTGCAGTTCTAAATTTACCTTGCGGTAATAATCAACAAGTTCATCAATGATATCCTCATCAAAATACTTTGCAAAACTATCGTGAAGTGTAGGTCCAATAAAGGATTGTAATTCTTCATCACTTAAAGTATAATCTGGTTTGTATTTTTTAAATACAGCAACAAAAGCTTGTTTTATACTACTTTCTGTATCCATTAATGTGCCATCAAAATCAAAGAGAATAACTGGTTTTCGAGGCGTATTCATCCATTTTTTGAAGAAGCCAAGATAACCTAATACCCCAATTACGACAAAGAGTATTGAGATAATTTGAGCCATTCTTAGGCCAAAAAACATTAAACTGTCTGTTCGCATTCCTTCAATAAAGAAACGAATTGTTCCATACCACATCATATATGCAAATGTTAAATCGCCACGCTTTACTTTACTAAAACGTTTCAATACAAAGACAATCAGAATCCAGCCGATAATATTTCCAACACTTTCAAAGAAAAAAGTTGGTTGTCGATATTCACCTGCAATAAACATCATCTCTTTAAACCAGCTCGGGAACAAGCGGTAATATGACTCTGACACGATGTTACCATAAGCTTCTTGATTCATGAAATTTCCCCAACGACCAATTGCTTGCGCAATCATAATATTAGGGACAATTAGATCTGCCCATTGCCAAAAGTTTATATTTCGCTTTTTGGTAAAAACATAACCATAAGCTACACCAGCAATCAAGCCACCTTGGATAGCCAAGCCACCTTCCCAAATTGCGAATATTCGGATTGGATCAGCCAAGTATGCACCCAATTCAGAAAATAAAACATACCATACTCTTGCTCCTAAAAACCCAAAGAGCAAGGCGCCAAAAAACAATGATTCCACATCGTCTTCTTTATAACCTACTTTTTTAAGATTACGCAAACTAACCATGTAGGCTAGATAAGCACCTGTCATGATTAAAACCGCATACCAAGCAATTTGAACCGGACCAATTTCTAAAAATATTTTTGTTTCAGGAAAAAATTTAATCATTTTCTAACTCCTTTTCCCCTTGTTTTTTAATGTATTCCATGACTCGCTCATCAAAGAGATGAGCTGTATTAATGCCACGTTGTTTCAACATAAAGTCCTGAACAGCTGCTTCAACTAAGACTGACAAGTTTCGCCCTTCTTTTACAGGGAAGGTCAACAGCGGAATATCTAAGCCAAGCGTTTGATAATATGTTTGATCTTCTACACCCGCTCTAAGATACTGCGCATTGTCATCCCACTTCTTGAATTCCACAACAAAGTTGATCTCACCTTTTTCCAAATGAGCTCTTGCCCCATACATGTGAGTAACGTCAATGATACCAATCCCTCTAATTTCTAGCATCCCTTTTAATAATTCAGGTGCTGTTCCAATAATAGTATCTTTCACTCTAGAAATATCGACACGATCATCCGCAATCAAGGAATGGCCTCGAAGAATTAAATCTAATGATACTTCACTTTTACCCATACCACTATCTCCAATTATTAATACACCCTTACCAAAAACGTTCATTAATACGCCATGAACATTGGTCGTTCGTGCTAAAACTTCATCAAGATATGTAACCATTTCTACCATGATATCTGAACTTGGTTCATCTGTTTTAAAGACAGGGAAATTCTTATCTTTTGCTATTTTACACAGTTCAGGGGGGCACTGATTTCCACCAGTAATTAAAATCATTGGGGTTTCTTCGTGAGTGATTCGATCAAACCGCTCTGATTTTGTTTTTGAATCTAACTTTTCTAAATAAGCTGTTTCCTTATTCCCAATAATAATAATTCGTTTATGTTCAACATGATCATAAAATCCCGTCAGTTCAAGACCAGGACGATTGGTATTTGGGACTGTAATTCTTCGATTGAGTGAAAATTTATCTCCTGTCGTTTGTTCAAAATTAAAATGATTCACAAAATCTTTTACACTGCAACTTGCTCTATCTTCCATTTTGACGCTCCTTCTCCAAGACTTTCTTTAAATACTGTCCAGTATAACTTTCTTCAACTTTAGTTATTTGTTCGGGGGTACCTTTCGCAACAATATAACCACCTTTATCGCCACCTTCAGGACCCAAATCAAAGACATAATCAGCGGATTTTATGACATCTAAGTTATGTTCAATAACAATGACACTGTCTCCCATTTCAACAATCCGTTGCAAGACTGCAATTAGTTTTTCAACATCATAGGTATGAAGTCCTGTCGTTGGTTCATCAAGAACAAAAACAGTTTTCCCTGTTGATGGTCGTTGTAGTTCACTTGCCAGTTTTACACGTTGTGCTTCTCCACCTGATAACGTCGTTGCACTTTGACCTAGTTTAATATACCCTAAACCAACATCTTGCAATGTCTTCAATCCCTTATTTACCTTAGGGATCGGGGCAAAAAACTCAGATGCTTCGTCGATACTCATATCCAGAATATCAAAAATGTTTTTCTCTTTATAGTGAACTTGAAGTGTTTCTTCATTGTAACGCTTTCCTTGACACTCACTACATTTAACATAGACATCCGGCAAGAAATGCATCGAGATTCGTTTCACACCATCTCCCTTACATACCTCGCATCGGCCACCTTTGACGTTAAATGAGAATCGCCCTTTCTCATACCCACGCATTTTCGCTTCAGGAGTTTTCGCAAATAAATCGCGAATGTCATCAAAGACACCAGTATATGTTGCTGGGTTAGAGCGAGGTGTACGACCAATTGGATTTTGGTCTATGGTAATGAGTTTATCAATATTATCAAGTCCAACAATTTCCTTATGCTTTCCAACCTTAATGCGTTGACGTCCTAAAGAGTGATAAATTGCTTTACTGAGAACTTCATTTACAAGAGATGACTTTCCACTTCCACTCACACCACTGACAACTGTGAATGTGTTAAGTGGAAACTTAGCATTCACATTCTTTAAATTATTTTCTTTTGCACCTTTAACAGTCAAGAATTTTCCATTGCCTTTACGACGTTTTTTCGGTGTTTCAATGGTTCTACGACCACTGAGATACTGACCTGTTATTGATTTTTCATTGTTTTTAATTTGCTCAATCGGTCCATTATCAACCACATAACCACCATGTTCTCCGGCACCAGGACCAATATCAACGATCCAATCACTTTCTTCCATCGTTTCTTCATCATGTTCCACAACAATTAAGGTATTACCTAAATCACGCATACTTTTCAATGTCTCGATTAAGCGACTGTTATCACGTTGATGGAGTCCTATTGATGGTTCATCTAAGACATATAAAACACCTGTAAGGCGAGAGCCAATTTGTGTCGCTAAACGAATTCGTTGTGATTCTCCACCTGACATACTTCCAGCGATTCGGTCTAATGTCAAATAATCTAAACCTACATCTTTTAGAAACGTCAAACGGGAAATAATTTCTTTAATCACTAAGTCCGCAATTTTAGCTTTCATGTCATCCAATTCTAAATTTTCAATAAAATTAAGAGCGTCTTGAATTGACATTTCTGTAGATTCACTAATGCTTAAACCATCGACTCGAACACTTAACGCTTCTTCATTCAAACGTTGTCCATGACATTTGGTACAGATATTTTCACCCATGAATGAGGCATACCATTCACGGCTACTTTGAGACGTTGTATCTCGATGACGACGTTCTATCAAAGTAATGACACCTTCAATTATTTCATTGCGATGGAAACTATTTCCTGAGCGTGAATGAATTGCATATTTAATTGGTTTTTTACTTCCATAAAGTAGAAGATCTAACTGTCTTTTTGTATACGTATTGATCGGTTGATCAATATCAACTTTCGCATGTTTGCACAATTCTTCAAATGTTTGCCATTCAATATTTTGTGTGTTCACAATATTCTTATAATAACGGATACCACCTT
Source organism: Erysipelothrix urinaevulpis (assembly GCF_009828835.1). GTDB lineage: Bacteria > Bacillota_I > Bacilli_A > Erysipelotrichales > Erysipelotrichaceae > Erysipelothrix > Erysipelothrix urinaevulpis. The sequence goes on from NZ_WTTB01000012.1 coordinate 14,722, forward strand.
CACTAATCGATAATGTAGGATCTGGAATTAAGTAATCAATCTCGACTGATTGAGTCACGCCAATACCATTACATTCTGAACATGCCCCCATTGGCGAGTTGAATGAAAATAATCTAGGTTCAATTGATGCAACACTAAACCCACATTCCGGACAAGAAAAGTGAGTCGAAAATGTTAAAGTCTTCTCGTCATGTTTAATAATAACAAGCCCTTCTGTTAAACTCGTAGCTAATTCAATCGAGTCACTCAAGCGAAAGCGACTATCATCTTTTTTTATAATTCTGTCGACAACGACACTAATATCATGTTTTTTATTTTTTTCTAAATCAATGTCTTCTTCGAGAGTTCTTGCTTCTCCATCTACATAAAGTCGGATATATCCCTCTTTGCGAAGATGATCTAATTGTTCTTTGTGCTCACCTTTTTTTCCTCGCACAACAGGCGCGAGTATCTCAAGACGAGAACGATCCTCTAGTTCCATGACTCGTTCAACAATTTGTTGAACAGTTTGAGATGTAATCTCAATGCCATGATTTGGACAATATGCTGTCCCAACTCGTGCATATAACAAACGTAAATAATCATATATTTCCGTAACTGTTCCAACGGTTGACCGTGGATTATTACTGGTTGTTTTTTGGTCAATTGCAATGGATGGCGATAGCCCTTCAATGAGCTCAACATTTGGTTTTTCCATATTCCCTAAAAATTGACGAGCATAAGGACTCAATGATTCAACATAGCGACGTTGGCCTTCTGCATAGATTGTATCAAACGCTAAAGATGTCTTTCCTGAGCCTGATAATCCAGTCATTATGATCAATTTATTACGTGGTATTTCAATATCTATATTTTTTAAATTATTTTCTTTTGCACCCTTTATTACTATTTTATCCTTTTCCATGACAACCTCCAATGGTTAAATTATAGCATGTTCTTGCTTGTTTTTTTCTTGATATGCAACTGTTAAAAAACGGTACAATAAGTACCGTTATGATATTTCTGATTTCATTTCCATAATCACATCTCGTAATTGAGCGGCTCGTTCGAAATCAAGAACTGCTGCTGCTTCACGCATTTCCTTATCCAATCTTTCAATAAGCTCCATGATTGATTTTTTGTCTTTATGACCTTCTCTAACTTTTTTAGTTAGAACTTGTGTCTCTTTTCCAGCAATCACATCTCTTACTTCTTTAATGATTGTTTTTGGTGTGATTCCATGTTTTTCATTGTAGGCAATCTGGATATCACGACGACGTTGAGTTTCATCAATTGTTTTCCGCATTGAATCCGTCATCCTATTTGCATACATTATGACATGACCATGCTCATTACGAGCAGCACGACCAACAATTTGAACAAGTGAACGATAAGATCTTAAGAAACCTTCTTTGTCTGCATCTAAAATTGCAATTAAACTAACTTCAGGTAAGTCAAGACCTTCTCTTAGTAAGTTAATCCCAACAACAACATCATATTTCCCAAGTCTTAGATCACGTAATATTTCAATTCGTTCCAGTGTCTTAGTTTCATGATGTAAATATGCAACTTTAATTCCAACTTCAAGCAAATACGAACTAAGTTCTTGTGCCATTTTAACGGTTAAAGTGGTAATCAAAACACGTTCATTTCTTTGTTTTCTTAACTCTATTTGTTCTAATAAATCATCCACCTGACCCTCACTTGGCTTAATTTCAATGGTTGGGTCCAGTAAACCCGTTGGACGAATAATCTGTTCGACAACCTGATGATTCACTTTTTCTAACTCATAGTCACCTGGTGTTGCAGAGACATAGATTGTTTGATTTTGAACTGTTTCAAATTCTTCAAAGGTCATGGGTCTATTGTTAAGTGCACTTGGTAGTCTAAATCCATACTCGACCAAGGTTCTTTTTCTTGATTGATCCCCGTTATACATCCCTCGTATTTGAGGTAATGAAGCATGTGACTCATCGACAACAAATAAATAATCATCAGGGAAATAATCAAACAAGGTAAATGGACGTTGTGTCTCTGTTCGACCATCAATGTGCATCGAATAGTTTTCTACACCAGAACACATGCCAAACTCCCTTAAAGCCTCTAAATCATATTCTGTCCGTTGTTTCAACCGTTGATATTCCAATAATTTATCTTCTGTTTTAAAATAATTGAGTCTTTCGTAGAGTTCCTCTTCGATTTTTAGACATGCTTTTTTAATGTGTTCCATATCCCGAGCATATTCATTTGCAGGGAAAATATGATAAATCTTATAGGCCTCTCTCACCGTTTGGTTAATCCGATCTAGCTCAACAATTCGATCAATTTCATCGCCGAAAAATTCAACGCGAATCACTATGTCATCTGTGTGACCTAAAATTATTTCTACGACGTCACCACGAACGCGAAACGTCCCACGAGATTGTTCAATGTCATTACGAGTGTATTGTCGTTTAACCAGATCCATCATCAACTCTTCACGACTAATTTCTTGCCCTACACGTAATGTATAAAGCATTGCACTATAATAATCAGGATCACTGGTTGCATAAATACTCGCAACCGATGCAACCACAATTGTATCCCTTCGTTCCAAAATAGAATTTTGTGCTGATAAACGAAGCATATCTAACTCTTGATTTATCATCGATGTTTTTTCAATATAGGTATCACTACCTGGTATATACGCTTCTGGTTGATAATAATCGAAATTCGAAACAAAATATTCAACCCGATTATTTGGAAAAAACTCTTTAAATTCTGAATAAAGTTGACCTGCTAATGTTTTATTATGAACAAAGACCAACGTTGGCTTATTGACCTGCGCAATAACTTGACTGACAGTAAAGGTCTTCCCAGTTCCTGTCGCACCCAAAAGAACTTGTTCTTTTTTACCTTGTTCTAAACCATCAATGAGTTGTGAAATAGCTTTTACTTGATCACCCTTCGGCTCAAATTTAGAGACTAAATCAAATTTATGATCCACGTTTTACCACCTCAATTGCTTTGTGTAATTGACTATCTTTATCCTTTTTGTTCATCGACCAATCTGACACCACAGAACTATAAAGATTTAATAAGGTTTCTTGAGTGATGTCTGATGTTTGATGATAACCCTCATTTCCTTGATAAGTCTTCAATGCTGCTTTTGTTTTCGCATCATAATATCCATCACTACGACCATCATGGTAGCCAAGATAACTTAATGCTTTTTGAACATAGATTACCGCTTCATCCACACTGTCGTACTTCACAACTCGATCGTTTAAATCAATAAATTCAGTATAAAATATATCTGCTAATTTAACCTCAAAATCTGGTTTAATTCCTGTTTTGTCTATACTGTCTCCATGAGGTGATAGCCACTTCGCTAAGGTAACCTTTAATGCACTACCATCAGTATATTTCTTTTGAATTTGAACAGTACCTTTACCATAAGTATTCACACCTATTATTTGTGTTTCTAAATTTTCACGCATCGCAATTGCTAAAACTTCCGAAGCACTTGCAGAATTTTCATTAACTAATAAGACAATGTTTTTAAAATCGTAATTTGCTTTTTCGCTTTGATTTACATTGTAAACCTTAGGTTTTTTTGTCCTAAAACTCTCTTGATAAACAACGTCATTGTTATCAAAGAATATTGGAGCAATTTCTTGTATAGCATGAAGATATCCTCCACCATTATCACGAAGATCTATGATTAGACGATCAACTCCATTCGCTTGCATATCATCTAAATATACCTTAATTGCTTCGCCTAGATTATTACCAAACGAGGATATTTCCAAGTAACCAACACCTTCCTCAAGTGTTTCTCCCCATGCAAGAGCGTTGATTTGTTGACGTTCAATATCAAAAGATTTCATTTGATCGCCACGTTTAATCTCTACGTTGACTTGACTACCTTCTTTTCCAACAATCAGGTCACGAATTTGATCACTATCCTTGCCATCAATCAAGTGTCCATCGACTTTGTAGATAATATCTCCAGCAATTATGCCAGCTTTTTCCGCAGGTGACTCTTTAAAGACCCGAGTAATCATATTAGAATTACCACCTAAATATTGAACCCCAATACCTACAAAATCTCGATCAATAGAACTTGCTAGATCATTGGACTCTTGTGCGGTCAAATAATTTGTGTGTTGATCGCCATTAAGTTCTAGCATCCCTTTAATTGCATTATCAAGGATTTCTTTTTCCGGGTTTTCGTACTGATCAGCAAAAAACCAATAATCTAAAACATCCTGGTATACGCGATTAAAACGATTCAATTCACTTGAAGAGGTCCCTGCAGACGTTCCTTTTAGAAAATTATTACTTTGCCATCCCATAAAAAAAGTAAAAACTAAAGCAAAAACTGTACCTATTTGAATGCGACGTTTTCGTTTGGCCTTTGCAATCTCATCAGGCCATCGATGTCGCTCTAATTTAATGCTAACTTTACGTTCTTCTTTATCCATATAATCACCTCGAACATGTTTACAGTTTACCACAATATCGACATTTAATCATTATTTAAACCAGTGCAAATCCCCTTAAGGAGTGATATAATTCAAACAAACACAATTAGGAGGTCATGATGAAACGAATCGCAATTTTCTGTAGTTCTAAAACACCCCATGATTTAGAGATCATTGAGCAGAGTAAAGAACTCATTGCCTATTTAGTGAGCAAAGATATCGAAATAGTTTATGGTGGTGCCAATGTCGGCCTTATGGGTATCATTGCGGATGAAGCGCTGAAGCTAGACGGGAAAGTTATTGGTGTTATGCCACAAGATCTCATTAAAAATGAAATAGCCCATGAACATTTAACAAAAATTCATTTTGTCGATACTATGCATCAACGAAAAGCTCTAATGGCTGAGTTAGCCGATGCTTTTATTGCATTACCTGGGGGATTTGGTACATTTGAAGAAATATTTGAAGTGACAACGTGGAATCAAATAGGAATCCATAATAAACCAACTATTTTATACAATATTAATCATTATTACCAAGGAATTAAAGAAACGATTGACTATGCTCACAAACAAGGTATGTTACAACAAAATTTATTAAATATACCAAAGAATCTCAAAGAAATCAGTTCAATACTTAAGTTATAAATAGCATAAAAGTTCTATTCGTCATTAAAATGATGAACAGAACTTTTTTATGTAGATTAATTGTCAAATTAAGCGCAACACTTCGTTCTCAAATAATATTTCTTGAGGTGTATAGAAATTTATACACTTACGTGGTCTTGTATTAAGCCTCCTATTTTTTCTTCTAGGTCATTTGGTGTAACTAAAGATAAATCCATACCTTTCGGATAGTATTCTCTTAATAATCCATTAGTATTTTCATTTGTACCTCGTTGCCAGGAACAGTAAGGGTCTGCG
>NZ_WTTB01000013.1 GCF_009828835.1 Erysipelothrix urinaevulpis
GATATTCATGAAGATTGGCAATCGAGTTCAAGACAGTATATTAGTTTTACTGAATCAACAAAAAAGTGGATTGGTTAGATCCACTTGCTGACATAATGAATTTTACACAAGATTATGGACTTGACTGAAAAATATGGTGCGCAAACGTAGAGAATTAACTAAAAGGTTATTTTTTTGTGGAAGGCTTGTCAATATTTCTTACTTCATCATTAATTCTTCTTTGTATTTTCTTTGAAAAATCTTGAATATGGATTATGAAGAGGTTCCAACTACTAATCAATCCAATTGCGACAAGTGAAATGAATAGTAGTTTAAAAACTATGGAAACAGTCGGAGGTACGTTGATTGAAAGGACACTTGATATCAAGGATATTAGAGAAATTATCAACCATAATGTTGGTGTCACTATATAAGGTGCAAGTGTTAAGTAATAGAGCTCTCCATAATTTTTATATTTATCATTTTTCTGTAAATAGAGTTGAGTAAACTCTGTGTCTTTGAAAATTCGTAAAGCGGCACTTAATACAGCCAATGTGAAAGATAGTGCAGTTATTCCATAACTAAGGAAATTAGAAATGTTTATTGACTTAATTGAGAACAAGTTAGTAAAATTACTTGTGTAATTAAGAATTAAGAGTGTAATAAATATAAGAAGCCAAATTATTAAGAGTTTACTTCGAAGTAGATGATGCTTGATTTTCCAAATAATTTTAAAAATATTTATTTCGATTGATAACTCTTGATATTTTTTTTTTACCATAAATCATAAACCCGCTCTATGACACCTTTAATAATACTTTTTCCTCTTGAAGTAACTGAAGTAAGATATCCTTTTCTTGCGTTCTCAGAAATAATTGGATTTACGTCACTTGCATCTATTTTTTGTCCTTTTGAAGCAATTAATTTACGTATTTCTTTTGCAGCATTTACTTGTTCGATTGCTTCAGACCTGTCTTCAGATGGATTTCCATTAGGATAAACAATTTCAATTGTTATTTCGTTATATAGCCCTTCTAAATGTACTAGATTGTAGACAGGGTTAATTGAGACTTTTCCGATATTTGTTACTGTTTTGTATTCATTGATCAAGTCTTGAATTACTCCAGCATCACGCCTGACTTTTTTAGAAGGGTCATTACTCCCGTCAACTCCAGTTTGTAGATATATTCTTTCAGAAGTTAAATCATAATAAAATGTTATGTTAGGATTTCGTTCGGCTGTATAGTCATCAACAAACTTCTTTAGTTTTGCAGCTCGTTGCAGATATGTGGCCCCCATTTTAACTCTTGAAAATTGTTTGATGACTATTACATTTTTCATATTGCTAATTTTAAATTCTAAAATTGGATATAAATCAAAAATCCTTTTTATTAGCTGGTTTAGTAAATCTCTTGTGAACATAAAATCTTGTGAGTAAGAAATTGCTCCTGTTTGTTCATATTGTTTAACAACATTTAAGTACATTCCGTGGAACAGTTCAAGTTTCTCGACTAATTCAACGTATATATCATTTGCTTTAATTTCATCAATATCAATTTTCTTTGTGTTATATTCTATTATATTTGCATTGCTTTCTTTTATTTTCGATTGAAAAATTCTATTTAGAGCCGACGGGATAACAACCTGTTCAATTTGTTCTTTGTTAAATTGATACATTTGCAATATGCTTGGCTCTAAGTTGAGTTTAAATACATATGCTTCCATAGTTTCCTCCATTAAATTTTAACTATAGTATATCACATAGGACTAAATGAAATCACTCTAGTTCAGCAAGGTAGGCATATTTATGACATTTGTTAAAAATTGCTTTTTTTTTGTTTTTGTTTTATTTCTACTATTTTCAACTGATTTGGAGTTATTGGTAGGTTTGGAAATAATGATGAATCTTCTACATATATATATATCAAAGTTCGAGCTTAGTTGTAGTGCTAATTTATCAAAATCATCTTTTGATAATGCTTGCCTCATGTTTCGCTCGTATCTTTCTCCATATAATTGTGGAATTACTCCTTTATTCTCAAAGATTTTAATTATTTCAGTCATGTGCTTCTTATATAAGATTTTCTTTATATTTTAATTCCCATTTGCATTTTCGCATAGTTCAATCGTATCAATATATTTATCAACAAATTGTATTCGTTCTTCTTCTGTGAGTTTTAAAAATTCCAAATTATTAGTGTCATCATAATAATCAGACACTTTTGCGTTGGCAATAACAAAATCTAGGTCTTACTGCATGTCAAGTGAGTTAATTTCATTCACTTCTAATTGAAAAGAGTCTGTATGCTTTGATATCACTTGGTGAAATTGGTATAAATCATCAAGATGGTGTATTAGAAGTTTCTCGATATCTTTTTCATTTATGTATCCACCACATTCAGGACAATTATAATAAAGGTAAACTTTACCATGTCTGTTTTTGGAAGAGTGTCCTGCCATTCTTCTTATAGAACTAATATCATCACCAGTACAGCAAGGACATATTAATTTTTTCATGTATTCGTAATCATGAACTCTATGATAATTGTTCATGTTTTCCTGAATTGATTTCTGACATTGTTCAAACATAGTCTCTGTTATAATCGCAGGAACAATCCCTCTAAACTCATCAATTTCTTTTCCTTCACGTTTACCGTGCTCATAAGTTCCGTAATCCAAGTAATTCTTGTGCATGTTTGCTTGATATACTTCCATTTTTCCATGTAATATGTACTTCTTCAAAGTTTTTAGGTTGAGGAATTTTAGGTCTTCCCAATCGTTTACTATTCTGTTTGGCTAAAGCAATTCCCTCGGTCTGCCGTTTCTTTATGAATGTTCTTTCTTGTTCTGCGACATAAGAAAGGATTTGTAATACTAAATCCGATATGAAACTTCCTAATAAGTCTTTATTTACTGTTGTATCAAGTAAAGGCATATCTAGCACTTGTATATCAATAACAAGTTCTTTAGTCAGATATCCCCATTCTTGAATGATTTGATTGTAATTTCTTCCTAGCCTATCAATGCTGGGAATCACAAGTATGTCTCCATTTCTGAGGGCATTTCTAAGTAGTTCGTATTGCGGTCTATCAAGGTCTTTACCACTTTCCTTATCCACCATAATGAACCGCTCATCAACTCCATGTGTGATAAGATTCTGTACTTGTCTAGATTCGTTCTGTTGTTTTCTACTAACTCTGGCATAACCATAAGTTCTATGGGTCATGTGTTCACCTCCAATGATTAGTAGTTTACTATATGGGTAATCATTTGTAGAGTGATTTGTTAAAGTTCATGTAATTTCCAAATGTTTGGAAATGGATAGAACCATATTTTCAAACACTAAAAAACACATAATATCGTGAGATATCATGTGTTGGTTTAAGTATACATTTATCAACATACGTTATTTGATTCTATTCCCGTGTTCATCATATTTTGAAGAATCAAGTCCAAAAAAGTTTTGCTTCGACAAAAATGGCAGACTGAGAAAGTTTATTGGATTGTAAAATGAAGCTCTAACTCTGGTAACTATAAAAAAAGGAACTATGAATGCAATCTCGGTAAGTCTAAATTGTTGTAATGTTAACGAATATGTAACTAAAATAAAAGAGAAAAATATGTAAAACAATAAATATAGTACGAAATCGTATTGATTCTGAATTGTTTGTATTTTCATCAAGTCGTAAATTAAATAGATTATGAGTACACCTAAAGTCAAGTAATACGAAAAATTAAGAGAAACTTTTAAAAAACGCAAGTTACAAATTTCATACAGAATAAAAAATATATCAATTAACCAAACGTAGTGGAATAGTTTATAAACCTTACTTTTTGATTTTCTTTTAATGGTTCTAAAGTGTGGCTTGAAATCAAAATTAAAGTTAACTTCATTATCAATACGATTTCTCATTTGTTCGGAGTTTATTATGAAGTCTTGCATTGAATTCAGTATTTTTTCAAGATAAGTATCTGCATCTTTATAGTTAAAAAAACAAAAAGCGGCTAATGTGTATGTTTTGTAAAACTCGTATTTATTCACTCGTCGCTCTAATTGATTCTTATTATAAAAGGTATCAAAACACATATAGTTTTTAAACAACACGAAGACAGTTGAATATATTGGAATAATAAGCAATGACAATAGGATTGGCAAGAAATTATTGAAACTACCATTTTCTATGATAATAACAATCTGCTGAACACACAATAATACTACTGGAAAACTAAATTCTACTATAGATTCAAAAACAGAATTATCACTATCAGATGTTAAATTGAGATTTGTTTTTGTGAATGATTCAAAAAATAAATATATTGATGAAATTAAAACAACTGTATTGATGCTTTCTTCAAAAGTAAAGGCAATATAGGTATAGTATAATACTAATACCAAAACAAATATAATACCAATCTTTGTTTTTAGTAGGCTGAAAATTGTAAGGGTTAAGTCAATAATTTGACTTCTTATATCTTTAAAGAAAATAAATATAGCTAAGAAAAACACAAAAAGAAAGAAAATAGTACCAAATTCTTTGAAGTCAAACATCTCATAGAGTAAGAAAATGTAATGATTCATTCCCCTTATAAAATAAAGTATTATATCTCGCATTTGAACCCTCGATTCTAATGTGAAAAAGCCAGATATTCATTTCAATTATAACATTAAAAAAGACTCTCAACTAGGGATAGTCTACGATTAAGTTGATGTATTAATTCACTTATAAAATTTCCGACTTAATCTTTGACAATATACTGTTAATGGTAAGATATCCCTGTTTACATTCGGGTGAATCTTTTTTGATAGATTTCTTGGGATTGTTGATGAGGTAGTATTCTCTAAATAATACATCTGAATTGAGTAAAAACTTGATTGCTAATTTAGTACATTGATTTTTGCTTTTCTTTTTACCAATGTTTGAACCAATTATAGCACCCGCAGTACCTGCAATCATATCTCCCATTAGCACACCACCAAGTGTGCCCTTGGTTATTGTTTCTCCATCTTCAACTATTTCTACATCCATTATTTGAGAATAATCAAATACAGTACATATACCGTTCTGATCACTGTTTTGTATTGGAATATGAAGCCTTTTGCTATTATCGTCAAACTGAATGCCACCCATTTCAAAGGTCGTAATAAAGTCACTATCAATCAACTCTTTCGGTGTGGGTGAATTGTATTTAGTAGTTCTTCTTTATTCATTTTCTTCAGTTTAAATATCAGAGGTTTGAGCACATCTTTTTCTTTTCGATAACTCTCAACACACATCGTACCGTCTAGCTACTTATATTTTCCACTTAATAACGTATTAATCTTCTTACCACAAAATCCACATTGTAATATAGCCTCCTTATATGACCTAATTATAGATGAGATTGATTAAATATAGAATATTACGCATATTGGAAGGGTTACACTTAGGTAGACACTTCTCTATATAACGAAATGTTATAACATAAGAAAGAGAGGAATGATACTATGAGTTCAAAGAAAAGAAGAACTTACAGCGAAGATTATAAGAAACAAATGGTTTCTTTATACGAATCAGGAAAGGCTCCTTCTGAACTAATTTAAGAATATGATTTATCACCATCATCAATATATCAGTGGCAAAAAAAATATGGAACTAATTCAAATGATGATGTTTTTGTAAATAATAAAGAGTCTATAGATGAATTGAAAAAACTCCGTTAAGAGAATCAAAATCTTAAAATGGAGGTTGATATTTTAAAGTAAGCCACGCTGATTATGGGACGAAAATCAAAGTACTAAAACAAAATGAACACAAGTATCCATTCAGCGAGATGTGTAAAATTTTAGAGATTAGTAGATCCGGATATTATAAATATAGAGATAAAGACTTCTCTAGGAAAAAAGATATTCATACAGACTTAGTCATAAAGATATTTCATGAAAGTAACCGAATCTACGGCACCCGTAAGATCAAGAATGCTTGTGAAGATCAGGGTATTACTTTATCAAGGCGTAGAATCGGTCGTATCATGACAGAAGAAGGACTTGTATCACGTTATACAGTAGTTCAGTTCAAGCCACAAAGGCAAAATGTTAACCGAGAGCAAATCATGAACATCGTTAATCAAGAGTTCAATGGTAGAAAGCAAAAAGAAGTCATCGTAAGTGACCTCACCTACGTTAGGGTAGGAAGTACTTGGTATTATATATGTGTTATCGTAGACCTCTTTAATCGGGAAGTAATATGTTACAGTGCAGGAACAAGAAAAACGGCCCAGCTCGTAAAAGAAGCGTTCGCAACAGTCAAAGGAAACTTAAGTAATGTTCAATGCTTCCATAGTGATAGAGGTATGGAGTTTAAGAATTCTCTTATCGAAGACCTAATTGATACATTCGGAATATCCAGATCACTAAGTGAAGCTGGTGTCCCATATGACAACGCAGTAGCGGAAGCGACCTTTAAGTCAATAAAAACTGAGTTCGTTTACCCAAATAGGTTCGAAACACTACAGCAATTGAAACAAGAGTTGTCAGTGTATGTATGGTGGTTTAATAATAAACGATACCATCAAACGTTAAATTACTTAACGCCTGTACAGTATCGTTTAGAAAATGTTATATAGATGAGTGTCCACTAAAAGGTTGACATTCCGATATAATTATTCGGTTTTTACGAATTATCCAAAGTCATCACGCGGATACAAAAAAAGCGAATTAATATGAGGCTATAATGTTTCTAACTGAAGTGTTCTTACACTAAAAATAAACTTGAATTTATCAACTTGAATTAAGTTTCAAAAAAGAAACACATGTGAAGGAATTTCTAGAACGGTTTTCTGAAGCTGGAATTAAAGTTGATCTTGATAATTTAAGTCGTTTTGATGATGGTAAATATGAGGGCTTACTTCAAGTGCTTGTTAATCCTAAAACCAAGGAAAGCTGTGATGTTAATAACACAAAAGCGATCATTCATCCCCATGCGCCGTTTGGAAAGAAAGATTATAAAATAGACGTAGAATTAGATTGTGGTTTAGCAACAGTTGAATAAGAAAACAAGAGCTCATCATGAGCTCTTTGTTATGTCAAAATAAAATATCCTGCACCTAAGAAAATAAACGTAGCTATAAATATTTTTACTTGGAAGGATCGTTTGTTTGTTTTATGGTTAAAAACAACAGCACCGAAGAGGATCCCAGCAAATCCTCCCAGTAACGATAAGAGAAAAAAAGTGAATTCAGGGACTCGCGATCGTTTTGTTTTGGCTTTATATTTATCATATTTCATGAGAATAAACGTAAAACTGTTAATGAGTAAAAGATAGATGATCAACATAATAACCCTTTCTACGGTACGATTTTGGTACGATTTATTTAAGAGTAAAAGAAAACCCACTCGAAAGTGGGAGTTAAGTTTAAATGGTGCGGGCGAGAGGGCTCGAACCTCCACGCACAAGGCGCTAGATCCTAAGTCTAGTGCGTCTGCCAATTCCGCCACGCCCGCGTTTTTTTGACTGCTAATAGATTATAGCAATCAAAAGAGAAAATAGCAACACTTTTTTTAAAAAAATTAAATATAAAATATTTCAACTTTCCCAAAGCTTACATCACCATCTAAATAGACGGCTTGAGCGCCTTGGACAGGTGTTCTTATCTCCTCGTTAACACTGCCTAAAGATGCTTGAATATTGTTGTGAGTCTGAATGTCTTTTGGTAAGTAAAGTTTAACGTTTCCAAAGTTACAATCGACTTTAATGGTTGCTCCATTTTCATTGAAATGAACATCGCTGAAGAAGACACTTAAACTACCAAAGTTGTTTTCAATTGAAGCATAGCGTAAATTTTCGCTTTGCACATAACGTGAACTACTATTAAAGTTAGAATCAATCTTAATGTTCTCACCATTAACGGTATAAGCGGTGTTCGCTGAATCAAATTCAAATTGCACCACTTTACTTTTACTAAATAAAATTGAGAAGGCTAAGCTGAGTAAGAATGCTCCAAGCAAGATTGGCCATGTCTCAAAATTAATATTTAAATACTGTTCGTTAATGATTAAGATAAGAGCAAGTGGCATGAAAATTCCATAATAGTTGCGATCGACTAAATTACTAATGCTAAAGAAAAATAGAAGCGCAGTTAAGGCCAGTCTGAATAAGCTTGGTCCTCCGTGGAATAAATTAAAGCCGTTTGCTAGTGTTGTCAGTGCAAATAATAAAATAAGTAATCCCCAAAATACATTTTTTCTTTTCATAAAAAGCTCCTTTCATCAAGTGCGATTTTAAGTTTAGGATAATACTGTCGAGAAACATAATTAGTCTTGTAAGAGTTTTGAAAATAAATCATTCTTCCTGAAAATTGTTTATCTAAACCGCTCACTTTATGAACGTTTATGATGCTTCCTTTTGAAACACGGACGAAGTGACTTGGAAGGGACTCGATGAGTTGGTACAATCGAGAACCTGTTAGATAAGCATGCTCATTGGTATGAGCGAACACTTTACCATCTGATGTTTCAAAAAATAAAATATCTTCAAGATTAAGGATGTATTCCTGTTGGTTTTTACTAACCGTGATTTCTCGGATGTTTAACGAGTTTAAAATCGCTTTGACATCGTCATTCATTTCTCGATAAGTAAGGACTATATCGTCCTCTTGATCTGGATTATGAATCCACTTAACTTTCATAAAATCGCTCCTTTGATTTAAGTATAGGCTTTTTTTATTGTTTTGTAAGGAAAAACCACTAAGTGGTTTGTTTTATGCACTAAGTGGTTATGTTCTGTTTGCTTTTAGTAATTCTATTTCTTCTTTATACCCTTCAATTTCATTGGGTGTTTCTAAATAGAAGGGTAAGTGTTTTAATTTAGGGTGATTGATAATACGAACAAAGGCATCCAGACCTAAAGACCCTTGGCCAATTTTCTCATGACGGTCCTTATGGGAATTGAATGGATTTTTACTATCGTTAATATGAATTGCGTAAAGTTTATCCAAACCAATTTTTTGGTCAAATTCTTCGATGACACCCTCTAAATCATTGACTAAATCATAGCCTGCATCATAAAGGTGGCAAGTATCCCAACAGACTCCGATTTTTTCTTTAACGTCGACTTGATCAATAATTGCTTTTAGTTCATCAAAACTACGACCGATTTCGGTCCCTTTACCAGCCATTGTTTCAAGTAATACAATAGTTTCTTGTTCTGGACTTAAGACACGATTCAACATGCCTGCAATCATATCAATACCAGCCTCTACACCTTGTCCGACATGACTTCCAGGATGGAAGTTATAGAGACTGTTTTTAAAGAAAGACATTCGATAGAGATCGTCCTTCATAACTTCTTCAGCATATTCCCGAGTGTAGTCTTTGTTGCTGCACGCATTCATTGTATAGGGGGCATGAGCCAAGAGGTGATCGAATTGATATTCGTCCACTAATTTTTTGAGTTCCTCTACATCCTTTAAATCTAGTGCTTTAGCTTTCCCACCACGGGGGCTTCGTGTAAAAAATTGAAAGGTGTTCGCGCCAATGCTGTGGGCTTGTTCGCCCATTGCTCGATAACCTTTTGAAAAAGATAAGTGACATCCGATATAAAACATTAAATTCCTCCTTATTTACTTATAATGGTACACAAGACCATCAAAAATAACAACTAACAGGCACATGATTAGCACTTAGTTGATGTGCTTGGTAGAATAAAGACAAAGGAGGATGATCATGGAATTAGCGAATAAAAAAGTTTTAACAATTGTTAGTCCTGACTTTGATGACTTAGAATTATGGTATCCGATTTTAAGATTAAGAGAAGCGGGCGCGCAGGTCGATGTTGCGAGTGAAAAAGCAAAAGACTCAATCAAAGGAAAATATGGTTTAAGTGTTCAAAGTGATTTGTCATTTGATGATGTAAAAATTGAAGAATATGATGGTTTATTAATCCCAGGCGGCTGGGCTCCAGATTATTTAAGAAGACTGGACAGTGTCTTAGAATTTGTTAAAAACATGGATGAAAATAATCGTGTCATTGGTCAAATTTGTCATGCGGGTTGGGTCTTGTCATCGGCTGACATATTAAAAGGAAGAAAGGTCACAAGTACACCAGGTATCAAACATGACTTAATGCATGCAGGTGCAACGTGGGTTGATGAGGCTGCAGTCGCCGATGGAAATCTTATTTCAGGTCGAAGACCCCCAGATTTACCAGTGTATTTACCTTTACTTATTGACGCATTGAAAAAGTAAAAAAAACGGCTTAGCCGTTTTTTTGTTTGTGGTGAATCAGTGCTCCAAGAAGATTTGCTTTATTTTTAAACATGCATCTGTCAATGCGAGTCGTGAAGTTTGTAAATGCATCATAAGGCTTTTGCTTTTGTTGATACTTTTCGCGAATCAAATCGATGATACGATCATCTTCGCTAATTCCACCACCAATCAAAATAACTTCAGGATTAAAAATTGCAGTGATGTGCCAAAGGCTATCTGCAGTTATATTAAGCCAATCTTCTACTGCTTGAAGCGCATGATTATCGTTGGCATAAAATTTTTCAAAAACCTCTTTCGCATTACCGATTGGTTGATGACTGATTTGTTTATAAAGATAGAGTAATCCGTTTGCTGAACCGATCATCCCCAAAGAATAATACTTTCCTTGATATTGAACAGGCATGTAAGAGAATTCTCCTGCATAACCATCATTCCCAAATAGAATCGAATCAGCAGTGCTCAAAGCACCCCCAACACCTGTTCCAATTAAGTAACTGACGCTAGACGAACAATTCATTGCAGCTCCCTTACGTAGTTCGCACAAACCTGCCGCTTTAGCGTCATTTAAGGCCGATGTTGGACAGTGGAAATGATGACTGAAAGCTTTCACAATGTTGCTTTGATACAAAGGGTATAAGCGAGGCGAAGCCTTTGAGGTAATGTAACCTTGATCATTCACAACACCTGGAACCGCAATTCCGATGCCTTTAAAGCTATGAGCTGGAATCGCCTCAAACAATCTATCGTAGAACTCATTTGAAGACGAAACAATGGGAGTTTTGATTTCCCAATGTTTTAAGATTTGATCATCATTGTTTAGGATTGCAAACTGAATGTTTGTACCACCAATATCAAGTGCTAAATACATAGTTATTTATCTAAGAAATAGACACAGACAGCTTCAGGTGCATGGATATCTTTTTGAACATTTGTTAGAAGACCTGTAAGTTGATCGCGTGTATAAAGTGACAGGTTGTTTGTATCACGGTTAGCGACAACAAGGAATTGACCATCAGGACTTAAATCAAAGTCCCGTGGGTGTTCTCCAAACGTAGAAATATGTTGAATAATGGAAAGTTGACCTGACTCATCAATCGCGTAGACAACCAAACTATCTTCACCACGATTTGAAGCATACAAGAATTTCCCATCGTTGCTGATTCGAATTGCTGCCCCTGCACTTTGATTTGTTTCGTGTTCTAAACTTGTAATAATTTGGTAAATGTTAAAATCAGAATCAAGAACCGTAACGGTGTTATTTAATTCCGCAAAGACATAAAGACGATCAAGGGTAGGGTGAAATGCAATATGACGCGGACCTGATCCTTCTTCTAAGCGAATCGAGGCAATTTGTTCATCGTTTTGATATTTGTATACTTTATCATTTCCTAAGTCACAAACATAAAGGACGTTTGTTTTCGGATCAAAATCAGTGTAGTGTGCATGAGCGCCTTC
Organism: Erysipelothrix urinaevulpis; assembly: GCF_009828835.1. Taxonomy (GTDB): domain Bacteria; phylum Bacillota_I; class Bacilli_A; order Erysipelotrichales; family Erysipelotrichaceae; genus Erysipelothrix; species Erysipelothrix urinaevulpis. The sequence goes on from NZ_WTTB01000013.1 coordinate 11,678, forward strand.
CTCATACTGGACAGTTTTAATGTGAGTTTGATTTTGATAAATATTCATCTTTCCATGATGATAATTTGCATCATAAATCTTTCCAGACTGTGAATCATATTTTACATAACATGGTGGTGTGCCTTCTTCAGTGATTGCATATTTTTTTTCAAGATTTCCCTCTTCTGTAAACGTATAAGCACCAATCCCACCAAGATTACCCTCTTGGTAGACAGAATATAACGTGTTATTTGTCTTGTCATAGTCTAAATATGTTGGGTTTTCTGCCTTAATCAGTAATTCCAAATTTTCTAATGTTTGGTCTGTTTCGTTTAAATCAATCTGATACAACCCTTCGCTATCATTACGGGTGTATGCACCTAATAATATTTTCATCTAAATCCTCCTTTTTTAATATTGTATCATAAAAGTATACGGTAATTTTTTTCATGAATTAGAACGAAGTGCAAAAAACATTGAAATTAATGTTCAAAACATATCAATCCGATTGCGAAATTAACCTGAAGTGCTTATTATAGAGACAAGGAGGCAATAGGATGTCAAAAAAATTGAAAATTGTTACTATTGGTGGTGGAAGTAGTTATACACCTGAATTAATGGAAGGTTTTATTGATCGTGCAGATAAATTAGATATTAAAGAACTTTGGTTAGTTGATATTGAAGACGGTCGTGAAAAATTAGAAATTGTTGGGGCGATGGCTCAAAGAATGGTGAAGGCTGCAGGACTTGATTGGGAAGTCAAATTAACACTTGATCGTCGTGAAGCGTTAAAAGATGCAGACTTTGTTACAACACAATTTAGAGTTGGATTGCTTGATGCACGTGTTCGTGATGAGAGAATCCCGGGCAAATATGGCTTAATTGGTCAAGAAACAAACGGAGCAGGTGGAATTTTCAAAGCATTTAGAACAATTCCTGTTATTTTGGATATTATCAAAGATATGGAAGAATTGGCACCTAATGCATGGTTGATTAACTTTACAAACCCAGCTGGAATGGTTACTGAAGCTGCAATTAAGGTAGGCGGATGGAAACGTACAATCGGGTTATGTAATGTTCCAGTTGGTTCAACAAAACAAAACCATGAAGCAATGGGGTATGATGAACATGACGATAAAATGTTTATGAAGTATGCAGGATTAAACCATTTCCACTGGCATCGAGTTTGGGATGTTGATGGTACAGAGGTTACTGATAAAATTATTGATCAACTTTATCATCCTGAGAGTGAATTTGCTAAAAACAAATTAAAAGAAGTAAAAAATATTAATCCAATAAATTATAACTATGAACAAGTGAAAGATTTAGGAATCTTACCATGTGGTTATCACCGTTATTACTATATAACACGTGATATGTTGGAAGAAAACTTGGAAAACTATAAAAATCATACAACACGTGCTGAGACTGTTAAACAGACAGAAGCAGAATTGTTTGAATTGTATAAAGATCCAAATTTAGACTATAAACCAGAACAATTAACAAAACGTGGTGGTACACACTATTCAGAAGCGGCTTGTGAACTGATTGCATCAATTCATAATGATTCACGTACCGTGATGGTTGTAAGTACAGAAAACAATGGAACAATCACTGATTTACCTTACGATTGTGCTGTTGAAGTTTCATCCGTGATTACCTCTCATGGTGCTGAACCGTTTAACTGGGGTTCATTCCCACCGGCAGCTCGTGGTCCATTACAAATGATGAAAGCAATGGAAGAAACAGTCATTGAAGCAGCTGTAACAGGTGATTACAATAAAGCACTTCATGCATTCAATATCAACCCACTCATTACAAGTGGTACGTATACAAAACCAATGCTTGATGAAATGCTTGTCGCAAACAAAAACTACTTGCCACAATTCGCAGAGAAAATTGCTGAATTAGAAGCAAATGGTGTTGTTTACAAACCAGAATAAAAATGATTCAATAAACAACAGGGTGAACACTCTGTTGTTTATTGACTGAAAGGAAGATTTATTATCAAAGTATTTGTAACTGATTTGGATGGAACACTTTTAGATGCTAAAGGAAAATTACATCCTGATATGAAAGAATTAATTAAGGTAATCCGATCTAAAGGATTTTTGTTTGGGGTAGCGACTGGCCGACCACTTTTTTCTGCAAAAGCAGCAATTCCAGATGCAGAAGAAATTTTTGATTTCCTCATTTGTAATAATGGTGGAGAAATTTATGATTTTGTAGGTCGTCAATATCATCAACAATATCCTTTGACAAAAGATGTGATGAATGAAATTATTGAAGACAATTTAAAACTGGGCGCAAATCCCATCCTATATATCAATGATCAAATGGTCACTGCGTTTGAAGATGTTTACAATCAAAGGGTTCGAACATTTTTAGATGTTGTCTATGAAGAAGATATTTATTCGGTTGTGCCTGAAACATTACCAAAAATTATCTTTAGTGTTACACCTGAATTAGGAAAGGACGTTATTTCGTTTCACAAAGAAAAAGCTAATGCTCGCTATAACGCCTTTAAATCACAAAATGAACTCGTGGAGTTTATGGATCCACGAGTTAATAAAGAAGTTGGTTTAGAATGGTTTTGCCAGCAACATAACATTGATTTATCAGAGGTTATGTCATTTGGCGACAATGACAACGATTATGAGCTCGTGCGAGCAGCAGGGGTTGGTGTGGCGATGAATAATGCAACAGATTATGTTAAGAGTGTTGCTGATCATGTTGCCAAGTCGAATGATGAGCAAGGCGTGTATCATTTCTTAATGGATTATTTGTCAAATTAATCCTTCAACAATCTTTTGATAGTTTTCATAATCTAATGAGAACATCAAGGCATAGATAAAATCAAGAACTAATTGGATGGCTGTTCGTGAAGAATACGAGGCCATCTTTTTCATGAGTTGTTCCTGGGCAGGTACATGAATAACTTCAGTAGCATACGCACACAAAGCGTTTTTATTTGGTCCAGTAATTAAAATTGTTGGAATATTGTTTTCATGAAGATACTTAATGATACGCAAGTTGTTAATGTTATTGCCATAGTAAGAGATGATCATAGCGACTGAATCAAGTGGCTGTGTATAGGCTTTAGAATGCTGGAAACCAACTTGTGTTTCTAAGTGACAATCCCGTTTGATACGATAAAGCTTGTATTGAAAGTCTTGAGCCAATATTAAAGATTGACCCGTTCCGTAGAGGTATAGATGAGGTGATTGATGCATCATGATCGCAACTCGTTGGAGTTGATCAAAATCAAGGTGGTTGTACGTATCATTTAAAGACTGGAGATTTAGACTGTAGATGTTCTCAATAATTTCTTTCGGAGATTCGTTTTGTGTGAATGGTAAATCATCTTCGATTCGTGTTTCTTTTGGTGAATGTGAACCGATTTCTGAGGCGAGTTTTACCTTGAATTCAGAAAAACCATCCGCATTAACCTTTAAACAAAACCGTGAAATAGTTGAAGGACTTGAATAGGTAGCCTTTGCTAAATCTTGAATTGTCATGTTGGTAACTTCTTTAGCGTTTTCAAGAATATAGTCGGCGATTTTACGCTCAGTATCAGAAAAATTTTCATTTGTTTTAAGTTGGTTGAAGATTAACATTTAAATTTCCTTTCTTATATTGTTATTTAAGTAAAATTTATGTATAATGAATAAGCACGTTGGAGAATTGGCCGAGCGGCTGAAGGCACCATCTTGGAAAGGTGGCGAAGTATTTTGCTTCCGTGGGTTCAAATCCCACATTCTCCGCCATAGTGAATTCACACCACCATTCATGGTGGTTTTTTATTGTTCATTTCTTTATTATTGTAGTATAAGTCAGTGAGAAATGATAGAGAGTTTTAAAAAAACAACACTTTATATAAAAGTGTTGTTTTATAGTTGTTATCGTTTTGAATTGACGTATTCTTCATAGGTTCCGATAAAATTCTTATAGCTTCCATCATCTTGAATTTCGATGACACGATTAACAGTTGTGTTTAAGATCTCATAATCATGAGAAGCAATGATAAGAGTACCAGGGAACTTAATCAATGCATTGTTAAGTGCAGTAATTGATTCCATGTCCAAATGGTTGGTGGGTTCATCTAATAACAAGACGTTATTGCCTTCCAACATTAATTTCGAAAACATACAGCGAACTTTCTCACCACCTGAAAGTACATTGACTTCCTTCAGTGCATCATCTCCTGAAAATATCATGCGTCCTAAAAAGCCGCGAACATATGTTTGATCATCTTCATCCGTATGGTCCATGAGCCACTCAACGATGTTTTTATTTGAATTGAAATTATCTTCGATATTTTTATTGAAATAGCCATAAGTTACCGATGCTCCCCAATGGATTGAACCAGATTCAGGTTTATGTGTTTCAGAAATGATATCAAAGAAAAGAGACTTAGCTAACTCGTTATTTGAAACAATTGCAACTTTGTCGGTATTACTTAGGGTAAAGTTGAAGTTTTTCAAGAGTGTTTCACCATTTAAGCTAGCATTTAAATCTTCAACCGATAAGACTGAGTTTCCAAGTGAACGATTGGGTTTAAATTCTATGAAAGGATACTTTCTATTCGATGGTTTAATATCGTCAATGGTTATTTTAGCAAGTTGTTGCTTACGGCTGGTTGCTTGTTTAGATTTTGAAGCGTTAGCACTAAAGCGATCAATGAAATCTTGCAACTCCTTTATTTTTTCTTCTTTTTTCTTGTTGGATTCAGTTAATTGACGGGCAATAATTTGACTTGATTCATACCAAAAATCATAGTTTCCGACAAATAATTGAATTTTCCCAAAATCAATATCTGCAATGTGAGTACAGGTCTTATTTAAGAATGCTCTGTCATGTGAGACCAGAATTACGGTGGAATCCAAATTAATTAAAAATTCTTCAAGCCAGTGAATTGCCTCGATGTCCAAGTGGTTTGTAGGTTCATCAAGTAAGAGAATATCTGGATTTCCAAATAAAGCTTGAGCTAAGAGAACTTTAACTTTATCTTGTGCTTTAATGGTCTTCATCTCAGCGAAGTGTAAGTTAGAGTGAACATTTAAACCGTTAAGAAGGATTGATACTTCGCTTTCTGCGTTCCATCCATCCATCTCTGCAAATTTTTCTTCGAGCTCGCCGGCTTTGATTCCGTCTTCTTCACTAAAGTCTGATTTAGCGTAGATTGCATCTTTTTCTTTCATAATTTTATAAAGTTCTTCATTACCCATGATAACGGTTTCCATAACCGTATAATCATCATAGGCAAAATGATCTTGTTTTAGAAAAGACAATCTTTTTCCGCTTTGGATTGATATATTCCCCTCGGTTGGTTCGATTTCACCAGACAATAATTTCAGAAATGTTGATTTACCAGCGCCATTGGCACCAATGACTCCATAACAATTACCGTGTGTAAAGCTAATGTTAACATCTTCAAAGAGGGCTGAACCACTAAATGAGAGTGTTAAGTTATTTGTACTAATCATAATTTCGACTCCTTATTATATAAATATCATGCTTTGTCATTGTATCACAAGTTTTTAAAATAAAGAACTCAATGCGTTCTAAGAATTAAAAAAGAACACTTATGAAGTGTTCTTAAACTATTACTTGGATGTTAATGCGATAAAATCATTGATTCTTTCTTCGGCTACTTTTAAGCTTGATCTCCAAAAGTCGGGTTGAGTAATGTCGATTCCGGCCATAAGTGCAACGTTTTCACAGGATTGAGTGGTTGTTGCTTCTAATAGTTTACGGTATTGAGGAACGAAATCTTCGCCTCTTTCTTGGAATTGAGCATAAAGGCCTAAAGCAAAGAGTCCTCCAAATGCATATGGGAAATTATAGTAACTTAGTCCACCGCTGTAATAATGTCCTTTACATACCCACATGTAAGGATGAAGTGTATCAGGGTCTAATCCATCACCGTATGTTTTTAATTGAGCATCAATCATGATTTTCTTTAAGTCGTCACTTGAAAGGAATTCGTTTTTACGACGGTTAAAGACTTCTTCTTCAAAGTAATAACGAGATGAGATATCGACGATGATTTGACATAAATCAGAGATAGAGTTTTCGATAAGCATTTGTTGCTCAAGTGGGCTTGCTGTCTTCATGGCTTCATTGAATACGATGTTTTCGCAGAATGTTGAGGCTGTTTCCGCAACAGGCATGGTATAGGAAGTGTTCAGAAGTGATAAGTCTTCAATCATGTGTCCGTGGTAAGCGTGTCCTAATTCATGGGCGATGGTAACGATACCAGACATTGAGCCATCAAAGTTTGTCATGACACGGCTTTGTTTGATTTGTGGTAAATTCGAACAAAATGCTCCGCCTCGTTTTCCTTCGCGTGGTAAGAAATCAATCCATTTTTCATCATAAGCACGCAATGCTAAAGCGCCTAAGTCTTCTGAAAAACCATTAAAACTTTCAACAATCATTTTTTTGGAGTCTTCAATTGAATATTTGGTGTTAGACACTTGACCGATTGGGGCAAATAAGTCATACCATGGAAGACCGTTGTCATGGCCTAATAATGACCCTTTATGTTTTAAATACTTTCTAAAGATAGGCATTGATTCATTCATTGCAACAAACAATGCATCAAGAGATTCTTTGGATAAACGTGAATCTTGAAGTGTCTTCTCTAAACTGTTTTCATATCCGCGTAAATCGTTAATTGTATTGACTTCGCCTTTAATGCTATTTAATGAAAAGGCAACTGCGTCTTCAATGGTTTTATAAAGTTCCAGTTCTTTTAAGTAAGCCTCTCTTCGTATTTCTTGAGAAGGATCATACGCGAAATTTCTGATGGAAGTAAGTGTGTGTGTGTCACCATTAAACTCAATGGTAGCATTCGCTGTCAATTGACTTTGTAATTTTGACCATGCATCAGAAGCGTTGATTTGCATTTTAGCAATGACATCTTCAATTTCATCGCTCAATTGGTGTTTACCACGTGCAATAATTTCGTTGAGAAGAAACTCGTGTTCCTTCAGGTAAGCATCATCCTGAATCCATTGTGTGATGGAATCTTTGTTTTTGTAGACAAAGTTATTAAAGAGGGCGAAGGGTTTCGCAGTCGTGCTAACCAAGTTTGCAATCATTGCATATTTTTGATTGCTAATGGAATCATTTGTGTTGGTTGCTAAATTTAAACTGATAAAAGAAAATAAATTTCTTGCCAAACGGGTATAATCTTCGTTTAATTTCATGAATGATATTAAATCATCCTGTGTCTTCAGGTTTACACTTTCTTCAGTGAGTGTATTAATTGTATTTGTAAGTGTGTTAAAATCCTTTTCAAATGCAGTGTTGTAATCTTCATAAAGATCATCAAGTGACCAAGTATACATAAATATAGTTCTCCTTTTTCTTTTTAACTATTATATCATGTTTCATCAAGAGTGTAAGAAAGATTTTCATCAATTATGTAATTAATTTCATAAAACAGAAAACATTTTCAACAAAACGTTGGAAACCTTAATAACAAAGGATAAATGAATGTTTTGACAATCTAAGTTGATGAATTATATCTGTGTCGTAAAGGAACTGAGATGAAACATCAGGGAAGTCTATTGATTGAGTGGATTACGATAGAATATTGTCTATATATAAGGAAGAGATTATTTAATGTAAAATAATAATAAAATAAATGAATAAAGTTTGTAAATAGAGTTGACAGGGTGTTGAGGTAATGTTAATATGTACAAGCGCTAAGGAAATCAAAGCGCTGCAATGGTCTTTGAAAACTGAACAGGAAACGTCAATTTCAAACAGAAATAGATAACAAAAATAAAACAATAACTCGTCAGAGTTATTCATGAGAAAGAATCAAATGAAGAGTTTGATCCTGGCTCAG
>NZ_WTTB01000014.1 GCF_009828835.1 Erysipelothrix urinaevulpis
TCTGTTGTGAATCTAAAGTAAAATTAATTTGTGTCATAGAGATCTCCTTATGTTTGTTTGGGTACTAACATAATAACAGAGCCTCTATGGCTTTTTTTACTTTTACACAATTATATGGACTTTATCACTCTAAATACCTTTCTTGTTTATCTTATTTTAACATATTTTTTTAATCTTGAAGAACAACAAGAATTAATTTAATTTCTATGATATACTTCAAAAGCTTTGTTTATTTTATAGTTTATCCTCAATACGATATTTTTTATGACGATATTGTAAATATACATAAAATAATATTTTTAAGATTTCAAAGTGTAAAATATAATATTTAACGATAAAAGATAAATTATTAATTATATATTTTTTTTTACGTCAAAATACTCTGTTTTCAGTGTTTAAGGAATGCTTATTTTACCATGATGACCTATAATATAAACTAGATGAAAGGATGGAAAGCGTAATGACAACACCAAAAGTAATTACAAAAAGAGATGGGCAGGTTGCGAATTTCGAACCTGAAAAAATAAAAAAAGCAATTAATAAAGCAGGGGTGCAAACAGGAGAATTTGCACTTGAAGAAGCAGATAAGCTTATGCAACAAGTGATTGACTTAATCATCGAAAAAAATGACTATGAAAACTTAACTGTTGAAAAAGTTCAAGATTATGTGGAAGAAGTTTTACTTTATTCTGAATATAAAGTGACTGCTAAAGCCTATATTCTTTACCGTGAACGTCGTAACGAAGCACGACGTCGTGATTTATTTAAATATCGAATGAATTTAAAACCATATGAATATCCAGAACTGGAAGAATATAAAGAGGCAATTCAACATTCTTATTGGTTACACACTGAATTTAATTACACATCCGACATTCAAGATTTCAAAGTCAATGTCAATGAAGTGGAACGAAGTGCAATAAAAAACGCAATGCTAGCGATCGCTCAAGTTGAGGTTGCTGTGAAAACTTTCTGGGGTGATTTATATCATCGATTACCTAAACCTGAAATCGGTTCTGTCGGTTATACATTTGCAGAAAGTGAAGTAAGACATCACGATGCTTATTCACATTTACTCGAAATTTTAGGACTTAACAATGAGTTTGAAACGATTAGAGATATTCCTGCTTTGAATGAGCGTGTTGATTATTTAACCAAAAGTACAGTCTTAGCACGAACTGAAGATGATCGAGACTATACACTTTCAATCTTATTATTTTCATTATTTATCGAACATGTATCACTTTTTTCCCAATTTTTAATTATCATGTCTTTTAACAAATATCAAAACTTATTTAAAGGAATGTCAAATGCCATCGAAGCAACATCTAAAGAAGAACAAATTCATGGATTATTCGGAATTGAACTTATCAATATCATTCGTAAAGAACACCCTGAATGGTTTGATGATGAGATGCAAGCAATGGTTATTGAAGCGTGTGAACTTGCCTATGAATCAGAATCAAAAGTAATTGATTGGATTTATGAAGCAGGAGATTTAGAGTTTATGCCAAAAGCGACTGTGAAAGAATTTGTTAAAAACAGGCTCAATAATTCATTGGATAGTGTTGGATATGAACGAATTTTTGATGTTGATGAACAAGCAGTTGAAGAAACAGATTGGTTTGATGATGAGGTTGTCGCCACCAAACATGTTGATTTCTTTGTAAAACGTTCAATCAATTACAGCAAACGTACCCGTAGCATTACTGCGGACGACTTATTTTAAAACAAGGAGGATAAACTATGAAATGGTTAAATGATGTAAGTAGACAATTTTTGTCAAGAGGTTATCTAACAGAAGGCGTTAGTCCTGAAGAAAGAGTTAAATTCATTGCTGATAAAGCCGAAGAAATTTTAGAAATCGATGGATTTTCTGATAAATTTTATGACTACATGAGTAAAGGCTATTACTCAATGTCATCCCCTATTTGGGCAAACTTTGGTATTGATAAGGGTCTTCCAATTAGTTGCTTTGGATCACACTTAGAAGATAATATGGGAGGAATCCTTTACACACAAGCAGAAGTTGGAATGATGAGTAAATTTGGTGGTGGAACATCAGGTTATTTTGGTGATTTACGTCATCGTGGTGCCCCTATTACTGACAATGGTGTCTCTTCTGGTGCAGTCCATTTTATGAAATTATTTGAGACAATTATTGATGTGGTCTCTCAAGGTTCAACACGTCGAGGTCGTTTTGCTCCTTATCTTCCGATCGAACATCCAGATATCGAAGAATTCTTGGAAATCGGTACTGAAGGAAATCCTATTCAAGAGTTAACCCACGGCGTTACTGTTTCGAATGAATGGATGGAAGCAATGATTAATGGTGATCAAGAGAAACGAGCATTATGGGCTAAATTAATTCAAACACGAGTTGAAATTGGTTATCCATATATTTTCTTTACCGATACTGTTAACAAGCACACAGTTGATGTTTATAAGGATAAGGACTTAAAAATCCGTCACAGTAATCTATGTTCTGAAATAGCTCTACCATCGAATGAAGATTGGTCATTTGTCTGTAACCTTTCATCAATGAATCTTCTATACTTTGATGAGTGGAAAGATACAGATGCCGTAGAAACCATGGTATTCTTCCTTGATGCCGTCATGACTGACTTTATTACTAAGTTAGAACGCTTGCGTGATTCCGATCAAAAAGAAGATGTGCTTGCGTTCAAATTTATGGAAAAATCATATAATTTTGCTAAAGAAAACCGTGCATTAGGGCTGGGTGCATTAGGATGGCATTCATACTTACAATCAAATATGATTCCCTTTGAAAGTATGGACGCAACAAAATTAAACGCAAAAATATTTAAAAACATCCAAGAAAATGCTCACGCTGCTTCTGTTAAATTAGCTAAAATGTATGGCGAACCTGAAATTCTAAAAGGTTATGGTCGACGCAACACAACACTTACCGCTGTCGCACCAACAACCTCTTCAGCTTTCATTTTAGGACAAGTATCACAAAGTATTGAACCAATCTGGTCAAACAACTATGTTAAAGATGTTGCGAAATCAAAGATCACAATTAAAAACCCATACCTTGAAGCTATTCTTGAAGAACGTGGCAAAAACAATCGTGATGTATGGACTGATATTCGTAATCATGATGGTTCAGTTCAACACTTAGATTTCTTAAGTGACCATGAAAAAGAAGTCTTTAAAACATTCAGTGAAATTGATCAGTATGTCGTCTTGGACCAAGCGGCCATTCGTCAACAATTCCTTGATCAAAGTCAATCATTAAACTTAATGATTAACCCTAAGCAATCAGCTAAGGAAATTAATCAACTTTATCTCTTCGCTTGGGAAAATGGTGTTAAATCACTTTACTACCAACACAGTACGAATGCTGCACAACAATTCAGCAAAGACAAACTATGCATTGTCTGTGAAGCTTAAATCAAGTATTGAGTGTTTATGTTAGACTTTAAACTATCCTAAATTAGGATAGTTTTTTTATGATGTTATTGAAAAAAGGTGATGACGAGAATTTTCTCATCACCACCTTTTTTTCGTGATCATATCTTATTTTTTTTCGTTATTTCGTTTGATGAAATACATACCACCATAAATAATAACAAGCAGTAGTCCCACCGAAATAAACATTGTTTGCCATGAACCAAAGAATTCTACAGCAATAAAGTTTACAATCGAAACCACGATACCAATAAATGCTACAAACATGTAATAATTTTTAATTTCCATTTTTAAATGTTTTGATATCATTTGATTCTTGTCTTCTAGGTATTTACCTGCGACTAATATCAACGCTGTAATAACTAAAATCACCCAGCTATCCGCAAAAAACGTTCCCATAACTATCACCCCTTGTTTCTATAAACTAAGTTTATCATTTTAAGAATATAATTAAAAGATATCTAATTTTATTTTTATCACTTTACAATCATTCACTCTTTAAGAATTCCAACAATTCATTCATGGTATTGATAGAATACTCATTATCCATTTTAAATTGATATTCGTGTTCTAAGGTTACATCGTCTACATCATAGAAAACTGACGTATTCTCAACACCCAGTTCATTAAATAAAGTTACAAGTTTTTTTGCTTGCTCCTCAAAAGAGAATGTATTTGCATCAGTAATAAACGTTTTGGGGAATGTTTCGTCAATGTAGTTAATGATTGAACTGTGTTTTAATGCGTCGCTTTCTTTCCAATCAGAACTTCCAAAGTATGACCAGCCAACACGATGAATAAAGAATTGTAAATACTTTGACATGCTCGACCTTTCGAAATGCTCAAAATCATAGGGACCACAAAACAAGAGGACACCTGCTATTTTTTCTTTTGAAAGTGTGGCAGGGAGTTTAACTTCTTTTTGATATGCATCATTAACTTGGATGTTCACAAATTGCGCTACAATTTGAGCCCCTGCAGAATCACCTGCAAAGTATATCTGATCAAAATCGAAATTATAATCTTGATATTTTTCAACAATGTATTGGTAAGCTTCCCCCAACTGAATGAGTGGTGTGGGATAGGTTGCTTGAGGTGCAAGTTCATAGTTAAGATTGACCAGTGCATACCCTTGACTCGCAATTTGCACAGCATATTCACTCACATCACTTTTATCTCCGGCCACATAGGCACCGCCATGCATCCAAAAAATGATTGGTATTTTTTCTTGCGTCTTTTTAGGTGTAATGAGATCAAAGGTATTGTTCTTCCATTTTGATTCATACGTTAGATTTTCCTTAATTACCACTGTATCTAAGATTTCTTCATAATTTTCTGGTTTTACTGCCAATCCTCCTTCAAATAATTTTTGAATTGCATAAGTGGCAGGTCGTGGTGAAACAATGGCCACAAGGATTACGACACTTAAGATTATTAAAATACTTATAATGACAATTTTAAATTTACGTTTCATTGGCGTCTCCTTTTAATAAACATAGAAACAATCTATGAATAATATCTTCATACTAAATTAAGTTTAGGGCTAACATTCACACTGACTCGATTCTTTTTAACTCGTTATCTTTTTTGTCATCCAGTGATTTTAAAATTCTAGTTTCTGTGTATTTGAAAAAAGGATACCAGATAAGAGTTGATACCACAAGATTGACTATGACTAAGACCAAGCTAAACCATGATTGTGTCACAACTACTGCCCCAACTCCGATTGGCAAAAACCACTGGGATGACTGAACAATTGGCACTGGTGCTAAACCAAGGCTTATCCATAGATACGTCAACAGCGGCAAAACTAAACCATTGATCCACATCGGAATCATCATGATTGGATTCCATACAACAAGACCAAAAGTAATCGGTTCACCAATATTAACAAGTGCTGGGACCAGTGATGTTGCTCCAAGGGCCTTTAAGCGTTTAGATTTTGAAAACATTAGTAAGATGACAAGGCCAAGTGTTGCCCCTTTACCACCAAAATTAATGTATGCAATAAGTGTTTCATTGGTAAAAATGTTGTGTCCACCAGCGTTCATGTTTAATAAAATTGCTTTGGTTACGACTGGTAAAATTAACGGTTGAAGGATCCAACTACTAATTCCCATTGAATGAAGCATCATCGGTAGAAACACTAAAATTGTAAATCCGATTGGCCCTTGAGCAATACCTTGTAATGGCATCATGACTTTGATAATCGTATTGTATAAATCGAAATTTAAATAGATAACAAAAAACCATGCTATAAAAACAGTGATCGCTACAGGGACGATGGATACAAACGCTTCTCTAAATGAATCCGGAACATAATTAATGTATTTTTTAAAGACAATATGTTGACTGAAATAAAGAAAAATAGATGACGTCAAAAGACCGGCTATAATTGCAACAAGCATACCATCTGGTCCAAAATGACTGAAATCATAAACATGTCCACTCTCGGTAACAAGCGGTTTCGCAATAATCATGTACATGGAAATTCCAGCACATCCGGCTATATGTTTAAAAGACGATATCCCTTTATAAGATAAGATATAATAAGGAATCATAAAAACCATAAATAAAGACATTAGACCGTATGTATAATCCTTGATTGGCATTAAGTTTGGTAAATGAGAACTGTAATTATAAAGTACCATATAGACCGAAACTAAACTACCAATTAAAACCATTGGAAATAACATTAATCGTGATCGATTAAGCCCCTTTATCCAATCATTATCTGATAATTTACTCATAAAAGGAATGATACGTTTCTTAAATAAACCAATAAGACCACTCATGATTTCACCCCTATCCTTTATACTCATTATAAAGGATTATACCACCAGTGTGAACAAGGATTATCAATCCTATAAATCGTAAACTATGGCTACTATGAAAATTGAGTGCCAAGACAATCAATATTTAGAACAACGTCTAGTCTATAGTAATGAATCTAAAGGACACGTCATTATAAAATCTCAGATCAAATCTTTTGATTAAACGTTTTCTCAACATATATTTCATACTGTTCTTTGACTTCTTTAAAACGACTTCGAGAGACGCCAAACGTACCATGATCCTCAATAATTTCAATCATTTTATCTTCAAAAGATTTTACCTTGCTTAGATTCACAATTGTTGTTTGATTGACTCTAACAAATTCAAGCGATGATATCCGTTTAAGTAATGAAGACAACGAAGAAAATGCTAACTCAACAACCTCTTTATTCTCTAAAACCAAATGGGGTCTTCGATCTTTAAAGAAAATATAAAGAATCGAAGAGGATTCAATGACCCGAGTTCCCATTCTTGTTTTAAAAACATACGCTTGTTTAAGGAAATAGTCATGCAATAGATTGGATAAAACGTATGGTAAATCGTCATGATAAGACTCCTTTAAAACATATTGATACACATTCAGCCCAAAAGCTTTATGCATCAAGGCTTGATTATCCGTTAAGTAAATTAAAATCGAATCTTTGAGAAGTTTTTGTAACTCAAACCCTTGCTTATCTGGAAGATCAACTTCTAAAAAAACTAGGTGGAAATGTGTACACTTCTGAACATTTAAAAACGCAGCAGCCGTTTCAAACGTCATAATTTTGTAATTAAAATCATACGAAAAACACTCCGTATGAAGTATGGATTCAACGGAGTCTCTTAGTTTAATATCGTTGTCAATTATCGCTATTTTTATCATTGAAAAATCCCCCTCAAGACTTTTATAAAAATAAAACAACACTTTGAAATCATCTATTTATTTAGAAAATAACGGCTCTTTTATTTTACTTTATATGAAGCGTACACCATTGTCAAAAAAGAATGTCTTTATTTCGCATTTTCATAAGCATTTAACTTGCTTCTGTTTTTGATAACGGTTATCATTATACTGTCAAAAGGAGGACACATATTTATGTATAATTTTAATGATCGTGGTAAAAAACCAGTCGTAGAAGATATCGAGGGAATGACATTAGAAAATGAAAATTTCCGAACAACAATTTGGACAGGGAGTAAGTTACAAGTAACCTTAATGACCATCCAACCAGGTGATGATATTGGGTTAGAAGTTCATGAGGGGATTGATCAATTCCTACGCATTGAACAAGGTGAAGGTTTATGCCAAATGGGGCCAACTGAAGACAATTTAAACTTTGAAGAAAAAGTAAAAGATGATGATGCAATTTTTGTTCCAGCAGATGTATGGCACAACGTCACCAATACAGGCGATAAGCCTTTGAAGCTTTACACAATTTATGCAGGACCAGACCATGTAGAAGGAACAGTCCACAAGACTCATCAAGATGCCCTTGATGATCCAAACGAACACTAAACACTGATTCGTCAGTGTTTTTTTATGAAGGAGAAGAAAAAATGAATGAATTTGAAATAAAGAATCTAAGTTATACTGTCAAAGACAAAACAATCTTAGACCAATTAAATCTCACCATACCTCAAGGTTCGTGGACTGTAATTAGCGGACCCTCTGGTAGTGGTAAAAGCACCTTTCTAAAAATGCTTGGGCATCTTATTTCCCCAAGTCAAGGAACGATTGCTTACAAAGGGAAGGATATCAATCACATCAATCCCCAGTCGTATCGACAAGATGTATCCTATTGTTTTCAAACACCTGTACTCTTTGGTGAAACTGTCAAAGATAACCTTGCATTCCCATATGAAATTCGTGGTTTAGACTTTGATGAAACCCATGCAAGCAATTTATTGAATACAGTTGGATTACATAACTTTATGGAAAAAAAAATCAATGACATATCAGGTGGTGAAAAACAACGTGTTGCCTTAATTAGAAATGTTATGTTCATGCCTAAAGTATTACTATTAGATGAAGTAACCAGTGCGCTTGATACGTTAAGTAAACAAGAAGTATGGAAATTTGTGACTAAACTTCATACTGAAGAAAAGATCACCGTTATTTCTGTAACTCATCAAGTGGATGAAATAACCAATGCAACACATAAAATTATAATTGAAGAAGGGAAAGTTGTTAGCGATGAATCTTAATGTTAGTCCTCAAACTCTACTGATGACCTTTTTACTTGTCTGTGTGGGTATCTTTATCTCCTACAAAGAAAAGATTGGAACTGTTAGAGAAATTATTTATAGTATAAGTCGGGCAGTTATTCAACTTGTAATCGTTGGATATGCTTTAACCTACTTATTTGGTTTAAACAATGGCATTGTTACAATTGCTCTTGTGCTTGTCATTGGGTTTAACGCCTCATGGAACGCGACAAAACGTAGTCAAGGTCTCGATGGAGCGTTCAAGATCTCTTTGATTGCAATCTTTAGTGCCTTAACACTGACACTTCTTGTCTTAGTTGCATCAGGATCTGTGCTCTTTACCCCTTCCCAAGTCGTACCAATTTCAGGTATGATTGCTGGTAATGCTATGACAGCACTTGGACTCACTTATCGAAATTTAAATAACTTGTATCGTGATCAACACCAACAAGTTCAAGAAAAAATTGCTTTAGGAGCAACGCCAAAGCAAGCAAGTAAAACAATCCTTAATGAAACAATTCGTCTTGGCATGCAGCCAACCCTTGACTCTGCTAAAACAATTGGAATTGTTTCTCTTCCAGGAATGATGTCTGGATTAATGTTTGCTGGAACCGTCCCATCACTTGCCATTCAATACCAAATAATGGTTACCTTTATGCTCGTAGCAACGACCAGTATTTCATCCTATTTAGCGGCTTCTCTAGCTTACAAAAAATCATTCAATCAACGCGATCAATTTATTCGCTAAACAAGAGTAAGGTTCATCACCTTCTCTTTTTTTTACCAATTAATCAATATAATCAACCAGATAATCAATTAGATAACATAACAATCTAAAAATGATATAAACTATAACTATAAATTACTATATATTTTCATGCAAACAAAATAAAGAGGGCCTATGAAGAAAATAGAAGTTATAATTCTTAGTTTAATTGTTTTTATTTGTTTCAATACCTTAACAAACTCTTATGCAAAAATAATCAATGAAAAGTTTAATATTCTGCAACCAGAATCATTCTCTAGTCTTTCAATTGCTGTCGATGATGCGAAAGACTTAGAAAACACTCTAACACAACTAAATAATATTGTTGAAAAAAATGGCGCATCCTTGAGTCATCGTTACACAAAGGAAAACGACTTGGAATTGTCATTTTTATATTTTTATGCCGGAACAACCCCGGATTCTATCAAGCAATCATTCCAACTCCCAAAGAAAATTGATTTTTATACTGGGAATCAATACTATACAACACAAACACTCACTAAGGATCGAAATGCTGTGTTTGTTGACTCCTTCAAACGAAAAAATCACATGATTAACTCGGTCGGTAACTATACCGCTACGTACACCCATATTATGCCTTTAAACATGATGAACAATTATTATCAGGAAATCAAAGAATATACAATTCAACATGGACGGTTTAATCATTTTGTTTTGGAATTTGATCTCAGTTCAAACAATACAATACCATTAACTGAAAGTATCAATGAGATAAAAAATGAATTAAAGCTTGTTGAAGTAAATCATAATAGTTCAGCTAACGTGCATGGAGTGTTTCAAAGTATCAATTTTAATTTGCTAGGTATTCTTGTTTTAACGATGACATCTCTTGTATTATTAAGATATCAAGTTCATTCTAAAAAGCTTGGAATTATGGGGCTTTTAGGTCGGCCTCTCAACGAACAAATTAAAGCCCTATTTCCCAGCACCTTGATAGTTTTCCCACTCATACCTCCTGTTATTTATACCCTTTATTTTACATTCCTCTATTATGGAAATACCCGGATCATGATTCAGCTACTATTCATACTTTTTATCTTGATGATCGATGTCATGATTGCTCTTCTTATTGCAATCACTTTGGGAATTCTTTTGATAAAATCCACCTCTATTATCGCAACCATTAAAGGTAAGAATACAATTTCATGGTTTACGAATGTTAATTATATGCTTATTATCTTAACAACAATTTTTCTTTTACCTAATCTAGTCATCAAGACACAAGAGCTTGTCGATGAACTTCAAACTCTTCACAAATTAAATACAATCTTTACTCAAACAATGAATAACCCTATTTCAATCACCTATTCTGCTGATTTTGCCAGTGATTTTGAGTTTTATTCTTTAGATACACGCCAGAACAATAAACTTTATCAACTATTAGAAACTAACGGTGCCATTTATTACGAACAAGATTATCTTCTTTCGCTTGATGAACACAATGATAGTGAATTCAACGCCTTAGATTTTATCTTTATTAATAATACCATCGTTGTGAATAAACACTATATCACTCGTTTTCATCCAGAATTAAACCAATATATTAAACCAGGACGGTTTACAACCTTTATCGACAAGCGCTATCAACCACAATATGAAGATTCTCAATACAATACCTGTTCAGATTCATTGTTATGTGACCTTATTTGGATTGATAACTTCAAGCCAACAAACCTTAGTTTCGATAAAGACAGTTATAATCTTGATGTCGCAATCTTAGTTATCAGTCATGAAATAAATGAAAATGCTAAAGCACACAATGTTGTTCCTCAATCTGTCTTTCCAATGAAGGGTAACATGTTCTTTCAACAAGAGATTCTTCCTGAAGTGTATCAGCTCCTTGAGAACCAAAATATTTCAGAAGAACCACGTGTCTTAACGGTCGATAAGTATCGCTCAGCTTCATTAAACAACCTTAAATTTTCTCTGATTGATATGGGGTTTGAACTCAGTATGTTTCTTTTATTAATCACTGCTTTATCTTTACAATACATTAAATCATTCTTTAGTGATAATGCGAAAGAGATTGCAATTTATAATCTACTTGGAAAACCAAAACGTACAATATACTGGCCAATTCTTGTAAAAATAATCTTAAAATTTATTTTTATCAGTTCATTGCTGCTCTCCTCTATTAAAAACTATTTTATAGACCAAGGGTCTTTAGAGCATACCTATTCAGTTAAAATTCTCATTTCTTTTATGTTACTGGGCTTAGTCTATGAACTGAGTTTAGTTATGATGTACGATTATCACGTTAATAAAGTTGTTATTGACGATTTAAAGGAGGGTAATTAATGAACTATTTAGAATGTAAAAAAATTACACATTCATTCGCAAATCATACAGTAATAACAGACTTCTCATATGTTTTTGAAAGTGGACGATCCTATGCTCTGGTTGGTCAATCAGGGTGTGGGAAAAGCACTTTGTTGAATATCATAGCACGCCTTTTGAAACCAAGCTCTGGTACATTATATTTCAATAATACTAAACTTCCTAAACCATTCACTCAGCAAAGTCGAACCTATTTAAATCACGATTTATCCTACATCTTTCAAAACTATGCGCTGATTGATAATGTTAGTATTTATGAAAACTTAAAACTCGTTTCAAACAATAAACATGCAATGGTAGAAGCTTTAGAGACTGTCGGTTTAAACACCCCATTAAATCAAAAGATATTTACTCTCAGTGGTGGTGAGCAACAACGAGTAGCCATTGCACGAAGTTTACTCAAAGAATTTAAAATCTTACTTGCAGATGAACCGACCGGAAATTTAGATGAAGATAACGCCAAACAAATCATGGCCATTCTGAACACAATAAAAAATCAACATAAAATTATCATCATCGCTACCCATAACCAAGAAATCGCTTCACTTTGCGATGAAATCATTTCCTTACCTTAAAGACTAAATATTCAAAAAATACATCTCTGTCTTACTAATAATACTTTATTAATATTTTCTTAAAATTGTTTTAATTAGTTGTCATTACGACCATTTCTTAATACTTTTACTTTCATCAGGTATTACATTAATCGTTACAGTTAATTCACTATATAAAAGTGCACCTCCACTAATTGTCTAAGTCAACTAATAGGGTGCACATCACTTTTTTTAATATTAATACATTAAGCAAGTCCATAGCCTCACTTAGCACGTTAAATATATCATCTTTTCCATACGATACATTTTAAAGTGATTCTAAAAACTCTACTTTCCATTAATGTTGCCTTGAATATATATATACTAGACTACTTAATAATTAATCTTGTGTTTTAGTTATTACTAAATCCTTAAAATAAGCATCTGTACCAATATCACACCATAAACCAATACCACCTTTGGATGTACCATATTTCAGAGTATTCACAACTAAAACAGGACGTGGTGAATTATTGATGTAAAGACTTGCCTCACTATTCTTTACCTCAATTTTTAATTGAATCCATTCTTCCAAACCAATATCCGCTGCTGCTTCATAGATTTCTGGTTCTGTTTCTCTGAGTTTATCAAACTTATAATCTGGATAAGAAAAATATTGAACAGCATGATTCTTTCTAACTGCATCAGTTGTTCTTCCATTCGTAGGTCTGACATAAATACTCTCAAATTGTGAGTTGTCTTTGTTCACTCGAAAAACAACACCTATAAATCCTCTTGCAAATGTTGGGGCATCAGGTAAAAGTTTGCTGTAAACTTTTACTTCAATGATTCCATTTTGAAATTCAATTTCGTTAAGACGCGCAAATGTTGCCTCATCAAATGCAGTAATATCAGAACTTTTTATCACATTTAAAGTTTTTGTTCCCTCTAATTCTATATTTTTTATATTCGAATTAATACTTTTAAAGTTGTTTAAACTAACATCAATTTTTTTCATATTTCCTCCTTGTTATTGATAATTGTAACATAATACTTAGATAGAATTTCATTAATTATGAGTTTTAAAACTAAAATGCTTCAATCAATTTTATTTGATAAGATGTAATGAAAGAAAGTAGGAATCCATTATGGTACGACGCCCACGTAGAACATTCACTAAAGAATTTAAAACACAGATTGTTAATTTATATTTAGGTGGCAAAAAGAAATCAGAAATTTTAAGAGAGTATGACTTACACGCTGTAACACTTGATCGTTGGATAAAACAACACCAAGGAACTGGTTCATTTAAGGAAGCGGATAATCGTACCCCTGAAGAAAAAGAGTTAATTGAACTTCGTAAGCGTAACCAACAACTTGAAATGGAAAATGATATTTTAAAGCAAGAAGCGCTGATTATGGGACGAAAGTCAAAATAATTAATGAGAACAAAGATAGATATCCAATCAGCGCAATGTGTCATATTTTGAAGATTAGTCGTTCTAATTATTATAGCTATAAAGGAGATATAGAGAAAGTAGATCCATTGGTTGAAAAAATAAAAGATAACTTTAGAGATAATAAGAAAACTTATGGAACACGTAGAATCAAGTCAGCATTAGAACACCAAGGATTTCAAGTGTCTAGAAGACGTATTGGACGTATCATGGCTAGTGAAGGACTTATGTCAGTTTACACAAAAGCACAGTATAAGGTTCTTAAGACCAAGGCTAATGAAGCTCTCATCCACAACGAACTTAATAGAGAATTCAATAATCGCAATTCACTAGAAGCAATCGTTAGTGATTTAACTTATGTTCGTGTTGGAAGCTCTTGGAACTAAATCTGTACAATTATGGATTTACATAATCGAGAAATTATTGGTTATAGTACTGGTCCAAACAAAGATGCCCAACTTGTATATAAAGCATTCAGCAGTATTAAGCATGTTCTGTCACTTGTAGGTTTATTTCATACAGACAGAGATCGATAATTTATCAACACTAAAATTGATGAACTCTTGAATACATTTAATATTCAACGTTCATTAAGGCATAAAGGCACGCCCTACGACAATGCAGTCGCTGAAGCAAACTTTAAAAGCTTGAAATATGAGTTTGTATACCAGAATAAATTCCACACATTAAAAGAATTAGAAGTAGAATTAGGTGGACACATTTGGTGGTATAACAATAAACGATTACACTCATCACTAGGTTACAAAACACCAATTGAGTATGCTTTAACTGTATAACTATAAAAATTGTCCACTAAAGTGTTGACAGTCCAGATTCATTATTATCTAATTCAATTGATCTAAATTGCTTAATCAGTTGGAAATTGTAGGTTGTCTAACTTCATATCCTTGGCTAAGTTTTATCACAAGTTCTCCACCTTCATAAATCTCTACAATCATCTTTTTTTCATTTTATCGCACTTACTTGCAAAGTGAGGGAGATTCAAGTTTCATGGTAACATTACTTCAGTGTTAATTTTACACAATATTATTTACACCATCGGTAAAGATGAATCAATAAACAATGTCTTAGTCTATGAATATTTAAATGGAAAACTTGAAGGAACTACCAATTTAACCTAGATTATTAAGGAATTGCATTCGATTATAGAAATTTTGAAAACTTTAGATTACGAATTTTTTATCATTTTGAACACAATAGTACCAATAGACAAAAGACTAGCACAAGTTTAATTGTGATAGCCTTCGACTAATTATCTATGATTTATGGACCACAACACTAAATTTTCTAGAGCCGTTTATTTCCATCATATTTATAAAATTAAAAACCACTCAATCTTGTGGCATAAAACCTTCTGATTGAGTGGCTATCTAAGTATAAATATACTTTTTCTAATAGTTTTAATTGAACACAGTCAAGTCCATAATCTTGTGTAAAATTCATTATGTCAGCAAGTGGATCTAACCAATCCACTTTTTTGTTGATTCAGTAAAACTAATATACTGTCTTGAACTCGATTGCCAATCTTCATGAATATC
>NZ_WTTB01000015.1 GCF_009828835.1 Erysipelothrix urinaevulpis
TCTGTTGTGAATCTAAAGTAAAATTAATTTGTGTCATAGAGATCTCCTTATGTTTGTTTGGGTACTAACATAATAACAGAGCCTCTATGGCTTTTTTTACTTTTACACAATTATATGGACTTTATCTAAACTTGTTATTAATTCATTACATTAACCAACTGTTTCATGACGAACAGACTCTCAAATACTTGTTTGCGCAAAAAAACATGTTATCTTTAGAATATGTAATAGTGTACATATAAATACAAGTAAATATTTATTTAGGGAGGAAAGTTTATGAAAAAAGAAAAGTTTAGATTCACTAAATTTTTAAAAATATTTTTATCTTTAGTGATAATTATTTCGACGTCTCAGATAACTACACAAGCTCTGGAAGGTAATTCAGAGACTCAGGAAGTAGAAAACCAAGGTGAGCTGGGTGAAATAGAAGAAAATGTTGGGGAACCATCTGAAGAAGAGGGTCCTATAGATGAAATTACTGATGACTCTGTTAAAGAGGATTTAGAACAACCTCAAATTGATGATTCACAAGAACTAGTAGAAGAACCAGTAGATCAACTAGAAGAAAAGCAAGAAGAATTTATTGTTCGTGCAGGTTCAGTTGAGGTTTCAACGTGGGAAAATTTTAAGAAAGCATACGATGATCCATCAGTAAGTGAAATTAATCTCTCTGGTGATATAACATCTAATTCCAACTTAAATATAACTCGCTCTACATCGTTAAAAATTAATGGTAATGGGCATACTATAGATTCAAGAACACACACAGGATATTTATTTAGAATTAGATCTACATCAACACCTCAAGTATTTGAGCTCAACAATGTAGTTTTTAATCATGCCAATAACTATGTTATTTATCAAACAACGACAGATAGTAACAATTGGACGTATAATTTTAATAATATATCAAACACTGGAAGTCAATATCCGAATTCAATCATTACTGCACAAGAAGCAACAGTTAACATAACAGGTGATTTAACTTGGGCTAATAATGCTGGAAATAATACTATCGTTGCAAAAGATATTAATGTGAATAATGCAAAATTAATTATTACAGGAACAGGAAATAATAGAGCGTTTTATACCCAACGTATTAGTTTTGTAAACACTACAGCAACAGTGAGTACACAGTATAATGTAATTGATGCGAATATTAACAACACAGAGGAATCTTTTGTAAAGGTGAAGAATTCAAAATTAGACTTTACAACAAAGTATACTGGAGCAGGGCCAGAACAATCGACAATCTTACTTGGTAGAAACAATAATCAAAACAAAGTAAGATTAGAAATTACTGAAGGGTCTGTCTTAAATGTTCAAGTAAATGGAAATGGATATGGAGATGGACGTCATGCTGGTATTGCAATTGCTGGTGATAACCGTAATAGTGTGGGTTCTGGTGTACTAGTAAATGGTGGGTCAAAAGTAAATATTAAATCAATGAAAAATGGTGATGCAACACCGGGATTTGTTTCACAAATTAGTGAAGGTGCAGATATAGTCATTGAGGGATCGGGAACAGTCTTTGATATTTGGCAAAACGTTACCGATAATCAATATCGTGCAGCAATGCGATTCTTTATTGTTGGTGGACAAAAACTATATATAAAAGATAAAGCTGAATTAAATATTCATTCTGAGGGTGGGCGATCTCCTTCGGTAAGAATGTACGGACAAGCGAATGAGTTTAATGTTAGTGGTGGTTCCAAAGTTAACATTAAAAATAAAGGTGATGGCACTGATCGAAATCCAGGAACCAATGATAATGTGGCCATTGTATTTACTGGTGGAAATAATACAAACTCAAGTAAATTCGTAACTACGGGTGTTGGCACGGAAATGAATATTATTTCGGATCATGGTGCTGCAGTCTATTCAAATGATGCTTTAGATATTGAAGCAGGTAAGGACACAATTTACGTTGCTAGAGGTACTACTTCCAGCGCAACTCAAGGTATATTTGGAGTTTCAAGACTTCAATTTACAACAGATAGTCCATTGTATTACGATTTTGCAAATACAAGATCGGGTGGGGGATTAGTTTTTAGTGGTATGCATTCTTCATCAACATATAAGTCTCAAGAGTCAGATTTGGCTGTCTGGTTATCAGGAGACAATGTTTTTGGGGATCCACATAGATCATGGCCCTTATTTTCATTTGAGTTAAGTGATGCTAAATTAGGGACTATTGTTGACACAGATCAAAAAACAGAATTTAATTCTCAAACATTTGGTTCTATGGCTGACTATAGTAGAATTAATGGAAACAACTCATATCCAACAATTGATTGGTTACGTACACCTGAAGATACTGATAGATACATCTTTGGTCACGCAATTGTTCCGGAGGGAATGAATACTAATTCTACAGGTTCGCAAGGCGGACGTGATGCTTGGACTGATGAAGTATGGGTATCGATGAGAGAAACTAAAAAAGATGGAACGATTCGTGAATTTAATGCACAATTAAAAAATGAATTACCAACTCGAGGAAAGTCAAATACAGAACCAGGTGTTGAAGTTTATGAACAAGGCTATCTAGGTGGTGTGTTTTACATTGATCTAGGCGAAGGGAATTTAGCTGAAATTGGTGATAAATATGAAGTGCTATCAGCATATAGAGGAACACCTGATTTAGCGGAAAATAGAAAGCGATATGTAACAGCTCCATTTCCAAATGAAGTTACAGTCATTGACAAAACTCCACCTAACCCAGCATCAATATCAAATAATCTTTATGCATATATGAATGTAGTTGAAGGAACTTCCGATGAACCTGGAAGTAGAGTTACAGTAAAAATAAATGGTGAATTTGTAACCGGTGGAACATCAATTGATCCTGCATTATGGCCAGAAGATGGAAGGGTTAATACAGTTGTAGGTACAGATGGTAAGTGGAGAATAGAATTGCCAGCTGGAAAATCATTTAATGCAGAAGATGTTGTTCAAATTATTTTAACGGATAAATTAGGTAATTCTAACCCTGTAACAACAAAAGATTACCATGATACAACATTTATCAAGGGAACTGAAACGATTGTAGAAGATTTAAACTTCACATTAGAAGCATTTGGTAAAACGGTAGGTAGAAAAGAAGCAGCTACAATTGATACAGAAGTCAAACTACTAAATGCACTGAAAGCAAGCGCTACAGTTACTGGAGAAACAACCGAACCAACGGATGTAACAATAAAATCATGGGGTGGCTTTGATCCAAACGATATAAAAGCTGGTGAATTCCCGATTGAAGTTGCGATTAAAGACGCACCAACAATTAGTAAAACAGTCATATTGAAAGTTTTACCGTGGGATATTGTAATTGAAACTGAAAATTATTATTTAGTAGCAAATGATTTCTATACTGGTGTAAAACAAGTAGATGAAGTTGATACTAAAATTATTAAACGAGCAAACGCAGAAGCAATCTTAAAATCAAATGAATCACAAAGAGGAACTGTTTTAATTCATGAAAATAAGATGGAACCTAAAGAAGGTGTTTATGGCGTTACGTTTAAAGTTGCTGAAGAACTTGATAGTCCAGATAACAGACTAACTGTAAATGCAACGGTTCTTGATAGAGATATAGTTGAGGAATACGATGACTATGTAATTGCAGCAAATCATATCAGAATAGGAACAAGCAAAGCGAAAAATATCCAGAATGAAGATTTAATCAATTGGACAGAAGCTGTTGCTTGGAATAAAAATGATTTAACAACGCCATTAGATGTCGAAGTTAAAAGTCATACTGTAATTGATACAGAAGGAACATATAACGCTACATTTAATTTAATAGGCAGTAAGGATGTCGTGGTAACAGTTAATATTGAAGTAAATAATTTAACGCCACCTGTAATCATTGCTCCGGAAGTTAGTTTAGTAGATTTAGATGCAAATTTTGATCCACTAGTGGGTGTTATTGCAACTGATGTTGAGGATGGTGACTTAACAGATAAGATCACAGTATCAGGTGATACCGTAGATACCAGTAAGCCGGGTGCAGAATATGTTGTACAGTACTCTGTTACAGACAGTGATGGAAATACGACAACTGCATTTAGGTTAATTATTATTAATGATGGCACATATACAATTCATGATGATAAGCTATTAAGAGCCTATGATTTTGTTGTGTCTGCAACAACTATGGAAGGTTCTGATGATGAAATTCTAAAAGAATCTTCAGCAAAAGCATGGTTAATAACGAATAAGATCGAAAATGGTGTTGTTGTTGGTATTAATAAAACATCAATTGACCCAACAAATTTAATCGTAAGAGAAAAAGGAAATTACTCAGAAAAAACAAAAGGTGAGCACAAAATTACGATCTCAATCAATGGCATGCCCAAATTAAACAAAGAAATTACGGGAAAAGTCATTGATCAAGAAATTATTGTTACAGGAGATCGCTACATAATTGCTGCAAATAACTTTAATTTAAATCAACAAGAGGCCACTGCACCACGCGATATGGAACTCTATTTTAAACGTGCAAAATTAACAGTATTTGAGCGAATTGGTTTAAAAGAAATAGATAATGCTGCTGAAGTTACGATTGATAAAGTAGAACCTATTCATAATGAACAGGGATACGATGTTCAATTTTCAGTGAAGGATGAAAAAACGACAAGTGCGGATGTATTAGCAACAGTCAATAATTTAAATCCGCCTTCAATTTCTTTAAATCCTATCGTAATTTTGAATGTAAATGATTCATTCGATCACTTAGAAAATGTTACAGCGAGTGATATAGAAGATGGTGATCTTACTGATAAAATTGAGGTTGATGGTCTAGACACACTAGATCTTTCAAAAGAAGGGATTTATGAGTTAACCTATAATGTCACCGATAGTGATAACAATACAACTTCACGTAAACGTCAAGTATTTGTAAATCCTTATGGAATACAAATCGGAGACTATGTAGTATCAGCAAGAAATTTTGCTGTTTGGTCAAATGAGATGACTGGTACAGAGGCAGAGATTCTTAAAGAATCAAGTTCTCAGGCATGGCATATTGATCCTTCAACAGGTGAAATAACAAAAGCTAATGAAAAACTTAAGGTCAAAAAAACTAATGGTTATGAAAATAAGAGTCCAGGTAATTATGGAATTGAAATTGGAATTATTGATATAGATACACCTGTTAAGGAAGTAGTGGGTATTATTAGTGATAAACCTGTATCAATTGGAGATAAATACTTCATTTATGCTAAAGGATTCAATCTTAACGTAGCTGACGCTACCCCACCTCATGATTTAGACATGTTTAAAGATGGGGATCATGGAGATGTTCGTGTTCAAGAAATCGATACTTTAACATTCGTTAATAAATCCACTGAAGTTAAGAAAAATACAATTAAACCAATAGAAACAAAAAATGGTATTAATCCATATGACTTGTCATTTGTAGTTACAGACGACCTAGAAGCAGAAGTTTTTGTAAAAGTTACAGTAGATAATTTAAATGTTCCGGTTTTAAATGTTACGTCACCAATTAGAATTCCATTAAATGGAGAATTTGATGCGATGAGCGGAGTCAGTGCATCTGATATTGAGGATGGAGATTTGTCCGATAAAGTTGAAGTAACTGAAAATAATGTTGATGTCGCAACGCGAGGACATTATACAGTCAAATATGCAGTGGAAGACAGTGATGGAAATAACACAAGTAAGACAAGACATGTTTTTGTTGGAAATTATATTATTGACGGAGACTATGTATTTGATGCAAGACATTTTGCAGTTTCAATAGATGATGTACTCGGAACTAATGATGAGATCATCAAGTTGTCAAACGCTGAAGCTTATAAAGTAAATGGTAATACATTAACAAATATTAATGATCAAATAGAAGTAGTTTCATCCGGAGATTACTCTACAAAAACAGCCGGCGTTTATAAAATTAAAATTCAGATAAAAGATAGAGTAAAAACAAGTAAAGAGATAAATGGAGAAATAGTTAATGGTCCAGTAAAAGTAGGAGAAGACTATATTCTCTATGCGAGTGATTTTAATCTAAATCAAGAACAAGCAACACCTCCTCATAGCGAGACGTTGTTCAAAGATGAAAATCATGGAAATGTTTATGTAAAAGAACGAGAAAATTTCACAATTGTAGATTTAAAAACAACAATAGAAACTAATACTGTAAAGCCTGATTTTACTAGCTCAGGTAATTATTATGATGTATCATTCGTGGCTCATTTAGGAAACGAGAAGTTACAAGACACAGAATTACAAGTAAAAGTAACAGTGAATAATATGAGTGAACCAGTGATTACCTTAACATCTCCAATTGTTCTTCAACTAAATGAAGTATTTGATGCTAAGAAAGGCGTAACTGCTTATGATGAAGAAGACGGGTCATTAACAAATGAAATTGTTATAAGTGACAATACAGTCGATACATCCATAGAAGGTCACTATACAGTTAAGTACTCAGTAACAGATAAAGACAATAATACTGTTTCAAAAATCCGTCATGTGTTTGTTGGTGATTATACAATTCTTGATGAAGAGTATGTCATTAAAGCAAATAATTTTGGAATCTCAAAGAAATCTATGTTAGGAACTCATGGTGAGATTATTAGTAAGTCTAAAGCGGAGGCTTACCATATTGTTAATGATGAAATGGTAAACGTGGATAGTGAAATTGTAGTAAAGGATGATAATAACTACTCTAGCAAAGAAGAAGGAATTTATTCCATAATAATAGGAATAAAAGATGTAGTTGAAACAAAGACTATAAGAGCATTAGTTTCGGAAAATGCTGGAGAAAATGAACGTTATATCATAACATCGAAAGATTTCAATTTAAATGAAACACAAGCAACAAAACCACATGATGAAAAATTATTCATGTCGAAAGATTTTGCTGATGTTACGGTTTACGATAAACAGACACTGAAAATTGTTGATAAAGAAGTTGGTGTAGGTGAGAATACAATTGAACCTATATTAACAACAGGAGAAAACAAATATAGAATTACTTTCTTTGTCATAGAAGATAGTGCTGATAAAGCAGAGACAACGTCTCTTGTTACTGTAGACAATTTAAATAAGCCAGTTATTGATTTTACTACGCCATTCTATGTTCCATTAAATACTGTGTTTAATGAAATGGAAGAAGTTAGTGCGAGTGATGTTGAAGATGGTGATTTAACCGATAAAATTGAAGTAATAAGAAATACTGTTGACACTTCGAAACGAGGAGTTTATGAAGTTGATTATCAAGTTAAAGATAGTGATAATAATACAAGTAAAAGAACAAGAATTGTAACGACAATTCCAACTGTTGGATCATATATTATTGATGCATACAACTTTGCCGTTCAAATTGATGAGATGCAAGCGACAAATCAAGAAATAATTAAACTATCAAATGCATCTGCTTGGATAGTCAAAAATGATAAATTAACATCGATTGATGATAAAATCATCGTTACTAATTCTGGAAATTATCTCAACAAAGAAGAAGGGATTCATGAGATTTCATTATCTATTGACACAGAAGAATCTGCTCCAGTTGTT
Organism: Erysipelothrix urinaevulpis; assembly: GCF_009828835.1. Taxonomy (GTDB): domain Bacteria; phylum Bacillota_I; class Bacilli_A; order Erysipelotrichales; family Erysipelotrichaceae; genus Erysipelothrix; species Erysipelothrix urinaevulpis. The sequence goes on from NZ_WTTB01000015.1 coordinate 7,540, forward strand.
GATGTAAAGGCAAAAGTGTCCAAATTATATCCACAAATTGGTGAAGAATACATTCTCTATGCAAACAATTTTAATTTAAATCTAGTGGACGCTGAAAAACATGACCATGATATGTATCAAGATGAATTACATGGAAATGTTTATGTTGAACTCAGAGAAACTTTTGAAAGAATAGATGTTCCAACTCGAGTAAAAACAGATAAAGTAAAAGCAATTCCTACTAATCCAGGGGAATATTATGATACATCATTCATCGTTGTAAAAAATGGTGTGGATGTTAAAGATACTGAAAATCTACGAGAAGTAACAGTTAGCAATCTAAATAAGCCGCTTCTATCGGTTACGTCACCGATTCATATACCTTTAAATGGAGTATTTGATTCAAAAGAAGGAGTAGTAGCTACGGACTTCGAAGATGGTCTCATTACGGATAAAGTAATCGAAGTATCCAACGACGTAGACGTTACAAAAGAAGGTCATTATACAGTAGTCTACTCTGTGACCGATTCAGATTATAATACTGTAACAAGAACAAGACACGTTTATGTTGGTGATTATACAGTCGGAGATAAGTATGTTGTTAAAGGAAATAATTTCGCTGTTAATGTGAAAGATGCAAGTGGTTCGGATGCTGAAATCCTATCGTTATCAGAATCAAAAGCTTGGTATATAAACGAAGAAGATCAACAAGTCTCGGCGGATAATATGTTAGAAGTTGTTTCTAAAGAAAATTATGGAAACCTAGAAATTGGACCTCATAACATTGTAATACGCGTTAAAGGAACAACCGACACTAATACATCGATAGTTGGTAAAATAACGCCATTTAAACCATTTATTGGTGAAGAATTTATAATATACGCTAAAGATTTCAATCTTAATATGGAACAGGCTAAGGCTCATAATTTAGAAGAATTTATGAAACTTTCTGAAGTTTTTGTTGAAAGTCGTAAAACTTTACAAATAGTTGATGAAGAAGTACAAATTGGAAAGGATACTGTTAAGGCAGAATATACGCCAAAAGGAGAGTACTATGACGTATCATTCTTCGTTGTAAACGAGCCAAACACAGAAATTCAAGTTAGAGTAACGGTTGATGATTTAAACAAACCGGTCTTAAGTGTTCCAGACTTCACAGTTCTTCAAGTCAATGATGCCTTTGATCCAATGACAGGCGTTAAAGCGTTGGATGAAGAAGATGGCGATATTACTCAAAATGTAAGCATTGT
>NZ_WTTB01000016.1 GCF_009828835.1 Erysipelothrix urinaevulpis
GCCAGGATCAAACTCTTCATTTGATTCTTTCTCATGAATAACTCTGACGAGTTATTGTTTTATTTTTGTTATCTATTTCTGTTTGAAATTGACGTTTCCTGTTCAGTTTTCAAAGACCATTGCTGCGCTCCGTTTCCCGGTCAACGCTTGATTATAATACCATCCACATACTCCCTTGTCAACTCTATTTAGTAATTAATTATACTTTATTTTTTTATTAACCCATTATCAGCATTACATACCTGATTTGCGCCTTATTTTACATTCTTTTTGTACTTGTGTCCTCAATAAACCCAACGCTCTTAATCTATTATTAACGATATTTTCATAATTGTATTCCATATCCCAGTCAACATCTTTGTATATATCTACACTTAATATTTCAGCCTGCTTTTTATTCATCCGACTTTGTATTAAAATTTGATCTTTTATTTTGGATAATTTATAGGTATCCATCTCTATCACCTCAATGATAAGTATATCTAAGCCAAAATTTTAATACAATCTATCGACTTCATATCCTTTATTGAAATACTTTGATATAATTTATCCAGGTGATAAAATGAAAGTAAAATTATTTGTAACAACAGATATTCATGGAAATATTTTTCCAACCAACTACACATCAAGAGACAATGTAGAAGACTACGGACTTGCTAGAATTAGTACTGCAATTCAAACTTATCGAGAACAAGGTGAAATTATACTCTTAGACAATGGAGATTCATTTCAAGGAACTCCTCTAACAACCTTTGCTCACGAACATCCTAATGAGTATATGAACCCAATCGCTCAAGCATTCAATACTTTAGATTACGATTATATAAACTTAGGCAACCATGATTTTAATTATGGTCGACCAATTTTAGAAAAATTCATCAAGGAAACTAAAGCGCCCTTGTTGACATCGAATCTAACAATTGACGGCAAAGCACCAGGACAAACACAAATCATTGAAAAAGATGGAAAGAAAATTGCACTGATTGGTTTATTAACACAATATATCCCTAAATGGGAAAGACCCAATCATATTGAAGGCATGGAATTCTTTTCAGCTTACGATCATTTAGAAAGTGAAGTCAAACGTTTACGCAATGATGTCGACTATATCATCGCTATGTACCATGGAGGATTAGAACGAGATCCTGACACTGGTACACCAACAGAGCGATTAACCGGAGAAAACGAAGGTTATCAACTCACCGATATCGAAGGACTTGATATCTTAATAACCGGACATCAACACCGAACTTTTGTGAAAAGAGTCAATGGTGTGCTTGTGACACAATCAACCTTTAAAGGTCAAGAGTTTGTAACCATAGATTTAGATTTAGAAAATGGCGAAAGCAACGCAAAAATTCACGAAGTTGCAAAATATCCCGTAGACGAATCATTCCTAGTTCCATATCAAGAGATTGAACAAAGAGTTCAAACATGGCTTGACCAAAAGATTGGCACATTAAAAGATGGTCCTGTTACAATTGCTGATGAATTAGATGCACGTATCAATAAACACCCAATTGTTTCTTTATTAAACCAAATTCAATTAGATCGAAGCGGAGCAGATATCAGTTCCGTAGCATTATTCAATAATGCTTCAGGTTTTAATCAAGAAATTACAATGCGCGACTTGGTTAGCACTTACATTTATCCTAACACTCTAGTCGTTAAATCAATGACAGGCAAAGCAATCAAAGAAATGCTTGAATTCAACGCTATCTACTTTGTTGTTGATGGTAACAAAATAGTTCCGAACCCAGCTTATGTCGAACCAAAACCACAACATTATAACTATGATATGCTAGATGGCATAGACTATACAATTAATGTTGGCAATCCTATTGGTGAAAGAATATCAGATGTGTTCTTTAATGGAAAGCCTCTAAATGATAATGATCATTATAAAATGGTTGTTAATAACTACCGTGCAATGGGCGGAGGTAATTTCCACATGGTTGCTGAAAGTGAAACCGTTCAAGAAATCCAAGAAGAAATGGTTGACACCATCGCGAATTATTTCAAAAAGAATCCCGAAGTCGTCATTAATCACAAAAATAACATCACAGTAAAAATTTAACAAAAAAGCCAAGGTTTCTCAATTGAGAACTTTGGCTTTTAAAATCTCTTTAATATTTATACTACTTTATTGATTCCATGCAGCTTGCATTTTTGTTTGATAATCCGCTAAGACTTTCTTAACATCTGTATTTTTATCTGCAAGAACTTCACTCATCATATCTCGACCCAAGTTATATGCTGGATCAGCATTTTCGATAACAGGAATTGTGAACATTTTCTCTGTAGCATCACCCACAATATGTGGTGCTTTACTCTTGTCTGTTGCTGAATATTTTTCATCAGCAATCACTGAGTTTCTTACTGGAATATACCCTGTTGAAAGTGCCCAATCTAATTGAACATCTCCTGATACTAAGTATTCAATAAATTTAGCTGCTGCAGCTTGTTCTGCTTCTGTAGCTTCTTTAAACATATAAATATCTGTACCTTGTGATAAATTGATTTCTGATGGTCTATTTGAAATTCCAAACTCAAACTTACCTTCAGCTGCTTTAGCAACGTGTGATTCACCAGCAATTGAACCAATGTTCATCGCCAATACTTCACCACCTAAATCTGTTGACAAGTACTCACCTGAGTTTGCCATTTTGAAGTAACCTTCTTTTACACCTTCAAAGTAGAAGTTAACAACATCTTCACTTTCTTGGCCAGTTACGTCTAAATCCTTATTGAAATCAACACCTGCGTTTTTCATTCCAATTGCATAATAATTATTTAGAGAGTCAAATCCTGCTCCAACTACTTTTCCTTCTGATTTTTCAAAGATTGTTTTTGAAGCTGTTGCAAGTTCTTCCATTGTTGTTGGAACTTCAACACCATATTCAGTCAGCATATCTGCATTATAATATAACACTTCAACAGATTTGTTAAATGGAATACCGTATTGAACGCCTTCAATAACACTTGCACCTAACATGTCTTTGTTAATATCATCTGAGTTTTCAATTCCTTTTACAATTGGTCCCATATCCACTAATAAACCTTCTTTAGCTGCATCCCATAACCAGTTTGGATATGCTTGGGTAATTGTTGGTAAATCTTTAGGTGAAATAAATGTTGAATTTAATTTAGCTTGTAAGTCATTATATTTCCCTTGATTTTGTAAAGTAATCTTTATATCTTTATTTTCTTCCATAAAACCTTCTGCAAAACGTGTCAATGTTTCTTCTTGAGCACCATTCATTGCATGCCAGAAAACAACTTCTGTTGGCTCATCTTTACCCTTACCACTACATCCTACTAATGCAAAAACTAATAATAAAACTATAATAAATTTACTTGTTTTTTTCATTTATGAAAAATGCCTCCTCTAAATTGTACTTCCTCTTTCTGGTAAATAACGCTTTCCATGCGGATTTTCTAAAAGTTCTGGTCGCAGTGAATGAATTGGAACTAAAACTTTAGCTTCAATTAAATCAACAATCTTATTAAGATCTTCAACCTTCGCATGGCCTGAACAAGCTAGACGAATAAATTCAACATCTTGGTTTTTTAATGTTTCCAAAAACGGTTGATATGCCGGATCAAAATCGCCTAACGGTGTTGCATCACTATGGATATAGACACCACCTCCTTTAAGATTTTCAAATTTGTCTACCACTTGCCATAGATATTTATGATCATCTGCAATTAATTCATTGTAATCTTTTTTTAATTTTTTGTTTAACTGATAAGCATCATCATTACCATAATATGCTACATCAATATCCAAACACTCCTTCAGAATATGAGCAAAAGAAGCCTCCATGACCACTTGACGTGGACTCTGTTCAACAATCTCTTTCATCCGTTTGACATTTGCTGGATAACAGTTAAACGTAAGTTGTTTGTCTGGGTTATCATTCACAACTTGCACAATATGGTCCAAAAGATCTTGTTCACTCTCAATCTTTGGTGCACTTGGGTCTACTGGTCTTTCAGGGAAGCTAATTGAAACACCTTCTATAATTACGATGTCTGCCCCTTTCGCCTGATTAACAAATTCAAGTGAATCATTTCTATCAAATCCATGAAGACGTAAATCACCTGTATAAGCGACAAACAAGTCTGGAGTTTTGATTAATAAACCACAAGCTCCATAAGCATCATGATCCACTCTTAACAATTCAACATCAATTTCTCCTACTTTAATGTGTTCCTTATTGTTACAAGGAATTATATCGCGAGTAAACCCTTCACTTACGTCATACAGTGGTAAAATAAAGTCGTTATTAGCATTCAAACTTTCTAAAAGCAATTTCGTTTCTTTCAATGCATACATTGGAATACTTGGATCCAAGTAATTCACCATTCGTGTATGATCTAAATGCACATGACTAAGAAATACTGCCGTATCTTTGAAAGGGCCTTGGCTCTCATGAGGATAATTATAATTTAATCTAGAATCATAAACACTGTCTAAATGAGGAACTAATCGATGCTCTATCAATGTTTGTAAACGCTCATCTTTCAAATTTAATTCTGGCTTAAACTCTGTTCCAAAATCAAAGAAGATACGTGCCCCATCATATTCAACTTCAATCACAGTCCCACCAATTGTAAGTATCCCACTGTGAAATGTGATTTTTGTTTTTTTATCCTTTAACACCATTTTTTGCCACTCCTCTTATAATTTCTTTTCTAAACTTAAAGTACACTAATAATATTGGAATAATCGTTAAGGTTGCTGCAGCCATTTGTAAGTGAACATCATTACCACTCTCAGTTGTAAAAGCAGTCAACCCATTATTTAATAACCTAAATTTCTTTTCATTCGTTACGAGTAAAGGCCATAAAAAGGAATTCCATCCTGAAATAAAACTAAGAATACCTACTGTAACCAAGGCTGGTTTAGCTAATGGTATCATAATGCGTTTGATAAATTCCAAATCAGTCGCTCCATCAATTTTCGCAGCTTTATAGTATGAAATTGGGATACTCTTTAAATAATTTTGTAAATAGTAAATATAAAATATACTTGTTAATGAAGGAATAATCAAAGCAGTATACGTATTAATTAAACCTAGACGTGCAATCGTTTGATAATTTGTAAAGACGATTGATTCATAGGGAACCATTAATAACGAGATCAATACCACTAATATAATATTTTTATACTTAAACTCTAATTTGACCAAAGCAAAGCTTGCTAGTATTGCAGTCACTAATGTTGAAAGAGTCGTAATTAATGATACAAAAACTGTATTAAAGAAATAACGAACAAACGGTGCTTTATCAAAAACTGTCATATAATTACTAAATTGAAAAACTTCAGGAATAAAAGTTGGTGGAATACTTGTTGCTTCTTGATATGTCATCAACCCAGCAAGGATCATATAGATGAATGGAAATAAAGTAATTGCAGCAAATAGAATAACAAATGCTACCGAAAATACTTGAACAATTTTTTTCATATTACTTCTCCACCTTTGCAATGATTTTGTTTTGAATAAATGTAAATAATAAGATTAACAAGAATAAAATTACAGTGGCTGCCATTGCAATTCCAGGTCGGCCTGCGATATGGAATTTATCATAGATATAGAACACCGCAGTACTTGCACTATTCGCAATACCGGCAGTCCCTCCAAACAAGGCATAAACTTGACCATAGACTTTAAAAGCACCAATAAAGTTAACAGTTAATAAAAAAGTAACTGTAGGAATTAATTGCGGTAAAGTAATCCGACTAAATTTTTCCCAATTCAATGCACCAAACATATCCGCAATTTTGTAATGCTCTGGATCAATATTTCTAAGTCCTGCTAATAAAATAATAATATTAAAGGCTAGGCCAGACCAAACCCCAAAGATGATTAACGTTGGAATACTCATCTCTATACTATTCAACCAATTAATCGGTGCTAATCCAAATAAAGCTAAGAAATAATTAATAATACCATAATTAGTATTAAAGAAATAACGGAATACGATCCCTATGGCAACTGTACTTGTAACATAAGGAATAAAATATACAGTTTCAAAAAATCCTTTGAACTTTATTTTTTCAAATACTAACCACGCTAACAATAATGAAATAACTAAAGCGATTGGAACCACCATAAAAGCGTAAATAGCTGTGTTTTTCATCGCTTTATGAAATACTGGATCACTTAAGACTGTTTGATAATTTGATAATCCAGCAAATTGTTGATTTAATAGTGAACCGGATTGAAAGGACATGGTAAACGATTTAAATAATGGATAAATATTGAAAACAGCAATAATTATAAGTGCCGGTAACAAGAATAACCAAGCCTTTGGTTCGTTCTCAGCACTGTAACGTCGCAAAGGTTTCATTAATAAACTCGCTCTCCTGTCTCTTCAAAAATAAACACTCTCTCATAATTAAAATCACATTTAATTTGATCATTTTCGTTGATTTCATTTTCTATTTTCACAATTGATTTAGTTTTAATATCACCTAAATCAAAATTAACTATTCTATCACGACCAATAAGCTCAACACTTCGTACACTTACATCAAATAAGGAATCCTTATCAACAACTAATACATCTTCAGGTCGAACACCTAATAAATAAGTTCCATCCTTTAATTCAGTTTTAAAACGATCTGTTTTTAAGTTACTACGCTCAAATTCAAAATGTTTTGAAACAATTTTATTACCCTCAACTGTAATTGGTAAAATATTAATCACTGGATTACCAATAAATTTCGCAACAAATAAATTATTTGGTTCTAAATATAAATTTTGAGGGTCGTCGTGTTGTTGAATAACGCCTTCATCCATTAAAACAATCTTGTCGCTAATTGACAAAGCTTCTTCCTGGTCATGGGTTACAAATACAGTCGTAATACCAACATCTTTAACTAATTTTCTGATTTCTTCTCTTATTTGTAAACGTAGTCGAGCATCAAGATTACTCAATGGTTCATCTAACAACAAAACACTTGGATTTTGAACAAGCGCTCTTGTAATTGCGACTCGTTGCTGTTGCCCTCCAGACATTGTTGCAGGTTTCTTATTATCGAGATCTTCGATACTTGTCAATTCCATGAATTTACGAGCTATTTTTTCTGCCTCATCTTTAGGCATTTTTTTCTTACCGACAGTTAAGGGAAACATAACATTTTCTAAGACTGTCATATGCGGATAAAGTGCATAGTTTTGAAACACAAAGCCAATGTTACGATCTTTCGGATGTTTCTCAACCATCGACTCACCATTTCTAACTATTGTTCCTGCTGTAGGATCAAGTAAACCTGCAATTAGATTAAGGATTGTTGTTTTACCACAACCACTTGGGCCTAGCAAACAAACTAACTCACCCTCCTCAATAGAAAAATCTACAGATTTCAATGCTTCAAAGCCATTATCAAAGACTTTGCGCAATCCATTAATTTCAATCATTCCTTTTCCTCCTTAACATGTAGTAAGATCAGCAAAATAATATTTTTAGTTTATGCCATCATACACTCTCTAATTATACCAAGCATTTCATATTTTTGTAGCAATCTAGGCAATTTTCTTTCATTATTTACCTTTGTTAACATTTATTAACAATTTATAACAAGTTTATGCTCATTAAGACACAAAAAAAGGATAATCAAGTGAATGATTATCCTAAGTTTACCTGGCAATGAGCTAATTTCACTATGGCTAGCATAGCTATACTCGCCGCTAAAGTGCTTAACTTCTGTGTTCGGGATGGGAACAGGTG
>NZ_WTTB01000017.1 GCF_009828835.1 Erysipelothrix urinaevulpis
ATCTGTTGTGAATCTAAAGTAAAATTAATTTGTGTCATAGAGATCTCCTTATGTTTGTTTGGGTACTAACATAATAACAGAGCCTCTATGGCTTTTTTTACTTTTACACAATTATATGGACTTTATCAATAATTTCTTTTGTATGATAATTTAATAATTATATAAAGGAGAATATTATGTCAACAAAAGAATATAATGAATGGATTATTGATTTTTATAAAAAACGTGGGTGGTACGATTATAACCCTTTTATCAGAACATGCTTCTTAACTGAAGAGGTTGGTGAGGTATCAAGAGCTGTCCGTTCAATTGAAATTGGAAGAGATAGACCCGATGAAACCCTATTAGACCAAAGCGTCTTACACAATAATTTAAAAGAGGAACTCGCGGATGTACTCGATAATGTTTTGATTTTAGCAGATAAATACTCCATTACACTTGATGAAATTATGCAATATCAAATAAAGAAGCTAGAGCAGCGCTTTGAAGAATAAAAAAACTTACTCAGGTAAGTTTTTTTATTCTTCAACGATTGTTGGTTCAATTACTTTTAAATACTCTAAATAGACATATAGCACTAAGCCCGATATAGCAATGCCTATAAACTTCGCAACAAGCATTAGAACTTGTGAACCTATAGATTCACCAATCAAACTAATGATAATAGCAACAATTAGTCCAACTATATAGTAAATTTTATGCTTAACTACCGCCTTTGGTTCACCACCTAAAAACCAAAAGATTGAACTTATTATTACTAAGACACCTCGAATAAGAAAAGCGAGTCCTAGGAACAAAGCAGCAGTATCTAATGTTTCAATATTTTCTTTCATTACCATTCTCAGTGAAATAATTAAAGACAGTAGAATAATGAGATATGAGATCACTTCTAAGATGAAGGATTTTTTCATTTTATCGTTCCATATTTTTGTCTTACTTAATGTATAAATAGAATATAGCATAACACCCTTGCCAATAATCGTAATAATAGAATTGTCAAATGGGTCCACCACAATTAATTGAAACCACATTATAACTTGTGAGGCAACAACTCCATAAATTCCTCTTTTGATCTTTTTGTTTTCCATCTAAATCTCCCTCATTTGTACCTACAATTTTATACTATTATGATTTATATATACTTGCCTGTATTAAAGAATAAACAATGAAGAGACAAGAGAAGAGTTCCACCAGCGTTTTTTTACTCTTCAACGATTGTTGGTTCAATTACTTTTAAATACTCTAAATAGACATACAGAACTAATCCTGATGCAGCAATGCTTAATAAATTCCCGACAAGTTTTACAACTTGTGAACCTGTTGAGCCACCAATAAAAGTAATGATAATTGAAACAATTAGTCCGATTATATAGTGTGCTTTGTACTTCGCTACCGCTTGTGGTTCTCCACCTAAAAACCAAAAGATTGAACTGACAAATATCAAAATACTCACAATTATTAATGCAAGTCCTAGTAACGTCAGTGCTGCACCTAAGGCCTCAATGTTTTCCTTCATCATCGCTCTTATAAGAACAATGAAAGGCAAGATGATGATTACAACTGAAATCACCTGTAAAATAAATGATTTTTTCATTTTATCATTCCAAATTTCAGTTTTACTTAATACGAACAGCGAGTATAACATGACAATCGTACCAAGCAACGTAATACTCAGATTACCAATAGGGTTCATGACGAACAACTGAATCCACATAATGACTTGCGATGCAACGACACCATAAATTCCTCTTTTAACCTTTTTGTTTTCCATTTAGATCCCCTCACTTTTTGTACCTACAAATTTATACTAACATAATATATATATACTTGCCTGTATTCAAAAGAAAAATAGATTGTGATCTTATAACAATTTTTAAAACACTTCTTTTTTCGTTAAGTTGTCATTCTTAACCTGTGTACTCAAGACATCATCGACAGTATAGTTTATTAAACTGCCAATCTTATAAATTTCTATCCACTTGATCGTATGTCGGTATAAATTTCCTTCTATTTATAATTTGGAATATAAGTAAATTTTGTTTTTCAAGGGAACAATTTTGTTTTAATTTCCCATAAAAAAAATCACACCGAAGTGTGATTGTTATTGATAAATGGTGAACGATAACGGGCTCGAACCGCTGACCTCATCCACGTCAAGGATGCGCTCTCCCAACTGAGCTAATCGTCCATTGCTTATACATATTAGCATATAACATCTTTGATTTCAACATAAAAAAGCGTAAGATCCAATATCTCACACCTTTAATCTTGTTTATTTAACTTTGTTGTAAAATTCTATAAATTTGTCGACAACCAAGTCGATGAATTGAACAGTTCCTTCATCGATAAGATTACCATCTTGATCAAATTTTTCATGAACTGAACCAATCATAATATCGTTTCCAGGTAAAAGATACATCGGCATTGTATCGAGAACTTGAATAAGGTTATTATATCCACGTGCACCGGCTGTGGCTCCCATCGATGATGATGCAACAAGACCTGGTTTATTGTTTAATCCTGGTGTCCGACTGACCCAATCAATAGCATTTTTTAATACGCCTGAAACGCCATGATTATACTCTGGTGTAATCATAAAGACTGCGTTGGCCTCATTAACTTTAGCATTAAAGTTTTCAACTTTTTCAGGACGTTTTCCGTCCATGTCTAAATCTTGATTATAATTCGGTAAATCAATATCTAAAATCTCAATCTCTAAACGATCTGCATAACGTTTTTGAATATGTTTCGCAATCATCATATTATAAGATTTTTCTCTTAAACTTCCTACTAAGAAAACAGTTTTAATCATATTTCTACCTCCTGATATTATTATAACAAAGCGCACTTGTTATGCATGTATTATGCCCTAGTTTATTTCACTTGATTATTGAATCTCTTTTCTATATTATTGTCTAGTATGAACTTAAACAAGAAGGAGGTTTAGCATGATTTTAAAAAGATATTTTGGTGATCGTGATTTCTTTAAAACAACATTTATGATTGCGATTCCGTTGATGTTACAACAAGTTGTTAGTACAGCCGTAAATTTACTTGATAATTTAATGATTGGTCAATTAGGTGATCACTCTTTAGCGGGGGTGGCCGCGGTTAATCGTTACTTTATGATTGCTTTGTTTGGAACAATGGGAGTCATTGCTGCCGCCTCTGTGTTTATGGCTCAATTCTATGGTTCTGATGATCGGCACCATATGCAACAAACATTTAGATACTCAATTCTATCGACATGTTTGATCATGTCAATCTTTATTATTATTGCATTGTTATTTCCACAAGAAATCATAAGTTTTTTTGTAAAGGATCCACACGTCATTCGTGAAGGTAGTCGTTATATTGTAATTAGTGCCTTATCATTTATCCCTACCATGTTTACCATGGCCATCGCTGGCGCTATGCGTGCAACGGGTGATTCAAAAACACCATTAATTGCTAGTGTGGCATCAATGGTGACAAATCTTGTCTTTAACTATGCTTTAATTTATGGTCATTTTGGTTTTCCAGCAATGGGGGTTGTAGGGGCTGGAATTGGTACATTAATCGCAAGACTTGTTGAGGTAACCATCATTTCATTTGCATTGCGTCGTGGTGATTATATCTTTAAGTCTTCAGTCAATGAACTCTTTAACATATCGCCAACATTGATTAAAGCAATTACATTAAAATCTTTACCACTCTCAATTAATGAAGTCATGTTTGCGATGGGAATGGCATTATTATTACGTTTCTATGGTACTCGAGGTGCTGATGTTATCTCAGGTTATTCGATTGCTGTCACTGTATCGGATTTGTTTTTCACTATGAATGCTGGAATGTCAATTGCCGCAACAATCTTAGTTTCACAACCTTTAGGTGCTAACAACTTACAAAAAGCAAAGGAAAATGGTTATCATTTACTTGGTTTTGGCTTTATTCTTGCTTCAATCTTTGGTGTGATGTTATTTATGACAAGCTTTATCGTGCCTAATCTATACAATGTCTCTGCAACAGCCATTCATTTAGCGACAAACTTTCTTCGGATTCAAGCATTTCTGTTTTGGATTTATGTTCTAAATACAACGGTCTATTTTATTCTACGTGCTGGCGGAGATACTAAATCAACCTTAATGATGGATTCAGGATATATGTGGTGTGTTAACTTAGTCTGTGTAGGGATTGCTACATACTACACTAACTTGAATGTTATTGGTCTTTATCTCATTGGACAATCGACAGACGTCTTAAAAATGATAATTTCAATTACTTTCTTGCACAAAGAAAAGTGGCTTGTCAACTTAGCGGAAAAGGAAACAGAACAGGAATTACTATTGGATTAAAAAAACTATTCGCCGATCGAATAGTTTTTTTAAGTTTATTTTGAAAAATCAATTTTAATCATCAATGTTAAGATAAAACTACCTATAAAGGCCCCTAGGTATGCAATCACAGCAATTAATAGGTTTGTCATACTGCCATCTGGTGAAGCATATCCACCAATTGATAAAAGACCAGGAACTGCAAAGCTATATGATTTTAAGCCTAAGGTAACAGCAATACTCCCAATCACTCCACTAACACCCATGACAATATAGAAGGGTTTTTTAAAGCGTAAGTTGATACCGTACATCGCTGGTTCTGTGACACCAAAAACTGCTGATATTCCAGTCGAAAATGCTAAAGAACGAATATTTTTGTCTTTTGCTTTTATACCAACAGCAAATGCAGCACCTGCTTGAGCACTATTATGAATTAAATTCGCTGGCAACAAGACAAGATCATAGCCTACATTTTGAATGGACTGCATTGCAGTTGGAAAGAATGCATAGTGCATCCCAACCATTATAATTAAAGGCATTAGGCCTGTATAGATCAAACCTGCAACAGGTGCTGCATTGATAAACAACCAATCAATGCCCGTAGCTAAATACACACTTAAGAAATTTCCAGCAGGTGCGATAAATATCAAGACAAATGGTAACGTGATGCTCAAGGTTAACATGGGTAATGCAATTCCTTTTAGGACTGAAGGAATATGCTTATCTAGAAAATTATAGACATGTTTTAATAAGTATACCCCAAGTATTACAGGCAACACGGATCCATTGTATGCAATAAGTGGTACCGATAACCCCATAAAAGAAAGCGCATCGCCTCCCTGTATCAAAGTTGGGTACATGAGTGTACCCGCAACTGCTAAAGCTAATCCCTCATTGACCTTAAATCGTTTCGATGACGACCAGGCAAGTAAAAAAGGCAAGAAGTAAAAGGCAGAATCTGAAATAATTTCAAACGTTTGATAGACTCCACTTTCACCTGCTCCTTTATAAACTAAAACAACTAACGATAAAACTGCTTTGAGTAAACCTGTACCTGCAATTGCAGGCAATATTGGTGTGAATATTCCTGAAATTGTATCAAATATTATACCAATACCATGTGTTTTTTTCTCTTCTTCCTCGACAATTGTTTCTTTTACTTTAATGTGTTCAACTATTTTTATGGCGTCATTACCAACAATCACTTGATGTTGACCATTTTGATACCTTACTCCTAATACACCTTCAATTGCTTCAATTGCTTCTGTATCAACTAAATCCTTATTTTCTATATTAAAGCGTAATCGTGTCATACAATTCCACGCTTTATCAATATTTTCTAAGCCACCTAGATGACTTACGATGCTATTTGCCATATCTTTGTGATTCATTTTAACTCTCCTTTTCTATTGATTAATTGTCAAATTAAGCGCAACACTTCGTTCTCAAATAATATTTCTTGAGGTGTATAGAAATTTATACACTTACGTGGTCTTGTATTAAGCCTTCCTATTTTTTCTTCTAGGTCATTTGGTG
>NZ_WTTB01000018.1 GCF_009828835.1 Erysipelothrix urinaevulpis
GCAATGGTCTTTGAAAACTGAACAGGAAACGTCAATTTCAAACAGAAATAGATAACAAAAATAAAACAATAACTCGTCAGAGTTATTCATGAGAAAGAATCAAATGAAGAGTTTGATCCTGGCTCAGGATGAACGCTGGCGGCGTGCCTAATACATGCAAGTCGAACGAAGAGCGAAGGAAGCTTGCTTCTTTCAATCTTAGTGGCGAACGGGTGAGTAATACATAAGCAACCTGCCTTAATGCCTGGGATAACAGATGGAAACGTCTGCTAATACCGGATGAATTAATGAGTGGCATCACACATTAATAAAAGTTGGGATACAACACATTGAGATGGGCTTATGGCGCATTAGCTAGTTGGTGAGATAAAAGCTCACCAAGGCGATGATGCGTAGCCGACCTGAGAGGGTGACCGGCCACACTGGGACTGAGACACGGCCCAGACTCCTACGGGAGGCAGCAGTAGGGAATTTTCGGCAATGGGGGCAACCCTGACCGAGCAACGCCGCGTGAGTGAAGAAGGCCTTCGGGTTGTAAAGCTCTGTTGTAAGGGAAGAACGATAGGTAGAGGGAATGCTACTTATATGACGGTACCTTACCAGAAAGCCACGGCTAACTACGTGCCAGCAGCCGCGGTAATACGTAGGTGGCAAGCGTTATCCGGAATTATTGGGCGTAAAGGGAGCGTAGGCGGTTTATTAAGTTTATGGTTAAAGTTCGGGGCTCAACCCCGTGATGCCATAGAAACTGGTAGACTTGAGTACAGGAGAGGTTAGTGGAATTCCATGTGTAGCGGTAAAATGCGTAGATATATGGAGGAACACCAGTGGCGAAGGCGGCTAACTGGCCTGTAACTGACGCTGAGGCTCGAAAGCGTGGGGAGCAAATAGGATTAGATACCCTAGTAGTCCACGCCGTAAACGATGGATACTAAGTGTTGGAAGAATTCAGTGCTGTAGTTAACGCAATAAGTATCCCGCCTGGGGAGTATGCGCGCAAGCGTAAAACTCAAAGGAATTGACGGGGGCCCGCACAAGCGGTGGAGTATGTGGTTTAATTCGAAGCAACGCGAAGAACCTTACCAGATCTTGACATACCACGCAAAAGCATAGAGATATGTAATAGTTATGGTGGATACAGGTGGTGCATGGTTGTCGTCAGCTCGTGTCGTGAGATGTTGGGTTAAGTCCCGTAACGAGCGCAACCCTTGTCTTTAGTTACCATCATTAAGTTGGGGACTCTAGAGAGACTGCCGGTGATAAACCGGAGGAAGGTGGGGATGACGTCAAATCATCATGCCCCTTATGATCTGGGCTACACACGTACTACAATGGCGTATACAGAGGGCAGCTAAGCAGCAATGTGGTGCGAATCTCATAAAGTACGTCTCAGTTCGGATTGTAGTCTGCAACTCGACTACATGAAGGCGGAATCGCTAGTAATCGCGGATCAGCATGCCGCGGTGAATACGTTCTCGGGCCTTGTACACACCGCCCGTCAAACCATGAGAGTTGGTAATACCCGAAGCCGGTGGTCTAACCAGTTTACTGGAGGAAGCCGTCGAAGGTAGGACCAATGATTGGGGTTAAGTCGTAACAAGGTATCCGTACCGGAAGGTGCGGATGGATCACCTCCTTTCTAAGGAGAAATTAGAGAGAAGTGAAATTGGTCAAACGTTTCCTGTTCAGTTTTGAGAGTTCATTGCTCTCGGAATAAGAAAAGATGTTCTTTGAAAACTAAATAACAGAAGAGATAGAGATAGACATAAGAAATAAGTATTGTTATCAACATGATCTTTTCGAATAGTTGAAAAAACTAGATTTACATTAGAAGTTAAACAAACAGTTAAACTTAAGCAATCCAAAAAAATAACCTGAGCAAGACTCAGGTCGCTAAAAATTACATGTGATTAAATATGTAAGGGCGTACGGTGGATGCCTAGGCACTAAGAGCTGATGAAGGACGCGACGAACAGCGAAATGCTTCGGGGAGTGGTACGTACACAACGATCCGGAGGTATCCGAATGGGGGAACCCAATACTGGTTATTCAGTATTACTCTATGGTGAATACATAGCCATAGTAGAAGCAACCTTGCGAACTGAAACATCTTAGTAGCAAGAGGAACAGAAAACAACAGTGATTCCCTGAGTAGCGGCGAGCGAAACGGGAAGAGCCCAAACCATCCTTAGGGATGGGGTAGTAGGACCATGATGTGGGATTTGAAGAATTAATAGAATGGCATTGAAAGGCCAGCCAGAGAAGGTGCAAGCCCTGTATATGAAAGTTCCAAGAACCCTAATGGACTCCTGAGTACGGCGAGGCACGAGAAACCTTGTCGGAATCATCCGGGACCACCCGGAAAGGCTAAATACTCCTTAGTGACCGATAGTGAACCAGTACCGTGAGGGAAAGGTGAAAAGAACCGCGGAAGCGGAGTGAAATAGACCCTGAAACCGTATGCTTACAAGAAGTCAGAGCCCGTTAAAGGGTGATGGCGTGCCTATTGCAGAATGAACCGGCGAGTTACTCATAATGTGCAAGGTTAAGACGAAGAGTCGGAGCCGTAGCGAAAGCGAGTCTTAAGAGGGCGACAGAGTACATTGTGGTAGACCCGAAACTAAGTGATCTAGCCATGACCAGGTTGAAGTTTGGGTGAAACCAAATGGAGGACCGAACCGACTGATGTTGAAAAATCAGCGGATGAGTTGTGGCTAGCGGTGAAATACCAATCGAACTTAGAGATAGCTGGTTCTCCCCGAAATAGCTTTAGGGCTAGCGTCAAGATTAAACAACTGGAGGTAGAGCACTGAATGTATGACGGCCTCATCTCGAGGTACTGATTATAATCAAACTCCGAATGCCAGTTGTGTTTTATTGGCAGTCAGACTATGGGTGATAAGGTCCATAGTCGAAAGGGAAACAGCCCAGATCGCCAGTTAAGGTCCCAAAATTCATGCTAAGTGGAAAAGGATGTGGGGATGCACAGACAACTAGGAGGTTGGCTTAGAAGCAGCCACCCTTGAAAGAGTGCGTAACAGCTCACTAGTCGAGTGACCCTGCGCCGAAAATGTACCGGGGCTAAGCATGATACCGAAACTGCGGATTTATTGTTTCAATAAATGGTAGGGGAGCGTTCTATTCAGCGTTGAAGATGTACCGTGAGGAGCATTGGAGCGTATAGAAGTGAGAATGCCGGTGTGAGTAGCGAAATGTCAGTGAGAATCTGACACACCGATTGCCTAAGGATTCCAGGGGAAGGCTCGTCCTCCCTGGGTAAGTCGGGACCTAAGATGAGGCTGAAAAGCGTAGTCGATGGATAACAGGTTGATATTCCTGTACCCGATTCATAAGTGAAGGAATGACAGATAAGGCTAGATCAACCCAGCGACTGGAAGAGCTGGGTCAAGCAGAATAGCAGTGTGGTAGGCAAATCCGCCACAAGGATGCAAGCTGTGATGAGGAGCGAACGCGTGAGCAAGTAGCGAAGTGAAGGAAGCCATGTCTCAAGAAAAGTTTCTAGCGCTAATTATGAATTGGCCCGTACCAAAACCGACACAGGTAGGCAGGTAGAGAATACCAAGGTGAGCGAGAGAACTGTTGCCAAGGAACTCGGCAAAATGACCCCGTAACTTCGGGAGAAGGGGTGCTCTTGATAAGAGAGCCGCAGTGAATAGGCCCAAGCGACTGTTTAACTAAAACATAGCTCTCTGCAAAGTCGTAAGACGAAGTATAGGGGGTGACGCCTGCCCGGTGCTGGAAGGTTAAGGGAAAGTGTTAGACCATCTGGTCGAAGCATAGCACTGAAGCCCCAGTGAACGGCGGCCGTAACTATAACGGTCCTAAGGTAGCGAAATTCCTTGTCGGGTAAGTTCCGACCCGCACGAAAGGCGT
Organism: Erysipelothrix urinaevulpis; assembly: GCF_009828835.1. Classification (GTDB taxonomy): domain Bacteria; phylum Bacillota_I; class Bacilli_A; order Erysipelotrichales; family Erysipelotrichaceae; genus Erysipelothrix; species Erysipelothrix urinaevulpis. The sequence goes on from NZ_WTTB01000018.1 coordinate 3,895, forward strand.
AACGATTTGGGCGCTGTCTCGGCAGCAGACTCGGTGAAATCTTAGTACCTGTAAAAATGCAGGTTACCCGCAACTAGACGGAAAGACCCCATGGAGCTTTACTGTAGCTTGATATTGAGCTTTGAGTTTATATGTACAGGATAGGTGGGAGACAAAGAAGCATGAACGCTAGTTTATGTGGAGTCACAACTGGGATACCACTCTTGTAAACTTGAAGTTCTAACCGTGTGCCGTAATCCGGTGCCGGGAACGTGTCAGGTGGGCAGTTTGACTGGGGCGGTCGCCTCCTAAAGAGTAACGGAGGCGCCCAAAGGTACACTCAGATTGGTTGGAAATCAATCGACGAGCGTAAAGGCAGAAGTGTGCTTGACTGCGAGACCTACAAGTCGAGCAGGGACGAAAGTCGGGCTTAGTGATCCGGTGGTACCGCGTGGAAGGGCCATCGCTTAACGGATAAAAGCTACCCTGGGGATAACAGGCTAATCTCGCCCAAGAGTTCACATCGACGGCGAGGTTTGGCACCTCGATGTCGGCTCATCACATCCTGGAGCTGAATTAGGTTCCAAGGGTTGGGCTGTCCGCCCATTAAAGTGGTACGCGAGCTGGGTTCAGAACGTCGTGAGACAGTTCGGTCCCTATCTGTTGTGGGCGTTAGGAAATTTGAGGAGCGCTGCCCCTAGTACGAGAGGACCGGGGTGGACATACCGCTGGTGCACCAGTTGTCCTGCCAAGGGCATAGCTGGGTAGCTAAGTATGGACTGGATAAGCGCTGAAAGCATCTAAGCACGAAGCCAACTCCAAGATGAGATTTCCCATACGCAAGTAGTAAGACCCCTGAGAGACGATCAGGTTGATAGGTCAGGTGTGGAAGCATAGTGATATGTGGAGCTAACTGATACTAATCGGTCGAGGATTTAATCACGCTTTAAACAACAACATCGAAAAGGTCATGAACAATTGAATCTGTTATTTAGTTTTGAGAGAGTATCTCTTTCAAATCGATCTGGTGATAATAGCAAAGTGGTCACACCTGTTCCCATCCCGAACACAGAAGTTAAGCACTTTAGCGGCGAGTATAGCTATGCTAGCCATAGTGAAATTAGCTCATTGCCAGGTAAACTTAGGATAATCATTCACTTGATTATCCTTTTTTT
>NZ_WTTB01000019.1 GCF_009828835.1 Erysipelothrix urinaevulpis
TCACTTAAATAATCATTTTTTTCATTAAATAACGCTATATCATTTTTCATAATTACACTCCTACCTAATTAAATGCTCTAAGTACTTAGGGGGCTTATATTATCAATATATTTATTTTACACTTTTAAGATAAAAAAAATTAAGATTTTGATGTAAGAATTTCTGTATCTGGTCTAAGTACTTAGGGGGCTTATATTATCAATATATTTATTTTACACTTTTAGTATAATTAAAATAGTGACTTAAAGCAAGTTTAAGCACTTATATTATCAATGAAGAGATTTACACTTTTAGTATAATTTAAATATCATACAAAAAAGACAAAACGGGCGGTTTAAGGGGGGTAAAGCAGTTGCAGTAATGTAAATATATACCTAGACCAGTTTTAGCTCTTAATTCGGCTCTAAATCGCTCTTATACGAACTATCATTAGTGTTTTATTAGTTCTTTTAAATCTAATGTACATCGATCATCTGTAAATGACTGCTCTACATACTCTTCTGATACGATTGCACTGATAAAAAAACTATTGCTTTCTAACATCTCTATTGTAGTTTTTCTTGCTCGTGGCAAGACCCACATCTGACTACAATCAGTAAAGTTCTCAAAATTATTCATAATCTTTTTCTTTGTTCGTTCTTTTGTTTTTTCTGTTCTCTCATATTCAACAACCACATTATATTTTGGAATATAAAGATCTGGAAATGCTTTTTTACTTGCTTTAAAAAAATCTTTTTCGGAAGCAAATTGGTCTTTTTCTGTATAAATATCGCTTAATTCTAAATCAGAAGTATCTCTTAATAATGCAGTTCCTATTTTACTTAAAAATAATTCATGAAATATATTTAAAGTATTTAGATTTACTTCTTTACCTTTTTCATTCAAAAATCTGTAACCTTCATTTGATAAAAAATAAATGTGTTCTAAAATCATAACTTGCTGTTTTTTAACAAGTCCTACATTTTCTAACCGTTTCATACGTTTATAGACACCAGAATTAGTTACATTCAATAAAGCCGATAATTCAATAGAAGTCGCAACTCTGAACTTATATAAAAACTCCATTACAAATCTATCTTTTTCCGTTATAACTACACCACTCATAAAATTCCCCTTTCTACTACTTCTCACTCTTTTATTACTATCTTTCTAATACATTCCTACATCTTTTAACCATTACTTATTACTACTTTTTCACTCACAATAATACTAAACCCACTCGCCACTGCCTGCTCATACAAGATACAAAGTATCACTTATGATATGCGTGTGTAGTCAATCGGAGAATTCGATTGACTACACACGCATAAAGGCAGTGGCGAGTGGGTATTTTGACATTTTAGCCTTAAAAAAAATGGCATAAACAGGTCGGACTACTATTCGGACGCCCTATCGGACGCTTTAAGCATATCATTTTTTCAAATATTTATAAACTGTTGGGCGACTTACATTTAATTCTCTGGCAATTTCAGTAACTGACAAATCAGGATTTTCTTTTATGAAATCTTTAACTAATTTTTCTTTGCTTGGTCGCCCATTTCCTTCTCGCCAATTCGGATTAACTATATCTCTGGTCGCTCTCGCAATTTGTAAATGTTGTACTTGAGTTCTGTAATTCCTTTTATTCTCTGGAATTGATATTGAAGTTATTTTTTCAATGTCCGCTCTCGGAAAATTTTTATAAGATGGATCATATGCTTTCAAAGCAGAATCTACATCATGCTTTGTAAATGGCTCATCTGGTCTAATATTATTTAAATCTGGTATCAATGAATATGCGTCCTTTTCTAATTCTTCAAAAGGAATATCGCATTTCACTGCATATATTGATAGTGCCATAACACAAAAATATCGGTGTCCGTAAGTAGCACCTTCTTTTATTTTCTCAATCCACCAATCATATAAAGCACGATTTACAGTCCATTCACTGTTATTCTCCTGATTAACGATTTTTCTTTCATACCAATCGGGATATTTTTCTTTTGCCTGCTCTAAAGTCAATTCGCTCTGATAATTCGTTTCTAAAACCCTATTTTCTTTTTCAAATACAAACTTATTTAAATAATCAAGTTCTACTTTATCGCCCGTTTTATATGCTTTTAATCTATATTTTTTTCCAAACTTCGTAGGACTTCCTACCATTCTAAAACCTTGATTAAGACCTTGGTACTGAACTTCTTTAATATTTGATACGTAAGGGTTCCAGATTTTCCTAGTTAAGTCATATTTAAGTCTTTTTAAAGGCTCTTTTAAGTGATTATAAAGTGGTATTGGCTCTTTAAATACAAAATACAAATGAACTCCATGACCTGAATTGACTAAATAAGTCGGTTTAGGAGTTATATCACTATTAAAATGATGAATTAAAGTCTTTAAATTACCCATATCACTGATACCATCAATATCAAATATCAAAGCATACATAAAATTAGCATTTTTCATAATTCTTTGTTTGCCAAAATAAGAAATACCATTCATTACTACAAAATCATTATCAATTAAATCATCTATTTCAGATAATTCATCTGTAACAGTATATCTGGAATGCCGATCAGCATTCATAGCAATAGCAATTCCATTCCCTTTTTTATCTTCATAAATACCTTTTCTTTCAAAACTACCGATAGGAAATAAATCACGATAAAAATCTCTATAATTAACCTCTTTAAAAATTTCACTTAAATAATCATTTTTTTCATTAAATAACGCTATATCATTTTTCATAATTACACTCCTACCTAATTAAATGCTCTAAGTACTTAGGGGGCTTATATTATCAATATATTTATTTTACACTTTTA
>NZ_WTTB01000001.1 GCF_009828835.1 Erysipelothrix urinaevulpis
GATATTCATGAAGATTGGCAATCGAGTTCAAGACAGTATATTAGTTTTACTGAATCAACAAAAAAGTGGATTGGTTAGATCCACTTGCTGACATAATGAATTTTACACAAGATTATGGACTTGACTCAAGTTTATCTAAAATAAAAAAAGAGTAATTAAAAATTACTCTAGATATAATTAATATATATTGTAAAATAGTTTTTCTTATCGCTATTATTCACACTCTAAATTTATTTCTACTTCAACATCGTTTTCACCAAAAGGTACTTGTGGTCTCAATATAACATATGATTTTTTAAAGTCACATTGCTTATTTTTATCATTCTTTACAAAATCAGTAACTAAATTATCTTTATTTATTTCTTTTATTCTTTCTAAGTTTTCAAATTCAATTTTTAATCCGACTGATGAAATCATTCCTAAGTATTCTATTTTTTCATCTTCTTTTTTCTCATTTGAGACAGTTGGGTAATATGTTGTTGAGTAATAATTCTCTACATTATTCTTCAAACTACTTTCAAAGGATGACTGTTTGATTAATAGTACGTAAACATATGTCACTAAAACCAAAACAAAAGCAATTGCAGCGACATAAATATATTTAATTTTTTTATTCATCTTTTTCACCTTTCATTTTTAATATTTATCTGTTCCTCTCTTCTTATAATCTAACTGCCATTAATTAAAATGTCAACTTATCACTCTTTATTAAATACGTAGTTTTTAAAACTCAAAATATTATTGTATGATTTTTTTCACCCACTACACAAATTAGTTTTTTTCAAAAAAATAACCTCTAGTAAATTAAAGAGGTTGTTTTTAAGTACTATGGAATCAAAATATTGAAGTAACTACCTAAGATACTAACTCCAATAATAATAACTAAAATATGACCAATTTTGAATTTCTTTTGTAAGAGTCCATAGACTCCCAAGGTCACAAGAAGTGGGATAAGATTTGGAACAATTTGGTTCACGAGATCGATTAATCCAACTGCTGAATCACCCATTCCAAATGTCACAGGTGAGTTGATATAAACCAGACTTGATGTCATAGCGCCTATAACAATCATTCCCAGGATTGATGCTTTCTCGGATATGTCATTAACGATATGACTCTTGTCGGCTTTTTCAAAGAATGCAACACCTTTGTTGTATCCGAAATATAGACCATAATAACGTAAGATTGTGCATGGAACATTATATAGTAAGAAGAAAAGAATTGGTCCCATTACATTTCCTTGGACTGCAAATGTAATGGCAATACCTGTAACAATGATTCTCCATGTTGACATAATTAATGAGTCACCAATTGCTGATAAAGGACCCATTAAACTGACTTTGATATTATTGATTAAGCTGGTATCAAAGCTTTCATCTTCTGAGTTTTTTTGTTCCATTGCAATTGAGATCCCTAGTACTAAGGGTGCAAATACGTTTGTAATGTTGAAGAACTCCATGTGTCTTTGCAGCGCTTCACTTTTTTCTTTTTTATCTCCATAGATTGCATCAATTGAAGGAACCATTGCATAAGCAAATCCACTTGCCATTTGTTTTGTAAATTCCCATGATGCTCCCATTGTGAATGTACGCCAGAATGTTTTCTTTAGTACTTTTTTTGTATCAGAATTCTTCATCTAAATCTACCTCCACGTTTGTTTTACCATAGAATTGCATGACTAAGACGATAACTAAACCAAATAATGAAATTCCAATAATTGGTAGTTCTAAGTAGGCTGATAATAAGAAGCCTAAAATAAAGAATGGAATTGTTTTCTTTTTCATTGTTGTTTGTAATAGCATTGCAAACCCAAATGCTGGCAAGATTCCACTTGCAATGACGAGTCCGTCTTGAACAAACATTGGAATTGCTTCAACAATATTTTGTGAAACTTCGTTTCCGAAATAATAACATAAGGCAACAATAAGAATCGACGGGACAAAGTTAACAATTGTTCCTCCCCAAAATGCCATGTTACTTAATTTCTTTGATTCACCTTCTGCTGCGTATTGATCACATTTCGCAACGTAAAGTGGTGAGACAAAAATATAGAACATATTTTGTACAAGTAAAACAAGCATTGAGATTGGCAAGCCAAATGTTAGTCCTGCTGAAATTCCTTTACCTGTTGAAATTGCGAAGGCTGTTCCTAAGATTCCTGCTGATACTAAATCTTGTGGAATGGATGCTCCAACTTCCTGTACTCCGATGTATGTTAATTCTAAACTGGCTCCAATCATGATTCCAGTTGTTAAATCCCCCATGATGAGTCCGGTTAGTGGTCCCATTATAATTGGACGACTTACCTGACCTCTACCTGTTAAAAAGTATTCTCCATAACCAATTGTCGCTACTAGCGCAATCAAAACTGTTTCTATTATCATATGTTTTTACACATAGCCCTTATTAGAGTTATGTACTCCTTTCGTTTGTATTACAGTTTTATTTATTTTTCCCACGCTTAAAACAGATAATGTTAATAATGCATTTATCTTGTTAGTATTTTGTAATCTTTTCTGATGGTACCTGTTGCATCTCTATCTCAAACCCTTGTTCTTTTAGATCATTGAGTAATGTTTCATCGTGTTCTGATAAAGAGATTGTTGAAGTGTATGCTTTATTATCTGAGTTTGGTTTTGTTCCACCAAGATTGAGTGTTTTTACGTCATCTTGATTTAATCCTGTTAATAATTTATGTGCATCTTCAATTGTTTCAACAACGACCATTAGGTTGTATTTGTCTGTGACACACTGTTTATTGCATCAATGCCATCTTCGACTGTTTTCATCACTAATTTTACATTTGCTGGTTTTGCCATTCTCAGTGAGTTCTTTCTAATATTATTATTGGGTACATCGTCATTAGCAATCAGTACACAATTTGCATCAAGAAACCCTAACCACGAAAAGGCAACTTGTCCGTGTAATAAGCGATGATCCACTCTCACTAGTTTTATCATAGTATGAATCCTTTCTAAAAATCTTCATCCTCTATTTCCAAAGCTACATCTGTATCAATACATATACTCTGTTTAGCTTCTTCACATGATTCACTCAGCGCATCTTCTATACTCATCGTTTCTAGCTTTAATGCTAAATTTAAGACAAGTGCAAGGTTCATGCCTGTTAGCAAATGATATTGATATTCTTCCTTTAATTCTTTGAGTTTAGTGTGTACACTTCCTCCTAATATATCTGTAACCACCACACATGGTTTCTGATTTTTATTGAAAAAGGAGGTTATTTCTTTTTCTAGATCATAATTGTCAGTGGTATAGGCATCGATTACACTGATTGAGTCCTGTTTTCCCAAGATTATTTCAACAGAACTTAAAAGACCTGATGCTAATTTACCATGACTTGCTAGAAGTATTTGATAGTCCATTACATCCTCCTAAAACTCGAATTTATATTTATCTCCAACGATGTATTGTTCACCATAATGAATCGGTTCTTTATTCTCATCGATGATGCACGTTTTCATTAGAAACAATGGTGAGCCAATGATCAAACCTAACTGATTTGCTTGCTCTGTACTTGCTAAACTAATTTCCAAACTTGTGCTGATTGAAGAAAACTCTTTGATATTATAATCATTCTCTAAGACTGTATAGAGAGACTTTGTTAAATCTTTATTGACGAGATCTTTATATTTTTGATTGTCGTAATAGTTATTTTCAATCATCACTGGTTCCTGATTGGCATATCGAATGCGTTGTATATATAGTATGGCCGCGTCTTCACTTAAGCCAAGATATTTCGCAATTGTTTTATTGCTGATTACTTCTTGATGAGTCACGATACTTTTACTTTTGTATCCGTTCATTTCAACTGATTTACTAAAGCCAATAACACTTGAATGCGTTATTTTTCTTTGGATTGAAATGTTTTTTACATATGTTCCTTTACCATGAATCTTATCTACATATTGCCCTTGTACCAACTCATTGATTGCCTTTCGAATTGTAATTCTACTGACATCATAATGTGCCATTAATTCTTGTTCACTTGGTAACTTGGAATTGCTTATAAATTCCTTATTTTCAATTTTACCTTGAATTTCTTTAGCAATTGTCAGGTACATTGGTAAATATTCTGCCATTTTAGTCCCTCTTTCCTTTTACCAATTATAACAAGAATTGTTTCTGTTTACCTAATTAATATTCTACTTTACCCATGTATCGGCGAGTATCCAATGGATGATTTCTAACAATGGATAGTTTGTAACGATAAACACTTAACACACTATAAAATAAAATTGGGTTAAAGTAATCTGAAACGTTTTCATCAATAATTGATAGTCCAAGCTCTTTTGCATCCACCACTTCATATTTTTTAGCATATGTTTTGAAAAACTTAAGAACTCGTTCATCAAGAGGTCTTGATGGTCCTTCACTCATTAAGAGAATGTAAGGTGTGCTGTGGTCAGTTGCTTCAAACGGACCATGGAAGTACTCTCCGCTATGAATTGCTGATGCATGTAACCATTGCATTTCCATTAAAGAGCAAATCGAGAATCCGTATGCATGACCATATGATGCGCCACTACCTAGAATATAGAACATTTCTTCTTTTCCATAAGTATCGGCAAACTGATCCGTTCTTTCTTGAATTTGATCTTGAGCATTCTTTACAATGTCATCAATTTGATGCATTCCTTGTTTAAATGCTTCGTAATGTGCATATCCTTCTTGACGATGTAAGATTTCAACAACAATGTTCAAGATAATTGCCATTGGGTTATTTTCAACACTTGTATCCTCACCCCACTCATAAAGAATTTTATGATCAACTGTCTCAAATAACATCGACTCTTCATTGTATGTTAAACCAATCGATTGAGCATTGTGACGTCTTGCAACGTTTGCTGCCTCCACTGATTCTGGTGTGTTACCACCATGTGAACAAATAATAACTAATGAGTTTTCATTAAGTTTCTTGGGAACTACATGATTAAACTCATTGGCTGTATATAATCCAGCCACCAATTCCTTTGCTTCTGTATTAATAAAATAATCAGAAGTATACATATCGACAAGAGATCCTCCACAAGCTACAAGATATATTGTTTCAAGTCTTGTGTCTGATTTCTCTAAAACTTTTTCCACTACTGAATTCAAATCCATCATTCACTCCTCCTATAACGTCATATGACGTCTTACACTTATATCTTACGCCTTATCTTTTTATAAGTCAATGGTTTTTGATTAAATAATGTAATCGCATTCATTTTTGTATCGAATATCTATTATCATAAATCCTTTAATTTGTCGTTATCATGATAATTTAAAGGATAAGTGATACTATGTTTTTCACTTATGTATTTTTAGAAAAAAAGACTATTCTTATGAATAGTCCTGGTACTTAAACTTTTAATCTTTTTTTATTTTATTATTAAATTATTCAACATCGCAAATACTTCTTCACGAGTATAAAAATAATCCCTACTCTCTGGTATTGCATTTAGATTACTCTTTAGTAATTCTAGAAACACCAGCATATCATTTTTAATCGATCTATTAAGTTCAATTGAATCTTCGTCATTGAACAATTGTACAAGTCGAGCTATGTCTTTAATATGTTTAGATACTTCAGTACTCGTCACCCCATCATTATTTTCTTTTGCAAGACTTAAGTTATACCAAGCCTTTGCTTTCAAAATCAATAGTCCTGATTTATTCAAAATAGGTATTCCTTGCACAATTTCAGTATTATTAATAATAAATTGATAATACTCATCATCAAGCATTATTGCGGATAGACTATCCTCATTACTAAAACTTAAAGATCTTATAGGACCCATCCACTGATTCGCAAAATCAGGTTTCTTACATAGTAATTCAATCATTGGAGGATAAAGTTTATCTTTAGTTTTAAATCGATAAAGATTTTCATTCTCTCGTCGTTCATCCATGACGTATTTTCCTTCATGTAAAAACTCAATGAAAGTATCATAGAATTCTTTGTTTCGTGCTTCTTCATAAATTACAATGTCATAATCTTTTGTTATTCTGATATCCAAGCCTTCACGACTTAATACGATTGCACTTGCTGTTCCACCAATTATACAAAAACAATCTGAAAAATATTTAAATTTTTTACTGAATGATTCATAAATTTTATACATTATTAAATTTTACTCTCGCTTCCTCATTATTTAATAGAAGACTAATGTACTCATCAAGATCAATAATTGCTTCCTCTATTCGAGGATCATTATCACTATTTTCTAGAATCAACCTTAAACTTATTGGATCCACTTTATTATTTAATAAGATTGGATTATATTTCCAAAGTTCTAAATTAATATCATCAATTTTAGCATATAAAAACTCTTCTTTTTCTAATAGTTTTGATATGAATTCTTTTTCAGGACTTTTCTTTAAATTACTATCTGATAATTGATTCGACAAGTCACTCATAATAACACCGTAATCTGATTGAGTTGATGACAACATTGTATAATGACTGACTGCATCCAAGTTTGATTCAAATACAACTAAATTTTCATTATTTAGAATAGCTAGATCTTGGGGGGGAATAACCACCCTTTTCTCTATCGGTATTATGAAATACTTTTTTGCATCTTCATAAATCTCTGCTCTACTCAGTTTTAAAAAATAGCTTCCGTGAACAGACTCTATGTAACCAGCCTCAGTAAAATATCGAAGTACTCTATATACTGTAGCAATCGATATCTCAGTTTTATCTTGGATATCTTTTGCACTGAATTTTTCTTTACTACTCAACAACATAGAAATTAAAATTTGTTGTTGATTATGGTTATAAAAATCCCTTAACATTTTTGGTTGGGATATATCATTTATTATAACTCCCAAAAATCTTAAAGAAATGGCATTGTGCGCAATAAAAGAAATATTACTTTGAATTAATCGTTTAATATCTTTCTCAGATAATTTATCAAATGAAAGAACAGTTCTTATATTTAATTTTTGAGATACTATTAAACTATCTTTAACAAAACTTTCAATTGAAAAATCTCTTGTTCTATCCATTAAAACGACTTCTTCTGTCTCATTGAACCGAAGAAAAATATAGTTGTATTTTTTTTTAAAAATTGCAGGAAGATCACTCATCTCTTTGATCTCAATTTCATAGGTAAAACAGTAGCGATCTAGTAAGTCTAAAGCACTATTCATACTATCACCTCACATTGATATTATCACAAAACCTTCAAATTATCAATGGTGTGATAATTTGAAGGTTTTGTGATAATATCGACTTTAAACGTTTAAAAATCAAAAAAGACTATTCATGAGAATAGTCTTAGTCGTTAAATCTTTAGTAATTTTTCAAGTTGTTTAAAATCTTGAACAACATAATTTGCCTTGCTTTGATCCATTTTGAAATATTGATCATAAATGGCAACTACATCTGCGTTAGCTGCTTTACCTGCATGAATTCCTGACGGAGAATCTTCTATAATGAGTGTTTCTTCTGGCTTAAAGCCGAGGTCAGAAATAATATAGTTATACATCTCAGGAGATGGTTTTCCTTTTGAAAATTGATCCCCACTGAGTGCATGTTTAAATTTGTGTTTTATATCTAATGTATCTAATACTTTATGAACTGTTTCTGTTGATGAATTAGAACCAAGCGCTATGGTATAGTGACTTGAGCTTATTCTATCAAGCGTTGATAAGACATCAGGAAAAATCCATTGTTTATAATCACGATGAATACTTTCTTCAAATTCATCGAATGATTGTCTTAGTTCAATTGGGTCAATGTTTTCACCCATTAAACCAGCTAACGTCCGGTAATGTTCGTCCCATGATACACCAACTAAACAGTATAAATCTTCTTTTTTAATCGTATGATTGGGATGATTTTTATTGAGATACAGTTCTATCTCAGCTAAATAATTCATTTCACTATCAATGATAACGCCATCCATATCAAATATAATTAGTTTATAATTTTTACTCAATCGTTTCTCTCCACATTTTAGCACCCAATGCTTCTAATTTTTCATCGATATTATGGTACCCACGATCAATGTGGTAAACTTCATGGATTTCTGTAATTCCATCTGCCATAAGTCCAGCAATTACCATACTTGCACCACCACGAAGATCTGTTGCTTCTACTTTTGATCCGTATAAAGACTTTGGCCCATTGATGATTGCTTGTGATGGAAGGATGGTTATGTCAGCACCCATTCGTTGTAATTCTTCACAATGTTTAAAACGTTCTGCATAAATTGTTTCCTTGATATTTGAACTTCCTTTTGCCTTAACAAGTAAACTCGTTAGAGGTTGTTGGAGGTCAGTTGCAAAACCTGGATAGGTTTGAGTCGTGATATCAATTGCTTCTAGATCATCTGAACGACGAATACGAGCATAATCCATACCTACTTCAATGTTCGCACCCATTTCAATTAACTTCGAAATTAATGATTCAATATGTTGAGGAATAATATTTTTAATCGTAACGTCATCTGCCATCGCAACCGCCATGATTAAATAGGTTCCCGCTTCAATTCGATCAGGAATAATCTCATGAGGATGACCTGTTAAGCTTTCAACACCCTCAATTGTGATAACACTAGTTCCTGCCCCACGAATATTTGCACCCATATTATTTAAAAAGTTAGCAACATCAATAATTTCTGGTTCTTTTGCCGCATTCTCAATCATCGTTTTACCTTCTGCTAAAACTGCAGCAAGCATAATATTGATTGTTGCACCAACAGATTGGAAATCAAGATAAATTTTTGAGCCAATTAATCGATCAGCCTTAATTTCATAATAACCTGCTTCGTAATTTACTTCTGCCCCAAGTGCTTCAAATCCTTTTAAATGTAAATCAAAAGGACGTGGACCTAAATAACAACCGCCAGGCATTTGCATTTTTACATATTTATATTTACCTAGTAATGACCCCATAAAATAGTACGATGCTCTTAACTTGGTCACTGCTTCATGGTCTAAATCTATATTTTTCATATTACTTGTATCGATTTGAAAATGATCTGAGCTTGGAGAAGTAACTGATACATTTAATTCTTTTAGTAGAACTGAGAGTGATTCAACATCTGAAATGTTTGGAACTCCATATATATCAACTTCACTATTTTCTGCCAAAATTGCAGCAGGAATTAAAGCTACTGTGGCATTTTTAGCACCACTAATTGACACCTCACCATTTAGTCGGTGTCCTCCCTCAATTTTTATTACTTCTTTCATACAAACAACTCCTTCACTCAATTAATTATACAATATAAGTAAGCTAAAGCATAACTTTTTAATCCTTTGCAGCAATTGTATAAATCAAAGACACAAATATAAGTGCTCCGGCTATATTTCCTAAGTAAGCAAAGAGTAAATTGGGAGCAATTAATCCCCAGGATAAACCGTTAACAAAGAAATCTGCAGTCAATAAAAAAGCATTCGCAACGCTGTGTTGAAAGCCTAAATAGACGAAGATCATGACGGGAAACCATATTCCAATTATTTTTGCAGTACCTTCTTTTAAAGCAACATTTAACCAAACTGACAAGCCAACAAACCAATTACACATCATCCCTGAGACAAAAAATTGTAAGGCACTTCCGTTTACTTTTGTTTGTGAAATTGTGTGTAAGACAGTTTCGATCCCATCAAACATCCCTAAAGTAATCGCAACCCAAACAATAAAAACAGCTCCCAATGCATTTCCTAGTGAAATATGTAACCAATTTATCAAGGTTTCTTTGACGGTTACTTTGTTATTCAGAAGACTGGTTCCAACCACCATCATATTTCCTGTAATTAATTCACCACCTGCTAATAAAATCACAAGTAAGCCTATGGGAAATAATGATGCACCAACTAACGTCCCAACACCACTTCCTAAGGTTGCTACCGCTTTGATGTAGGCAATGTATCCAAGAGAAATCATGGCGCCAGCAGAAAAACTTAACGCTAATTTCGTTAAAGCTTTTTTCTCAACTTTTTTACATCCTAATTCCACAACTCTATCTTTTGCTTCGACTAAACTATACATGTTTTATCCTTTCAATAAAAAAACTGTTGATTGCATGATGCAACCAACAGCCTTAGTTTTTAAATTTACGCTTTATTTGCACTACCGAATACTTCGATTTTTTCTCTAACAGCTTCTTTGATTGCTGTTGCTCCTGGTGCTAATAATTTACGTGGGTCAAATCCTTTACCTTCTAAGTCTTTGCCTGCTTCGATATATTTACGTGTTGCTTCAGCGAACACTAATTGACATTCTGTGTTAACGTTGATTTTCGCAACTCCTAAATCGATTGCTTTTTTGATTTGGTCTTCAGGGATTCCTGAACCACCGTGTAATACCAATGGAATATTTCCTGTTGCTGCTTTAATTGCTTCTAATGTTTCAAAGCTTAAGCCAGCCCAGTTTTCTGGGTATTTACCGTGGATGTTACCAATACCTGCTGCCAAGAAGTCAATTCCTGTATCAGCGATTGTTTTACATTCTGCTGGATCTGCTAATTCACCTGTACCAACAATTCCATCTTCTTCTCCACCAATTGAACCAACTTCTGCTTCAACTGAAACGCCTTGCTCATGTGCTAAGCGAACGATTTCTTTTGTTTGTGCTAAGTTTTCGTCAAATGGTAATGCTGATCCATCATACATAACTGATGTGAAACCAGCTGCGATACATTCTTTTGCTCCTTCGAAGCTACCGTGGTCTAAGTGTAGAGCCACTGGAACTGTAATATTTAATTCTTCAATTAAACCATTTACCATTCCTACGATTGTTTTGTATCCACCCATGTATTTACCAGCACCTTCTGATACTGCTAATAAGATTGGTGAATTTAATTCTTGAGCTGTTTCAAGAACTGCTTTTGACCACTCCAAGTTGTTAATATTAATTGCTGGAACAGCATAATGTCCATCACGTGCTGTTTCTAAAATTCCTTTTGCTGAAACTAATGCCATAATTAGTTAATCCTCCTTGTTTTCTTTACACTACTATTTTACTCTTTTTTGAGAAAAATGCAAAGATGCTTTAATAAATCCGTAGAATAATGGATGAGAACGATTCGGTCTTGATTTAAATTCAGGATGGAACTGACATCCAACGTAGAAATCATTGTCTTCTAATTCAATTATTTCTACGATTTGCCCATCAGGTGTTACACCACTGAATGACAATCCTTTCTCTTCTAATATTTCACGATATTTATTATTAAATTCATAACGATGACGATGACGTTCAAATACAA
This sequence comes from Erysipelothrix urinaevulpis, assembly GCF_009828835.1. Classification (GTDB taxonomy): domain Bacteria; phylum Bacillota_I; class Bacilli_A; order Erysipelotrichales; family Erysipelotrichaceae; genus Erysipelothrix; species Erysipelothrix urinaevulpis. The sequence continues at coordinate 11,228 of NZ_WTTB01000001.1, forward strand.
CAGACTCTTTATAAAGCTCAGAAGCCATTGTACCTTGTTTTAGCTGACACGGATGATTCCCAAGTCTTAAACTATCACCCGGATCAAGAATACCTGCTGTAGGCACTATAATGGGATGCGGTGTTCCAGGATTCATCTCAATTGAGTTGGCTTTCTCTAAACCACAAACATTTCTTGCAAAATCAATAGCCGCAACTTGCATACCAAGAGAAATACCAAAGAAAGGAAGATTATTCTCTCTCGCAAATTTTGAGGCAACAATTTTACCTTCAATACCCCGTTGACCAAAACCTCCTGGAACAATGATGCCATCCACGTCCTTAAATATTTCACCTGCATTGTCATCCGTCACATCTTCTGAATTAATCCACTCCAAATCAATTTCAGTACTTAAATCAAACCCCGCATGCAACATCGCTTCATACGTTGATAAATAAGCATCATGCAACTGAACATACTTCCCAACCAAAGCAATTTTCACTTTGTTTGTAAGATTATTTGTACGATCAATCATAGCCTTCCAATCCGTCATATCAGCCTTAGGTAAATGATCAAGCTTAAATTTCTTTAAGATATAGTCATCCAAGCCTTGCTCTTGAAACAACAACGGTAAATCATACAAATTTTCAACATTTCTAGACTCAATAATCGCCTGTTCATTGACATCACAAAACATTGCTATTTTCTTTTTCATGTCTTCTTCTAACGGTTCATCACAACGAGTTACAATGATATTAGCCTTAACTCCCTGTGACATTAACTCTTTAAAACTATGTTGTGTTGGCTTTGTTTTATACTCATTACTTGCTGGTACTTTAGGAATTAATGTTGTATGAATAAATATGACATCTTCTGTATTTTGTTCCCCATGAACTTGTCTCACAGCCTCAACAAATGGTAATGATTCAATATCACCAACTGTTCCACCAATCTCTGTGATGACAATATCCGCCTCAGATTCTTCCGCAGCAGCATAGACTTTATTCTTAATTTCATCCGTAATATGAGGAATAACTTGAATTGTTGCACCTTCATATTTACCTTGTCTTTCATTTTCTATAACATTTTGATAAACACGACCAGCAGACATACTGGCATTCTGAGTTAACTCAACATCTATGAAACGCTCATAGTGTCCTAAATCTAGGTCAGTTTCTGCTCCATCTTTTGTAACAAAAACTTCTCCATGTTGATATGGAGACATTTTACCTGGATTAACATTAATATATGGGTCAAACTTTTGCATAAAGACAGTTAAACCGCGGTTTTTTAGTAATCTCCCAACTGACGCTGCGATAATACCCTTACCAATCCCCGACACGACTCCGCCTGTCACAAATATATATTTAGTCATAAACATCTCCTTCACCAAGACAAAAAATAAAAGCTTCCTCAACGGAAGCTTGTGCCCTTTTTTATTCTAACAAACAAGATGATAATCTTCAATATTAAAATGAACTTTATTCTTCATCCTCATAATCTTCTTCATAATCATCGTAATCTTCAAGCAAATCAGGATCAATTGTTAATGTGATCTCTGCATGACGTTCGCGTAAATCCCATTTATTTCCCTCTAATGATATAAATCGAGAATCTAACATAATTGCATTGTAAAATGATGCAACTTTTCTTTTTGCTACATTTTCAGGAAATTTCGCTGCACTACTCACTTCATTCCATAATTCATTGAATAATACTTCTTCGTCTTTTTGCTTTAGTCTATCATAAGCTATATCACTAAGTGATTTTGATGACATTATTCATCCCTCCGGTTCCATCGACAAATATATTCATGTTCAGATACTATACCTTCTTCATCTTCTATATTGTACTTCAACAGTAGTGATTGTTTATCATACTTCAAATCCATTAATGCTATATCAATGTTTAATGTACCTAGCTCATTATTCACAGATAAATAACTTTTGTTGTTACTTGAAAACAAACCATGGGTCAACCATTCACCATATCTTTTCAAAGATACTTCATTTGGACTAATGTCGAGAACCACATCAACACCGTCTTTTTCTTTGTAGATAACTCTGTGGTAAGAATCACCCGATACGACAACAGCTTCATGATCTTCTATGAACAAATGTTCATCAACCGTTTTCTGTTCAACATGGACTGAATATTTAATGATAACCACCCCAATTCACTTCTGTACTTATGAATTATATTCAAATATCATTCTTTGTCAAGTCATTTTCTCAAAATAAAAGAAAGCACGGAAAAACATGCTTTCTTATTGATTGTTCATTGAGTACAATAATTTTTCTATATCGTTAATTTCAATGAGAATTTGTGGTGCTAAATCGTCATTTCCATCCTTGGTAACGAGTAAATCTGTTTCTAGTCTAACGCCTATTCCCTCTTCAGCAATGTAAAGTCCTGGCTCATTTGTAATCACATTTCCAGGAACTAAAGGTGCCTCTCTATCTAACCATACATCATGTGTATCAAGCCCTAGGGAGTGCCCAATACTGTGATAATAGTATTGATCAACATCTTTAATATCATCGATCAAGCCCAAACGAATACATGCCTCACCCAACGATACTTTCGCAAGGTTATTCAATTCCAAAATACTAATACCTGGTTTAACACTGTCATTTATATATTTAAATGTATTTAAGACTTCAGAATACACTTCTTTTTGTCTTTGTGTGAATTGTCCGTTAATTGGAAAAGTACGTGAAATATCGGCACCATAGTGATTAACACAAATTCCTAAGTCAACAAGCACAAGGTCACCATCTTGTAATTTCTGATTATTTTCAATGTAATGCAAGACTGTTGCATTTGCTCCACCTGCAACAATTGTGTCAAACATCAATGACCCGTTACGTTTTTGTCCTTCGTATAAGAAGCGAGCTGCCATGTCTTGTTCATTACCATTTGGTTTCATTTCTTTTAACATGTTCTCAATAGCAGTGTTGGTCACAACAGCGGCATGCTTAATCGCTTCTATTTCATCTTCGTGTTTAACCGTACGACATTCAACTAATTTAGGAAAAACATCATAAACAGGGAACCCTTCAAGTTCCTCTTGCATATTAACGCCACTTCCATAGAATAAATCACTTGGCGAATCATGGTCTAAGTCCAAACCAATCGTATCAACTTGTTCAATATTCTTTTCAAAATACTCTTCAAAATCTACGAAATATCGAACATCTTCGATTCCAGAAATTTCTTGAGCTTGTTCTTTCGTCATAAAACGACCTACCCATTTTTCCATAAATGGATCAATATCTCTCAAGAACAATATTTCTTCATCTGTTTTTGTATTCATCATTAAAATTGCTTCTGGTTCTTCAATTCCTGTTAAGTAAACAAAGTTACGATTAGCATGAAAGGGATACTGTGCATCCGCACTTTTTCTTATCCCTGTGCCACTCATCAAGACAACAAGTTCATTGTCTTGTAATGTTGTTTTAAAACGGTCTCTTAATTGTCTATATGTTGTTGAATTCATTGTAACTCCTTTGGAAAGAAGAGCTTATGGTCTTCTTTATCTTTTCCTTGTGCAAACCCCTTAACAATTGTGGAGGCATTCGATAACTCCCGTAATCCACAATCGCTGTTAACCCAGATCGCAGACTCTTCTTCCTCTTTATAAGGACTATAAAGAATCTGTGTCGCAAAATCTTCCAGAATATAGTAACGAGGATCATAACCCTTCTCAACTGCAATCTTTTCAATTTCAACTTTTCTATCGTTACCTGGGAAATCAATATATTCAAATAAATCTCTATTCAATAATCGTGATGACAAGTCTTTTAATATTTCATCTTCTGAGTCCATCAATTTCACAAATCCTGCAAAACAAGCCGATTCATCTAATTTAAAATGAGCACTCAAAGGAATATCGGTATCACCTTTAATAAAAGGCTCAAACACTTCTAAACCAGTCTCATTAAAGCGTCCTTCTGAATACAAGTCTTGCATTCTTCGAAACAACGCATGAAGAATTGATTCAAAACTTCGTGAAACAGGATGCAAATAAACTTGCCAGTACATTTGATAACGGGCCATGATGTAATCTTCAACCGCATGGATACCACTTTCTTTAATGACAATTTTATCATCAATAACTCTAATGGTTCTTAAAATACGATAGAGATCAAATTCACCATAACTCACACCTGTAAAATATGAATCTCTTAAGAGATAATCCATCCTATCAGCATCCATTTGACTTGATATTATTTGTGATAATATTTTACGTTCACTTCGATGTGCAATAATATCTGCCACCAACTGAGGTAAGTCAGGATCCGCTTCGTTAAGAATTCTATTGACTTGTGTATCTTCTAAAATAATACGCTCTGTAAACTCTTCATGATCTGTTTTCGTTACTGCCTCAAATGAGTGTGAAAAAGGGCCATGACCAACATCATGAAGCAACCCTGCACAAAGAAGAGCAACTTGTTCTTGCTCTTCTAAGACACTTTGTAAATCACTCACACGTTCGATCATCAAACGAACGATTTCATAGACACCCAAAGAGTGCGAAAAACGTGAGTGTTCAGCCGTATGGTAAACCAACCGCGTTCCCCCTAATTGTTGAATTCGACGTAAGCGTTGAACTTCAGGAGAATTAATTAGATCCCAAACAACTTTATACTTTACATTTATGTAGCCATGAACTGGATCACGCATGACCTTCAATTCAGGACAAAGTTTATATTTTTTATCCAACATAATCTGTGAGTCTTTTCTCTATAGTTTCTCTTCCAAGTAAATATAAAGAACTCATTAAATCAGGACCATGGTTTTGATGTGTTGCTGCAACACGAAGTCCCATGAACAATGGTTTCCCTTTAAGTCCACTTTCTTTCTTTGTTGCATTAAACGCTTCTTTCAACGCCTCAACAGTCCAATCACTTGGTAGATTATTTAAAAATGTTTGTGCTACCACTTTCGTTGAATCTTCTGCTAGTACTTCCCTCGCTTCATCCGTTAAATCTGTGTCTTTAAAGAACATTTCAATTAAATCAGTAATCTCTGCTCCAAATTGTAATTGTTCTTTGTAAAGAAGTAAACACTGATCAACCCAAGCTTCATCCTTAGCACTCAAATCATAATTTTTACTTGCATAAGGTTTAACAAAAGCTAACCACTCTTCATCTGTCTTATCTTTTAAGTATTGATGGTTCATCCAAGTTAACTTATTAACATCAAACATCGAAGGTGATTTGGATAAACGTGACTCATCGAATACTTCGATTAACTCATCATGGGTAAATAATTCTTTTTCTCCTGGATATGACCAACCAAGTAAAGCCATAAAATTAAACATTGCTTCTGCTAGATATCCTTGTTCTTCATATTGACTAATGTATTGCATAATTGAATTATCACGTTTTGATAGTTTTTTATGATTTTCATTAACGATTAATGTCATATGACCATACAAGGGAGCTTCCCAACCAAACATTCTAAATAACATCAATTGTTTAGGCGTATTGGAAATATGTTCTTCTCCACGCAATACATGGCTAATTTCCATTAAATAATCATCGACAACAACTGCAAAGTTATAGGTAGGAATACCGTTTGTTTTCATAATGACCCAATCGCCAATGTCTTTAGATTCAAACGTTACAGTGCCACGAACAATATCCTCAAATGTATAAACTTCATCTGTTGGAACTTTCAACCTTACAGAATAAGGTCTTTCTTCCACTTCGTATTGTTTCTTTGTCTCTTCGTCTAAATGTAAACATTTTTGACTATAACGTGTTGATGCATACCCTGCGTCTTTTTGACGTTGGTAATCTTCATCTAATTCTTCTGAAGTACAGTAGCATTTATAAGCATGTCCTTCTTCAATCAATTGGTTTGTATATTTCTTATAAATATCAAGACGTTCCATTTGACGATATGGTGCATATTTAGGATTTGGTTTTTGAGGTGATTCATCAGGAATGATCCCCAACCATTCTAAATACTTCAACTGAGACTCTTCGCCACCTTCGACATTTCGCTCAATATCTGTATCTTCAATCCTTAATACAAAATCACCATCATAATGTTTAGCGATTAAGTAATCAAATAATGCTGTCCTAGCATTTCCTATATGAAGAAAACCTGTTGGACTTGGTGCATAGCGTACACGTACTCTTTTCATATTTATACCTCTTTTCAAATTCTTTCTTATTATAACATGCTTTGTGAAATCTGTGCATGCTCCAGAGCTGAATTAAATTAAATTTTCGTATTTCTCACATAGTTTTTGATTCTCGTGTCATTTACCACTATAATAGAGATACTCAAAAATAATAAAGGAGACTGCAATATGAAGTTTGGAATTGATAAGATTGGTTTCTATATCCCTAAGTATTATATAGATATGAGAGAATTAGCAACCATGCGTGGCATTGACCCAGACAAATTCACTTATGGTTTAGGTCAAGATGAAATGTCGGTACCACCTCTCACCCAAGATATGATTAGTTTAGCAACCAATGCCGCTTACAATACTATTTCAGAACAAGATCTTAATGATATTGATTTAGTAATTTTAGCAACAGAAACTGGTTCAGACTTTTCAAAATCTGGATCAACATCCATTGTCTCTCTTTTGGGTATCAACCCCAAATCGAGATGTATAGAAATTAAGCAAGCGTGTTATTCAGCAACAGCAGCATTACAGTTTGCCAAAAACCATTTACAATCAAATGATGATAAAAAAGTTTTAATTATAGCTAGTGATATTTCTCGGTATGGCCTTGATACCTCTGGGGAAGCAACCCAAGGTGCAGGTGCAGTTGCAATGCTTATCACTAAAGATCCATCACTGTTAGTTTTAAGTGATAAGAGTTCTTATTTTTCCGAAGATGTGTGGGACTTTTGGCGACCAAATTATAGTGATACCGCGATTGTTGATGGACACTATTCCAACGAACAGTATCAACGTTTCTTTAACCAAACATTTGAAGATTATAAAGAAAAATATGATAGACAAAACTCAGACTTTGATGCGTTTTTATTCCATATTCCCTATACTAAATTAGGTCGAAAAACATTAATTAATTACATAAATCCTTCTAAAGAGATTATCAATACATTCAACCAGTCCACATTATTTAACCGTAAGGTTGGTAATATTTATACTGGTTCTCTATACCTAAGTTTAATTTCTCTTTTATACAATGCAGATTTAGACGCAAATGCTAGAATTGGTTTATATTCATATGGAAGTGGAGCTGTTGGAGAATTTTTCTCAATGAAATTAGTTGAAGGGTATCAAGATGCCCTTGATCCAAATCTTCCCCACCAATTTGACACACGTGAAAAATTAACGATTAAAGATTATGAATCCATGTTTACTGCTGAATTGGTCAGTGATGGAAGCCACATGATTCTTCCAGACGACAATGAAACCTTTCAACTCAAAGAAATCAAAGGTCACCGTCGTTATTATCAAAAAAACTAAAAAAAATGAGTGTGTATCATTATCCGATACATCACTCATTTTTTTTATAACTTATGGAATTGTTCGACATCAAGAATAAAGACGGTTGCTCCACCAACTGGAACTTCCACTGGGAACGATACATGACGTCCAATATCATAGGACGCTGTGGAAGGGACAACCTCAGTACGTTTTTTACATTCTCTACCAATAATTTCTAAACAGGCATCCACTTTATCATCTTCAACACCAACAATCAGTGTTGTGTTTCCTGCCCTTAGGAATCCACCTGTAGTTGCTAAACGAGTTACTTGAAAATCTTCTTTATTTAGTGCTGATGAAACAATTGAACTATCATCATTTGAAACAATTGCTAATACTAATTTCATTGAGATCTCCTCCTCTTTATATCTTGATTATACCACAAAGCTAAAAAACACAGAATAGATTTAATTAAACGTTAAATCTAAAGTGAACAATATCACCATCATTCATGACGTATTCTTTACCTTCTGAACGCATTTTACCTGCTTCTTTAATGCCTAATTCACTTTCATGTGTCATTAAATCATCATAGTGATAAACTTCTGCACGGATGAATCCTCTCTCAAAGTCAGTATGAATAATTCCAGCACAGGCTGGTGCCTTCATACCTTCTGTAAATGTCCAGGCTCGAATTTCTTGTGGTCCTGCTGTAAAGAATGTTCTTAAATTTAGAATATCATAACTATTTTTAACAAGACGATCTAGTCCGCTTTCTTCTACACCTAATTCCTCAAGGAACATTTCTCGTTCATCATCTTCCAATCCTGATAAACTTTCTTCAACGGTTGCACTGATTGGAATAACACGACACTGTCTCTCACTTGCATATGCTTTTACTGCTTGATACATAGGATTGTTGTCAATATCACCTAAACTATCTTCATCAATATTAGCAACATAGATAACAGGTTTACGTGTTAGGAAGTGAAATGGTTTAATTAACTCTTCTTCGTCTTCGTTTAATTCTAAATTGCTGAGTGGTAGATTGTTGTCCAAGATTTCTTTTGCTTTTTCTAATAATTTAATTTCAACTAACGCTTCTTTATCTTGAGCTTTTACTTTTTTTCCAACTCTTTGTAATCTGTTTTCTACCGATTGTAAATCAGCAAGCATTAATTCAATTTCAATAATTTCAATATCAGAAACAGGATCACCGATTGTTCCATGTTCATGAACAATATCTGTATCCGCAAAACATCGAACCACATGCACAATTGCATCAACTTCTCGAATATTGGATAGGAACTGATTCCCTAATCCTTCTCCTTTTGATGCACCTTTCACTAAACCAGCAATATCTGTAAATTCAAACGTTGTTGGAATAATTTTCTTTGATTCAATAAACTTTCGTATATTTTCCATACGATCATCGCGAACTTTTACAATACCAACATTCGGTGCAATGGTTGCGAAAGGATAGTTTGCTGCTTCAATTTGCGATTTAGTAATCGCATTAAATAAGGTTGATTTACCAACATTTGGTAAGCCAACAATTCCTGCTGTTAATGCCATATTTTATTCCTCTTTCATTTATAATACTTTCTTTAATTTTTTTTCAAATTCATGACGTGTCATCATTATAACACTTCCACACCCATCACATTTTATTTTTATATCGGCACCCATTCGAATAATTTTGAATGAGTTAGACTTTTTACAAGGATGTTGTTTTTTCATTTCTACATGATCATTGAGTTCATAAGTTTTATCCATGATTGTCTCCTTTTAAATAATATGCTTTGACTGTATTTTCTAATAAACTAACGATGGTCATCGGCCCCACACCTTTGGGTACAGGAGTAATCATTTTTACTTTCTCATACGCTGACTTCTCAACATCTCCACACAATTTACCATTCTCGCGATGAATGCCAACATCAATAACTATATGATAATCTCTCAACATATCAGCTTTTACCATCGCTTTGACACCTGTCGCAACAACAATAATCTCATGATTCAATATTTTTTCTTCAATATTTTTTGTTTTGCTGTGGGCTTGAGTCACTGTCGCATTTTTGTGTTTCAATAATGTTGTGACTGGATTACCAACGAGTTGACTTCTCCCAATGACTAAAACATCTTTACCCTCTAGATCAATCTCATATGCCTCCAACAAAGACATGATCCCAAGGGGTGTACAAGGTATAAAAGCCTCTTTATTTTGGACAAGTCGTCCAACATTATGAACATGAAGTCCATCCACATCCTTATTGGGATTTATACTATCAATAATTTTTTCACTATTTATATGTCTTGGTAATGGAAGTTGTACCAAGATCCCATCGATTGCTTCATCATTATTTAAAGACTTTATGATTTCAATCAATTCAAATTCACTTGTATCTTCTTTCAAAACAATAGACTTTGATTCGATGCCAACTTTTTTTGATTGTTTAATCTTCGATGCAACATAAGTTTGCGATGCAGGATCTTCTCCTACCAATACAACCGCTAGTCCAGGGGCACGTTTCCCTTGTTCTTTTAGGCTTGTTATTGTCTTCGAAAGATTGTTTAACCTCTCATTAGCAACACTTTTACCATCAATTAATGTCATGAAAAACCTCCATTCACACGGTTTAATAATAGCATATGTTAGATAACCTTGCCATCTCTTACTTCAAGAATGATGGTAACAGGTCCATCATTATCCAACTTCACATTCATATGTGTTTGGAATTTTCCTGTTTTTACTATCAACCCTTCTGTTCTTAGCAAATCATTAAATGTTTCAAAAAGATCATTCGCTTGTTCGGCATTCATTGCTTGAGTAAAACTTGGACGATTCCCTTTTCGGACATCCGCTGCAAGTGTAAATTGAGAGATAGACAATATCTTTCCACCAACATCTAAAATCGAATGGTTCATTTTTCCATCATTATCTTCAAATATTCTCATATTCGCAATTTTAGTACTTGCTCGTTTAAGGTCTTCGACTGTATCGCCTTCCTCAATGCCTACTAAAAGAACAAAGCCTTCATTAATTTTATTATATAATATTCCTTCGACATCAACCGATGCATTTTTAACTTTTTGAATAACTATTTTCATACGACACCTCATCTATAGTATAACAAAAACATGGTACAATATGGTCAGGTGATATTTATGAGCAATCCATTAGCTTACTCAATGAGACCCAGTTCCATTAATGATATTATAGGACAAAAACATCTTCTGGGTGAAGGAAAAGTTTTAAAAAATTTAATAAAGCAAAAAAAACTCTATTCAATGATTTTTTATGGTCCACCTGGAACTGGAAAAACAACCACAGCAATGGCGATTGCTGAAGAGTTAAACAGACCCTATCGTCTTTTTAATGCTGTGACTGATAATAAGAAAAAATTAGATCAACTTTTTATTGAGGCTGAAATGAGCCAAGGACTTGTGGTTATTATTGATGAAGTCCATCGATTGAATAAGGACAAACAAGACATCTTACTACCTCATATTGAAAGTGGATTAATTACGATGATCGGTGCAACAACTGCGAATCCTTTCTTTTCAATCAATCCAGCGATTCGTTCACGTGTTCATTTGTTCGAATTTCATCCTCTAAGTAATGATGATTTATTTGAAATATTAACAAATGCTACACCTCAAGATCGTACTCTTGAGAATGATGTCTATCAACATATTCTGCGAAGTGCTAATGGCGATGCACGGTATAGTTTGAACATTCTTGAACTTTTACTCAACGCCTATCCAGGTGAAGTTATTACCAAAAATCATCTCAAAGAGATTAATGTTGGGATGAATACATCAATGGATAAAGACAGCGATAATTATTATGACACCTTATCAGCTTTTCAAAAATCGATACGCGGAAGTGATGTACAGGCCGCATTGTATTATCTAGCTAAGTTGATTCATGTAGGGGATTTCGATTCAATTGAACGACGCCTCCTTGTCATTGCATACGAGGATATTGGTTTAGCGAATCCAAGTCTTTGTAGTCGCGTTGAATCTGCACTTTCTGCAGCAAGAAAAGTTGGGTTCCCTGAAGCACGAATTCCAATCAGTGCGGTTGTTATTGAATGCGCACTCTCACCAAAATCAAAGAGTGCTGAACATGCTATTGATAATGCTCTTGCCCTTGTCGGTTCGTCGTCATACTCTGTTCCGAAATATTTACGATTAAAAGCAGTGGGTTTAAGTGACATTGAAATGTATGATTATAGTCGAAGTGACCTTTGGCATAAGATTCAATACCTTCCAAATACCATCAAAGATGTTAAATTTTATGAGCCTCTTAATTTAAATTCTGCAGAGAAAGTTCTAGCAAACAACTATAACGAGTTAAAAAAATTCAAACGATCTTCTGATATTGTGACGTTAAATAGTAGTAAGAAAAGCTAAACGGCTTTTCTTTTTTTTGACTGTTTTACCATAACATTATATTTATACAACCTGGATCCATACTTCATTAAAAATATAAACAAACATCCCGACACGCCTAAAGATAAGAGGATTTGATAAACACTCACTCGACTTGCCATTATTCGAATAGGTCCTAGTAACATCGATACAATTGGCACCATTGTTAAGATTACGCTGACTGGACTTTCTAATTGATGGGTAACGTTCAAATAAACCACTCCATAGTAAATGGAAAGTAATATTAAATAAAAGGGAGCTTGTAGTGTCCCAGATTCTTCAATTTGATGAATCAAAGACGATAAAAGGATTGCAATGACCTGAATCAAAACTAAACCAACAAACATGAACAAAAGTGAAACCAAGCCTTTTTGCAAGAACTCCTTGCTTATATTCAATGACTGAAAGAAACTTGAAAAACTTGTAATCTCACCCTCTACAAAATTGAATCGACTCAACATCTTAAATAAGCCTTCCCCTTTATCGTAATAATTTCGAACGAAATACAATGTAGAGAGAATAGGTCCAACAAAAAATGCTTGAAGAAAAACTGAGAATGTTCCAACAATTATTTTTGCATAAAAATGATACTTTAAATCGATAGTACTTCCAATTAACTCTAAAACATTTAACGATTTTTCTGAAACAATCTCACTTGCAATTGATGTTGAGTAAGCAAGCATCATAAAATAAACCCCAGTAATAATGACATAGAGTAACTTACTGTGGCTTTGGTTTGTATCATGTTTAGTTACAAAATTTACAGGAATTTCAATAGACGCTTTTTCTTTATTTTCATAAGTGCTAATCATCATATCCAACAATGCTTTTTCTTCTTCATAGAGTTCGTAATCACTTTCGACTTTATACATATTCTCATGTTTACTTATCTTTATGTTAGCAGTCTCATCTAAAGTAAACGTGTCTTTAAATGGTTCTATCAAATCTTCTGACTTTTCAAGTTCTATATTAATCTTGGTTTTCTCTAAAAGTTGTGGCATCAATTTTTCTATGACTTTATCTGAAAAAGTTAACAACCCTAATATCAACGTAATAATGATTAGCATTGTTGCTGAGGTCTTATTCCAAAACCGATGTTTCATTGATAATTTTACTAAGTCATTCATAATATGACGACACCAAGTCTTTCAAACTTACTGCTTCCAATTTCACAGTGTTCAATCGTCTTTTTTCTAATACGCTTGCCAGCAATTTTGATTTTTTGCTCACCCTATACCGTGATGTATGACCTTGTGTTTCAATACCTAAAACATCTTTATGATCTTTATATTTTTGTTTGTTGTCATCACTTAATGAAATAAACTCATAATCATAATCGTCTTTAAGATTTCTTAAATAACCTTGTAAGACTATTTTCCCTTCTTTAAGAATAACAACATATTCACTAAATTCTTCAACATCATCATACTGATGACTTGATAGAATTATTTTGGTTCCCTTTTCAATTTCTTGGGTAATAATTTTCTTAAATATTTGAATATTCACAATATCTAATCCCGACATCGGTTCATCTAAAATCATGAGGTTTGGATTATGAATCATTGCACAAATAAACTGAACCTTCTGTTGATTTCCTTTCGATAAAGAACTAATTGTTTCGTATTTTAGATGCTCCATCTTAAACGAAGCCAACCACTGATTCATATTAACTTCGATTTCTATTTTCGACATTTTCCTTAGTTTTCCCATAAATCTTATATGATGACAAACAGTCATTGTTTGATAGAGGCAACGACATTCTGGTAAATATCCAATTGACACACCACGATTAACACTTAGTTCTCCCTCTTGAAATTTCAGTAATCCTAACATCGTTTTAAAGAGTGTCGTTTTCCCACAGCCATTATGACCCAAGACGGCAATGACCTTGTTTTGACTGGTATCCAAGTCAATATTATGGATGCCTTTTTTATTTTTGTACACCATACTTACATTTTTTAATTTCATTCTATCACCTGTAGAAGATATGTCACTACAAATGTTTTTCCTTTAAAAAAAGATTGAGTGTCACCTCAATCTTTTAAGAATTCGTCAATTTTCTTCTCTATATTATATTTGAATTTTTGATCATAAATATCAACAAAGTGACATGGCGTTTGATGTTTAAACCATGTAATCTGGCGTTTTGCTAAGCGACGAGTATTACGTTTGATCAGTTCTTTAACTTCTTCCAATGTTCTATTTCCCAGGAAATACTCATTAAATTCCCGATAACCAATGGAATTAACACTTTGGTAAGTCCATAATTTATCATACCTTTGGTTTAAATCTTCGACTTCTTTTAGTAAGCCTAATTCAAACATTGTTTCAACCCGCTTGTTCATTCGCTCATATAATTTTTCTCGTTCACCTTCAAGAAAGAAGACACAGGCATTATAGTAGGCTGTGTTTTTATTTGCTTGATTAATTTCGCTTTTTCCTTTGCCGTGTGTCTTAGCCATTCTAACAGAATGGATTAATCGTTTTCGGTTATTGATATGGACTTTCGCTGATGTTTCAGGATCTATGTCCTCCAAAATATTTTTAAGTTCTTGATTGCTTAAGCTTTCATCAATTGCTACTAGCTCTTGCTCATCAAAATAATAATCATAGATCAATGCATTGATGTATAAACCCGTTCCACCGACAACAATTGGGATTTTTCCTTGTCTACTGATCTCATCAATCAATGCCCTTGCGTCTTTTTGAAAGTCAGCAACGCTGTATATCTCATCAATTTTTGCATGATCTATCAAATGATGTGGGACAGTATTTTGTTCAGTTTTCGTTGGTTTTGCACTACCAATATCAAGTTCTTCATACACTGCTACAGAATCTGCACTGATTATTTCACCGTTGTATTGTTCAGCAAGTTCTATTGCCAATGAACTTTTTCCACTGCCTGTGACCCCAGCAATAACAATGACTTTTTTCATCGCTTAAATTCCTTAATGAGTTGACTATGACTTATCGAAATTAATGTGGGGCGACCGTGAGGACAGTGATAGGGCTGATCACACATGCGCAAATCTTCAACTAATTTTACCATTTCTTCATAGGATAAGTACTCGTTAAACCGTACTGAAGAGTGACACGCTAAAGTCGCAAGTGCATCTCTTCTTAAATCTTCTTCACGAATTTTTCGATTCTTTTCAAATAAATCTAAAATTTCTGAAACAAAATCTTTCGCTTCAATTTGACTAAGCCATTGAGGTATTTCACGAAGAATTAAACTATCTTCCGCAAATACATCAAGTTGAAGTTGAAACTGAGTTAACTCATCATTTATGTCATTTAACATTGGGATAAGTGCCGTTCTTCCTTCAAATACTAAGGGAATGAGGAGAGGCTGTGTTGGATTTTTTTTGTTTAAAAGTTTTTCTTGATAGTATTCATATCTGATTCTTTCCATCGCGGCATGTTGATCAATAATATAGAGACCTTCATCACCTTGTGCGAGGATGTATTTACCACTCATTTGAGATAGAACCTTCAACGGTTCAATTTTACTAATAAAATTTTGTTCTTGAATCACTTCTTCTTCAGGCTCATAATCAACCATAAGTTTGTCAATTGCTTCAGTAAAACTGTCCGTTTCTTTAACAGTCAACGGTTTTGAAGGAATGATTGTTTCCTGTAAGTTTTCGACGATTTCTTGTGGTTCTTGCACTGATTCAATAATTTTTTCTGTTGGCCTTGCTTCAAGAAGTTCGTCCTTGATCGAGAATTGTTCTGGCTCACTAATTTTTATTTTAGGAGCTCTATTTTCTTTGTACAACAAGCCTTCAATTCTGTTTTGAACCAATGTAAGCAATTCACGTTCTTGAGCCATTCTAATTTCCCATTTACTTGGATGAACGTTAACATCAACCAATTCTGGATCCGTTGTGATATTCATCATAATAATTGGATTTCTTCCTACAGGTAAATGACGACGATAGGCATCAAGAATTGCATTTTGTAACTTCGGATAACGGATCATACGTTGATTAACATAAATCCACATCGAGTAACGGTTCGCTTTATTATGATTTGGCAAAGTATAAATACCTTCAATGTTAAAATCATAATTTTCATCTTTAAAATAAAAACTATCTTGAGATACATCTTTACCATAGATACGATAATAAATATCCTCCATGTTTCCATGTCCCAAAGATTGAAACGACAATTTATCATTGTTGTAGAATGAAAAAGATACTTTCGGATTTCCAAGGGCAAATTTTTGAATAATATCTAATATAATTGCTGTTTCGTAATGAAGGTTTTTTATGTGCTTTAAACGAGCTGGTAGTTGAGTAAACAAATGATAGACTTTAACACTTGTTCCTTTATTTCTAGCAAAGGGACTGTGTTCAATTTCTTGACCGTTATCAATCACAATTTTACTACTCTCTTCTCCATCATTTGAACTTGCTTCAACCAAACTTACGGATGCAATTGAAGGTAACGCTTCACCACGAAATCCAAAAGTACTGATTTTAGTTAAATCAGCCTCTTGTTTGATTTTACTTGTCGAATGTCTTTCAAATGCTAATTTCAAATCAGAAAATGACATGCCTTCTCCATTATCAATGACCTCGATAACTTCCATGCCACCCTCTTTAACTCGGACTTCAATTCGATCTGCTTTCGCATCCAATGAATTTTCAACCAATTCCTTAATAATCCCTGCTGGACGTTCAACAACTTCTCCCGCAGCAATCATATTGGTTAAATGTGAATTGAGTGTTTTAATCTTGTTTGTCATGATTATCACCTAATATTTCCTTTAAATTCGCTAATGTCTGCAGGGCTTCAAATGGTGTCATGTTATTTGGATCAATTTTATTGAGATGTTGCTTTAATGATTGAAATTCCTTCGGCTCAACTTCAACGGTCAGTATTTTACTTCCAATGCTTGTAGATTTATTTTCTCGATTAAGTTCTAACATTTTTAAATTTTCTTCTGCTCGTTGGATCACAGCATTGGGTAGATGCGCTAATTTCGCAACATTAATCCCATACGATTTTGTGGCTCGTCCTTCCTCCACACGATACAAGAAGGTAACTTTTTTATCTTCTTCATGCACCAATACATTCACATTGAAAATTTCATCATACATATCCTCTAAACTTACAAGTTCATGATAGTGTGTTGAAAAAATTGTTCGACAAGCAATTGTCTCATTAATATATTCAATAATTGACTGAGCAAGGGCCATTCCATCATACGTTGATGTTCCACGTCCAATCTCATCAAACAAAATCAGCGACTGTTGACTTGCTCTTGAAAGCGCAGTTTGTGATTCTAACATTTCAACCATAAATGTGGATTGTCCCATTAAAATATCATCACTCGCGCCCATTCTTGTAAATATCTGATCAACAATTCCAATTTTAGCTGCATCACAAGGAATATAACATCCCATTTGTGCAAGAATTGTATTGACGGCTAACATTCTCATATATGTACTTTTTCCACCCATATTGGGCCCCGTCAAAATTAATGTACGTCGCTTAGGATCCATTTCCACAGAGCTAGCTATGTATTGGTGATCTTTTAAACTTGATTCAAGAACTGGATGACGCCCTTCTTTAATGTTGAGTACAGGTTCATTCACAATTTCTGGTTTAACATAGCCAGGTTGTCCAGAAAATTCCGTTAACGACATCAGTACATCCAAATACGCAATCGCATTTCCAACTTCATGGATTTCTTGAGCATGCGCAACCACAAACTGTGTATATTCCTTAAATAAGTCAAGCTCTAATTTTTGTATTCTTTCCTTCGCCTCACTAATTTTCACTTCATATTCCTGAAGTTCTTCGTTTATATAACGTTCAGAATTTGTTAGAGTTTGCTTTCTAATATAATTGTATTCATCTTTTACATTTTCAACTTGACCTTTACTTATATCAATATAGTATCCAAAAGCACGTGTGTACCCTACTTTTAAATTTTTGATACCTGTCTTTTCTCGTTCTTGTTGTTCATAATTTAATAACCAAGTCTTGCCTTCGTTGGATATTGTAATTAATTCATCAAGTTCTGGCGAGATTCCTTCTTTAAATGTACGACCATCTTTAAATGTAACAGGTGCATTATCTAAAAATGCGTTTTCTAAGGTATCATACACATGAACGAGTTCATCCACCTGTGTCAAAAACTTAAATTCTTCAAGATTGTTTACTTTCATTTTTATAGAACTAAACACCCTCAATGTATTCTTAAGACGAACAAAATCTTGAGGATTGTGTTTATCTGTTGTAATTCTAGCAACAATCCGATGGATATCATAGGTCTCTTTTAAGTCTGTTTTTAAGTCATCACTCAAAATGAAATCATGCATTAGTAAATCAATTTGTGTATGACGTTCTTTTATTTCGCTGATATTATACAAAGGTCTCATTAGTTTTTCTTTTAACAATCGTGAACCCATACTTGTATTTGTCTTGTCCATAAAATTGTAAACTGACAATTCTTTATTTTTCTGATGATCAATCAATTCAAGATTCATCATCGATGTATAATCCATTCTTAAATAAGCTTCATCATTTAGAACTTTAATTTCACTTAAATGTTGAAGTGACGATTTTTGTGTTGCATTCAAGTAAGCAATTAATCTTGCGTATGCATCTTCAATACTTTGATCATCATGCTTAATACTATTATCTTTTTCATTAAAACGTGAAACATATATTTTTGTTTTATCTTGAATTTCTTCGACAAGAAATTCATCAAAATTATCAGGAACAATAATTTCTCTAACTTGAAATTGTTGTAGGTTTTTAATGATTTCAGCCGGTTCATTCATAATTCTCAAGGCTTTGATTTCACCACTCATCACATCACAACTCACGATTGTAGCGTAAATTAAATCTAGACTTAACGAAGCTATTTCTCGTGTTTCATTATCATCCATTTCAAAATAAGTTCCTGGTGTAACAATTTCAATGACTTCTCTTTTTACAATGCCTTTAACATCTTTAGGATCTTCAACCTGCTCAACAATCGCTACTTTATAGCCATTAGCAACAAGTTTCTGAATATATCCTTTGGCTGCATGATGTGGAACCCCACACATCGGTGCCTTAACATCATTACCAGCTGAACGAGCTGTCAAGACTAAATCTAGTACACGAGAAGCTATTTCAGCATCTTCAAAAAACAATTCATAGAAGTCTCCTAGGCGGAAAAACACCAAAGCATCTTTGGTGTTCTCTTTAATTTCCATAAATTGTTTCATCATTGGTGTTAATTTATTCATACTGCTACTTCAACCTGTTCTTCCTTCACAATGGTCTTTAACTTCTTGTTCACTTCTTTTTGATAGATATAAGAGGAGGAACCAATTGACAACACAAACCCTTGTTTCGTCTCAATGATTCGAGTAACCCCTTGTTGATGCATTCCAGCAACATTTAATTTTTCTCTATTTTCAAGTTGAACATGAATACGAGTCGGTGTACTACTGATATAGCTCACATTTTCTATACCACCCAGTCGCTCGATAAAGTCATTAATCTTTTCTTCTTTATTTCCAATATTTAATATATCAAGTGCTAGCTTTCCATAATATAAACGTGTCATTGCAAAATAAGCAATAAAGACAAACGCCCCCACTAACAACATAATCATTATTTTATCAACGAGTGCAATTCTTCTAAACAAGAAAATTAAATCAATTAAATTTCCTGGGTTTGCAGCTAACAAATTCCCTGTGTATGAGAATCCAAGATAAACCGACAAACCACTTAGCACTGCAAAAATTAGACTTGTCATGAAAAGATGGAATACATACAAGATTGGACTTGTAACAATCATTAATAATTCTATTGGTAATAAAACACCTGATACCATTGATATTAAGATTGCTAAAAGTAAAACAAATATATTACGCGTTAGATATTGTTTATTAGAGAATGTTGAATAAATACCAATAAGATATGCTGGGATTGCAAATAAGTTCAAGACATAATAGGCACTTGTAAAGCGACCTGCATCACTTGTCCCAATAATATTCATATTCTCATTCAGTTGAGCCATCCAAATTGTGACATCACCGTTGAATGTGACACCCGATAAATCAACCCAAGTACCACCCAGTGAACCAAACCACATTTCACTATGGACAATTGAATCAAGGTTGAACAACGTCATCAAACGGTCAAATCCACCATAGGCAAACATTGTCATTGGATTATTGACGTCTGTCGAAACAAAATTTAAAATTTTATAAATATATTCAATCACGATTGGCCATAGGAAACTAAAACCAAATGCTAAGACACCTGCACCAACAATTGAATAAATAAAGCGTACTGTATCACGATCAACATACGATATCATACTAAATAACTTACTGTCTTTTGTCGATTGATAGACATATGTCACAATTAAATAAATCCCTAGCAATCCAAAAATCCCTGTTTTATATATCCCAGTTGTTTCACCGAGTAAAACAATCTCTCCGATTTTTTCATAAACCGATGGTTCAAATTTAGCGGGAGACAGAATTGTAAGGACAACAATAAATATAATATAAGAAATAATTCCTGTAATAACGATATTTGGCTCATCTTTACGATGCGCTAATAATTTGATAAAAACATAAAACGGAAAGTATGATAAAATAATACCACCACAGTATGTTAATATTTGTGCTATTGTAAAGATGATTGTATTTTCTATATTAATAAATGTTGATATATATGGATTTAAAAACAGTGAACCGATTGCGATTAAAAAACTACTCAAAAATAATAGCTTGATTGGAAATTGTAATTGTTCGTAATATGATTGTATTCGATTCATATAAGCACCTCTCACTTTTCCTATATATTATACACTATTCAATCACTTCACAAAAGGAGGCATTATGCATAAATTTATAAATGAATCAAAACGCCACTTTTCAATGGATTATACCTTATTAACAATTATGTTAGTTCTTGCCATTACAAGTGTGGTTTCAATCTACATGGCCGGACCATTCTTAAATGCCGCAGAGGCAAACAAGGTCGTTATTCGGCAAATCGTCTGGTTTGGTATTGGATTTACAGCATTATTCATAACGTTAAAGTTAGGGATTGATCGGCTCTTTTCCTTATCATATTTAGCTTATTGGTTTTTGATGGCGTGCTTGGTTCTACTCGTCATTGCCCGTTACACAGGTTTAAATATTCCGTTTATAACGCCTATTAAAGGTTCGTACGCATGGTTTCAATTCCCATTATTTGGATCGTTTCAACCCAGTGAGTTTATGAAAATTGTCTTAGTTATTATCTTTGCTGATATTATTGAAAAACACAACCAAGAAAAAGTCGAAATGTCTTTCAAATCCGATTTACACTTAATGTGGAAAATGGCTCTCTATGCTGTTCCAGCATTAATACTCAATATATTACAACCCGACACAGGGATTCCTATTATAATCTTAGTTAGCTTAGCGATCATGTTTTTCTTATCGGGTGTTCGACGTGAATGGTTTATTATCATTATGTCATTGGCCTTGACCTTATTTTTCGGAATTATTTATCTTTACTACTATCATCAAGAGTTCTTAAACACACTTATGGGTGGTGGTTATCGTCTTGATCGTTTCTATGGTTGGCTCGACTTTGAAGAATATTCTCAAACACAAGGATACCAACTCTTTCAATCACTCCTTGCTGTCGGAACTTCAGGTCTAACGGGGCATCCTTACCGAACTGTCGTTAGTTTAATCCCGGAAGCACAAACAGACTTTATCTTTGCTGTAATCTCACAAAACTTTGGTTTTGTCGGTGGTACATTTGTTATTATTACATCATTTATTTTAGATATAAAATTAATTCTCATCACACTTTATAGTAACCTTAATAAAGAACGTTACATGATGATGGGGATTGTGGGAATGTTAATGTTTCAACAATTTCAAAATATTGGCATGATCTTAGGTCTTTTACCAATTACTGGTATTACCCTTCCATTTGTATCCTATGGGGGTTCTTCCTTATTATCATATATGATCCCCCTTGCTGCCGCATTCTTTATGTCGAGTGAAACAGTTAACGCTCATCGTCATTAAAAGATTGTTAAAATAACGCGTTTAGTCTTTCTAAATGCGTTTTTTTATTGAAATGGGCAAATTTCATTGTTTTAGAATAAGAAGAAACCTCAATCTGATGGTAACCATCTAAATGGATATGCAAATGATCAAAACATAGCAAAGCATGTGCAAAATCATCATGGTTGAAAGTAATTTTTGCATCTGGATTAAGAATTAAAGGTGCACCTAAACTTCGAGCATGTCGATGATGAATTCCACTAATTTCCGTCATTTGCAATAAATCTAACCCAGGATAAATAACAGCGCCACCAATTGAACGATTATATGCTGTGGAACCATATTGGCCACTAATACACATCCCATTCCCTCTAAATGTTTCAAAGTATGAATCATTAATATAAACATCCATTTCTTGAGTTTTCACAATATTTTCAACTCGTATCTCATTCAAAGCATGAATGGTCAATTCTTTCGTATCATTCACACAATTTGCTTGTAAAATTCGCTTCTCTTCTATGACAGCTTTTTTAGTAGAAATATCCTCAATAAAAACATCAATTTCATCAGCTGTATAATCTGTTGAAAACCCTAAAGTACCTGTATGAATACCAGTAAAATAAACATGATCTAAATCATCAACCCACTCATGCATCGCGTGCAGAAGCGTTCCATCTCCCCCCACATAAACGATTAGTTCAGGGTTTTCCTGATCCATTACAAAGCCTGCACGAATGAGTTTATCTTTAATTTCACTGCAAATTCTTTGTGAATTTTCATCCCCGCGATTGACTAAGGTAAATTTTCTCATTCCTTCACTTCCTTTTCTTTAATTTATATTGTACCATAGTTATATGAAACAACATTTAGAAATCGAATTTAAAACGATGCTCACAGAAAAAGAGTATCTTCATCTTACACAAGTGTTAGAGTTTGGACTCAGTTATCGTCAAATTAACTCTTATTTTGACACGCCTTCAAAAAAATTATTCTCTTTAAAAACAATGATGAGAATAAGAAAATATGATGATTCTTATGAATTCACATTGAAAATACCACAAGATTTAGGCGTTATGGAACATGAATTTGATTTAGAAACATTCAACATTAACCATCCCAAAATTCAAAGACTTTTATCTGATTTCGATATTAAAACGGATCATTTAGAAATGATTGCGCAAAGCACGACAGATCGTCGGGAATTCAGCGATCAATATGGCACATGGTGTCTTGATTTTAACTCTTTTTCATGGGGAATTGATCATGAACTTGAGTATGAATTACACGATGATGTTGATGTCGATAAAGCCTATCACCATTATTATGAAACACTTAGTCGTTTAAATATTACGTTTAAAAAAGCTCTTCCTAAGTATATAAGAGCTTTAAATTGAATTTTTTAAATTCTTCTTCATAAGGCCGAGCATTTTCTCTAACAACTAATGTAAACTGAGTCTTCGTTTGAATCTCAGTTTTTATTTTGTAGATAATTCCCAAAACTGTATAAAATTGATTCTTTGCAGAAGAAACAGGGATAAACACCTCAACTAAATCTCCTTTAACAAGATAAGCAAGATTCCCAACTCTACTTAAAGCAGGATATTGATTGATCAAACGTGTTTGATCTTGGGTCCAATCCGTTGTAACCCCTTCCAAAACAGTCCGTAACCGACTTATCTCAATATCATGAATTATTTTTTCTTTATTTACCTGAGGGTTATATACTTGAAACCAGGGATCAATTCCATAGTGACTTGCTTTCCTTAATACTTTACGTGTATCTTCTCCACTTAAATATTGAAACGATTCAAGATTAATATTAATCGACTGACCTAACTCCCCCATAAATATTGTCTCATTGAAATAGATAACATTTGATAATTCAATGGATTGAATTTTTTCAGGAAGTTCGTCTGTTTTAGAAAGTTCTAAAACTGCTTCCTTGAAACGTTCATAATTTTTAAAACCATTGTCATTTTTATATTGGTTCCAAGTTCGTTTAACACTCATCTCTCTCATTTGTTTAAAGACTCCATAACCAACAATTCCTTTTTCACGTGTTTGAGGATGACGATATTTACCATCAATAAGAAATAAAAAATCTCCAGGTTCGAAATTTTCAAAATTTCTTATTCCTACTCGCCAAAAATTAATGCTCGTACTTCCGTGCATCCTATGGTAATCCAACATATTTTCATCTGCTATATAGGCTATCGAACTCATCGTACCCTCCTATTCCATCTTGTTTCTTCCCTCAAAAGCTTTCATTAATGTCATTTCATCAGCATAATCGAGATGACCACCAATCGGCAATCCAAATGCTAAACGACTAACCTTGCATTGTTCTCCAAATTTTTTTGATAGATAAAGTGATGTAATCTCACCTTCTACTGTGGCATTTAACGCTAGAATGACTTCTGAAACATCATTCTTTAATCGATTGTTTAAAGATTCGATATTTAGGTCCTCAGGTAGTGTTCCTTTCTTAGTCGATATTAATCCTCCAAGAACATGGTACAATCCGTTATACTCACCCATTCTTTCAATAGAAAATGCTTCTTTCGCATTCGATACAACGCAAATCATCGATTGATCACGATAATCATCTGTACAAATATCACAAATTGTTTGATCCGTTAAGTTATGACACACTTCACATTCTTTGATTTTATCTTTTGCTTCTTTTAAATTCACTGATAACTCATCGACTCTACTCAAATCTTGATCTAAAATATGCATCGCATAACGTTCTGCCGTCTTTTGTCCAACACCTGGTAAGATTCTAAAGGACTCAATTAATTTCTCTAATGATTTTGGATACATAACTTACTCCTTTATTTCTAATTTGTCACCAAACAATTCTTGTATACTTCTTAAAGATGTATTTTCATCTTCCTTTACTTCTTCTTCAATTTCAAAAAAACTTGAATCCAATGGTTTAGGTAGATTGCCTTGTTTATTTTTTTCAATAAAAACTTTTACACTATTATTAAAATCAGGAAATGTTGTTGCGAGAACTTGTCGTTTTAATCCAGTCAAGAGTTCGACTAAATTAATTAAATCATGTTTATTTTGTTTTACCATACTTTCTCTTGCGGCTGTTGCGTATGGGAACGCAAACACTACAAACTCATGACTACTTAAGACTATTTCCGATTTTTCCAATAATCGGATTGTTTTTGCCCATTTAATATCATGCTTATATCGATCGATGGTTGCATACTGTTCTATGTCCGTATTTTTTTGTTCCTTATCCGCACCGACCATGAGCGATAAGATCGTCTCAAGATCCAGTAAATCTTCTGATTCTCCAACTATTTCCGTAATTTCTATCTTTTCTTCAGGTTGTTCTTTCTCAATTGTGATATTAACATCCTGTGGTTTAATTGATTGTTCGTTTTGTTTTGTTTCACGTGAAACACTTTGATTGATGTGATCTTGTTCAGGTAAATCTAATATATTTTCATCAAAGGCATCATCATCTTCCGGCTCAATACTGTCGAGAACAATCTTTCGAGGTTTATTATTGTATCCCTTGTAGATATTTAAAACTGATAATTCAAAATAAATGGATTGATTTTGACTAAATTTCATTTTTTCAATATCACTGAGTAAGCCTTCTAATATTGTAAGCAAGGCATCCTCACTAAACGTTTTGCTTAAATATTCTACAAACTCCAAGTGTTCATACAAGACAAGTTCACGATTATTTGATTCTTTATAAATAACACTATCTTTAAATGCTACAAGAAGGTCTGACATCAATTGATCAACATTATGTGTTTTCTTGAGGAATTCTTGGACTAACGCTAACGTTGACTCCATATCCCCTTCTGCAATGGATTTCATCATTCTAATTTTATCTCCATTACTAATGATACCCGAAACTTCATAAACATCATCAACCGTTAACTCTTCATCCGCATAAACAATTGCTTGTTCTAAGATTGTGAGTGCATTTCGAAGGCCACCACCCGATAAACGAGCAATTGCTTGACCTGTTCCTGGTGCTGATTTTACATTTTCAAGTTCTAGAATATCTTCAAGTCGTTTTGCTATGAGTTCGTCATTGATTCTTCGAAAGTCGAAACGTTGACATCTCGATACGATCGTCGGTAGCACTTTATGGACTTCTGTTGTAGCAAGAATAAAAATGACGTGTTCAGGTGGTTCTTCGAGTGTCTTTAAAAGAGCATTAAATGCCCCTTGAGATAACATATGAACCTCATCAATAATGTATACTTTATATTTCCCTAAGATTGGTGTATATTTAACTCTTGAAATTAGATTTCGTATTTCATCAACACCATTATTACTCGCCGCATCAATTTCAACTATATCTGGGTGATTCCCGTGAATTGTTTCCTGACAGTTCTCACACTCACCACAGACATCATCATCCATATTGGTACAGTTAACAGCTTGGGCCATTAATTTAGCCATTGACGTCTTTCCTGTACCTCTAGGACCACAAAATAGATAAGCATGTCCTATCTTATCTTTTTTAATTGCATTCTTCATTATTCTAACAACTGACTGTTGCCCGACTACATCTTTAAAATTAGCGGGTCTATACTTCCTATACAACGATTGGTAAGCCATTTTATCACCTACTATCATTATATCATGTGTCGTTATCATTGTAATTAGTTTTCCTATCTACTATAATTAAACTAAGGTGATTTTATGACAAAAAACAATAGAAAAAGAAGTATTTTAGGTGTATTAGGTACCGTATTAATGATTGCTGGTTTAGGATTCATCGCATGGGATTTAGGAACAACTTATCTCGAACGAAAATCAATAGAAAAAGAGATGCAAGATTTCTTTAATGCACCACTCTTAACGGATGAGGCAAGTATGCCCGATGAAGCCAGTGATAAAGATTTATGGGGAATGATTCAAATAGATAAACTTGATATTAACTTTCCTATCATTAAGTCCAATGACTGGTCTTACCTTAGTCGCTATCTAGTTGCATGGGAAGAATCAACTAATCCTCCAGGTGAAGGGAATTTCTCAATAGCAGGACATAATGGTCGATGCGCAAGTTGTGTCTTTAGGAACTTTGAAAAACTTGATAAAGGCGATGAAGTACGACTTGTTGACAAAGAAAATGTCTATACTTATAAAATATATGATATCTTTGAAGTCTTTCATACTGATACTTCTGTATTAAATGAAACAAAAGGAAAGACAACGATAACATTAGTGACGTGTACAGAACAAACAACTTATGATGAGTATCGAACAATTGTTAAAGGTGAACTCATAAAAACAGAACCAAAGAATTAAAAAATAACAGCATAGCTGTTATTTTTTTGTGTTTTTCTTCATTTTAATATGTTTAATACCCGCATCAAGGTAAATCTCACCAAACATCTCAAATCCGTTCTTTTCATAAAATGGAACTGCATTGACTTGAGCACCTAATATAACTTCATTAAATCCTTGATTTTCTGCTTGACGTATTGCATAAGTCACTAACTTTGTTCCTATATCTAAACCTCTTTGACTTTTAAGGACTGTTAAACGGCCCAAAACTAACGTATCTTTTTGAATAAGCAATCGCATTGTTCCCACGATTTCATCATCAACAAGCGCCCCAATATGTTTAACATCCTTACGCCCTGGTTCATCATACTGATCGAACTCCTCTTCGAGCGACACTCCCTGTTCTTCTACAAAGACTTTGATCCGTAAGCAATGATAATCATCCATATATTTATCATTAAGTTCTTTAACAAAAACTTTTTCTTTTCTTTTTTTCATAAAATATTCCTTAATCAGTGATTCTGACTCCTCTTTTAACACACCAGAGCGAACGATAGGATAATGATTTAAATAATCATAGTTATTAAGACGACTCATAAAGCCCATCTTATGATCAGTCGCTGCATATACAATTTTTCTAATTCGTGATTGTTGAATGGCACCGCTACACATCATGCAAGGTTCTAGTGTAACGTAGAGAGTACACTCTGATAATCTCCAACTACCTAATAATTTGTTCGCTTCCTTGATGACTTCAATCTCAGCATGACTAATCGATGATTGTTTACTTTCACGCATATTATGACCCATTGCAATAACTTGGTCTTGATAAACAATCACTGCACCGACAGGAACTTCATCACTATCATATGCTTTAAAAGCTTCCTGTAGTGCCAAGTTCATATATATTTCGTCATTCATTCAATCACCCCTTTTAAATATAAAAAAAGGTCACTACACACATAAGAGCTAAATTAAGGCTGCTGTGTTCCCACCCTGACCTGGTTCTTTAGAATATGTTGTAGTGACAAGTATAATTATATCAAATACTACTCAAAATGCAACTAATAACGATGCTTTCTTTAATGTTTCACATGAAACATTAGTCTTCAAATTGCTTAAATTTCGTTCTCATACTATAATGTTTCATGTGAAACATCAGGAGGTAATATGATTAAATTATTTGTTAGTGATATGGATGGTACATTTTTAGATGAAAACTCCCAAGTTCCCAAAGATTTTGAACAATTTCTAGATGAAATTGAGAATAATGATAAACACTTTGTTTTGGCCAGTGGTCGTTCTTTGTATAATATGAAAGATAAAGTAAAGGATTATCAACACAGATTAGATTTTGTATCTGATAACGGAGCGTTTGTTTCGGTCAATGGCCAAACAATTTATAAAAATGTTATGGATAAAGGGATAATTCATGAGTTAATCGCTTTTGGACTTACTCTACCAAACACATCAATCATTTTAATTGGTGAACACAAAGCATATGTTAAAGCAGCTAGCCGTGATCATGATGTCTATCTCAATGAATATTATCATGGCTATGAAGCTCTCGATTCTTTGCATCATGTTGACCAGGAAATTGTTAAAGTAACCTATCTTAATACTAACGATATGCATGAATACTATTACGATAGAATCCATCCGAAGTTTGAAAATGACGTTAACATTGTTTTAGCGGGTGAAGTATGGGTTGATGCCATGAATCCAGGAATTAATAAAAAAAGTGGTTTAGATTATATTGTAGAGCATTATAATCTTAAGTATGATGAAATCGCAGCATTCGGTGACTATCACAATGATATTGATATGTTAAAAGCAGTCGGACATTCCTTTGCTGTTAGCAATGCTCATCCAGATGTCATTGAAATCGTAGACGAAATCATTGGGTCAAATAAAGATAATGCTGTCTTAAACACTATAAGAAGCCTTATTCATGAAAAAGGTTAACTGCCATTAACAGTTAACCTTTTTTTTATTTTCTTTTGATTATTTCTTCTTTGAACCCCATATATGGTTGTAATGGTTTTGGAATATTAATATTTCCATTTTCTAACAAATGGTTCTCTAAGAAAGCAATCAGCATTCTTGGTGGTGCAACCACAGTATTATTTAGTGTGTGTGCATAAATATTTCCATCATCAGTTTTAATTCTAATCTTTAAACGTCTTGCTTGAGCATCCGTTAGATTAGAGCAGCTTCCTACTTCAAAGAATTTATTTTGACGTGGACTCCATGCTTCAACATCAACACTCTTATGTTTTAAGTCTGCTAAATCACCTGAACAGCATTCCAAGACACGAACAGGTATATCTAGTGTTTCGAAAAATTCGACCGTGTTTTTATATAATTCTTCGAAATAGCGAGTACTGTCGTCAGGATGACAAACAATGACCATTTCTTGTTTCTCAAATTGATGGATTCGATAAACGCCACGTTCTTCAATGCCGTGTGCCCCAACTTCTTTTCTGAAGCATGGTGAGTAACTCGTTAGTTTATGGGGTAAGTCATTACCATCAACAATCGTGTCAATATACTTACCAATCATTGAATGTTCACTTGTTCCGATTAGATACAAGTCCTCACCTTCGATTTTATACATCATATTTTCCATTTCTTCAAAACTCATGACTCCTTCAACAACATTTGAATGAATCATAAACGGTGGAATAACATAATCATAACCTTTATCGATCATAAAGTCTCTGGCATAGGTTGTAACTGCCGAGTGTAAACGTGCAATTTCTTTTTGTAAGTAATAAAATCCTGCCCCACTTACTTTACGAGCACTATCTAAGTCAATCCCTTCAAATGATTCCATAATATCAACATGATAAGGTATTTCATAACCTTTTTCTTCATAACTTCCAACACGGTATAATTCTACATTTTCTGTATCATCAACACCAATTGGAACATCATCTGCAATTAAATTAGGGATGTTTTTCATAAGTGTTTGGATTTGTTCAAACAATGGATCTTCAGCCTCTTCAATTCTTTTTAGTTCATCTGCAAAATCTTGGACCTTTTGTTTGACTTCATTCGCTTCATCAAGTTTTTTCTCGCGCATTAGGGTTCCAATTTCTTTACTTAATGAATTTCTTTGACCTCTTAAATAATCTGCACGAGTTTTTAATTCTCGGTATTTTGTATCAAGTTCTCTAATTTCATCCACAGAATCAATTTTTTCTTCTTGAAATTTTTTCTTTAAATTTTCTTTAATAATCTCTGGATTATCTCTAAACAACTGAATATCTAACATATTATTCCTCCTTAGAATAAAAAAAACACCCTTGAGGGACGATAAAATCGTGGTGCCACCCTTTTTCATATGTTTCACATGAAACATATCTTTACACTGATAACGGTAGTATCCGGATCCTCTCCAGGGTGGAATTGCAGTTAGTTAGAATGATTCACACCTACCATCATCTCTCTGTACTAACGCCCTGCATTATTCCCTTTCATTGAGTTTATTAAATTATATCATTTTTCTTTTACTTGTCAATTTCAACTGTGTCTTCGTTTTCATTGTTTTCAGAAAGCAGATTTTCATCATCCAATTCTTCTTCAGCCGCTAAAACTGTTGTGGAAGCGACAAAGTCACCATCTGAAAGGTTAAATATCCGAACTCCCATTGTTGAGCGACCATACTTACCGATATTATCAACTGAAATCCGAATCATACTTCCTTGATCTGACATTAAGAGTAACTCTTCGTCACCATTAATCGCTCTAAGAGCTGCTAAGTTACCATTGCGTTCATTCACAATGATTGTATTAACACCTTTAGCACCTCGCTTAGTCTTGCGGTACTCCGTCAAGTCAGTACGTTTACCATATCCATTTTCAGTGATGGATAAAATTTCAAGTCCTTCTCGATCTGTTGAAGCACCAACAACTGAATCTTCGTCTTCAAGACTAAAGCCAATAACACCTGAAGCTGTCCGTCCCATGACACGAACGTCATCTTCTAAAAAGCGAACTGCTTTCCCATTACTTGCTCCAATAATAATTTCATTTTCACCAGTTGTTAATCGAACTGTGTAAAGCTCATCATCTTCTTTTAAGGATATTGCAATTTTACCATTACGACGAATCGAGTCAAACTCTTCCAACGCTACTCGTTTAACAATTCCTTTACGTGTTACAAAGAAAGCAAATTTAGAGTCATCTTCTTGTGAAACTTTTACCAAGCTTGATACAGTTTCATCTTCATCAAGTTCGATTAAGTTTACCACTGGAACACCTTTTGATGTACGACTAGCTTGTGGGATATTAAATCCGCGTAAGCGATAAACTTTCCCTTTGTTTGTAAAGATTAGTAAATAGTCGTGTGTCGACATTGCTAGAATCTGTTCAACAACATCATCATCAAATGTGGAAATGCCTCGAACACCCTTACCACCCCTGTTTTGAACATTGAATGAATCAAGAACTGTACGCTTGATATAACCATTCTGTGTAAGAGCAATAACAATTTCTTCTTCTGGAATTAAATCTTCATCGAGCATATCAATATCAGCATCACTGATGACTGAACGACGATCATCACCAAATTTATCTTTAATTTCTAATAATTCTTCTTCAATGATTGATAGTAAACGAGCATGATTTGCTAAAATATCTTTTAAATCTAAAATAACAGCTAATATTTCTTGATATTCAGATTCTAATTTTTCTTGCTCTAAACCTGTCAATCGACGAAGACGCATATCTAAGATAGCTTTAGATTGCAATTCTGTCAGACCAAATCGCTCTAATAAACGATTTCCTGCTTCATTATCATCTTTAGACGAACGAATTATTTCAATGACTTCATCAATATTATCTAAAGCAATAATTAAGCCTTCTAAAATATGAGCACGTTTTTCAGCACGATCCAAATCAAATTGAGTTCTTCGTGTGATAATTTCAATTTGATGGTCAAGATATAGACTGAGTGAATCTTTCAAACTTAATAATTTAGGTTTATTATCAACTAGCGCAAGCATATTTACACCAAAGGAACTTTGTAAAGCAGTTAAACGATATAACTGATTCATAACAACTTCAGCTTGAACATCTTTTCTGAGTTCGATAATAATTTTAATTCCTTCTCGATTTGATTCATCTCTTAAATCCGTGATGCCATCAATTGCTTTTTCTCTAACTAATTCCGCAATCTTTTCAACCAGATTTGCTTTATTTACTTGGTATGGAATTTCTGTAATTGTAATTTTTGTTTTTCCATTCGGCATTTCTTTGATATCTGATTTTGCACGCATTACAACAGATCCACGTCCTGTTTCAAATGCACGTTTTATTCCACTACGGCCTAAGATATAAGCCCCAGTTGGGAAATCTGGTCCTTGAATGTGGTTTTCCATTAATTCTAATGTTGTTATTTCTGAATTGTACATTAAAGCAATTGTTGCATCGATTATTTCACCTAAGTTATGTGGTGGAATATTCGTCGCCATTCCAACCGCAATCCCTGTTCCTCCATTAACAAGTAGATTAGGGAATCGTGATGGCATAACACTGGGTTCATTTTCTTCACCATCATAGTTTGGAACGAAGTCAACTGTATCTTTATTAATGTCTCTTAATAATTCCATCGATATCTTGGACATACGTGCTTCCGTATAACGCATCGCAGCTGCACCATCACCATCAATCGAACCAAAGTTACCATGCCCTTGAACAAGCATATAACGATATGAAAAGTCTTGAGCCATACGCACCATTGAGTTATAAACAGCACTATCACCATGAGGGTGATACTTACCAATGACTTCCCCGACAATACGAGCTGACTTTTTAAATGGTTTATCACTTGTCATTCCTAGATCAAACATCGCAAATAAAATACGACGGTGAACTGGTTTTAAACCATCTCTGACATCTGGGAGTGCTCTAGAAACAATAACTGACATTGCATAATCTAAAAACGACGTTTTCATTTCATCTGCAATGTTAATCTCTTTTATACGATCAAAATTTGCATTTTCTTCCATTAATTCATCCTCCTAGATATCTAAGTTCTTAACATATTGGGCATTTGTTTCAATAAATTCACGACGTGGCGCTACTTCATCACCCATTAAAATTTCAAAGACTGAATCTGCTTCCATAGCGTCTTCGATATTTACTTTAATTAAAGTACGTGTTTCAGGATCCATGGTAGTTTCCCATAATTGTTCAGGGTTCATTTCTCCAAGTCCTTTATAGCGTTGAACGTTATGACGTTCTCCATACTCTTCTTTCAATTCCTCAAGTTCTTCTTCAGCATAAGCATAATCAAACTTGTTACCGCGTGAAATTTTATACAATGGTGGTTGAGCAATATAAACATAACCATTTTCTATCAATGGTCTTAAGAATCGATAAAAGAAGGTTAAGAGTAATGTTCGGATGTGAGCACCATCAACGTCAGCATCCGTCATAATAATAATTTTATGATAGCGTAATTTATCCAAATCAAGTTCATCTGCAACACCTGTTCCAAATGCTGTGATCATCATCCTAATTTCATTATTTTCAAAAATTCGATGAACACGTGATTTTTCAACGTTAATAACTTTACCTCGAAGTGGTAAAATAGCTTGAAAACTACTATCTCTACCCTGCTTAGCACTTCCACCAGCAGAGTCACCCTCCACGATATAGATTTCAGATTCTGCGGGATTTCTATTTGAGCAGTCTGCCAATTTACCTGGAAGTGATGAGACTTCTAAGGCTCCTTTACGACGTGTTAATTCACGTGCGTTTTTTGCAGCTACACGAGCTTTTGACGCAACTTTCGCTTTTTCAATAATGATTTTAGCTTCATCTGGATGTTCCATTAAGAAACGATCTAATTGAGCGCCAAATACACTCGAAACAATTCGACGTACTTCACTATTTCCTAGTTTGGTTTTCGTTTGTCCTTCATATTGTGGATCAGGATGTTTAACAGAGATAATGGCCGTCAACCCTTCTCTAACATCATCACCTTGGAAGTTTTCTTCATCTTTTTTAAGTAAGTTATTATCACGGGCATAATTATTAATCACACGTGTTAAAGCAAGACGGAATCCATCTTCATGAGTCCCACCTTCTTGTGTATTAATATTGTTACAGAAAGAATAAATATTTGGAACAAAGCCATCGTTATATTGCATTGAAACTTCGACCATAATATTTTCTTCTTCTCCATCAACATAAACAATTTCTTCATGAATTGGATTTTTGTTCTTATTCATGAATTGGATATATTCTTGAAGTCCATTTTCATATTGAAATACTTGAATTTTTTCGTCTTCTTTTTCAATTCTTTGATCAACAAAAACAATACGAATTCCTTTGTTTAAAAATGCCATTTGGCGTAGTCGGTCTCTAAGTATGTCGTGAGAAAATTCTGTGGTTTCAGTGAAAATGCTCGCATCTGGTTTAAAACTTACATGCGTACCTTTTTCGACTGTTGCACCTCGTTCTTCAATTGGGACAACAATCTCTCCACCATTTTCAAACCGAACATAGTATTCGATGCCATCAATAAATGAGCGTACTTCTAAAAATTCAGAGAGCGCATTAACAACTGAAGCTCCAACACCATGAAGTCCTCCAGAAACTTTATAAGCGCCTCCACCAAATTTTCCACCTGCATGAAGCACAGTAAAAATGGTTTCTAATGTCGATACACCTGTTTTTTCATGAACTCCAATTGGAATTCCACGTCCATTGTCTTTGACATAAATAATATTATCTTTATCAACTTCAACAACAATCTCACTCGCATAGCCTGCCAGCGCCTCATCGATTGCATTATCAACAATTTCCCATACTAAATGGTGCAATCCCCTTGATGATGTTGTTCCAATATACATTCCTGGTCGTTTACGAACAGCTTCTAATCCTTCTAGAACCTGTATATCATCTGACGTGTACGAATGTTCAACTTTGTTATTCATGCACTAACCTCCTCATTTATTCTACCTTGCACAACTGTAAATACTGATACATCTTCTTTTTGAGAAACAAACTCTACATCTGTTGTTGTCACAAATACTTGCATTCTTGGATCAAGTGTCTTTAAAACCATCGCTCGCTTTTCTTTATCTAATTCTGAAAACAAATCATCAAGACAAAGAATTGGAAATTCATGATCCTTAGCCACAATCATATCGACAAGTGCTAATTTATAAGCAAGAATTATCAATCGTTTTTGACCTTGCGATGCGACATCAACAACCATGTTACCATTCATCTTAAATACAAAATCATCTCGATGTATTCCTACATGAGTCATTTTAAAATCAAGATCGCGTTGTAAACTTTGGTTCATTTTCCCACGCAAATCATCTTTTATATTTTCCATATTAGTGCATGTTGATCGATATTCAAGTTCTATTGAAGCTTGGCTACCACTTAAAAATTTATATTTTTCATCAACAATTGGTTCTAATTTTTTAATCATTGCTTGACGAGACTTAATAATGTACTCTGATTCTTCAATCAATGATTCAGTTAATATACTAAGATAATCGGTATCAATAGTGTGTGTTTTCAAATATGCATTTCTTTCGCTTAAAATTTTACTTGCCTGACTTAAACGATGCATATACATTTTTGACATCTTTCCTAATTCAAAATCAATTTCCCTTCGACGCTTTTTAGGGGTATTACTGAAAAATTGTAAATCATCTGGATTAAATAACACGACATTGCAGTAACCAATAAAGTCACTCATTAATGAACATGCTTTTTGATTCACTTCAAAATACTTTCCTTGATTGCTAATAACAGCTTGAAGCTGATATGTTTCTTCTTTACGCTTCAAAAGCGCATCAACCCTAGCAAATCCTTTTGAATCTTCAAGCAAACCTAAATCATTCCCTAAACGAAATGATCGTCCTGATGATAAATAAACAATCGACTCAATAAAATTAGTTTTACCTTGTCCATTATTACCAACAAGAATATTAAGATTATTCTTAAACTCTAATTCAACCTGATTAAGATTACGAAACTGACGAAGTTTAATCTTCTCAATTTTCATTGATACCATTGACTGTGTAACGAGTACCGTTAATCACAACAACGTCATCATTGTATAATTTTCGACCACGACGATTATCTTCTTCGCCATTGACTTGAATCGAAAAAGTATTAATTAAGTGTTTCGCTTCACCACCTGAATTAACATAATCTTTTAACTTTAAAAATTGTCCTAAAGTGATATGAGCTTCTTGTTTTTTCATAATAACCATCCTTTTTCACACTCTCATATTATACTACAAATCGTGAAAAATTTCATCTTTAGCAGTCCCAATACGAAAAAAAAGTTTTATTTCACAAGCTTGTTAAAACAAAGTCTATAAACGGTAATACTAATTTTATCTTATCGTTCATTATCGTCAAACGTTCGGTAATAAAAAAGGATTGATTTTTGCTTTTAACAAATAATCAATCCGCATTTTTATTTTTTCTTTATTGGGTAACACACTTCCGTAATCCATTCATTGGGATCAGGATTTTGTGCTGGACTAACAATGTATATATTAAACATCGCTCCAGCAAATTCATAACCATTATTTTCGATCCAATGACCCATTGTGTGGGCAACATCTGTCATCGTGTTGTAGCTTCCCTTCATAATAACTGAAGCAACCTCTACACTTGGCATCATTTTACATTTTACATTATCAGTTTCTTGAATTTCTGATACGATTGATACTTGAATTTCTACATCAACATCCTGTTCTTTGTAGGTTTTATCATGAAATATAGCACATGAAATACTTGGATTAGCCATCTCAAACTTTTGATGTTTTAGGTCTTGGAACATTACTTCCCAAAGTTTGCCTTCATCTTCATACTTTTCAAGTGTATCCCTTGTACTCATCACCAAACGTTCTGGAATCGTCTTTACATTAACAACTAAACTCATATCACTGTCTCCTTCTAATTTTGACATCAAACTATCAAGAAGCTTTAAACGATGCTCTAACGCCCTCTTATCGTCTTTCAACGTTTTCTTTTGCACTTCAAAAAGAGATTGAAGTAATTGCTTATTATCGTCATTATCAACAATATCCCGGATTGCATGACTCCCAAATCCCAAATCACGCAGGTTCACGATAAGTGATGTTGTTAAAAGTTGTGAGGCTTTATAATAACGATAACCATTTGATTCATCAATAAAGTAAGGCTTTAAAATATCTTCCTCATCGTAGTATCTCAACATTCGAATACTAATTCTTGAAAGTTTAGAAAAATCACCAATTTTTATCATATATGACATTCCTTTCTTTGAGCTCAATTCCATTATAAAGGCTCACACCGTGGTAGAGTCAATAAATAAAAGGTGAACTTTTATAAAAGTTCACCTTAGAAACTATTATTTAAAACAATTAGTCAAACGTTCTAACTGGTAAAACGAGTTGTAAAATTGAATCATCTTTTGAATCAATTAAAACAAACGCTTGCATCTCACCCACAAATTTAATTAAAATCTCATCATGTTTAAATGATTTCAACGCTTCCATCATATAACGGCCACTAAATGAAATCTTTAAAAAACCACCTTTATATTCAATAGGATTTAAGACTTCTTGAGACGACCCAATTTCTTGAGATTTAGAACTTAATTCAATAGTATCTTGACTTGCTTCTAATTTAACTGTCCAATACCCTTCACTCTTTAAAAATGAAGAACGATCAATCGCAGTAATAAAATGACTTTTACTAATCAGTAATTCAAAGCCAAATTCACTTGGAATTAAACGATTGACATCAGGGAAAATACCATCAATCAAACGTGATTGAATCAAAGTATCTTCAACATAGAATTGAACCAATTTATCTGATACAGCAATCTCAACATCATTACCATCTTGAATTGATTTAGCTACTTCATATAAATTTGAAGCAGGGACTGAAATATTGAAATCCATTTCCACGCCTAAATCAACAACCTTTTTAGCTAAACGATAACTATCAGTTGCTACACAGTGTAATAAATTTCCATCAGTCTTAAAATTAACACCTGTAAAAATTGGGCGATCCTCACTTGTCGAACAAACAAATGCCGTTTGATCAATCACTTCTTTTAACGTGCGACCCGGTACTTTAAAACTTGCTTCAGGCTTTGTGAAATCAATGTTTGGATATAAATCAGACTTACTTCCATTAATCATATATTCAGCATGATTACCACTAATTCTTGTCAGTGCACCATCAATGATTTCTAAATGAATAATATCGCTATCTAATTTTCTAACAGATTCTAAAATATAACGAGACTCTAAAACAACACTACCTTCTTCTGAAATATTAAGTTCATTATCTTTCGATGCATAAATAGTTTCTTTAATACTAATGTTTGAATCACTTGCAATTAAAGTCAATGCATCATTTCTAAGATCAAATTTGATTCCTGATAAAATTGGTAAAGGTGAAAAAGTTGAAGATGCTCTACCAACTGAAGATAGTACTTTATGTAGTGATGTTTTTTTGATACTAAATTTCATAAGGACCTCCAATGTAGTTTATGTAATTATAACATAAATTGAAACACGCATGTGTTATATATAATACTTATTTAATGAATTAATACTATTAGGCACTGTGGATTCGTGGACAAAACTCTAATAACGCATTGTTAAAGGTTATTATGATGTTTTTACAGTGTGGATAGAATGTTTAACAGTGGGGATAATTACAAGATTTTATTTTCTATTTCATAGATTGCTTTAGCGAGCAATTGATCAGTTTTTAATAGCTTTTCAATCTTGTCACATGAATTTATAATCGTTGAATGGTCTCTTCCACCAAAATCTTCACCAATCTTATTGTAGGGAAGATCTAAATGTTTTCGACATAAGTAAATGGCAATATGTCGCGCATTCGCAATGGCCTTCGTTCGAGATTTTGAAACAAGCTGGGCTTGAGTTAATCCATAATAATCAGAAACAATCCGTTTAATTGTTCGAGTATCCAAATCCTTAGAGTGGATAGGTTCCCCGCCAGTTTTAAATGCATTCATCGCAATCGTAATATCAATATGCTCATAACGAGAAAACTCAATTGAATAAAAGAGTAATCGATTCAAAGCACCTTCTAGCATCCTGACATCTTTAGAAAAATTAGCGGCAATATAATGCAGCACATCATCGTCAAAGAGTGACATATCAATGCCTTCGTTTTTAATTTTAACTTCAAGGATAGCCAGTGAAGTTTCGAACTCTGGAGAGTCGACACCAACAGATAAACCTGATGAGAAGCGACTAATTAAGCGATCTTCTAGACCTTTTATCTCAGTTGGTAAACGGTCACTGGTAATAACAATTTGCTTTCGGTTATAGATTAATTCATTAAAGATATGGAAGAAAATCTCGTGAGATTTCTCTTTACCAGCTAAGAACTGAATATCATCAATTAATAAGACATCGAGTTGGTACATTTCTTCTTTAAAGACTTCGATCGAACCACTTGCAATCGTGCTTGCAACTTTCCGAACAAAATCAGAACTTGATGTGTAGAGTACTTTAGCGTTGGGATTGAGTTTTTTAATATAGTTTCCTATAGCATTTAGTAAATGAGTTTTTCCTAAACCTGAATTACCATATATAAATAAGGGTGTATAAAATTGCCCAGGTCGATAAGCACATCCAAGTGCAGCAGAATGACTTTCTTTATTACTTGGTCCAACAACAAAGTTATCAAAGGTCTGCTGAGGGTTCACCCCATCATTTCTTAGAACTTTATTTTGAACAACAACAGGTTTTTGAACTTCTTGATGGACAATATCTTCTTTAAATTCACTTTCGAGGAAAATTTCACAGGCGATGTCTTCTTTTTCTAATACTGAATTCAATGTATTTGAAATAATTGGCATTTCTTCTGACAAAATAATCTTTTGTAAGTACGTTGGAACTAAAATTATAGCTTTCGTATCATTTAAAGAAGCGAGTCGGGATTCTTCAAAGTAAGTTTTATAGATTGGTTCATCAAAATGATTACTATCTTTGATGGATCTTTTGACATTTCCCCAAACGTCTTCTAAATAAAATTGCAATGTTGACATTTTTCACTTCTCCTTTAGTTCTATAATAGCAAATTAAAAAGACATTTCCATTGCTAAAAAAGATACCAACACCTTATCCACAAACATTAACATTGTAAAAAGGCTTATATAGTGGATATATAATAGTTTTCCACAGTTATCCACAAAATTTGGAATGTTTATAACTTGTGGATAAGTTTAAATTGTCCACAGTCATGTTGATAGTTTTTATGAAGAGGAAAAACAAACAAGTTATACAGTAAGTGTCAACAGATAAAAATGGCTTGTATAAAGGTTAAAATGGTGTTATTAACATTTCCACAAAATGTTGATAACTCATGTTGAAAATGGTGTTAATTAGTCGTGGATATGTTTTTTTATCAAAAAAAATATGGAAACGAGTAAACACAGTTATCCACAAAGACGATTGAGAGTAATCCACACTTTAAATTAAACAAATTATGAGATAAAATTGACATTTTGCTCTATATCTTATATACTTTTAAAGCATTTACTCTTGTATAAAGAATTGGAGGTGCTTTTCATATGAAAAGAACATATCAACCGAGTAAAAGGAAACATCAAAAAACTCATGGTTTTAGAGCGCGCATGAAAACTTCAAGCGGTCGTCGCGTCGTTGCCCGTCGTCGTAAAAAAGGAAGAAAAGAATTAACAGCGTAAATGGTCACCCTAGCGGGTGACTTTTTTTAAAAATATGAAAAAAAAATATAGAATTAAAGACAGTAGTGAATTCGATCAAATTATTCAAAAACGACGCTATAAAGCTTCAAAGTCTTACACAATTTATATTAAAGAAAAATCTGAAGATAATGCGCGTTATGGTATCGCTGTATCAAAGAAATTAGGGAATGCTGTTGTAAGAAATAAAACGAAGCGACAAATACGGAATATGATCAAAGAAATAGACTGTCAAACACATGAATATGATTATGTAATTATGGTTAGAAGAGGATATTTTACTAAAACATTTGAAGAAAACCGAAATGACTTGGAAAAACTTATGAAAACGGTTAAAATGTAAGGTGAATGTCTAGTAAGGAGAATACGATGAAAAAGTATCAAAAACTATTATTAATTGCAGTCATATTAATTGCCCTGACTGGATGTACACAAGTTATCGATCCAAAAACAGGCCAAGTAATGACTGAGAAAATTATCTCAATTGGAGATAAATGGAATTTTGGTGAGCAAGGATGGTTTAGTGCGTTAATTGTTTGGCCTATTGCTCAGTTATTAAACTTTTTTGCAGCACGAGTTGGTGCATTAGCAGCGATTTTCATTGTTACAATTTTAATTAAATTATTAACATTGAAGTTATCGATTCAAGCAACAGTTCAACAACAAAAAATGCAGGAGATTGGACCTGCACAACAACGAATTGAAGAAAAATATCGTGGTCGTGATGATGAGCAAGCTAAAATGCAAAAAGCGAATGAACTTCAACAATTGTTTAAGAAACACAATATTAATCCACTTGGAGCATTAGGTGGAGCATTCTTACAAATTCCTATCATGATTGCGATGTATCAAGCAGTTATGCGTGCTGAGCAAATTATTAATGGTAATGTATTTGGTCAACCTTTATCAGGAACACCACTGGATGGATTTAAAACAGGAAATGCGGTTTACATTGGAATTTTCGTTTTAATGGCTTTATTCCAATTCCTATCCATGTTCTTACCACAATATTTGACAAAGAAAAAGATGAAGTCATATCAAAAACAAAGTCAACCAAAGAGTGCAAATACAATGATGTATACATCACTTGT
Source organism: Erysipelothrix urinaevulpis (assembly GCF_009828835.1). Taxonomy (GTDB): domain Bacteria; phylum Bacillota_I; class Bacilli_A; order Erysipelotrichales; family Erysipelotrichaceae; genus Erysipelothrix; species Erysipelothrix urinaevulpis. The sequence goes on from NZ_WTTB01000001.1 coordinate 53,213, forward strand.
TATGATTGTTGTACTAGCATTGCGTTGGGGTGTTGGAATGAGTTTATACTGGATGGTTACAGCATTTACTCAATTGATTCAAACACTATATATTCAAAATAAATATTCAGATCACAAATAATTAGAAAGGGGATACCATGAAGCAATATACTGCACGTACAATTGAAGATGTACTAAATGAAGTAGCATTAGAAAAAAATACGAGTGTTGAAGAGTTGACATACCATATACTAGAAGAAAAATCAGGCTTTTTAGGATTTGGTGCAAGTGTAACAGCGGAAGTTTTTGCCCCTCAAGATGTTGAAGAATTTGTTAAAGAATACTTCACAAATTTTTTCGAAGGTTTAGGACTTGAGGTAGAATGCCAAGTTGTTGCCACACGAAACAATGTGACGATTGATTTGAATGCAGAGAACAATGCAATTCTGATTGGGAAGAATGGCTCGTCCTTAAATGGCATGAGCAATCTGATTCGAAGTGTTATAAGTTCTAAGTTCAAACGTCGCTTCTATGTGAATTTTGATATTAATAGTTATAAAAAGAATCGTTATCAAAAATTAATGGCAATGGCCCAACGAGTTGCAAAGACTGTTCAAAGAACAAAAATTGATGCAGCGCTTGATCCAATGTCAAATGATGAACGTAAAGTAATTCATAAAGAGTTACAATCGATGCCGAACATTAAAACTCAAAGTGAAGGCTCGGGTCGTAATCGTCATTTAAAAATCATGTATGATGGAAATAAAGAATAGGGACACTCCTTATTCTTTATTTTTTTACCTTAAACATGCTAAAATTAAAGGTGTTTTGGAGGAAATTATGAAAGTTATAGTAGGATTAGGCAATCCAGGAAAACAATATGCAAAAACCCGACATAATGTTGGTTTTTTAGTTGTGGACGAGGTTGCTAAACGATTAAATGAAAAAGTTGAACTCAAGAAATTTAATGCGCATTATGCAGAGTTCTTTTATAATAATGAGAAAGTATTACTCATCAAACCACAAACGTATATGAATTTATCTGGGGAATCTTTGATTCAATTTGTAAATTATTACAATATTAATCCTGAAGATGTCTTGGTGATTAGCGATGATATGAATTTAGATCGTGGACGATTACGTGTTCGTTTGAAAGGAAGTTCGGGGGGACAAAAAGGAATTCAAAATATTATTGATCATTTCGGTCATAATGAATTCCCAAGGTTACGAGTTGGTATTGGAAAAAACCCTAGAATTGAAACTGTTAAATATGTTTTGGGTAAACTTGATGATGATGTAGCACTAGGAAGGGCTACAGATTTCGTTGTGGAGTATTTAGATGGTGAATCGTTGAGTACTCTCATGAACACCTATAATCAAAAATGACGTGGTTTGAAGAGTATTTAAAAAACAATGAATTGGTCAGTGCTTGGTTTCGTGGAGAAGAGTCTTTTGCACACTTGTCATTATTGCAAGAAGCTTTACTAATTGTTGGTGCAAAAGTTCAAGGAAAAAAACATCAAGTCATATTAAAAGAAAATGATCAACAGGTTTTGAACTTATACGAAATGATCTTAAGCATTGATCCAAGCATCAAAGTAAAACATTATTTACATGAAACGTCATTACGGGTAGAAGCAATTTCTCAGTCAGATGTTCTGAAGGAAGAACGTTTAAATACAATTTATGCATTGTTAGCACAAGACTATGATGTTTTAATTACTCACGCATCAGCAAGTGTTCGTAGGATATCAAAACCTGATACCTTTAAAGAACATATACTTACGCTAAATGAAGATGATGAAATCAATCGCGATGACTTGATTAAATCTTTACATAATATGGGTTACCAAAGAGTTAAGTATGTTGATAGGCCACTGTGTTTTAGTTTTAGAGGTGGTGTTTTTGACGTTTATTCTGCGAATTATTCTCATCCCATCAGAATTGAGTTTTTTGATGATCTTGTTGAAAGTATTCGCTTTTTTGATGTGAAGACTCAGCGATCAATTGCCCCACTAACCACAGCAACAATCATCTTTGCAGAGGAAGTTTTATTAACCCAAGAGGAATGTAAATCAATCACAAAGAATGCAAGAGATCAAATTAAAGATAAAGAAACACGGGATAATATGGCAATTGCTCTTGATCAATTAGAGCAAGGTATTTATGATCATACGATGTATCCTTTGCTTGCAAAATGGGAAAATTCTACCTCCATTTTAGAATTTGTGAATCTTAATGATATTTATATATCACCGATTGAATCATTCACAAAAGAATTGGAAAGTTATGTTTTAGACAGTGATTTGTTTATCAGTGAGCAAACAAGTTTGCATCAACTTGTTAAATTTAACGATCTGTTTATCGACATTAAACCCACCTTAAATAATTCAATATCTGTGTATGAATTCCAAGGTCAAAGAGAAACATATCTTTTACCGTGGCACCAAAATCGTTTAACAATGAACAATAGTGACGATGTTTTACGTTGGTTAGAGCGTGAGAGCACCAGCAAAGTAAAAATAATTACCGTTACAGAGGATAATAAAAGCTCTCTACACGCTAGACTCGATCATTTAGGCATAGAATACAAAGAACAAGTGAATTACCCTAAAAAACCGGGTTTATATTTATTTGAGTCATCACAGGTTGTTGGTATTTCTTTTGATGACTTGGAAATTGATGTTTACAGTGCTGAAGAAATTTTAAATCACAAAGGAAAGACATTTAGATATGATAATAAATTCTTCGAAGCAGAGAACTTAGAACGTCTTCAAGACTTAGGAACCTATGATTATGTTGTGCATCGCCAATATGGTATTGGAAAATACATGGGGATAACAACAAAAAACTACGATAACATTGAAAAAGACTTCATGCGAATAATGTATAAAGATGGTGATGAGTTATTTGTACCTTTAGAAAAATTTCATCTTGTCCGTAAATACATGTCTTCAGATGCGAATGCAGTTCGTCTAAATAAATTAGGGACAGATACTTGGGAAAGAAACAAAGCAAAAGTTAAAGAAGATGTTGCTCAAATTGCGGATAAACTGATTCATATCTACTCACAGCGCCTTGAAGAGACTGGCTTTGAGTTTGAGAAAGATAACGAGTTACAAATGCAATTTGAAAAAGAATTTCCATACCCCCTCACGATTGACCAAGAAAAAGCAATTCTTGAGATTAAAAATGATATGGAAAGCAACAAACCAATGGATCGTCTTCTAAGCGGAGATGTCGGTTTTGGTAAAACTGAAGTTGCAATTCGTGCTTCATTTAAAGCAGTTATATCAGGAAAACAAGTTGTCTTTCTGTGTCCAACAACAATTCTAAGTTCACAACATTACCAAACCTTCAAAGAACGATTTGTAAACTATCCAGTAACAATTGAAGTGTTAAATCGATTTGTTTCAGATAAGAAGCAAAAAGAAATCATTGACCGTGTTAAACAAGGGAAGGTCGATATTTTAATTGGTACACACAGAGTGCTGTCAAAGGATATTGTATTCAAAGATTTAGGCTTTTTAGTGATTGATGAAGAACAACGTTTTGGTGTTGAGCATAAAGAAAGAATTAAAGAATATCGTGCAATGGTCGATGTTCTATCTTTAAGTGCTACACCAATTCCCAGAACCCTACAAATGTCTCTTATTGGTTTACGTTCCTTATCTCAACTCAATACACCTCCCCAAGATCGATTACCAGTTATGACCTATGTGATTGAGAAGAATAAAAAGACCCTGCATGACGTTATACTTAAAGAAATACGACGAGATGGTCAGGTGTTTTATCTTTACAACAATGTTAATCAAATTTATACCGTAGCAAATTCAATTTCAATGGAAATCGAAGAAGCGAAGGTTGGCGTCATACATGGTCAAATGGATCGCCATAGTATTGAAGATATAATGTTAGAGTTCATCAACAAAAATATTAATGTGCTTGTCTGTACAACAATCATTGAAACCGGGATTGATATCCCCAATGCCAATACCATGATTGTCGATAATGCCCACAAATTTGGCTTATCACAACTTTACCAAATAAAAGGACGAGTTGGACGGAGTGATCGTTTGGCTTATGCTTATTTTGTTGTACCTCAGAAAAAGAGTTTAACAGAAATTGCCACCAAACGATTACAAGCAATCAAAGAGTTTTCTCAGCTAGGTAGTGGCTATAAAATCGCAATGCGAGATTTAAGCATACGAGGTGCAGGAGAAATGTTAGGTGCTAATCAGTCAGGATTTATCGATACAGTAGGAATGGATCTCTATGTGGAATTACTTAAAGAAGCCATTGATCAGAGAAAAGGGATTCAAAAAGAAGAGAAAAAAGAAGATCTGACCATTAATTCAAGTGGCTATCTTCCAGATAATTTTACCTTTAACGATTCAGAAAAATTAGATTTTTATCAAGAAATCCAATCCATCGAAACATTAAAAGACTATGAAAACTATTACCAAAGTATTCAAGATCGTTATGGGCAGCTCCCAGAATCTGTTGAAATGTTACTCGAAAAAACACGATTAGAACTTTTCTTGAAAGATCTACGAATTGAAGCATTCCACGAAAAATATAACCATGTCGAACTTGTATTTACACAAGAATATTCTGATATTATTGATGGTGTCCATCTATTTCAGTTAATATCAGAAATGTCTTATGATATAGAAATAAAATATATAAAACAAAAAATTGTGATCATAATACCCAATAGCAACGAATGGATAAAACAAATGATTCAAATCTTAGAGGAAGTGCAGGTGAATGACAATGAGACTTGATAAATACTTGAAAGTATCACGAATTATTAAACGACGAACGATAGCAAAACAACTTGCTACTGAAGGACGCGTATTGATTGATGGTAAAGTCGCGAAGCCTTCAACAGAAGTATTTGCTGGAGATATCCTCGAAATTAATTTCGAGCATAAACGAATTTTTTGTGAAATAACCGACCTAAATCCCAAACTATTCAATAAAGATGGTATGATGTATAAACTAATTGATCACAACGCGTAAAACACTGCCAACTCTTGCAAAAAATGAGATTGTCAGTATAATTGAAGTGTAAGAATTATAAAGTAGAAAGAAGATGAACAATAAATGACACAAGCTACAATGAAGAGAAAGAAGAATCGAACTCGTAAGATTGGTCCGTTTATTGCAGGTGCAGTCGGATTAACAATCTTTGCTTTTTTCATGATGAATTCAGTAAAAGAGTTAATGACGACATTCAAATTAAATCAAGAACTTAAAGTTGTTGAGACAGAATTTGAAACACTAACAACACGTCAAAACGAATTAACATTAGAAAAAACAAAACTAGAAGATCCAACCTATGTTCAAAATTATGCACGTGGAACCCATCTTCTATCAAAATCAGAAGAGCAAGTCTTTATTTTACCTAAGAATAAAGCTAAAGAATAAACATGCATCAAGAACATTTAAATTAACATTAAAAGAGCGAAAGCTCTTTTTTTTATAAAAAAGTGTTGACAAGAATTTTCTCATCAACACTAAACTTACCAAAAAGCATTATACCTTCGACTTAAGATAATGTTTTAATCGCATATGTAATGCAATCGTTTTACTATCCGTAATCTCATTTTTTAATATTTTATCTTCGATCCATTCTAAATCTTGAGTGAATACGTCTAGTTCTTCATCATCATCTAAATCCTGTCCCACAAATGTTAATCCTTCAGCATAATAAAGATACAATATTTCATCTAAATATGCTGGTGATGGATAGACATGACCCAAAGGAATCAAGGTCTCACATGCATAGCCAATTTCTTCACGCAATTCACGATGAGCAGCCTCGATTGGTTTTTCACCGGGATCTATTTTACCAGCAGGAAACTCAATCATGGTTTCATTCGAACCAAAACGGAATTGCTTCACCAGAAAAAAGTCTTTGCCGTTCAGACTTGTAGCAACACACACACCACCAGAATGTTTTAAAACCTCTGCTTCAAAATCATCAAACATCACATCATAGACATCAATAATTTTACCGGAATACCTCTTTTTTTCTTGTTTCATAAACCCTCCATAATCTTAAGTCTATCATATGCTTGTCGCAAGGTCATTAATCCATGCTATAATTATCAAAAAGAGGTGTGTTATGGGATATTTTATTAGTTTTGAAGGACCAGAAGGAAGTGGAAAATCAACAGTTATCAAGGAAGTTTATGATTATCTAACTCAAGAGGGGTATGATGTTATCATGACCCGTGAACCAGGAGGCATTAGAATTGCTGAAGAAATACGAAATCTAATATTGAATCCTGACCATCAAGAAATGGACGACAGAACAGAAGCTTTACTTTATGCAGCAAGTCGAAGACAACATGTTGTCGAGAAGATACAACCTGCACTTAAAGCAAATAAAATAGTTTTATGCGATCGTTTTATCGATAGTTCGCTCGCGTATCAAGGCTATGGTCGAGACATTGGAATTGACGAAGTTTATCAAATTAATACGTTCGCAATTGAGAATTGCATGCCTAACTTGACCTTATTTTTTGATGTTCACCCAGAAATAGGGATGGAACGCATTGGTCAAAGAGGTTTCAAAGACCGCCTTGAACAAGCAGGTGATACATTTCATGAAAGAGTCTATGAAGCTTACCATCAATTATGGCAGGAAAATCCTCAAAGAATTCAACGAATTGATGCTGAAGTAAGTTTGGAAGAAGTCATCGCTTCAAGTATTAAAAAAATAAAGGAGTACATTTAAAATGAGTTCACTAAAGTTAAGACAAAAGCGTGTTCTTGACTTTTTTCATCGTCAACAATTAAAAAATATGACGTCACATGCCTATTTGTTAAATGGTAAAAATACAGACGAACTTGCGAAATATATGGCAAAGTCTATTTTATGTCAACAACAAACACCAGGGTACTGTGATCATTGTAGTGATTGTCTCAATGTTGAACGAGAAGAACATGCGAGCTTAATTATTGTAAATCCTGATGAAGAACGAATTAAAAAAGAAAATATACTTGAATTAAAAAGCGAACTAAGTCAAACTGCTTTAGAAAAAAGACAAAAACGAGTTTATATTATTCACAATGTCGATGCAGCGACACCATCAGCGTTAAATAGTTTATTAAAATTTTTAGAAGAACCCAGTTCGGATATAACAGCAATCTTAACAGCTCAATCTTTGAATCGAGTCCTTGATACAATTCAGTCCCGATGTTTAATTTTAACCCTTGATGAAGAACAACAGGATGTGTTACGGAAAAAAGCCCTTGAAGAAGGTTATGATGAGTTGATGATCCATGCTTACCTCGAATTAGAAAATGATTGGGAAGGATTAGAAAAAAGACTAAACGACAAAGAAAGTGCCCAATTGTTTGATGCTGTGAATGATTTTCTCAGTGTTTATTCAAACAGTAAAATTGAAGCCGCAAGTCTTTATAATGCGGTATTAAATAATCATATGAAAGTGGACCTGAATAAGTTCTCAGAAAGTTTAAAAATGATGTTCAGATTGACAGATAACTACGATTTAAAGTCAATCATTGTTGATATTCAAGATCGTATAAGGCCAGGAGTTAGTGTTAAATTACTCATTGATCAGTTCTCATATATGGTGAGTGAAAGGGAGATGTTATGATTCAACAAAGTTTTAAAAATGATCAAGCAACACTCTTTTTAGTTGCGACACCCATTGGAAATTTAAATGAAATGACGCCAAGAGCAGTTGAGATATTGAAAACTGTTGATTTAATCGCGGCGGAAGATACAAGAAACTCAGCTTTTTTATTGAAACATTTTGACATTAAAACTCCGATGATTGCCTATCATGATTTCAATGAAGATACAGCAAGTATTGATATTGTTAAGCATTTAGAGGCTGGTAAAAATATTGCTTTAATAAGTGATGCAGGCTATCCATTAATATCAGATCCTGGACATACTGTCTCCCATGAAGTGATTAAAGCGGGCTACAATGTTGTGCCAATATCAGGGAGTAGTGCTTTTTTAGCAGCGCTTGTTGCATCTGGATTAATCGTTCATCCGTTTGCTTTTTTAGGTTTTTTAGAGGCGAAAGAACAGGGTATTATTAATCAATTAAATGAAGTAAAAGACTTAAAAATGACCTTAGTCTATTATTTATCGGTTCACAAAGTGGAAAAGACTTTAAAAATTATGTATGATGTTCTCGGTGACCGGCAGGTGTGCCTCGCACGGGAAATCACCAAAAAGCATGAAGAGTTTATTCGAGGACCTCTTTTAGACGTTATGAATTCGATCGATGTTCAAAAAGGTGAATACGTTATTGTCATTGAAAAGTCGGAGGATGAGACGACATCCCAGGATGACTTATTGGCAAAAATTGATTCATTGATTGAAGATGGTATGAAACCATCTAAAGCGATCAGTCATACCGCAAAAGAATCAAAGGTTAGTAAAAATGAACTTTACAATGCTTACCATCAAAAGAAGGAGAAAGAATGAAGATATTTGATTATGAAGATATACAGTTAATACCGAATAAATGTATCGTACAAAGTCGATCAGAATGTGATACAAGCATACAATTTGGAAACAGAACATTTAAGATGCCTGTCGTTCCAGCTAATATGCAAACTATCATTGATGAAAAACTAGCTATTACTTTAGCAGAAAACGATTATTTTTATGTAATGCATCGCTTCGAGGAAAATAAACGTCTCGATTTTATTAAAATGATGCAAGACAGAGGTTTGTTTGCTTCAATCAGTGTTGGAATTAAGGAAGATGAGTATTCATTTGTTGATGAAATGGTTGAGAAAAACTTAAAACCAGAGTATATTACGATTGATGTTGCTCATGGCCACTCGGAATTTGTAATACGAATGATAAAATACATTAAGCAACATTTACCAGAATCTTTCGTGATTGCTGGAAACGTTGGAACCCCTGAAGCCGTTCGAGACTTAGAACGAGCAGGAGCTGATGCAACAAAAGTTGGAATCGGACCAGGTAAAGTATGTACAACAAAACTAAAAACAGGATTTGGAACAGGCGGTTGGCAACTAGCGGCACTGAATTGGTGTGCAAAAGCAGCCAGTAAACCCCTGATTGCAGATGGTGGAATTAGAGACCATGGTGATATTGCGAAATCAATTCGATTTGGTGCAAGTATGGTCATGATTGGTTCACTTTTTGCAGGCCATGAAGAATCCCCAGGAGAAACAATTGATAAAGATGGTGTTACCTACAAAGAGTACTTTGGAAGTGCATCTGAATATCAAAAAGGTGAAAAGAAAAACGTTGAAGGTAAAAAAATCCTTATCGAACATAAAGGAAATATTGCTGATACGATAAAAGCAATGCAACAAGATTTACAATCCTCCATTTCATATGCTGGAGGAAAAACACTTGAGTCTTTAACAAAAGTAGATTATATAATTGTTAAAAATTCAATTTTTAACGGTGATCGCTAATTTTATGATACAATAACGGTGGGTGATGATAGTGAGTCTAAAATTAACAAAACAAAGACAAGAAATACTAGATTTAATACGAAATAGTTCTGGACATATGACCGCTGATCAAATCCACTCTGTTTTAAAGGAGCAAAACGTTAAAATAGGTATTGCTACCGTTTATCGTAATTTAAATGTTCTCTACGAAGAGCATTTGATTAACCGAGTTAGACATCCAGAATTGGGATACATCTATGATAAAAATATTCACGACCATTATCACTTTCGTTGTGTAGAATGTGATCGTATTCAAGACGTAAGTATTGAGTATCAAGATCGTTTACATAAAGTTGTGGAAGATGAGTTGAATGCGAAAGTATTCAGTCATGATATAAACTTCGAAGGTATTTGTAGTGAATGTTTGAAAAAAAATAAATAATATTTTATATTAAATCAACTACGTAATTCTAAAAAATGAGAGTTACGTAGTTTTTTGTTCTTGAAATTATGGTGTTGGGTCCATAAACTTGACTATAACGATTGTTGAAAAAGAGAAATAGATTAAAAGATTGAATTTGTTGGTACAAACCGTTAAAATAAAAATATACAAATGGGGGGGATACATTTATGAAAAAAACATTGTATGCAATTGGACTTGTCTTATCATTGGTTGTTTTTACGTTATTGAAGTCTGGATTTATTGAGAGTGCTTTTTTTGGAGGAGACGCAATAACCATTAGTTATTTTGCTTACTTAAAGCATACAGAGCAAATAATGATATATATTGCGAATATTATACTATTCTCAGTATTCATTCTTAGTTTATTCAAAGAACTGTATACAGAATATAAACGTAAAAAATAACATTAACTTAATTATTTAGCATCGGCATTGTTGAAGTGAAACACGTATAACAATGCCTTTTTACTATGGAAAGCTTTAGTTTGTAGGTGTTTAGAAAATGCGCTATAATAAGAGATAGAGTTTGCGGAGGAATAAGAATGGAAAAAGAAAAATACTATATAACAACCGCTATTGCATATACATCAGCAAAGCCACACATTGGAAATATCTATGAGATCGTTTTAACCGATGCGATTGCTCGATTTAAACGTGCACAAGGTTATGATGTATACTTTCAAACAGGAACTGATGAACATGGTCAAAAAATAGAGGATTATGCAAGTAAAAATAACACACAACCTAAAGAATACGTTGATAATATTGCAGGAATAATTCGTGGATTATTTGATTTAATGAATGTATCATATGATGGGTTTGTTCGAACAACGGATGTTAGTCATAAAGAAGAAGTTCAAAAAATATTTAAAAAACTATTTGAACAAGATGATTTGTACAAAGGGTTTTATGAAGGCTGGTATTGTAAGGCATGTGAATCTTTTTATTCAGATACACAGGTAACTGAGGAAGGGATTTGTCCAGAGTGTGGTGCAAAAATTACACGTCAAAAAGAAGAGACTTATTTCTTTAGAATGAGTAAATATCAGGAACGATTAGTTAAGCATATTGAAGAGAATCCTAATTTTATTCAGCCTGAATCAAGAAAAAATGAAATGGTCCAAAACTTTTTAAAGGAACCACTTTATGATTTAGCAGTGTCTCGAACAAGTTTTAAATGGGGAATTCCGGTTGACTTTGATCCTGAGCATGTTATTTATGTTTGGATTGATGCATTAACCAATTATATTACAGGTTTGGGATATGATGTCGATGGCAATCATGCGGAAACATTTAATCATTATTGGCCTGCCGATGTCCATGTCATTGGGAAAGATATTTTAAGGTTCCACACGATTTATTGGCCTATATTACTAATGGCATTAGATGTGGAGTTACCAAAACAAATCTTTGGTCATCCTTGGTTGCTTGTGGGTGATGGTAAAATGAGTAAGTCTAAAGGCAACGTTTTATATGTTGATGATTTAGCGGCTGTATTTGGTGTAGACCCAGTTCGTTATCTCATGCTTCATGAAATGCCTTATGATCGAGATGGTACCTTATCGTATGAATTGATGATTGAACGCATTAACACTGATTTAGCTAATATCACAGGCAATCTTGTGAACCGAACAATCTCGATGGTTAATAAATATTTTGATGGAACAATCACTCATAACTCAAGTGGTGCGGATATAGATACTGAACTTTTAACCATGACTGAAACCCTTGTTTCGAAGGTTGAAAATAAAATGAAAACACTTCATGTCGCTCAAGCGCTTGATGAAGTCATTAAATTATTCAGACGTTGTAATAAATATATTGATGAAACAGAACCTTGGGCATTAGCAAAAAATGAGGACGATGCAGAAAGATTGCAAACAGTTCTTTATAACTTACTCGATGCAATTCGCGTAGGAGCCATTGTCCTTCAATCATTCATTCCTGAAACGGCAGAGAAAATTCTCAATCAAATAAACGTGGAAGATCGTCAATTGGATGATGCAAAGGGAGCAAGGTCATACCCATTAAATAACAAAGTTGTTGAAAAACCAGATATTATTTTTCATCGACTTGACGTGAAAGAAACACTTGAGAAATTTGAACCAGAAGAAGAAATTGTTGGAATTGAGGAAGTAAATGAAGTAAATTTTGAAGAATTTAAGAAAATAGAGATGGTTGTTGCTCAAGTTAAGAAAGTTGAAGCACATCCAAATGCTGATAAGTTATATGTTCTTCAATTAGATGCTGGGAACCAAGATGTTCAAGTCGTTAGTGGTCTTGTTGCTCACTATAGTCCAGAAGAACTTTTGAATAAAAAGGTGGTTCTTGTTAAAAATCTAAAACCAGTTAAACTTCGTGGTGTTTTATCATCAGGAATGGTATTAGCTGCGAATGATAAAGAAAACTTTGAATTATTATTTGTTGACAAGATTAAAAATGGAACATTAATTAGTTAAGTAAATTTTAAGAAGGAGAAGTAAATGAAAATAGTATTAGTAAGACATGGTTATTCTGTTGGTAATAAAAAAGGAACTTATACTGGTTGGAGTGATGTTGCTTTAACAGAAGAAGGTATTGAAGACTTAAAACGCTATAAAGAAGAATATGCTTATCCTAAAACTGATCGTTACTACTCGTCAGATTTAATTCGAGCAATTCATACCTTTGATATTCTTTTTGGTGATGAGCACGAATTATATGAAAAAAGTCCAGAATTAAGAGAAATCTATTTTGGAAATTTAGAAGATCAATATGGTAAAGACGTTGAAATTAACTTTTCAGAATTATGGGGCTTGAATGAGCGTCATGAAAATTGGGAAACCATGACTGAGTTTAGTTACCGTATTATTTCTAAACTAGAACAAATATTAAAGGATTTACAAGAAAACAATGAAAAAAGTGCAACCATTGTTTGTCACTCTGGTGTCATCAAAACATACTTGATTTTCTTAGGTCATCGAGGCTTCTTAGATTTTAAAGAAATTCCAACTGAAAATGGTTTGGGATACATCTTAGATATGGACTATGATGCAGATAGTGGTAAAGTATTGATGAATAAGTACCAAGAGATTGAAAAGAAAGACTAGAGTCATAAGCTTGCACAACAATAAAGTCATGAAAGACTATCACTTATAAATTAGTGGTAGTTTTTTATAATAAATTTTAGATACAAAAAAAGATTCTTATCGTTAAGAATCTTTTTTTAACGGCACTACTTAATGAAATGAGGTTTTAGTTGTTCAGAAATATCGAAGAGAAGTTCTTCAGATCCTTTAACTCCCATAAACTGAATCCCAAGGTGTAATCCGTCACTATTTTTATATAATGGCAAACTAATGGCAGGTTGTCCTGTTACATTTGCTAGCATTGTATAGGGAGATTTTGCCAAGGAATCTTCAAACATATCCCATAATAACTGATAACGATCCTTACGATTCACGATATCTCGCATTTTTTCTTGAAGTTCTTTACTTTGGTAAACTTCATCGTAAAGAGGTGCGGTATGTGCTGTGGTTGGTGTTAAGTATAAGTCATATGTTTCATGAAATTGGTTCATAGTACTGCTGGCTTGGTCCCAGTAGTTTAAGGCATCAACCATTTCATATCCTGGGATGGATAATCCGTATTGGTACATAGTCCAAGTTGTTAATTGAACATCATCAATTGTAACATCTCGTTGGATAAATTTTTCGATATTCTTAAACATGGATGCAGTTTCAACACCGTTGACTAAGTAGTAACTTTCCATGACTTTCATTCCATCAATATCTGGTTTAGCTTCAACAACATCATGTCCTAATGCTTTTAGATGACGAACAGTTTGTTCAATAGCTTGGATAGCGTCATTTGAAACAGGGAGGTTGACGGGTGATTCGGTGGAATAAGCGATTTTATATTTCTTTTTTAGTTGACTTACTTTCTTATACGTGAAGGGTGATGATGGTTCGTAGACAAGCATATCATTGAAGAGTTCGACGGTGTCTTCAAGGGTCTTGGTTAAGAAAAAGTTGATGGAAGCACCTTGCCAACTACGGTAATTTAAGGGACCGACAGGCATACTTCCTCGTGTCGGTTTCAAGCCAACAAGTCCGTTATAACTTGCCGGAATTCGTACAGATCCTCCACCATCGCTTGCACTCACAATATCAACCATGTTACTTGCAAGTGCAGCTGCACTACCACCACTCGAACCACCGGGTGTATGTTTTGGATTATGAGGTAATTTTGCATCACCATAAAGGGGTGAGTCGGTGATATTTTTAAAACCAAATTCTGGAACATTTGTTTGTCCTAAGATGATAAAACCAAGATCTTCGATACGTTGAACAAAGTTATCAGTCAGTTGAGCAATTGAATCTTTGAAAAGTGTTGATCCGTTTGTGTTGGGCTCGCCTTTGATATCTTGTCCTAAACTTTTTATGAGAATTGGTATACCCTTATACTTCGTGTTGGAAAAGTCTTTGTTCATCGCTTCATGACGCGCTTTTTCATAACGGGTATGAACAACTGCATTTAACTCACCATTTTTCTTTTCGATATTTTGAATTGCCTTTTCAACAAGGTCTAAAGGAGTAAGTTCTTGATTTGTGATTTGTTGGGTAATATCTTTTAAAGTCATTAATCAATCCCTCCGATGAGAACTTGGGCCCAAGCATCATGTAAGGATTCTTGATCGGATGGTTGGAATAAACCAGCATAAACATCACGTAATAAACGTGAAAGTTCTTGGTCATTGTAGTACGAACGTCCTCCACTGGCTCTAACCATTTGGTTGACTGTCTCTATCGATGCTTCAACAGATCTGTTTTTGATTGCAGATAATTTAGGCATCCATAAGGTTCCATGATCAACACCGTTTTCAAAATCATCGGATAATTGGTCAATTTGAGGTTGAATTGCATCAAGCATAATTGCGGAATCAGAGATTCTCCAACGAATATTTTTATCTTGATCATAGGTTGTGTTATTCGCCACACTCTTACGTTTTTTAATGGTTGTTATGCCTAATTCTAAAGCACGTTTACCGATTCCATGGTAGGTTGCGGCGAGTAAAATTTCAAAATATGCGAAAATACCGAAAACAACTGGATCGTTGCTTGGTACTGGCGCAGTTTTTGTTAAAATCCTTGATTCTGGAGCATAGGCGTTCGTGAGTGTCATGTTATGGGATTGAGTTCCTCTCATGCCTAATGTGTCCCAATTTTCATCAATAACAATGCTCTCTCTATCATTGTCAAGATATGCAAATACAGAAAGACCTTGCTCACCTTCATCGGAATGAGCATAGGTTACAAGATTATCACACTCATGAATCATTGAAATGAAGACTTTAGGACCATTAAATGTATAGCCATTGTTATCATCTTTTTCTGCTTTACAGATAGAACCAAATAATACACGATCATTAGCGGGTTCAGAAATACCAAAGGCAAGTAATTTTCCACTCGCAGCATCTTTGAGTATTTGTTCACCTTTCATGTTGCCATTTTTAACCATATGACTTGCAACACCAACAATAATGTGATGCATATTAATGCCCAAGGCGGTTGCGGGTGCATACATAGCAAGACGGGTTTGTTCTTGTGCAATTTCTTTGAGTGAAAGGCCAAATCCTCCGTACTCTTTTGGAACAAATGCTTTAGTGTAACCGGCATCTTTTAAGTCCTGGTAATCCTTCTTAGGGAATTGGTTTGTTCGATCATAATAATCAGCACGCTCCCTAATCGTCAGTAGTAATTCTTCATTTAAAAACATTCAGTACCTCCTTCTTATAGATAAAGTATAACAAGAACATGAAGGCATATCATGTGATGTACTATGAAACTTTTTAATAGATATAAAAAAAAGGCGAGATGATTAATCTCGACCTAATTTCTTATTGAAAGCACGCCAGCTTCCTTCGGGAATATAGCACGCTTCTGTTTTAAATTGAGGATCAAAACTATAGGCATGATATTGATAAACATCAAGAATAATTTCTTCTCCGGATTCTAAGAAAACTGTTTTTGGGATACGTTTATACATATCGTCATCGTTCCCTTTATAGCCTTCCATTGCATCAATGTCTTTTTGAAGTTTTGAAAAATTATCGACGGTGATAACTTCACCATGAACTGTATCATTCCCTTCAAGAAGTGCTGGAAAATCTAAATAAGGCATGTCATAAAGTTTTCCTTTGACGGTTGCTTTTTCAATTTTTAGAACATGACCTTGAAGATATTTATCAAAATTACGATAACCTTCCATCAAGGTTCCATAAACGAAAATCTGATCTGACATTATGAAATAGCTCCACCTTGGACTTGGATGTCATCGTGTGTGGTAATGGTTGTAGCTACCGCAATTTCTAAACCTTTCGCAATTTGTTCTAAGGTTAATGATGGCGATGTTGGGCGATCAATGACTTGTTCTGTTGCGAATGGAACGTGGATGAATCCCCCACGAACCTGTGGATATTTTGTATCGATTAGATTTAATAAACCATACATTAAATGGTTACAAACAAAGGTTCCTGCAGTATTTGAAACTTGAGCAGGAATCCCTGCTTTTTTAATGTTTTCAACAATGGCTTTAATTGGCATTTTCGCAAAGTATGCGGGTTGTCCTTCTTCAACAATCACTGTATCGATCGGTTGATTACCTTCGTTATCTGTGATGCGTGCATCATCTTGATTAATAGCAACTCGCTCGGGAGTAATACCAAAACGATTGCCTGCTTGACCAATGTTAATGACAATATCTGGTTGGTGTTTTGCCATTGCTTCATCTAAAACTTGGATTGATTTACCAAACACTGTTGGAACTTCTAACTTGATGATATCAGCACCTTCAATAGTATCTGGCAATAATTTTACTGCTTCATAAGCTGGGTTCATTGCTTCCCCACCAAATGGATCAAAACCTGTAATTAAAACTTTCATAAAATAAAACCTCCTAAAAATTAAATGCTAAGAAATACATTAAGAATATATGGATAACAAGCAAGGTCATTGCTAAGGGTGCTTGGAATTTGATGACTGCATATTCACTCTTGGTTTCAAGAAGTGTAGCAGGAAGAATATTAAAGTTGGCCCCCATTGGTGTCATTAAAGTACCGCAGAATCCAGCTGTCATTGCTAAGGCACTCGCAATAATCGGGTTTGCTCCTTGAGCAAAGACGAATGGAATTCCAATACCAACGGTGATAACTGTAAATGCTGCGAAAGCATTTCCCATAATCATGGTAAAGATTGCCATACCAACACAATATGCAACAACACCTAAGAATGCATTTCCATCAGGTATGATGCCACCCAGTAATACAGAAATAAGCGAACCAACACCGGCTGCTGTAAAGACTGCCCCAAGTGCACCAAGTAACTGTGGAAGAATTGCAAGCGAACCCATTGTTCTCATTAAACGAGTTCCTTCAGATGTAACTGCTTTGATCGGCGCTCTTGTTACGAGTAAAACAGTGATTAGACCAATGAGTGATGAGATACCAATTGCAATGAATCCTAGAAGTGATGCACTCACCTCAGGATACAATTTAGGTAGAATTTGTGAAAAAACAAATGCTCCAATCGCAATTGAGACGGATGGTAAGAAAATTAAATTACCAATACGGTTGGATTGTTCATCCTTGAATGATTGTGATATTTGCGCAATAGGACCTAAGTTAACTTGTTTTGTAAAAGATAAAACACCCATAACTAAGACTAAAGCACCACTTATCTCATGAGGAATATAAGGTCCAACGATAAATAAGAATGCTAGAATGGCCCAAAAACCACTTGAAATATATTTTGCAGTATAATTTTTAGATTCTTCTTCATTTTCTTTATTGGATTTGAATGCGATAATCGCAGTTGCTAAAAGTAGAAAACCAATAAGGATATACCACATTTCTAAAAACATTGTCCAAAAGTCCATTAGTTTTTACCTCGCTTTCTAATTTTACGATCTAGAAGTGTAAATTGAATGCCACTGAGGATTAAAACTGTAATAAAAACAGGTAAACTCCACATTGCAATTTCTGTAGGTTGTGCTTGTATATTGTTTTCAGAAAGAGTTGAAGCCATCAAAACAACACCTGAAGCTGCCGCAAACATATTTTGTCCAAAAAAGTTTCCATAGTTCTCAGAAGCTGCTGCCGCTGCCTTAATCTCTTCAATCGATTTTTCATCAAGTTTTTGACCTTCACCCAATTCAGATTGAGCTGCTGCTTCAGCCATAGGATGAACCAACGGGCGAATAAATTGAGGGTGTCCTCCTAAACGTAATGAGAACGCTGCTGCAAATTGACGAATAATATTGTAAACCCATAAAACACGTCCTGCTGTAAGATTCCCAATTCTTTGAATTAGCTTGACAGCCTGCTCACGCAAACCATACCGTTCACTGATTCCAATAATAGGAAGTGTGATAATAAAGATACTTGCACCTCGTCCCCCAACGAAAGATTTTCCAATCAATGCAAGAATTTCATTGAATTTCATACCGCCAATTAGTGCGGTAACAACTGCTGCAATCAATACAACTGCAATGGAGTCTAGTTTTAGAAAAAAACCGACAACAACGATTGCTATACCGACTAACAGCCATAAATTAACATCTGCCATAAATTTCTTCTCCTTTTGTATTACGTTTATTATACAGTGGTCATTTTTTGATTACAACCGATAGTATAAAATAGTGTATGTAAGATAAAAGACTGCCCATAAGCATGAGACAGTCTAATTAAAAGAATAATTTATTTTGTAACAATTGGAAAGGCGATTTGACCATAATCAATTGAAATAAGAAGGACATCAAACGTTTCCTTACCATCATATTGTTTGTCGTAGAGTTGATCTTGATATTTTAAAGCATCATGAAGCGTTATGCCTTCTGAAATAGGGCTTGTAATATCCATTGAAAAGTTTTGATTAATATTACGACTTATTCCATGTTTCAGTAAATTATCAGGATTTACAGTAGAAGGAACGATAGCATAATTAAGGTTTGAAGCGTCGTAGTCTTCGTTTAGAATTAAGGTTTCAGGCGTTAATAACTTGAGCGTGTTTTTAAAACGAGCATCAATGTTAATCTGCATTGGCAAACCATCGAAAGAATAGATCAAGACAAAATTTATTTTAGAATTTGCTTGGTAGAATTCTTCATGCTTCATTTCAATCATATCTTCATACAGAGCTTTTCGAATCGATGCATCGTCACTTTCTACAAAAGAGTATTCTTTTTGGAATAAAGAATCATAGAGTGTAAAACGATTTGAATCGAGTCGTGCACTTGGGTCAATGATTGGATTGTTTGTGACTTTAAACGATTCTAATTGAGCAAGTGGCAACAGGAGGTGATGGTATTCATTGGGGATTTTAAAGGTACGATTTAATTTACCATTGTTTTCCAATTTATACTTAATGGTTACATCAGAATAATCACCAAACAGTTGGTAAGGAGTAAACATAGGTTCAACATAATCACTGCTTGAAATATCTCTAAATAAGTCTTTATCTTTCTTTATTTGATCGATAAGTTGATGATGAAGATTGTAAATATTTTTTACTTCATCTGGATTTATGATCGTTACTTTATTTCCAGCAACAAACGGAAGATTACTCCGTTGACTCGAAACTTCAACGCTAACAATTTCATCGTCTTTTGGAAGCCGATAAGTATAACCAAAACCTTGGGTGAAATAGAGACTTGTTGTTATGACCATAATAACGACAAATAAGATCAAGTAGTTCTTACTTGCTTTTTTAATGCTATCGATTGATCGATCTTTTAAGAAGAATAAGATCAAGAACATTGCATAGGTCACAATGATTGGAATAATTAAGTTCTCAATCGATAAGAATGCCCACTTTGGATTAGGGTTAATGTTTAAGGCTAACAAGAGGACAAACACAATTCCAATAAATAAAGATGTTACAAAAGGAAAGAATGTTTTGTTAGAGAAAGGAACTTCACTCATCTCAGATTTCCAATTTTTGTATAGTTTTAATGAGAATAAATTGGTGATAATTCCAAGTAATAACCAGTAAGAGGCGACTAAGTGACCATCAACAGGCATTTTAAAGGAATCAACAATTGTAAATAGACCAACCAAAGGACTTAAGTAAGTTAATGAATAGCCACTACTTACACCAAAGCCAATGATAAAGACTTGAGCAAATGCTTGGAAAGAAGCAAAAGCAACAAAAGGGGCAATCATCAGTATACCTGTATAAATAAGGGAGTCTGCCAGTGTTCCAGTGTTCATAATAACGAAGATACTAGGAGCGATGACAGCGATGGAAACCATAAGTAATCGACCATAATGGTATAAATGGAACATTTCAAAGCTTACTTCTGTTAAATTGTAAGCTAAGAAGTAGCCTCCCCAATATGAGATGGTCAAGGGAACAAAGACAAAGAATAGAATAAGACTTAAGTAAGTTAAGTAAAGGTCATTTTTCTTAATTGCTAAAGAATGAAATACATCCACCGACTTCTTAGTATTTAGAAAATTGAAAAATAAGAAGGGGGTCAAAACTAAAATAAGTATTAACATTAAGGTCAATAAAATTAGACTTGTTAAAACTTCATTGTTGCTTATATTTGAACCGTTTCCTGATAATGCAGCAACAATAATAAATACTGGGAATGTCAGTGATAATAAAAGTGTATAGAAGAACAAGAGTCCTTTTTTATTTCGAACATTAAATTTGAATAAATTTAAATTAATCCGAGAGTGTAGGAAGTCTTTCATTGTTTATCCTCCAGTTCGTAAACATATATTTCTTCTAAAGAAACATTGCTCCGTTCGTTAATGATTGGCTTGAGACCAGCGATCTTTTCATCCAGTATTTCTTTGTCACCCTTTAAGATAAGGGTAAATAATTGTGATTTACCTGAAACGTGAATTGGGTTCAATTCTTGGAATACTTGAGGGTCAACTGGTTCTTGGAATGCAAGTTGATAACGATGATAAAGATCTAAATATTCTTGTGTCGAATGATTCATTTTTAATTGATGATTGTCAATGATTGCGATGGTATCGCAAATATCTTCAAGTTCACGCAAGTTATGAGATGAAATGACGACAATTGAATTATTTTCATATGTTTTATCCGTAATATACTGTCTTAATTTGAAGCGCATTAAGGGATCCAAGCCATCAAATGCCTCATCTAAAAGTAAAATCTTTGCTTGGCATGATAAAGCGAGAATAACCGATACTTGTCGTTTCATTCCTTTTGAAAAGGAATTTATTTTAGCATTCACATCTAATTTAAAATCAGCTAGAAGCGTTTCAAACAAGTCATCACTAAAGTTCTTATAGAATATTTTATAAAAACGTTTCATATCTAAAATAGTTGATTGGCTGAAGAAATAAGGATCATCGGCTAAGAAGAAAATTTCTTGTTTAATGAGATCGTTGTCGTAAACTTCTTGGTTATCAACACGAACAACACCCGCATCAGCTAACATAACTCCACTCAACAACCTTAAAATGGTTGATTTACCAGAACCGTTGGCTCCAACTAATCCAACAATAGAGCCTTCTTGGATTGTTAGGTTCAAATCATGAAGAACCAGTTTTTCACCAAATTTCTTGTTGACATTAATAAATTCAATCATGTTTGACCTCCTTTAAATAATTTAGTATTGATGTCTTATCTTCTCCCAAGCGAATTAAATTGTCATACGCTTCATGAAGCACTTGATAAGCATCTTCTTTGATCGAATCAAGACCGAAATTACCTGGACTGACATACGAACCTTTGCCTGGTACTGAATAAATAAGACCGAGCATTTCACATTCATGATATGCTTTGGATACCGTATTTGGATTGATACCTAGAGTTCTGGCAAGGGAACGTACAGGCGGTAATTGTTCATTTTCTTTGAGGACACCAAGTGCTATATACTGTCCAACTTGGTCAATGATTTGCTCGAAAATGGGTTTTGAGTCTTTTAAGTTTATTGAAAACATTGTTGACCTCCTGTACTATCTATAATAATACAGTAATACTACACTGAAAAAAAGTCAAGCAAGTTTATCAAGAATAGCTTCGATTTGTGCTAGAATTATAAACACGGAGGCGAAGTTTATGTATGATGTAATCGTTGTTGGTGGAGGGCATGCAGGAGTTGAAGCGGCTATAGCCTCAGCTCGTCTTAATCAAAAGACTGCTTTATTCACATTAAATATTAATCGAATTGCAACTATGCCATGTAATCCATCTATTGGTGGACCAGCAAAAGGGATTGTTGTTAGAGAAATCGAAGCATTGGGTGGTGTTATGGGCAAAATTGCTGATAAGACAGCACTCCAATTTAGAATTCTCAATTCAAGTAAGGGACCCGGTGTTCAGTGTTTAAGAGTACAATCCGATAAAATAGAGTATTCTAAAGCGATGAGAGACGCTGTTTTAAGTGAACCTGGAATTGAAGTTGTTGGTAAAATGGTCGAAGGTATTGTTGTTGAAGAAGGTAAAGTTAAAGGGATTTTATGTCAAGGTGGCGAAGTTGTTGAAGCAAAAAGTGTTATCTTGACGTCTGGAACCTATATGTCCTCAAAGATTCTCCAATCAGATAAAGTGACTGAGAGTGGTCCTGAGGGTGATCCAACAACCAATAAACTATCGGAGTCATTGCGAGCACTGGGTTTACGAACATTCCGTCTTAAAACCGGAACACCAGCACGTGTTTATACAGATTCAATTGATTTTGGCCAAACGACGATTCAACCTGGGGATGATCGTCCATATTATTTCTCAAATGAAACAAAAAAAGAAGATGTAATTCAAGAACAATATGCTTGTTATCTTACATATACAAATGCTGAAACCCATAAAATTATTGAAGACAACTTAGAAAAATCAAGTATGTATTCAGGTGTTGTTGAGGGAGTTGGTGCTCGTTATTGCCCATCGATTGAAGATAAGATTGTTCGTTTTGCCGATAAAGAACGTCATCAAATATTCCTAGAACCAGAAGCAGCATCACTTGATACCACCTATGTTCAAGGTCTTTCATCATCTCTACCCGATGATGTTCAAGATGCAATGATTCGTACAGTGCCAGGATTACAAAACTGTCGAGTTCAACAATACGGTTATGCGATTGAGTATGATGCAATCGATCCAATTCAACTTAAACCGACCCTTGAAATAATGACTGTGGAAAATTTTTATACAGCAGGACAAATTAACGGAACTTCAGGATATGAAGAAGCTGCAGGTCAAGGTCTGATGGCAGGAATTAATGCAGCATTAAAAAATGAGGGTAAAGAACCCCTTATTCTAAAACGAGATGAAGCCTATATTGGTGTGATGTTGGACGATTTAGTCACAAAAGGAACTTTGGAGCCGTATCGTTTACTTACATCCCGTGCAGAATATCGTCTATTACTACGTCATGATAATGTTTATCGTCGTTTATCACACTTTGGTCATGACATTGGTCTTGTAAAGGAAGATCACTATAAAATTATTGCGAATGATCTGAAAACAATTGACGAATTTATAGAAAAAAGTAAGACCCTTAAGATTCCACATGAACCCAAATACAAAGAATTTTTTGCAAAAAAAGAATCACCATTTGACTCTCATGACTTAAGCCTATATGATGCAGTTAAGAGACCTGGCATTTCTTTAGAAGAAATGCTTGACCTCATGAACATAGCGTTACGTTCAGATTTAGTATTTCAAATTGAAGTAGAAATTAAGTATGAAGGATATATCCGTAAGGCAAAGAAAGATGCCGAAAAACTGCGTTCAATGGAACACGTTAAATTAACGGAAACACTTGATTACGATGCTATCTTGAACTTATCAATTGAAGGTCGCCAAAAATTACAAGAAATCAAGCCTTTAACCCTTGGCCAAGCATCCAGAATCTCAGGTGTCAATCCAGCCGATATTGCAGTTTTAGCAATGCATCTAAAACAGGAGGCCAAAAAATGAGAATCGGAACAATCGGTACAGGTGTAATTGTTAAAGCATTTATTGAAGCAGCACAACTCGTTGAGGGTGTTGCTTTTGTTGCGTCGTATTCACGCAATATAAGCAAGGCAGAAGAATTTGTTGCACTTTATCAGATGGAAACAGCGTATGACAATTACGAAGCAATGCTAGAAAGTGACATCGATACCGTCTATATTGCATCACCGAATAGTTTACATACAACTCAAGCTCTTCAAGCGATTGACTATGGAAAAAATGTCATTGTGGAAAAACCGTTTGCAGGAACGTTAAAAGCAGCCCAAGAAGTTTATGATAAAGCCATCGAAAAAGGTGTTTATGTGTTTGAAGCAATTTGTAATATTCACATGCCACATATGCTCACAATCGAAGATTTATTACCAGAACTTGGACCTTTAAAAATTGTCCAAGCTAATTATAGTCAATATTCAAGTCGTTATGATCAGCTTAAAGAAGGGGTTATAACCAATGTATTTGATCCTAATTTTTCTGGAGGTGCACTCGCCGATATAAATATCTATAATCTACACTTTATTACGAAGTTATTTGGTCGTCCTAAAACGATTGATTACAAGGCAAATCAACACGATAACGGAATCGACACATCAGGAATTCTAATCTTAGACTATGATGACTTTATTGTTGAATCAGTGGGGGCGAAAGACAGTTTTTCTTATAACTTTGTGCAAATTCAAGGTGAAAATGGCACACTTCATATTCCAAATGGTAGCAACGGTCTAGAAAAAGTTATTCACATGGATAAAGATGGCGATACTGAGTACAATATTCAAGACAAACCAAGACTTTATTATCAAATGGAAACATTTCAAACCATTCTTAATCAAAAAAACTATGATATAATGGTAGAGAATTTAAAACATAGTTTAATGGTTGTTGAGTTAGCGGAAGAAGCTAGAAAGACAATCGGTCTAAACTTTATAAAGTAAGGT
The DNA here is from genome assembly GCF_009828835.1 of Erysipelothrix urinaevulpis. Taxonomy (GTDB): domain Bacteria; phylum Bacillota_I; class Bacilli_A; order Erysipelotrichales; family Erysipelotrichaceae; genus Erysipelothrix; species Erysipelothrix urinaevulpis. Next base: position 77,988 of record NZ_WTTB01000001.1, read on the forward strand.
GGAGTGGAATGGATTTTGAAGCGTTTATAAAATCACTAGAATCAATGGAAATTGTTGTTTCAGAATTAATGAGACAACAATTTTTAGACTATAAAAACCTAATCCAAGAGGTTAACAAGGTCTTGAATTTAACAGGTATTGACGATGATGAGGGAATATATCTTAAACATTTTTGGGATTCTCTTCTCATCAGCCCAATGATTCCAAAGAATGCTCGTGTGTGTGATGTGGGTAGTGGTGCAGGTTTTCCAGGGATTGTTTTAGCAATCGCTCGTCCAGATATCACAATTGTCTGTGTTGAACCGACTAAAAAAAGAACAGATTTTTTAGAACGAGTTGTGTCTGAATGCAACTTAACAAATGTGAAAATAATCAATGATCGAGCAGAACATGTTGTTGATGACTATCGAGAACACTTTGATGTCGTCACTGCCCGAGCCGTTGCACATTTAGATATACTAAGTGAGTTATGTGTCCCTTTGTTAAAAATAAATGGAACATTTATTGCCATGAAGGGAATGCGTGGGCTTGAAGAGGTGGATGAAGCGAAAAAGGCATTGACTCTTCTTGCTTTAGAATTAGAAAATGAAAATTATTTAGACGATGAAGGAATGGGTGTTCGTTATAATTTAGAATTTACGAAGAAACGAAAAACACCTAAGAAATATCCACGGACATATGCTAAAATAAAGAAGACACCATTATCAGGGAGGCTATAATTTTTATGAATAAACATCGTAATATAGAAATCGAGAAGATTCATCCAAATCAACATCAGCCTCGTACTTATTTTGATGATGATAGCTTATTTGAATTAGCGCAGTCAATTCGTGAAAATGGATTGATCCAGCCCATTGTTGTTCGTGAACATGATGAAAACACCTATGAAATAATTGCTGGAGAACGACGATATCGTGCTATGATGATGATCGGTTATACTGTTGTTCCGTGCATTATTACGGATGCGGATGAAGAAAAAAGTGCCACGTTAGCCTTGATTGAGAACATACAAAGAGAGAATTTGTCGGCTGTTGAAGAAGCTAAAGCTTATCGTGAAATATTAAGGATTCAACAATTAACTCAAAAGGATCTAGCGAAACAAATAGGAAAATCACAATCAGCCATAGCGAATAAGATTCGTTTGCTTGATTTACCTCAAAATGTGTTGTCTGCACTTGACGAGAAAAAAATAACAGAACGTCATGCAAGAGCGATGGTTGGCATTGAACACCAAAAAGCAGAGACAATTTTGGATGAAGTTTTAAATAAAAAATTAAATGTCCGTGAGACAGAAAAATTAGTTAATAAACCAAAAAGAAAAGTTAAGCCTGTAACAAAGGGGTTCTCAGGCCATATTAAAATTGGTATTAATACCATAAAAAAATCAGTTGATATGATTGAACAAACAGGAATAAAAGTAAAACAAGAAGTGAAAGAGACGGAAGATGAAGTCATAGTATTGGTCCGTTTCCCTAAAGAATGAAGGATGTGACGGTATGGGGAAAATAATTGCAGTAGCGAATCAAAAAGGCGGGGTTGGTAAAACAACCACGAGTATTAATTTAGCTGCAGGCTTAGCCTACTTAGGGCAAAAAGTTCTTTTAGTCGACTTAGATCCCCAAGGGAATGCGTCGCAAGGTGTCGGTGCTAATCGAGTTGAAATTGAGTACAGTACCTATGATTTATTGTTAACAGAAAAAGATGTGCCAGAGGTCGCAATGACTTTAAATACACCACCAATGGATTTAATTCCAGCAACGATTGATTTAGCTGGAGCTGATTTGGAAATGGTTGAATTTAAAATTGGCCGTGAACGATTATTGAAGAATAAACTCATGAAAGTAAAAGATGATTATGATTTTGTCATTATTGATTGTCCGCCATCATTGGGACTCTTAAACACCAATGCTTTAACGGCTGCGGATTCTGTTATCATTCCAGTTCAGTGCGAATATTATGCATTGGAAGGATTAACACAACTTCTTTCTACAATTCGCTTGGTTCAAAAATTATTTAATCCTGATTTAAAAATAGAGGGTGTCTTACTGACAATGTTTGATGTCCGTACAAAATTAAGTATTGAGGTTCAACAAGAAGTTCGTCGATACTTTAAAGAAAGAGTCTATAAAACAAATATACCTAGAAACGTAAAATTATCAGAAGCACCGTCTCGTGGAAATTCAATTTTTGAATATGATCTGCGTTCTGAAGGTGCGAAAGCATATGCAGCATTATCCAAAGAAGTTCTAAACAATAATAAGAAGAAAGGTGATAAGGATGGCAGATGATAAAAGACTTGGTAGAGGGTTAGGTGCCATATTTGGCGATGATGTCAGTAATGTTTTAGAAGATATTCAGCAAGGCAGTGATGATCGTTTTGGTGGAGTTAAAACTAATCTAAAGATTAAAGATATTCGAGTTAACCCATATCAACCACGTCGCCATTTTGATGATGACAAGATTGCTGAATTAGCAAATTCAATTCGCATTCATGGGTTATTTACACCAATCTTGGTGCGAGAAACTAGCAAGGGTTACGAACTGGTTGCAGGGGAACGTCGTTTAAGAGCAAGTAAAACGCTTGAACTTGAAGAGATTGCAGCAATTGTTGTGAACTTTGATGATGAACAAATGATGGAAATTGCATTAATTGAAAACGTTCAGCGTGAAGATTTAAGTGTCATTGAAGAAGCAATGGCGTATCAAACACTTATCGAAAAATTAGACTTAACACAAGACCAAGTTGCAAAACGTGTCAGTAAGTCAAGAAGTCATATCACCAATTTATTAAGACTTTTACGCCTACCTGACAGTGTTAAAAAAATGGTCGCTGAAGACAAGTTAAGTATGGGACATGCTCGTCCTCTTATCATGCTTGAAGATGACAAGTTGATTGAGGAAGTCGCTGATGAAATCATTAGCAAAAAGTTATCTGCACGTGAAGCCGAACGAATTGTTAAAGATATTATGAATCCAAGTGAAGCGACTGATCATAAAGAAAACAAAGAAACTGATTATAGTTATGCTGTTTCATTGTTTGAAGATAAACTGCAAACACGGATTGAAATTAAGAATAAAAAATTGAGTATTCACTTTAATGATGATGATGATTTAAATCGTATAATGGAAATCTTAAACATGATAGAATAACCCTAAAGGGTTATTTTATTTTATATTAGAAGATAAAGGAGAGAGTAAGATGATTTTAGCGTTTACCGGTGCAGGGATTAGTAAAGAATCAGGAATTAGTACATTTATGGAAAGACCAGATGTAAGGGATCGACTCCATCGTCAATTCGCCCTAGAGTATCCTGAGGTGTATCGTGAAACCATTAAAACTTTGAGTGAAGATATAAGAGTCAAAGAGCCAAATGATGCTCATTATGCACTCTCCGATTATAATATTCCAATCATTACGATGAATATAGACAGACTTCATGAAAAGGCGGGCAGTTCACCCATTTTATTGCATGGAGAATTACCAAGCGTTGACGAGTATGAATATGCTGAATTGTTGTATAATAAACCTGTCCTTTATGGCGATCCAGCCCCTAATTATCATAAGGCCTATGAGAAAGTCATGGAATTGAAAGAGAATGATACCTTTTTAATTGTAGGTGCTTCTCATTTTACAGGGATTGCTGTTGATTTACGTGAAATAGCACGAAGCCAAGGAGCAACAATTATAGAAATTCAAGAGAATGCAAGTCAAAACGTTCGACGTATATTAGAAAAATTAAATGAGGTAAAATAAATGATTACAGATACAATTGTAGCAATAATTACGGCACTGCAAGAAAGTGCCATATCAGTGATACGACTAAGTGGGCGTGATTCAATCGAAATCGCTAATTCACTTTTCAGTCGTGATTTAAACAAAGTCGACTCTCATGTCGTAAATTATGGACATATAATCGATCCAATTAATAACAAACCGGTAGATGAGGTTTTATTGACTGTTTTTAAAGCACCGAAAACGTATACTCGAGAAGATGTTGTAGAAATTAGTGGACATGGTGGTATTTTAGTGACGAAGAAAATTCTTGAGTTATGTTTAGCGCAAGGAGCCCGCATGGCAAATCCGGGTGAGTTCACCCAACGTGCCTTCCTTAATGGAAGAATTGATTTATCACAAGCAGAGGCAGTCATGGATTTAATTGAAGCGCCCAATGAGTTTGCGAGTGAGCTGGCTATTTCAGGTGTTCAAGGGCATGTCAAAGCATTAATTGACCCATTTTTAGATCGTTTAATGCAAATTATTGCTAATATTGAAGTTAATATTGATTACCCAGAGTATGATGATGTTCAAGTGTTAACAGAAGATATTACACTTCCCTTGGTGAATGACTTTTTACTTGATTTAGGAAAAATTCTTGAAGAATCAAAAAGTGGTACGATTATGCGTGAAGGAGTTAAAACAGTTATTCTAGGTAAACCTAATGTTGGGAAATCAAGCATCTTGAATGTTCTACTGAATGAAGATAAAGCTATTGTTACAGACATCGCAGGAACAACACGAGATCTCGTTGAAGGTTGGATTCGTTTAGAAAATGTAGCGTTGCACTTAGTTGATACAGCTGGTCTTCGTGAGACGGGAGATATTATTGAGCAAATAGGGATTGAAAAAAGTCGCCAAGCACTAGAAAGTGCAGATTTACTCATTATTGTTCTTGATGCATCGCGAGAATTAGATGAAGAAGATCAAGAATTACTTGAACTAACAAGCGATAAACAGCGAATAATTGTTTACAACAAAGAAGATTTAGTCACAACAAAAAAAGAAGATGGGGTTTATGTTAGTGCAATCAAAGGTGATGTTTCTGGACTGACGGATGAGATTAACCAACGGTTTAAAGAGCACAAGATTGCCTTAGACAGACCAACACTCTCCAACCAACGTCATATCGCATCTGTTCGTAAGAGTTACTTAGCAATGCAACGAGCACAAGAGGCGTTAAATATGGGGATTGAATTAGATCTTGTAACGATTGATTTAAATGAAGCGTATATCGAATTGGCATCAGTCATTATGCCACGAGAAGATATCAATGTATTAGATGAAATATTTAGTCGTTTTTGTTTAGGAAAGTAGGGGTTATTTATGTGGATAGACTCGCATGCACATTTAGTAAGTGATGGTTTATATGAAGATTTTGATGAATTAGTCGATAATGCACAACGCAATAATATAGAAAAAATACTGATTATTTGTGGTAATCTTATGGAAATCAAACGAGCCCTTAAAAAAACTGAAGGAAACACCATGTTTGATTTGGCTATTGGGGTTCATCCAGGTTCAGTATCAGACATAAGTAACCATGAATTTAAAGAAATGATGACTTATTTAAATCATCCTCAAGTTGTTGCTGTTGGAGAAATAGGTCTTGATTATTATTGGACAGAAGAGTCAAAACCGCTTCAACTGCAACGATTCAAAGAACAAATAGAACTTGCGAACACTCATGATTTACCAATTATTGTTCATGTTCGTTCATCAATTGAGGATACTTTGAAGATGCTTCAAGCTAATCCAGTTGATAAAAAAGGGGTTATTCATTGCTACAGTGAAACAGATGAAATCCTTAAAACGCTGGTCAATAAGGGCTATTATATTGGTTTTGGTGGTATTGTTACGTTTAAAAATGGTGGAAATGTTCGAGAAGCATTGGATGTTTGTCCACATGATCGAATGTTAAGTGAAACAGATTCTCCGTATTTAGCCCCCGTTCCTAAGCGTGGGAAGAGAAATGAACCTTCATTTGTGATGCATACGGCTCAATATATGGCGAGTTATTTGAATCTAAAAGAAGATGAACTTTCGACTATCTTTAAATCAAACTATTATCGTCTCTTTAAAAGGAGTCAGCGATGATCAAAAAGCAAAAGTCTTTCTATAAGACAACAGAAACTCATGTCATTTCATGGCGACTTAAACAGTTAAAGGCTCTTCAAAAGAGTCTTTTTGACTATGAAGATCGCTTGATCGAAGCATTAGCTCAAGATATGGGAAGAAGCGACTTTGAAGTTTATGTAAGTGAATTGTTAATTGTGAAAAGAAGCCTGACACAGGCTATTAACAAAACAAGAAAATGGTCTAAAACAAAAAGAAAACGTCAGTCAGTACTATTATTGGGAAAAAAATCCTATGTTACACCTCGACCAAGAGGTGTTGTCTTGATAATTTCTCCCTTTAACTATCCCATCCAACTAAGTTTAGTCCCACTGATTACATCCTTAAGTTCAGGTAATCTAGCAACCTTGAAATTGTCATCCAAAACACCGAAAACGGCAAAATTACTCAAAGAAATGCTTGATAATACATTTGAAGATAAAGTAGTCCAAACGTTTATCGGTGAAAAAGAAATTACGAGCCAATTATTGGACGAAGATTTTGATTTAATATTTTTTACTGGTAGTCCACAGGTAGGAAAAATCGTAATGAGCCATGCCGCAAAACATTTAACACCTGTTATTTTAGAATTAGGTGGAAAAAGTCCAGCAATTGTCCTCAAAGATGCAGATTTGAAACAAACAGCAGACCGGATTGTTTGGGGGAAATTCATGAATTCAGGGCAAACATGTGTAGCTCCTGATTATATATTAGTGGATGAGAAAATTAAACAGTCATTAGTCCACCATGTAATACAATCTATTCGAAGTTTTTATGGAGAATTTCCGCTTGATTCTAAAGATTATGGTCATATGATCGATCAAAAATCGCTCGATAGACAAATTGCACTTCTTCAAGGACAAGAAATTATTCATGGCGGGCTTGTTGAAGGCCTCAGACTTGAACCGACCTTGATTTTAGATCCTTCTATGGAATCAGACATAATGAATGAAGAGATATTTGGACCCATCCTTCCCATTATTGGTTTTACGACAATGAATGATGTTTATAAGATTGTTGATGTTAATCCCAATCCCCTTGCATTGTATGTGTTTTCAAAGGATCGTCGTCAAGTCAAAAATATCATGACGAAAATACCTTTTGGCGGTGGCATGATGAATGACACAGTGCTTCATTTAGCCAATGAATGGATTCCTTTTGGAGGAATCAAACAGTCAGGTATGTCAATGTATCATGGGAAAGAAGGGTTTAATAATTTTTCCCATCAACAAAGTTATGTTGAATCAAGTCGGCTTGTGATTCCCTTTCTTTATCCACCTTATGCCGATCGTCTACGTTGGTTTAAAAAGTATTTTAAATAGCGATTGTATTTATAATAAGATTAAAAAAGGTGATTTAAGCATGTGTGCTTAGATCACTTTTTTTTTAGGAATGACGTAAAAGTTTGACTGATAATTTCGCAAGACCTTGGATAAATGAAACGAAAAGGATGATGACAATTAATGATGCAATGGTTATGTCACCCATTCGCTGAGCATGACCATAGCGTTGGACAAATGCACCTAGACCCCCCGCTCCCAGTGTTCCAGAGATAGTCGTTAAACCAAAGAGGCTAATGATTGTAATAGCAAACCCTTGAATAATCGAAGCAAGACCTTCGCGAAGATAGACTTTAAAGATAATATCTTTCGTTGAATCTCCCATTGATAGCGCAGCCTCAATCAAACCCTCATCAATTTCACTGAGGGATAAATCAACTTGTCTAGCAAAGAATGGGGAACTTGCAAGGACTAAAGGAATAATCGCTCCTTTTACACCTAAGGGAGTCCCAACAACTGCTCGTGTAAGGGGGATTAAAGCAGAACTAAAGATAACAAAGGGAATGGATCGGAAGATATTGATTAATTTGTCCAATACTTCATAGATCGAACGATTCTCTTTCAATCCACCTTTACGTGTTATGGTAAGAATAACACCAAATAAAAGACCTAAGGCTAAAACAAAAATACCAGAGAAAGCCATCATGCTTAATGTTTCAAGGATACTGGTCCAAAACTCATCCCAGTAAAGAATTAAATTTGGAAATGATTTACTCATAAGATAAGACCTCCACATCGACATTTTTCTTTAGATAATCTAAAGCCTCTTCAACCTCAGACCCGTATAAATTAATAATAAGACGCCCAAATTGACTTTTACCGATCGTTTCAATATTTCCGTGTAAAATATTAGCTTCGACACTGTAAAGGCGACTGAGCTTAGAAATTAAAGGAACTTGGGCTTCTTCGTGTTTAAAACTTAACTGAAGAAGATAACCTTCTCGATTCAATTTAAGTGATTCTAAATCAAAATTATTAGAATCAAGTAAATCAGATGAACTTGAGAAGACGTCCTCTAATGAGCCATTGTTCAAAATACGCCCATCCTTCATCAAGGCAACTTTATTACAAATTGCTTTAACAACACTCATCTCATGGGTGATTAGGACAATCGTTACCCCAAGCTCACGATTGATTTTAGCCAGTAATTCTAATACAGATTCGGTTGTTTTAGGGTCAAGGGCACTGGTTGCTTCATCACAAAGTAAGATATCAGGATCATTGACTAAAGCCCGAGCAATTGCAACACGCTGTTTTTGACCACCACTGAGTTGGTCAGGATAAGCATGTTGACGATTTTCTAATCCTACAAGCTTTAGAAGGTTATTAATTTTTTCTTCTGCACCTTTTTTTTCACGTCGATTCAAAGGATATTCAATATTTTCATATACTGTTCGAGTTGAAAAGAGATTAAAGTTTTGAAAAATCATCCCAATTCGTTTCCGTTTATTTCTCAATGCAGGCAAACTCAAGTTTTTAAGATCGTCATTTTGAATAACAATATCTCCTGAGTCTGGTTCTTCTAAAAAGTTAATTGTACGAATTAACGTACTTTTTCCAGCACCAGATTGGCCAATAATTCCATAAATATCCCCTTTTTTGATATTTAAAGAGACATCAACCAAGGCATGAATCGATCGGTCTTTTGTAATAAATGTTTTTGATACATTGTTAATCGTTATCATAATACTTCCTCCTTAAAAATAAAAAATCCCTTGCATAAACAATGCAAGGGACGAAATAGTCGTGTTACCACCCTAATTTATCAAATAATCACTTATTTGACCTCTACAAGTACTATCATACTTTGATGCGTTAACGGGCATAACCGAAAGCCTCTACTTAATTTCAAGACCCTAACTCCAAGACCATTTTCATCAATACGTTCTATACCTGTTTCAGCATTTCAGGATTCTCTGTAATAGTTCAGTATTAATTACTTTTCTTTTCATCGCTTTTTCTTTATTAATAGTATTATCAATTAAACACGATTAATTGTCAAGTCGAGTCAATATTGTGTATAATAAACAGGGTGATTTAATGAAAACAAAAGATTTAACAATCAATGCCTTAATAGCGGCAATTTATGTGGCATTAACACTTGCATTTGAACCATTATCCTTTGGTCCTTTACAAGTTCGAATATCAGAAATTTTAATGCTACTCATCTTAGTTGATAAAAAGTTTGCGTTTGGAGTTGTGATTGGTTGCTTTATTGCTAATTTATACAGTCCTTTTATCTATGATGCGATTATTGGGACATCAGCAACAGCACTTGCAGCTTTTTTAATGACAAAGACAGAAAATAAATATCTTGGGTTGCTTTTGCCAGCAATTGTGAATGGTCCTATTATTGGTGCACAGTTATATTTCTTTGCAGATTTACCATTTTTCTTGTCAAGTATTCAAGTGTTCTTGGGAGAAATTATTGCAGTGTTTGTTCCCGGTATTCTGTTCCTTGATCGATTACGTCATGTTCTAAGGAATCTATAAAAATACGATAATCACATATTATCACATAATGTACACAATTATAAAATTAGACCGTATATAAAAGGTATTTGAGCATTTTATGAATCGTGTCAAGTAATAAATGGTCATTTATTTGACCATTTTTTTTGATTATGCTATATTTTCAAAGTCTTTTTTGAAAGGAGACTTATGTATGAAAAAAGTGGCAATGATTGTCTATATGATGGTCATGGCAGCTCTCATCAGTGCATGTACAGTTAATGCTGATGCAAATGCTGATGTAACATATCCAATATTAAATGAAGTAAGTAATGAAGATGAAGAGCCCTATCGGTTTGAGATCGAAGAAGTAGTTGAACAATTAGATGAGCCGAAAGTAGAGACTCGCGAAGCGAGTTCTGTAGTTTCTGGTGGTGCAAGTTGGATTTTTGCCAAGACCCAAGAAGGAAGTCGTGGAACAGTAACAAAACGATTTGAGAAATTATATAATCGTAACGGAGATTTACTATCCCGTATAGAAATACCGGATGCTAAAACTGTGGACGCAACAAAGCCGACCTTATATGAAGGCGGACAAAGAGCCCAAGCAGGAGCATTCTATGACGCGAGTCGTATTACTCGTTATGGTGTAGACTGTGTCGGATGTAATATGTCAAGTGATGGTAAAGGTGGTACCTCAGCTGGTATTGCTTTAGGATTAGATTCAGTTCGTCAACGGAATGGCGAATGGAAAAAAGGAATTACATATGAAGGATATTATATTATCGCAACGTCTGCTACTATCCCATTATGTACAACTGTAGAAATTAGTAATCATACTGTGAGCGGTATGGGAATTACTCCTGGAGTTCCATTTAAAGCGATTGTCCTTGATCGCGGAGGCGCAATACAAGGATCAAAGATTGACTTATTCGTAGGTCGTGAGACCAATATGCCTGTAACTCAAGGTCGTCGTCAAGACGCTAAAGTGAAAATATTAGGCCTAAACTCAAGAACCAAAACAAACGGTAAATGGGCATGTGGCGTATAACACTGGGGAAACTCAGTGTTTTATTATGCTTTCTAATTAGCACAACTTAGTGATATAATGAAGGCATGAAGATAAGAGAAGTTATAATTGTTGAAGGAAAACATGATGTGAGTCGAATTAAAGCATGTGTGGATGCTGATGTCTTGGTAACAAATGGTACTCATGTATCACAGTCTTTCTTAGAACAATGCAAAAAAATAAATGAAACACGTGGGATTATACTATTTACAGATCCAGATGGTCCTGGCGAATGGATACGTCGTAGAATAATGGATTATGTTGGAGATTGTGAACATGCAAGTTTAGATGTAAAACAAGCCAAAAGTAAAAAAAAAGTTGGTATTGAACATGCATCGTGCGAAATGATTAAAAATGCTCTATTAAAAAGAAGTAAATTTGTGCTATCTCATGATACAATAAGCAAAGAAGATTTTAACCGCTTAGGATTAAGTGGAAAAACAATGAGTCAAGCACGACGAGATTTACTATCAGAAGCTTATTCAATTCCAAAAGCGAACGCGAAAACCATGTTTAAGTATCTAAATATGGTGGGTGCTACGTATGAGGAATGTAAAGAACATATAGAGGTGTTGAATGAAAACAATCGCAAATAAGAATGTAAGTATGGACTTACTTGAAAAATATGAACGGAAAGCAAAGAAACGATTTGGGCAAAATTTCATTATCGATCCGTCCGTTGTTGAAAGAATAGCAGAGCACTCTGGTCAAGGTGGTCTGTGTTTAGAAATTGGACCAGGACTGGGTTCACTAACCCAACAATTAGCCAAGCGCTATGACGAAGTGATTGCTTATGAAATCGATGAGCATATGGTTGAGATATTATCAGAAAGTTTAGAAGGCTATGATAATGTTCAAGTACTTCTTGAAGATTTTCTACAAGCTGATTTATCGTATCTTGAAGATAAACCATTATCTGTATGTGCTAATTTACCCTATTACATCACAACACCAATTCTATTTAAATTAATGGAACTTAAAGCCAAACGGATCACAGTCATGGTACAAAAAGAAATATCAGACCGCCTGACTGCTCAACCTAAGACAAAAGACTACAGTTCATTGAGCATTATGATGCAATATTATTTCTCAATTAAAACTGTCATGAAAGTATCACGAGAATCGTTTCACCCAAGACCCAATGTTGATTCAATTATTATTCAATTGACACCCTTAGAATCAACAATGCCTTTTAATGAGAAAGAATTTTTCGAATTTGTTCGAAAATGCTTTCAGTTTAGACGAAAAACATTAGTGAATAATTTAAAAACAATCGATAAAGATATTGATTATGCAAAAACTTTGAATAAAATTGGATTAGATGAGCGAGTACGAGCAGACTATTTAACGCTTAATGATTACTTAAACTTGTATGGTGAGCTTTATGCGTAGGAAAGCTTACGCAAAAATCAGTCTGTTTTTACAAGTAGTTGGTCGTGAAGACGGTAAACTGCATTTTCGTAATATTTTATATCCAATTGATTTATTTGATATGGTCTATTTAGATGTTAGTGATGAATTAAGAATAGAGAGTAATAAGACATATTTACCTAATGACAAACGTAACACTGTTTTTAAAGCAGTGAAATTGATGAAGAAACGATATAAAATAAAAGAAAATTTTCATATAAGGATTGTAAAGAACATTCCTGCACAATCAGGATTAGGCGGTGGCAGTGCAGATGCTGCGGCAGTGATTCAGATGTTGAATGAGAAGTATGATCTTCAGTTATCACATGAAGAACTTATTTCGATTGGGCGGGAAATTGATGAAGACACTCCTTTTTGTTTGTTCAATCGTCCGGCGATTGTTGAAAAAGAAGGTTCTGAGTTAACCTTCATTGATACAGAGATATCAATGTACTATCTACTCATTAAACCAAAGTATGGAATCAGCACAAAACGTTTTATGAAAGGATTTCATATTTTTAGTGACGACGATGAAAAATTTGAACAATGTTATGATGCGTTGTTAACGAATGACTACAATCGTTTTGTTAACACAACCCATAATGACTTCCAAAAAAGTGTAGGAAAACGTAATCGCAACATTAATCGTCTCGTCAAAAAGATGAATGACTATGGATTGGAAGGGGTGTGTATGACTGGGAGTGGGACTGCTGTTTATGGTTTTTCACAAGATTTAGATTTGGTGTTAAAGATTCATAAAGATTTAGCACTAAAGTATCCATTTGTAAAATACGGAAAGATTTAGTCTTTGTTATGTTAAAATAAAAAAGGAGGCGGTAGTCATGAAATATGCAATTGTACTTGCAGCGGGTCGTGGTACTCGTATGCGAACAGGAAAAAATAAAGTGATGCATGAGTTACTTCATAAGCCAACCATTGGACATTTGGTCTCTAATTTAGAAAAAATAAAGATTGATCAAACTGTGGTTGTGACGGGTTATGATAGTGAAAGTGTGGAAGCATACCTGAAAGATCGAGTTTCTTATGCTTATCAGGATGAACAAATTGGTACAGGTGATGCAGTTTCAAAGGTTACACAACTTGCCGATAAAAAAGGATCGACATTGTTAGTCTTTGGAGATACAGGTTTATTACAACCAGAAATGATTCAAACAATTTTTGATAAGCATGAAGGTCATGATTTAACAATCACTACGGCTATTTCAAAGGAACCAGGAAGTGAGAGCCGAGTCATTCGCGATAATCAAGGAATGGTTTCGAAGGTTGTGAATCATCGTGATTTAAGTGATGTTGAATTAAAGTCAGTCAATGAAGTAAATTTAGGTGTATATTGCTTTGATAATGAACTATTGTTTGAGTATTTACCAAAAATAGAAGCAACAGGTCCACGAATGGATTTAAATATCATTGACTTAGTCCGGATTATGAGAGAAGACGGACGTCAAGTTCAAGCTTTGCGAGTCAGTGATTCAAAACAATTTACGGCGATTGCAGATCGTCATCGCATGGCGAGTGCTCAAAGATGGCTTCAAGATAAAATTAATGAAGGACATATGGATAAGGGTGTAACAATCTTAGATCCAAACACAACTTTTATTGGACCAGACGTAAAAATTCAAGAAGATACAACAATTTATCCGAATAATCACATTTACGGTGTTACAAGCATCAAAAATAATGTTACAATATATCCTGGATGTTGGATAGAAGATGGAGTCATAGGTGAGAATACAGAAATTCACAGTTCGAAGATAAGCCAATCTCGGGTTGGAAAAAATAGTACTGTGGGTCCAAATGCTCATTTACGCCTTAACTCAAAAGTAGGTCAAAATGTCCGTATTGGGAACTATGTGGAATTAAAAAATAGTTCCGTTGCTTCTGGAAGTTCATGTGCACACTTAACATATTTAGGTGATGCAGAAATAGGTAAGAACGTTAATATTGGCTGTGGAGTGGTCACAGCAAATTATGATGGTTCAAAGAAACATAAAACAATTATTGGAGATAATGTATTTGTAGGGAGTAATTCAAGTTTAATTGCACCTCTGAAGATTGGAGCAAATGCAAAAATTGCTGCCGGTTCAACAATTGTTGATGATGTGGGGTCTTATGACTTAGCTATTGCACGAACACGACAAGAAGTAAAGAAAGAATATGTGAAGAAAAAGAAGGAAAAGGAAGTATAATGAGAGAAAATATAGTAGTTTTTGGATTGTCATCAAACGTGGAGTTGACAGCGGAGATTTGCGAACATTTAGATCTTAAACCAGGTAAAATTGATGTTAAACATTTTGCGGATGGCGAAATTTTAATTGAACCTTTAGAATCAGTTCGTGGAAAACATGTTTATATTGTACAATCAACAAGTACACCAGTTAGTGAAACATATATGGAAGTATTAATTGCAATTGATGCCTGTAAACGTGCATCAGCAAAAGAGATTACAGTGGTCATGCCATACTTTGGTTATGCAAGACAAGATCGTAAAGCACGTGCTCGTCAACCAATTTCAGCGAAACTTATGGCGAACTTGCTTGAAACAGCTGGGGCAGATCGTGTTGTTACTATTGATCTGCATGCACCACAAATTCAAGGATTCTTTGATATTCCTACGGATGACTTAACAGCAGTTGCAATGATTGGACAATATTATCGCAAAAAAGGCTTTGATCAAGACATTGTTGTCGTATCACCAGATCATGGTGGTGCAACACGTGCTCGTAAATTAGCGGATACCATCCCTAATTCAAGCATTGCAATTATTGATAAGCGTCGTACCAAGCCAAACGTTGCTGAAGCAATGAACTTAATTGGTGAAGTTGATGGAAAAATCGCGATTGTTATTGATGATATGGTTGATACAGCTGGATCATTAATGGGCGGAATCAATGTGCTCTATGAAAAAGGAGCTAAGGAAGTATACTGTGCATGTACACACGGTATTTTATCAGGACCAGCAGTTGAAAGAATTGCTAACTCTGATATAAAAGAACTACTAATTACAAACACAATCTCATTATCTGAAGAAGCAAAAAGTGTTTCAAAGATTAAACAAATCTCAGTTGCATACATGCTGGCCAAATGTATTGAAGCAATTCAAGACCATACACCAGTCAGTACCCTCTTTGATTTATTTAACGATTAATATGAAGCGCGTTAATATAATTATTGTTTTTGATCCAACAGAAACAAACATATTAATGTGCCATAGACAAAAAGAGCCCTATAAAGGGCTCTATAATTTTGTAGGTGGCAAACAGATTGACGGTGAAACTGACAAAGAGGGTGCTTACCGTGAATTATTTGAAGAAACAGGAATCAAACGCAGCGATATAAACTTAGAGTACTTGTATAAAACTCAGTATTATATCGATCAAATTGAACTTCAAGTATTTTTTGGAACACTAAAGCATGAGGTTGAACTCATTGAAGAGGCTCACCCATTATTATGGATGAACCTCGAAAAAAACTTTGCGGATGAAAGTAAATTTGCCGGTGAAGGTAATATTAAACATATGCTTTTATTAATCAAAGCGATACATGAACGTAGTCGCCAAGATTAAAACTATAGATATAACACTTAATTGAGCGCTTTGGATAAACTTTATCTAAAGCGTTTTTATATCGCTTGATTTGATCTTTGTATCGCTCAATCAAAACATCAGCTGTTACATTGTCACTTTTAAAGTCGACAATAATGATTTCATCAGGATTAATGGCGGTAAAGTCAATAATTCCATTCACAATTTCGTTGTCTTCTCGTATTAGGAACGGTAATTCATGTTCAATTGTTATAAATGAATATAATTTTTGGGTGAAAGGATGGTTATTATAAGCTAAGAGCCTTTGTTGAATGCTACGATCAAATGAAAAGAGCTGATGTTTGTGCCACAGTGTGTGTGGCAAGGATTCAATGGCTTCATGAAGGGTAGTTCCATAGTTCATCGCCCATTTTGATTCGGGGTTTAAGTCTAATCCACCAAACGGATCACTTGAAAACATTGTTGGAACAGTTAATTCAAGGTTGTCGAAGAATAATTGACGTTTTTCTAATTTTACGTCATCCAGTGACTCAAAATTAATTTCAGAAGCATCTCTGACAATGATTTGGCTATACTGTGGACTTGCTGCTGCAAGTAATAATTGAATTTGACGTTGATAATTTAGAAGTAAGTGACGGTTTAATGGTTGTGATTGGACTTCTTTCACAACATCTAAAACAATGAGCTTATTTTGAGGTCTGGTTAAAGCAACATAAAGCAAGCGAAGCATTTCTTCTAGTTCTTCATGTGTTTGTTTATATTCAATGAGTTCTCGTATGAGTGTTTTCTTACGAATACGTAAAGGCATATCTAAGTGATTAATCCCTAAACCAAATAAATCATCAAAAACGATGGGGCTCATGTGATCCATAACGGTTAAACGTCCGCCAGACCAAAAGAATACGATTGGAAATTGTAAACCTTTCGATTGATGGACCGTCATCACTCTTACAACATCATCATCGTTACTTAAATGACTTGCTTCACTGCTTTGGTCATCTTCTAATGCTTCAACAAACATCAAGAATCCTTGGATATTAGGCACTGAGTTTTTTTGAAACTGAATGGCTTTGTCGAGTAAAAAATCTAGATTTGTTTTATCTTGAATTGAGAGTACTTGAATGTAAGCATTGTTAAGCTGATAAATTTCTTGAAGGATCGATATGATGTCTTTGAATTTCCATGTTTGAACCATATCATGGATTTCTTGATAAAGTTTGGGATGTGTTAACCTTAAATTCTCATTAAACGACTGATTGCTTGTAAGTTTTATGATTGCAAGGTCGTTTTCGGATAAGTTAAAGAATGGTGATCGTAATGCTTTCGCAAGGTAATAATCGTTGTAAGAAACACTGTATCTTAATAAATTGAGAACAGCATCAACAATTTCCGAATTAAAAAAACCGATTCTTTCACTAATATAATGAGGAATGTTTGCTTCTTCAAAGGCACGTTTTAAGTATGTTTTTTGGGCGTGGCCTCGAATGAGAACAGTCATATCGTTAAAAGAATACCCGTCATTATAATGACGAATAATTTCATTGGCAATATGACGAGCCCGTTGATCATTTTTATTCAGTTCATATTCCTCATCACCCAATTCGAATAGGTGAAGTTCCACTGGAAAGCCACCTTCTTTTTGTGAATCTAAACCACAAATAACGTGATCATGTTCAGAATATTTACTGTTATTGCTCAAATTCATGAGTCGATCAAAAACATCATTGTTAAACATAACAATGTCTTCTTTGGAGCGATAATTATAACTCAAATATAAATTTTGATGATCGTCATCTTCCATGAGATTTTTCATAATTTGAGGTTTAGCACCTCTAAAACGGTAAATTGATTGTTTGATATCGCCAACTCTAAACAGATTGTAACCATTAGAAATTAAGCGAATAATTTCATCTTGAATTTCGTTGGTATCTTGAAATTCGTCAACCATAATTTCTTGATAATGGTTTTGTAATTGACGTGCGACGGCATAGTTATTTGCCTTTAAAATATCAAGTGCAAAGTGTTCAAAGTCATCAAAATCAAGACTGTTATCAGCTTCCTTTAACCGTTGGTATTCGTCAAGATATTCAACTGTAAATTGAATAAAACTGTTAACGAGTGGAGCACTGTCGTTCATTAATTCGAAATGTTTTTCTAAACTTATATAATTTGAGAGTGATTGTTTAATCAAAGATTCTAAGGGTGTTTTTGCTTCCTTAAAATCTTCGGATCCTCTTACTGCCGGAAGTTTGAAGTCAAAAATCAAGGGTAAATCTTTATAGAAGCTGATATCTTTCTGTTTGCATTTCATTAATGCTTGGGTCATTAAATCACTTTTGACTCTTAAGATAGGATTGTTTTTAGCAGCAACAGTTGTTTCTTTAGCTTCTCGATCCACGACTTCAATAATGTTGTTGAGGTGAAAAAGAGATTGTGAGAGCAATTCTTCATAACGAATAAAGAACATTGTCTGGAAATGGGGTGGCCATTGCTCAAATGATTGTGCTGTGTAGACACTATTTAGATCTTGAATTGCGTGTTTAGGATCTTTTTTTGAACGTAACCACAATCCAGATTCGTTAATTGACTTTTTAAAACTGTTAACATCGAGTGGATTACTTGAAAAATACTCTACGAGATTATAGGTTAGGTCATATTGATGTTTTAACCATTGGTTTAAAATGTTTTTAAAGGCTTCGTCTTTGAGTAAATTGACTTGTGCTTCATCAAGAATGTTTTCCGTCCGGCTTGGGTTAATACCTAAAGTGTAGCCGTAGTTTTTAATCAGTGATAAGCAATAAGAATGAATTGTTGTAATTTCAGCTGTTTCAACCAAAGCAATTTGTTCTTCTAAAAACTCACTGGGTTGAGTCTTGAAGGTATCGTGTAACTCTTTCAATAAGCGTGTTTTCATTTCTTGAGCAGCTGCCTCAGTAAAGGTCATTGCACAAATTTGTTGAATATGTACATGATCATTCAAGATTCGTTTCATCAACCGAGCGATTAAAACCGTTGTTTTACCTGCCCCGGCCGAGGCTGATACAATAATGTTTTTTCCAAGTTCATTAATTGCTTGTTGTTGTTGTGGATTAAAGGTTGCCATTAACGAATCTCCTTTCTTAGATCAATATCTTCAAGCTCGATGTGAAGCTCATCGGGATCTAAAATACCCTTGATTATAGATTCATAAAGGGTGTTATAACGATCTTTAAGAACCTCTTTTAATTTTTCAAAATCATAGACATATTTTGTTCTATGAATAATTTCACCATCTTTATTCGACAACCCATTCCAGTACACTTCAGAAAGAAAGTATGTCATAGGGTCTTCAAAAAACCACCCTGTGTAGCGTTTTTCCTTTAACCATTCGTCTTGATTGTTTATGGTGTCAACAGGTTCTAAACCCTTGGTTGTCGTATAGTGATAGGTTTTATGGTTAATCGCTAACGGATTTCTAAAGCTATAATAGAAGACAGCTAATGGTTTACGACCTGTCTCTTCTTGAATAATTGATGCATAGGTTAAAAGTTGTAATTGTCGCCCAGCCAAGACTTCTGCTTCTTGCATTTTTGTCATACTGCTTTTGTAATCAACGATAATAAAATAGTCATCCAAGACATCAATTCGATCCACATAGCCTTTTAAGCGGACATTTGCAAACATATCAGTTGTGATAACTTCTTTTTCAAATGAGTCTGCTTTAAAACGAGTATTTTCAGCAGCCTCTTTAAGGTGCTCTAAGTTGCTAGCCATCATTTTATTATTACGATCTTCAATCAACTTTAAAAAGAGCGAGTCATGTGGGAAACGATTCCAAACATGATGTTTCCATGCAGAATGATCATCACCCGTTTCAACAATCTCATGATTTAAATTACCCAAAACAAGAGGATTAAACGATAGGTCTTGTTCTTCCCTTAATTTAAGACCATTCTCATAAAAATAAAGCAAAGGGTCCTGCGCATATTTTTGTAACGATGAAACAGACCCAAAGATTACGTCATCACGGGTGAATAATTGTTTTGCGAGATGGGGGTCAAGGGATGGCTTCTCTTTATAACGATACTGAATTTCATCAAGTGGCCACATTTTAGCCTCAAGATTATTTTTATCACAGAAATCTTTAATCTCGAATGCTGGTTCTTGTCCTTTCCCCTCATAGTTTGCGACATGATAACTCAAGGTAAGATTATCAGACAAGGTATAAAGACGTCGTTTTTGTAATAGTTCGTAATATGTTCGATCTTGAAGACTTGGGTAATGATCGATTCTTGAGACATAATTCTCATCAATAATCCCTTTTAATGAAGAAACATTTGGAAAGTTTGCTGCCGTTAAACCAAGAACATAAAGAGGTCCTTCTACACTTAAAGGTAAATTATTGTAATCAAAAATGTTCCAGTGTTCTGGTACAACAGATTGTCCTTTAAACGACGTAAGATGAGAAATAATCAACTGATGATTTTCTTTAATTAAAAATTGAGTATAATTTTCATAATATAATTTAAACACGTTGATGTCTTGAGGGTACGATTCTTTCATTAAAGTATAAATGAATGAGAAAGACTCATTATAAGTCAATGGTTGAATCGATTCGATGATAGTATGTAGTGTTTGGATGTCCTCCGCAACTTTTTCTTGAAGTTTATAAATACTTGATTCACAATCTGTTGTGTAATGAGAATGGAGATTGTCTAATATTGAGCGATCGTAACGAAGTTCAAAATGTTGGAGGTATGTTAAAACATCACCAGATCGCTTCAACTGAAAAGCGTTGTCTTTTAATGCATTATAAAAATTCCGAGTATTTGGGTTATCAATAAACTCTAAGAAACTAACAAATTGTTTCTTCAAGATATTAATCTTACGTTGTTCTAAGGGAGCATTCATTCCATAACGAAGTAAGATTGATTCGAGTAATGGTAAGTAATCATTGAGGCTTGGTAATGCAATATTGACATGTGTTTCTTTTGTAAGTAAAATTTCTTGAATGACACTTTCGATTTCTTGTCGTTTATTTTGTGCGAAAAAGTATCGTATGGTTGACGGGTTCTTCTCTTCACTAAAAAAGAGATGGTTATCTTTAGTGTAATGAAAATTTGCATTGTTTAAATTTGTCGGAATGACAAAATCATTGTCTTTTAACGATATAGGATTTTCAATTAAAGGAAAGATTAAGTCAACACATTGATGAATTTCTTTATCAAGTTCAGTATCGTCTGGAAGTGAATCTGGCGTTATCGAGTAAAGTTTTAGACTTTGAACAAACTGAATTAACGTTTCTGTTGTTTTGGGGTACATGATAGTATCGTTAAGAATCGTCAAATCAAGTGTTTGCAATGCTTTAAAAACATTGAAAGAAAGTTCAATGTGATCTTGATAATTAAAAAGATAAGAAATAGGATGAACCGCAGTTCCTAATTCATACTCTTTTGAAGATAATAATGATTGTTTAACTTGATTTTGTAATGCCCCAGCACAGATGTAATTTTTCCTCATAAACACACTCCTTATCTATATTATAGGTCATATTCATTTGATATGTTTATTTATCTTGATAAAGTTAATATTAAAGATTATAGTTTTGATAGAGACGAGGTATAAAAATATGAAATTAATATCATGGAATGTTAACGGACTACGTGCAATTATGAAAAAAGAGTTTCCAGAACAGTTTATAGAACTTGATGCGGATATCTTATGTTTACAAGAAACAAAGATGCAAGAAGGACAACTTGACTTTTTTCCAGAAGGATATCACACGTATTATAATTATGCAGTGAAAAAAGGATACTCAGGAACTGCGGTGTTTTCAAAGATTGAACCTTTATCGGTTCGTTATGGCATCGAGATTGAAGAACATGATCAAGAAGGACGTGTTATTACTTTGGAATTTGAAGACTTCTTTCTCGTGAATGTTTACACACCCAATTCACAAACGAAGTTAAAAAGACTAGAGTATAGAATGCAATGGGAAGACGATTTCCGTGAGTATTTAACTGAATTAGATGCAGAAAAACCTGTTGTGCTATGCGGCGATTTAAACGTTGCTCACCAGGAAATCGATTTAGCCAATCCAGACAGCAATCGTAAAAACCCTGGTTTCTCAGACGAAGAGCGTTCACAGATAGGGAATCTCCTTGAAGAAGGATTCATTGATTCGTTCCGTTATTTCCACCCAACAGAAGAAAATAGATATTCATGGTGGAGCTATCGAACAGCTGCCAGAACCCGCAATGTTGGCTGGAGAATTGATTACTTTGTTGTTTCCCAACAATTAGAAGATGCAATGCTTAATGCAGATATCCTCGATCAAATGATGGGAAGCGATCATTGTCCTGTCTTACTTGAATTGAGTATCTAATCGATAGGAGGAGAAAACATGTCACTTAAAGAGATTGTGGAAGGCTTAGTTTTATTTATTAATGCCATTTCCATCTTAATTCTAATTTATGGTGTTGTGAAGGCAACCTTATCATTTGTGTACAACGAATTTACTAAAAATTCCAAACATGCAACAGAACTCGATAAGCGGATGTCGATTAATCGAATTAAATATCAATTAGGAACATATATTTTGTTAAGTTTAGAGGTGTTGATTGCTGCGGATATCATCGAATCAATCATTAATCCTACGTATCAAGATTTAATCATTCTTGCAGGGGTCGTTATAATTAGAACGGCAATATCATTTTTCCTAGCAAAAGAGATTGAAAACAGTGATGAAGACTAAAAGTACGACGATAGCGCGTACTTTTTTATTGAGTTAACCATTAGTTCAAAAGAATAGATTGGATAGGAGATGAGTTAGAAGGTCATTGTTTTTGTTATCTTAAAAGAATAATACATGACATCCATAGGTGAATATGTTATACTTGACCGGTGTGTTTAGGAAGAAGTAGGTAAAGAATGAAATTTGAAGAATTAGGCTTAAGTCAACCGTTACTAGCGTCTATTAAAGACAAGGGTTATGAAGAGCCAAGTGAAGTACAAGTAAAAAGTATTCCTTTATTACTTGAAGGTAAAGATGTTTTGGCTCAATCACAAACAGGAACGGGAAAGACGGCGGCATTTGGTCTTCCTTTACTAAATAAGCTAGAAACTGATTTTGGAAAAGGCGTGAAGGGATTAATTTTATGTCCAACACGTGAATTAGCAATCCAAGTTGCGCAAGAATTAACAGAATTTGGAAAGTATATGCCAAATGTTAACATCGCAACAATTTTTGGTGGACAACCCATTCATTTGCAAATCCGAGATTTAAAACGCGGTGCAAATATTGTTGTTGCAACACCAGGTCGATTATTAGACCATATCAATCGTAAAACGATTAATTTAAAAACATGTAAATACTTAGTATTAGACGAAGCAGATGAGATGCTTAACATGGGATTCATTGATGATATTAAAGAAGTCTTAACACATATTGACAAAAAAAGTCAAATGACTTTCTTCTCAGCAACCATGCCCAAAGCAATTTTAGATTTAAGTTCATCGTTCCTTGATAATCCTAAGATTGTGAAATTATCACAAAAATCTTTGGCGTCAGGTCGTATTGAACAAGTTTACTATGAAGTTACACCAAAAAATAAAAAGGATCTTTTAATTCAATTGTTGAAGTTGAATGATGGGAAACAAATTATGGTGTTCTGTAATACCAAACGTATGGTAGATGAATTAGCAGAAGTTTTACAAAAAGAGAAAATATCCGTTTTAAGCTTACATGGTGACATTAAGCAAGATCAAAGAACAGTTGTTATGAGACAGTTTAAACGTCAAGCAGCAAATGTTATGGTAGCAACTGATGTTGCTGCACGTGGTATCGATGTCGATAGTATGGACTTAGTTGTTAACTATGACTTGCCACAAGAATTAGAGTATTATGTACACCGTATTGGTCGTACAGGACGTGCTGGAAGAGAAGGTAAAGCAATTTCATTAATTAAACCAAATGAGAAAAACTCTCTACGTCAAATTGAACGTAAAGTTCAAACTAAAATTGAACAATTACCATTACCAACTCAAGATGATTTGGATAATGCAGTGTTCTCAACGTTAACAGAATTTGTGGATCGTCCTCGTAAAGAGAATAATCAATCTGTTCAAGCATTTATCGATCGTGTTAAGAATAGTGATATGGATCAAGAAGCAATTCTTGAAGTCTTTATTAAAGATTTCTATTTCCGTCATGGTTCTAAACCAATTCGTGAAGAAAAACGTGGTAAAGCAAAAGGTGGAGCATATCAAACGCTTATTTTACCAATCGGTCGTAACCAAAAAGTTCATAAAGCTGAATTACTAAAATTCTTACATGAAAAGACTGGTTTAAACAGTCGTTCATTTGGAAATATTAAGATCAGAAACAGGGAATCTCATGTTGAAGTTCCTAAAAAAGATCTAAAACAAGTAAAGCAAGCCTTGAACAATCAATCTTATAAAAATAGAAAAATAAAATTATAAGTAAAGCACAGATGAAAGTCTGTGCTTTTTTTTATGGATAATAAAACACCGCATCATTTCGATACGGTGTTCATTTATATTTTTTTGAAATACTGTAAGGCAATCGTACCAATACCAACATGTGCTGAAACAGTAGAAATTAAAGGGATTCTAACGACTTCTGTTTTAGGGAAAGTTTCCTTTAGGAGCTTTTCCATTTGAACAGCATCTTTCTCGTTATCCACGTCCGCAAGTGTTATTTGGTAATTCTCATCGACTCCTTCTTCTTCAAAGGCAGTTACAACACGTTCTAATGCCCGAGACATGGTTCGTACTTTATCAAAAGGATCGATAATCCCCTTTGTCGAGCGATCAAGGTGTAAAATAGGTTTAATTCTTAATAGCCCACCTAATTTTGCTGCAAGTGGCGAAAGTCTCCCTCCTGCAGATAAGTGTTTTAAATCATCTGGGATAATAAACGTGTTGCTGTGATCAACGATATCATTAAGTATCACTTTCACTTCATCGACTGTATGGCCATCATTTAAAAGACGACGAGCAGTTAAACCACAATACAATTCAATGTGCATGGTTGTAAAACAATCAAAATAATCAAAGGCAATGTCAGCAAACGATGCTGCACTAATCATGGCTTGAATTGTTCCGGATAATCCTGTTGTGATGGGAATTGCTAGGATTTGATCATACCCATCATCCTTAATTTTTTTAAATAAGCTTTCGATTTCTCCTAAGATAGGCAAAGAAGTCTGAACACGAATTCCCCGTCTCATTTTATCGTTGACCTCATCGACACTAATTTCAATGCTTTCCAAATATGATGTTTCCCCTTCAATAATTTGGAGTGGTATCGCATAGAGACCAGCCTGATTAATTCCTTCATTAAAATAATTACTACCACTATCAACTACAATTGCTGTTTTCATCGCTTTTACCTCCTACATGTATTATACATTAGTTTCTATAAACTAATGTTATCAACATCTAGCGCCCATTGCAATGCTACTGTATGCAATCCTGCATGACTTGATAACGCTGCAGGTAGAACTGTAACAGTGAATTTAAAATCACCGATTTTTTCACGAATCTGTTTGATTAACTCTTCCACAACACGATCGGCCTCCAAATGAGGTAAGTATAAAACATGTTCTTGTGGATTAATATTGTTCTTTTTTAAATCATTGATAATTTCATCAATAAGTTTTTGTTCAGTTCTAGTTGTCTTGAACTTATCAATCGTATCACCATGATTACTTAACTTTAATAAGACTTTAATTTTCAGCATAGATGCTAACGTCGCAGCAGGCTTTGATATACGCCCCCCTTGCTTTAGCTGTTCCAAATTTTCAGGATAAACATAAGATTCAGTATTTTTAAAGAAAACATTGTCTAAGTAATCAGTAATCGCTTGAGGTTCCCAGTGGTTCTCATTTAAAAATCTGATATGTTTAATTGCTTCTTGGACTGGTCCAGCAAGAGATTGAGTATCAATTAAACTTAAATTATCGAGTTGAACTTCATTTAAAGCGTATTGAAATGAAGCGTAGGTTCCAGACAAACTCGAAGTTAAACTTAATACGAAAATATGATCGTAGTCTTTTTCTTTAACGTTGTTTAAAATATTAATCATCGTTCCTAAGTTTGGTTGAGATGTTTTTAAACTTACTTTGTTCCGAATTAATTCACTGACTTCTTCATGGCTAATATCAATTTGATCGGAAAATTCTTTGTCACTGTGAATAATGGTGAGTGGAGCAATGTAGATCCCCATTTCATTTGCTTGTTTTTGTGTTAATGCGACTGATGAGTCACAAATGATTGCTATATTTTTCATAAAATATCCTCCAACAAAAATGATTATACAGCTAATTACTTTGACTGTCAAAGGAATAACTTAATGCTTTACATCTAAACAATATCAATTCATAATGAATTCATACGAAATTCATAGCAAGTCTATATACTTTTTTTAGGAGGTTAAGATGATTAATATACTCTATTTAGAAGATCAGAAACATATACGAGAAGTTACCCATGAGTATTTAAAAACACAAGAGTACAAAGTTTCTTTAGCATGCACTGCTACAGAAGCGATCGAACTTTTAAACCTTAAATCTTTTGATTTAGCGATTTTAGATATCATGGTTCCAGAAGGGTCTGGGATTGATGTCTTGAAAATAATCAGTGAATCTTATCCTTCAACAAAGGTTATTATGCTCACTGCACTTGGGGATGAAAACCAGCAAATTGAAGCCTTTAATTATTTTGCAGACGACTATATTATTAAACCCTTTTCTCCCATTATTTTACTAAAAAGAATTGAGGCGATTTTACGACGAGGCAACGCTGAACTTATTACTGAAGGTTTGTACAAGTCAAATGATGCTTATCAAGTTTTTTATAATAAAGTATCCTGTGATTTAACGATGACTGAGTTCATTATTTTCGATACACTGTCAAATTATCCTCAAAAAGTGTTTACACGACCAGAGTTATTGGATGCTATTGATCCTGATAGCTTAATGGTAAGTGATCGTGTCATCGATGCTCATATAAAAAATTTGCGAAGGAAATTACCCCTTAAACTTATCAAGACGGTAATTGGCTTAGGATATCAATATCAGGAGGATGGCGATGAAATTATCACGTAAAGTTTTAATCTATACCACCATAACAACATTTATTGCTGGAAGTATGATTATTGTGTATTTTGTCTTTCTATTACCTGGACTTTATATTGACTACAAAACACAACGTTATCTTGATAATATTCTTAATCTGCATACTGCGATTCAAACTGAGGAAGCATGCCAAGCTAATGTAGACGATATGTTTATGCTAACAAGTTTTAAACTGTACAAAGAAGGCTACGCAATTGATGTTTGTAATCAATATTTCTCAACCACCCTTACGATTGAGGATCCTGTTTTAAGACAAACCTTTGATGAGATACGTATGGTATTTGACGGTAATGAATTTGAAGACAGTCAAGAAATTTTCAATGCAATTGATTTTAGTCAAGCGAAGAAAAGGCTAGAGAGTTTTGCGGAAACATCCCTAATTAGAAGTGAAAACATGAAATTTAATCACAGTTTTATTCAAGAAAATACTGTTAGTGAAAACTTTCGAATCAATAATCAAGGTTATGCAATTATAAGTAGTAAAGTTCATGATGCAACCAATCAATACATTAATTACAGTGTGTTTAATCAGAAGGATGATGTATTTTATATCACTGTAGCCTCCGCGATGACACCAAAATTACAAGAATTGATGCCGATAATCTTAATGAGTACACCCATGATTATGGTATTGCTTTTGTTGTTTGCGATGGTAACAGCAAAAGTATTTAGTAAAATGTTAGCAACCCCAATTGAAACGTTAGCCAGTCAAGCACGACATCGTGATGATTCAAAAGACTTTGTTTTTAAACAAAAGAGTAACGATAAGGAATTTGTAATTTTAGAAGATGCTTTGAATACGATGCATCATGATTTACTGATGCTGATAAACTCTTATCAAGAGCAAAACAAACAATTAAGCATGGAAAAAGAGAAACAGGATATCTTTATTATGAACGCATCTCATCAACTAAAAACACCGATTGCGAGTGCTAACTTGTTATTGGAAGGAATGATGGGCAAGGTGGGCCCTTATAAGGATGTGGAAGCTTATCTTCCGATAGTTCAAACAGAAATAATCCGTATGAACACACTCGTCGAAGCGATGTTAATGACGTATCAAGATCAAAGCAATGAAAATCAAAAAGAAGAAGTGATTGTGAATCAAGTGATTGAAGTATTGTTAGAAAAACTAAACCAGCAAATCATTCATAAAAAACTTGAGATTGCTATAGAAGAAGAGCAATCAAAAATCATGACCGACCCTCAATTCTTTTCAACAATCGTTGAAAACATCATATTAAATGCAATAAAATACACAGAAATCGGTGGAAAAATTGAGATAAAAATAAATAAAAACAATCTAATAATTACAAATCTAAAATCATCAATTAATGAAAAAATCATAGACTATATAACCTTACCATTTGTAAAAGATAACCATCAACAAGATAGTACAGGAATTGGTTTATATTTGGTGGATACATTTGTGAATATGTTAGAGATGAACTGGAGTATTAAAAATACTGATGAAGGTGTTACTGTGACACTGAACTATAAGGAGAATAATGTATGATAACAATAGAAGAATTAAATGTGTATTACAAAGACTTTCAAGCCCTTAATATTTGTGAAAAAATTGAAATAAAAGAAAATGATCGGATTGGTTTAATTGGTTCGAACGGTGCAGGAAAGACGACGTTTGTGAAAGCGTGTTTGGGATTAATACCCTACAATGGGCTCATCACAACCAACGTAAAACCCGAAGAAATGTCAGTTCACATGCAGCAAAACAATTATGTCGATACGATGGCCACTCGTCATATTTTAGAAACAATTTTAAAAACAAAAATTAAAGAGAATGTAAAATTACAAGAACTCATTTCATTCTTTGAATTTGAAAAGCAATTAAGTCAAAAATATAAGACTTTATCAGGTGGACAAAAGCAAAGATTCACGTTAATTATGGTCTTAATGCAAGACGCACCCATTACTTTTTTTGATGAAGTTACGACAGGTCTAGACTTTGAAACCCGTCAAGCTTTAATAGAAAAAATATTAGCCTGGTACCAAGGAAAGAATACCTCGATTATTTTTATTAGTCATTATTATGAAGAATTAGAAAAACTAACCAATAAATTATTGATCCTTGATAAGGGGGAAGTGATCGCTTTTGGAGAACGTCGTCAACTGTTTGAGAAATATTGTGGTCAATCAGTCATATCCTTTGATCAAGACGCTTTAACGAAGATTGATACTAAGTCATTTAACCACTTAAAAGCCCAACAAGGACTATGTGCAATATCCTGTAAAAATTTAGAAGAAGAATTAAGTTTAATTAAGATGCTATCCAATGCGAATATTAATTATAAACGAAGTAACAATGACATTGAGTTATTAACAATCAATGCGCTAGGAGTCTATCATGAAACAACTCATTAAATATGAATTTAGAAATCTACTCGGCAATTTCTTTGGTATTTTCTTTGGGATTGCATTTCCAATTCTGATGACAAACATTCTTCATCCTGTCATCATGTCAAAAGTACCAGAAGCTGCACAAGGTAGTGCAAGTGTTCAAATATATATTACAAATTTACTCATGGTTCCATTAGCAATGATGTTTGTCGGGTTTTCAGCATTATTCTCCCAAGAACTGGAAAACGATGTAACCATTCGGATGCAATTATTTGGCATTAATGAGTCACAGCAAATGAAAGCCAAGATGGTTGCTCAAGGTCTTTCTGTTGTAGTAGGAATAAGTATCTACTCCTTGTTTACATTACCCATACTAAACTTACCCAAACCAACAATTTTTGCGGTTATTTCGTTAGTTATTGCCATTATCATATTATCAATCATCTTGTTTATTTTATCGTTCTCAATTGCCTTGTTAGCAAAAAAATTCAGTGTGACTTATGGCATTACCATGACTCTTTATTTTGGTATGATGGTTTTTTCAGGGATGATGGGGATCGAGACACAAGATTTACCCAAAGTTTTTCAGTATATATCCAAAGGATTTCCAACCTCGTTTATTGTGAGTGATTTCAAAGAAGTGTGGACGTTAACAAGTTATAATTTCGCTCCTTTAATTCAATCCTTACTGTTTTTTGGCGCTGTTAGCGGATTAGTTTGTTATGGAGCTCTAGCACAAAGAAAAAGAAAATTAGAAAATTTTTAAGGGGAAGCAAATGAATGCTTCCTTTTTATTAAATCGTCACGTTTTACTCAAACTCTAAAATGGATTATAATAGAGCTATGATAAAAACAAATTATAAGACAATTGAAAAAGAGTTGATGACTGAGCAAATCATTAAAAAGTCAAAATTCATTGCCTATCTTGCACCGGTTCAAAATGAAGACCAGGCCAAAGAATATTTGCAAGCGATAAAAAAAGAACATTATAAAGCGACACACCATTGTTCTGCATATATATGTGATGAAATTGAGAGATCTAATGACGATGGAGAACCTGCCTCAAGTGCAGGATTGCCAATGCTCGAAGTTTTAAGAGGGAATAATTTAAACTATGTTATCGCGGTTGTGGTTCGATATTATGGTGGAATTCAGTTGGGTGTTGGTGGATTGATTCGAGCCTATGGTTCAAGTGTAAGTCTTGCGATTGAAGAAGCAGAACTTCTAATTCCACAACAAGTCTTTAAAATCAAAATACAATTTCCTTATGAATATACGAATGATGTTGAAAACAATCTAGCAGATTATGCGATCGTTACTGAACGTGATTATGAAGAACAAGCAATTTATACCATTCTTACAAGTCAAAAAGATCAACTAGAGCCACTTAGTGATATGACTAGAGGAACAATAAGTATTGAAGAATTAGGCGTGAGTGTTGAATACATGAAGGAGGAAAAGTCATGAAAGTAAAAGAGGAACTAAAATCGAACGGATTAAAGTACACAAAACAACGAGCTGATGTTCTTCATGTATTGAAAAGTAGCGAGATTCCTTTAACGATAAATCAAATTCGGGATGAATTACAGATTGAAATGGACTTATCCACAATTTATCGAATTCTTGATGCATTTGAAGCCAAACACTTAGTTAATAAAACGGTTCCTATCGAGCCTTCAATGTCACTTTATGATTATAATCGTGATATTCATAAACACCACCTAACCTGTACTGAATGTGGTATAATCATTGTTATTGAATCATGTCCATTAGGAAACTATGAAAAACAAGTTCAAGAAAAAACGGGCTATATTATTGAAAGACATCAATTGGAACTTTATGGTTTATGTCCAAGATGTCAAAGGAGCAATTAATCTATGAATGAAAATAGATCAAACATCGGGATTAAAGTTGGAGCAGTTGGGATACTGAGTAACCTTCTGCTTTTTATTATGAAAATTGTGATTGGATTAAGTTCAGGTAGTACAGCGATTGTTGGTGATGCTATTAATAACCTCTCAGATTTTCTTTCATCGATTATCACGGCCATTGGTTTTAAATTATCAAGTTTACCAGCCGATCGAGAACATCCTTTTGGTCATGCACGATTCGAATTAATTAGTGGGTTTGTTATCTCAATTATTATGTTATATCTTGGAATTGATGTGCTTAGAGAATCGGTAACAGAAATAATTCAACCCAGTCAACTTCAAGTGTCTTCTGTCTTAATATGGATATTGATCATTTCAATTGTTGTGAAAATACTCCAAATGATTTTTTATCGAAGGATGTTTCAACAGTCAAAGTCAGAAGTGATTGAGGCTAATATCAAAGACAGCCGAAATGATGTTCTTATTACAAGTTCGATTCTTTTAGGAATTTGGATTCAAACACTTACAGGTTATAAGATTGATGGTTTTTTAGGAGTTTTGATTTCTTTTTTAATCATTGGATCATCAATTGAAATGTTAAGAGATTTTGTTCATGACTTATTAGGTGCTCGACCAGATGATGCATTGATCAAAGGCGTTCAAGATATTCTCGATGCATCAAAAGAAATCATTGGTTATCATGATTTAATCATTCACACGTATGGATCAGGGCGTCATTATGCCAGTGTTCATGTTGAAGTGGATGTCCAAATGAGTTTGCAAGAAGCACATGATATTATTGATCACTTAGAATATAAAATAAATAAACTTTTTAAAATGGATATGGTTGTTCATTTAGATCCGTTAGATTTAAAGAGTCCCTTACTTAATGGATTGAATGAAGATGTTAAAAAGGCATTGAATACCATTGATGAAGACTTACGATATCATGATTTAAGGTTAGTTCATAATATTCTAATTTTTGATGTCGTTGTTCCCAATTCTGTGAAATTAGATGATGAGGAAATTATTCAAGACTTGAATCAAGCGTTAAAAGCTCATCCATATAAGATAAAAATAACAATCGATCGAAACTATTTACTCGATTAAAAAAACCAATTCTAAACAGAATTGGTTTAATACTCTATTTTATCACCCGCATTGACTAGAAGTCCTTGACCAGGATCAAGACGGTCAATAAATGTTTGAGGGTTTTGCTGAATTACTGGAAAAGTATTGTAGTGAATCGGTACGACATTCTTTGCTTGAATCGTTTGGCTGGCTTTGACTGCATCGTCAATTCCCATAGTGAAATTATCTCCAATGGGGACAAATGCTAAATCAATCGGTGCCAGTTCTTTCATGTCTGAGTAGAATGCTGTATCACCAGCATGATAGATTCGTTTGCCCTCAATCTCAAAGACAAGCCCAGCTGCAAGCCCCATTGCTAGGGTTTGATTATTGATTGTTAAGGACGAAGAATGAAGTGCAGGAACAAACTTTAAATTACCGAAAGAAAATTTATAACTACCACCGATATTCATTCCATGAGTTCGAAGGTCATGAAGCTCAATAAAGTCAGCAAGCTCGACCATTGCAATCACCAAAGCATTTGACTTTTTAGCAATCTCAAGTGTATCTCCAAAATGATCGTTATGAGCATGTGTAAGCACAATATAATCTGGATTCAACTCATTAAGATTTAAATCAGAATCTGGGTTATCGGTTATAAAAGGATCAATGAGTATTGATTCCCCATTCGCACAATGTATTTGTACACATGAATGCCCATGCCAAGATAGTATCATATATAAAACCTCCTACTTCTAATAATACCAAATTAATTGAATTACCCAAACTTTACATGTATAATGAATATAGTTAGGCGCACCTAATTTTGAAAGGATGATGAAGATGATGACTCCCAGTCGTGAAGATTATATAAAAGCAATCTTCAAACACAATGAAAAAGGAACAAAGCTAAACAACAAAGATTTATCTGAAAATCTTTCAGTCTCTGCTGCTTCCACAAGTGAAATGATTCGTAAACTCATTGATACAGGTCATGTTGATCGTGATAAAACAATGGGGTTAATGTTAACTGAAGAAGGAAAAAATGAAGCCAAAGATCTTGTGAAGAAACATCGACTGTGGGAAGTGTTTCTAGTCAATCACTTGGGTTATTCCTGGACAGAAGTTCATGATGATGCCGAGGTTTTAGAACACGTTACATCGTCAAAGTTAGCCGATCGCTTAAATGAATTTTTAGACGAACCCAAACATTGTCCTCATGGAGAAATAATCTTTGGAAATAGTGAAGAAGTCGATGATTCAACAGTATCGCTTGCTTCTTTAACAATTGATGATCATGGCACCTTTCAAAAAGTCAGTGATACAGGAGAACTCCTAGAATATTTAGAAGTTATAAAGTTTAAGTTAAATGACGATTTCAAAGTTGTTAAAAAGTTACCTTATGAAGGGCCTATTGTTGTTGAAGTCAACGGCCTTGAAGTCTCAATATCATACCATGCAGCTCAAGAAATTTTTGTCTTAAAACATCACTAAAAACTTGTGGTATAATATTAGAAAATGGAAATGGTGATAGCATGGAATTGC
Organism: Erysipelothrix urinaevulpis; assembly: GCF_009828835.1. GTDB lineage: Bacteria > Bacillota_I > Bacilli_A > Erysipelotrichales > Erysipelotrichaceae > Erysipelothrix > Erysipelothrix urinaevulpis. The sequence goes on from NZ_WTTB01000001.1 coordinate 111,694, forward strand.
AAATTTTAGATTTGATACAAACATGGAGAAATCCACTCTTAGATATATTTTTTACCGTTTTAACACGCATGGGAGATCATGCAGAAATATGGCTATTACTGATTTTTATTATGTGGATGAAAAAAGAAAGACGACAAACAGCTTCTTTAGCAGTTGTATCGATTATTATTGAATTAATTGTCGTAAGTTTAATTCTAAAACCGATTTTTATGCGCCCAAGACCGTTTTTAGTTTCTGACATAGCGTTATTAATTCCCGAACCATTTGGAGCTTCATTTCCCTCGGGACATGCAGCAAGCTCATTTGCTGTTGCATATTTCTTATACAGAGAAAATGCCAGTTATAAACATTGGATTATGACGATCGCAATTCTGATGTCCTTTTCAAGATTATATGTTTATGTCCACTACCCAAGTGATGTGATCGTTGGTGCATTAATTGGCATAGGGATTGGGGAATTTGTTCATCGTAAAAGAGATACTTTTATACATCTAATTAATGCAGTATTAAAAAAGATTAATTTAGAAAAATTTGAAATTTAAAAAAGGAGCTAAGCTCCTTTTTTTGTATCTAAATAGAGTGTGAATAAGTTTTCACGTTGACGTAAGAAAAGAGGGTTTTCCCGATCTGGATACGTCCGATTTGTCAATAAAATAAATGCTTGATTATGCTTAAAATCAATATGAAATAAAGGACCTGTTGATCCAGTGTGAAATAATACATCATCATTAAAACGATTCCATCCATACGACCGCTGACCAATATTTGTTTCCATGATTAATTTTTTTGTTTCAAAACTCATGATGCGATCATCACTCAACAAGCCTTTAGCAAAACGGCTCATGTCTTCCAAGGTACTAAATAGACCGGCATTACCAGCAATGCCTCCTAAAGCAAAAGCTGTTTGATCGTGAACTCGTCCTTGTATCGTTGAACCATTATTCAAAATTTCAGTTGGAGCTGCATTATGTCCATTAAATGATGTGGAAGACATATTCAATGGATCGAGAATGTTTTCCTTTATACTTTGGTCTAAAGACTGATCAAGACGTTCAATAATTTTTCCTAGAATTATAAAATTTAAGCACGAATAAACGGTTTGACCTCGCTGTTGGTCAACATAATCATTCATTGAAAAAATATAATCAATTAAGGCTTGATTGCTTAATTCATACCGTGTTCTAGCACTAGGTAAAAGACCACTGGTATGTAAAAGCAATTCAGAAATTGTCATTGAATGATGCTTAAATTCCGGAATAATCGTTTGTACAACTGTATCTAAACTTAAACGATTCTCATCCATCAATTGGAAAATTCGAGTTGTAACAAATAACTTTGTGATTGAAGCAAGATCATAACGAGTTTCAATGTTTGTTGCGATTTCTCCATTTGTTGTTCCTTTAGAATACGTATGAATTTTATCGTCATTCATTGTACATGCCACTAATCCCAATACACTTTTTGAATGAATAATCTCACTCAATTCATTTTCAAAACTTGTCATAATCATCCACCTTTTTGATAATTATACCACTACAAGTTACTAAAATCATGTTCAATTATGTCCTCAAGGATATAAACATTATCTTCATATTTATATTTGAAAATTGAACAATTTTGAATTCGATTGGATCGAAAGACACAATTATGTTTTTCCCATTTTCTATAAAATTGAGCAATCGCAGCACCGTGAGCTACAATTAATATATTTTTCTTAGATGAATGAGACACAATGGAGTCAACAGCGCTTGTAAACCGTTGTTGAAATGCATGCTCATCCTCACCCCCAAATTGAACAAAAAAATCTTTGTAGGGAAGGGGTGGATTTAAATGCTCCGATTCACCTTCTAAACTTCCAAAGTTCCATTCACGAAGGTCCTTGACACGTTTATATGGTAAGTCAGTGATGATCTCTAAGGTATCACTTGCTCTTTCAGATGTGGAGCAGTATGCTTCATCGAAATTAAAATCTAATTGATCAATATGTTCTCTTGCAACGAGTGCTTGTTTTATTCCAAGCTCGGTTAACGGAGAATCACAAAAACCTTGGATCTTCTGTTGTTGATTAAAGAGAGTTTGACCATGTCTAATTAAATAAATTCTTTTCATATCTTATTCCTCCTCTAGATTAATGATACAATACGGGTGTCACTACCGGTCAAGAAGAAAAGGAGAAACTTATGAAATCAATGAAAGAAGTCTGTTTAGAAACAGGATTAAGTTATGAGACATTAAAATACTATTGTAATGAAGGACTTGTTCCTAACCATCAACGAGATAGCAACAATCATCGGAAGTTCGATGAGAAGGATATTGCATGGATTAAAGGACTAGTGTGTTTAAGACAGTGTGAAATGAGTCTCATAGACATTAAAAGATATATGGGACTGTGTATAGCGGGTATTGATTCGATTCCCCAACGTAAAATCATGCTTGAAGAAACACGAAATGAATTGTTGCTGAAGTTGGAAAAAATCCAAGAATCTCTAGCGTATATTGATCAAAAACAATCCTTGTATGATAAAATCATTGCTGGCGAAATTAAATACGTCAGTAATTTCGAATAAAAAACTTAGACAATGGAAGTTGGTCGATACCGTTCCAATGTCTAAGTTTTTTTTGATTAATCCAAGTCGTGTTCAATAATATTTTCTAATGTATAGACGTTATCCGAGTATGTGTAGTCAAAGATAGAACAGTTTTTCACATTGTCTTTTAAACGAATTTCACTATGGTTAAGCCATTCTTGGTAAAACTCAAAGATTACACCACCATGGACAACAATTAATATAGATGATGCTGAAGATGTTTCTACAATATCATGAATCGTATCCAAAACTCTTTTAGAAAAGTCTTCACGGTGTTCACCACCAAATTGAACAAAGAAGTCTTTTTCAAAAGGCGTTGGTAAAATTAAGACACTTTCTCCTTCCAAACTCCCAAAGTTCCACTCTTTAATGCCCTTTAAACGGGTGTATGGTTGATCTGTTATTATTTCTAAGGTTTGATGGGTACGTTCAGAGGTTGAAGCGTAAACTGCATCAAAGAGGATATTTTGTTCCTCAAAATATTGTTTTGCTAAACCAGCTTGTTGAATACCATCCTTGGTAAGCGGCGAATCAGAAAATCCTTGCATTTTCTTATAATAATTAAATAAAGTCTCCCCATGTCTTACTAAATAAACTTTTTTCACTGTATTTCCTCCATCTCTATACCTATGATATAGAACGTCGATAGAAGGGTCAAATGAAAAGACATAATATTGTATTTTTGACTAAGGTCACAACCGTTGATAGCGCTTTCAGTAGGTGATAGAGTAAACTGTGAAGGAGGAATAATATGAATAAACCAAAATTGAATATAGCTAAACAATATGAATTATACATTAATGGTGAGTGGCAACAGCCCAGTGATGGTGAATACTTTAAATCCTTTTCACCTTCTGATGGAGAAGAGTTAGCAAAGATTGCGCAAGCAAGTCAAGCGGATGTGGATGATGCAGTACAATCTGCTAAAGCAGCATTCCCAAAATGGAAGGCTGTAAGTCCATCAGAACGAGCAAAGATATTGCATAAAATTGCGGATGTAATGGAAGAAAATACTGACCACCTCGCCTTGGTCGAGACAATGGATAATGGAAAACCTATTCGGGAAACATCAGCAATGGATGTTCCATTAGCAATAGAGCACTTCAGATATTTTGCGGGTGTCATTCGAGCCGAAGAAGGTTCAGCAGTCATGTTGAATGAAGACACCCTTAGCCTTATTCTTCACGAACCACTTGGGGTGGTTGGACAAATTATTCCGTGGAATTTCCCCCTATTGATGGCAGCTTGGAAACTTGCTCCTGCATTAGCCACAGGAAATACGATTGTGTTAAAACCATCAAGCGCAACATCACTAAGTGCACTAGAACTTGTGCGTCTTATTGATGAAGCTGATATCTTACCAAAAGGCGTCTTGAATCTAATTACCGGTTCAGGGTCTAAGTCGGGTCAATATATTTTAGAACATGAAGGAATTCAAAAATTAAGTTTTACTGGATCAACAGAGGTAGGGTATCAGGTTGCAAAAGCGGCAGCTGATAAGCTTATTCCCGCAACATTAGAGTTGGGTGGGAAGTCAGCAAACATTATCTTTCCAGATGCTAATATGGATCTTGCAATTGAAGGCGTACTGATTGGTATTCTGTTTAATCAAGGTCAAGTCTGTTGTGCAGGTTCAAGAGTATTTGTTCATGAAGATATTTATGAAGAATTCTTACAGAAAGCAGCCCAAGAATTTGAGACAGTAAAAGTAGGGATGCCGTGGGATCCAGAAACACAAATGGGTGCACAAGTTAGTGAAAATCAAATGAATAAAGTTCTTCGTTACATCGAACTTGGAATTGAAGAAGGAGCAGTTGTAACAACGGGAGGAAATCGTTTAGAAGGTGGTGTTATGGACCAAGGATTTTTTACAGCCCCAACCATGTTATCAAATGTTACTAACGAGATGACCGTCGCCCAAGAAGAAATTTTCGGACCTGTCGTAGTTGTTATTAAATTTAGTGATGAAGATGAAGTCATCAAGATGGCGAATGACAGTGACTACGGACTGGGTGGTGGTGTATGGACACAAGACATCAACCGAGCCATCCGTGTTTCACGAGCAATCGAAACAGGAAGAATGTGGGTCAATACTTACAATACAGTTCCAGAAGGAGCACCATTTGGTGGGTATAAAAAATCAGGTATAGGACGTGAGACACATAAATCAATGATTGCACATTACACACAACAAAAAAATATCATTATAAACTTGAAAGAAACTAAAACTGGACTTTATTAAAAACTTGAACAGCATAATAAAACACCAAAATTATTGGTGTTTTATTGTCATTTGCTTATCAAGTGTGCTATAGTTCTTTGGTTGAAAGGAACTGTTATTAATGATATATTCAGAGATAATCAAAAAAATAGCTCCCCTACCCGATTTTGATGTTTTTTTTCATATCTAATTCGATAGGAGGAATATTTTGAAGAAAAACATCGAAAATAAAAAACCAAATTTTGTTTTACTTATATTACTATTGGGGTTTCCACAATTACATGAAGCAATGCTATCCCCATCAATTCAAAACATTGCACAACGATTCAAAATCCATATTAATCAAGCACAACTTGTTCTAAGTCTATATTTCGTCGCTTTTGCTCTAGGAGTGCTCTTTTGGGGTTATTTTTCAGATATAAAAGGTAGACGGACTGCAATGATTTCAGGTTTTATAACCTATATTATTGGAACTATTTTTTCTATACAATCATCCTCGTTCAATTTGTTTATGCTGGGAAGGTTTGTTGGAGCATTTGGTTTAGCAACAGGATCAGTGACAACCCAAACAATTTTAAGAGAAGCTTTTTCAGAAGATGTTAAAAACAAACTCTTTTCCCAGGTTTCAATTGCTCTAGCATTGGTTCCGGGCATAGGACCTATTTTAGGCGGTGCTTTAGTAGATAAAGGCGGAGTACAAATACTTCTTACTTTCCTTGTGTTAGCAAGTTTATTAATTGTTGGAATAGCATACTACAAGCTTCCTGAAACAATGATAAAAACTGATAGAAAACATGTCAATATTCTAGCAGTTATGAAACGAATGGCATTGTCAAAAAATGTATTAATCTATGGATTCTTTATTGCATCTTACAATGCAATTATGTCTATTTACTATATGGAGATACCTCTACTATTTACAAGTCATTTTAATATGTCTCTCGCTAAAATTGGAACATTTGGAGTTTATCTTGCTGTGGCGACAATTTTAGGAGCTCTAATTACCCAAAGGCTTCTAAAACAATACAGTCCACAGCGCATTATTTCAATCGGTAATGGAATAGTTTTAACAGGAGCAGTCCTGATGTTATTCATTGGTAGTTTGAATTATCCATTACCTATCAAACCTTTGTTATATATTATAGGTATGTTTGTCATTAGGTTTGGAACAGCAATGGCACTCTCGAATGCCATCAGTTTATCACTCAATGGCTTTGAAGATGTTTATGGAACAGCCGGTTCACTTCTTAGTTTAGGCTACTACCTAGCAATAAGTGGATTAATGAGAGTTATGTCTTTTATTCGGACCGATTCGTTAACAACAATGCCTATATATTTTATTGTTTTAGGAATGATTTTATGTGTAATGAGTTATCGTCTAGACAAAAATAATGGTATTTAAATACAAAAAAAGGAACTGATTATAAAAAATCAGTTCCTTTTAATTTAGTGATTATAAACCACGTACGTTATCTGCTTGTGGTCCACGTTCGCCATCAACGATGTCGAATGAAACAGCTTGTCCGTCTTCTAATGTTTTGTAACCATCTGAAACGATTGCTGAGAAATGAACGAATACTTCTTGTTCTGATCCGTCAACTACGATAAAGCCGAAGCCTTTTTCAGCGTTGAAGAATTTTACTTTTCCTGATTCCATTAAAAAATACCTCCTTCTTACAAAATGAAACATAGAATAACAGTTTTGGTATTATTTAATGTTGCTTTCATTATGTAGTTTAAATATATCATGATTTGAAAAGTTATTCAAACTAAACTTGCCTAGAAGGCTAATATTGTCCAAAAAAACCGAAAACACCCCTGAAAAACCTAGAATTTGTGATTTTTACGTTTGATAATTTATAGTTTATTGCCTAAACAATGAGTGAAAACGATTTGAATGTCTAATAATTCAAGAAGAAGTGCAATATAACAGAACTGCTTATTGTATAATTACGTTATGGAAGGTGATCATTGATGTACAAGGTTGTTCAAATCCCACAAACACTTGATAAAGAATTTAATACAGAAGTAATGTATAAAGAAGTCGTCCGTACTGGAATCAATCCCGAAATTTGTCTTTGGTATATGACCAAGGAATCAACAAAAGATATTTATAATTCAATCTTAACTGACGCATGCATTGATATTATATTTGATTTGAAAGAGCGAACTATTTTTATCGGTGCAACCAAAACATCGACTGTTAAATTAAAGAGTAGTGATCCATTTGACTTTATGGGTATTCGACTCCGACCCGGTGTTGCTTACCATATATTTCCAAAGATTAAGATGAGTGATTGTTTCACAAATCGTCAATTTACCAATGAAAATACGCCAGAATTAAAATCACTGATGAAGATCTTTGATTTGAAAGATAGGAATGCTAAACAAGAACTGATTTACGAGTTTTTAGACCATTATACTCCTGTTATTGATAATGATTGGGTTAATATAATCGATTAATCCTATTTGAGTGAAAACATTGAATTAGAATTAAAACAATTTCAAGAACAGAAAGAATTAAAGAACAAAACATTCTACAGAGAAGTGATAAAGCATTATGGCCTGTCACCCAAAGAACTTGTCAACACAATCCGCCTTCAAAAAACATTGCAATCATTGCTCAGTGGTGATTTTGAGTCAATTACAGAGTTATCACATCGATTAAATTATTTTGATTCATCACATTTAAATAAGGAAATAAAAAAATATTGTGGTACAAATCCGACGGAATTAATTGATAAATATCGTTAACTTTGAAATTTGTCCATTTTATACAAGAGAATATACAATTATTTAGATAAGATAGTAATTAGGAGGCTATAATGATATGAAACTAGATATGATTGGAATAATTGTTGAAAATATGGAAGCGTCACTTCAGTTCTATAAAACACTAGGATTTGAAGTATCAGATGTTGCAATGGAAAACTATGTTGAGTTAGTGAGTGAGAACATCAGAATTTCTTTAAACACCAAAGAAATGATATCAGGTGTATACGGATTTGAACCTCAGTTGACCGGAGAAAGAATAGAACTTGCTTTTTTATGCGATTCAACTGATGAACTAGAACTTAAAGTCAAAGCAATAAAAGATAGTGGATATAAGGTGTTCAAAGAACCATGGAATGCAGTGTGGGGACAATACTATGCGATTGTGTTGGATGCGGATGGAAACTATATTAGTTTATTTTGTAATGGTTTAAAAGAGAATTAAGTATAAAACATTGAAAGCCCACTATTTGGTGGGCTTTTTGATGTTGACTTGTTTGTTGTGGAAGTCATGGCAACGTTGATTGTTTAATCCATGAATACTCTTAAAGAAAAACAATATAAGTGAATATAAATTAGGGATTAATCTAAACTAATTGTGTGGCAATTGTTTTTTTGAATTCGAGAGCGTAATAAATTTTATCAAACTTAGCTATGACATCTGCTAGAGTAATACTATATTCGGAATATTGAACAGTTATATAGTTTTTGAAGTTGTTATTAAAGATAATGGAATCTGATAAAGATTTTACGATTTGATGATTGTCTCAACTTCTTCTTTCGAGTACACAATACTCTTGTAAGTTACATCTATATCGCGTGTCATTCTTGTGTCAAAACCTAACAAGGTTGATACTACAAATCCGCCTTTAAAAACAAATTGTTCTTTATGTTTTGAAAAAGAAATTTTTCTTGCAAATTCCTCGAGGATAAATCGCTGATAAACTTCTTGAATATCTAAATTTTTAGTTTCGGAAATTTTTTCATTCGGTGTTTCCATGAATCGATGTTTACCATATATTTTAAATCTCCTTATCATCTTGAAATAAAAGAGCAATTTCATACACTTCATTTAGGATATTTAGTTCTTTAGCATATTGAGAAAGTCTATTAAGATTAGTTTTGTTTCGAAAATAGTTTCGTATACTATCTTGATAAACTTGTAATTCAACTCTGTTTTTACTTCTAATCAGATCAAAAATAGTTCGTTCTTTGTCATAAACGACTACGTCATTTCCCAGATTATTCTTCATAGTAATAATGCCCATCTCATGCACGCTAGCGTTTACGTAAAAAACATTAAAAGAATTAATCTCCCTTATTCTGCTACCATGTATCATTGTCATAGATAATTTTCTTGGAAACCTATCTGTTAAATTATGAAGATATGCTGCAGTTTCATGACTATAAACGATTGAATTATTTTGATTTTGTAAAAGAAACATGTTGTCTGTTGTGAAGTCTTTATGATAGTAGTATCCGCGAGCAACTCTTCGAATAGTATTATTTTCTACAAGTTTTCCGACTTCTCTTTTACTATAATTGTTCTCTAATAAGTCTGAATATTTTAATAAACCGTTGTTTTCTTTTGCCAGTTGTTTAAGTTTATCCATTTGACACGTCCCTTCCGTACAGTAATTATAGCACGATACTGTACGGAAGGGACAGGTACATTAATGTGTTATCTCTCAGGGTGAAGTTTCTAGAAGCGATTAAAGTCCCTAATAATTTCGATACTACTCTGATCAATAATAATTATTTCTTAATCACTAAGAGTAATGACATCGTAGTTATAGTTATTTAATACCTTATGAATGTTAGGGGATCGATCTTCTAACTTATTCCAATGAGGTAGAATTTCAACCACAACTAAATTTAATGTGTTTATATTTGTTAAATTTAAAAAGTTCATCTCTGGTGTGAGTTGATTAATAAGAGTTAAAACTTTTTGAAGAATAAGACTACTTGCACTCATTCCGATAAGAATATTTGTATTTGAAAAGTTTTTAAGAAATTTTACTGTGTTTGATGCGCGAATAAATTCAATGACATCTGCTTTCATCAAAATTGCAGGGGCATCTGTATCATAGTCGAATATTGTTACTGTTAAATTCAATTGCTCTAATTCTTGAGTAAGTCTTTCGATGTGGTAATTCTTTTCCTTATATATACTATCTGCGGGGTAACTAAAACAGCAGTCTTGTAATTTTTATTGGAACAAACTGTTTTCAAACGTTGTATTAAAGATGATGTTGACTTAGTTGGTTGTGAAATCCAACATAAAATTTTGATGTTCCTAGAAATCAAGCTTGAGTTAGTAAGGTTGATTGGAAGATGCAGTGATGGGATTTAAAGAGAAACAGTTGTTATGTTCGATTGTAGCCATCATGTTATTCATAATGAAATAGAAAACGAAGATCTTTTTAGGGCTCCGTTTTTTCATGACCAGAAGATAAAGTTAAAAACAGTTCCTCCATCGACAGTCCAAATTCTTTTGAAATTAAGAATGCATGCTCAAAAGGCATTCTTAAAGGATCACGTTTGTTATTGACCCAATTGCCGATCACTGATTCGTGAATTCCGGTATTTTTGTGTAGTCGATAGTTAGTCATATTATTCTTTTTAAGTAATTCTTGGAAAGTCATTATATCACTCCTTTTCTTTCTTTACTTACATTACATTACACATTGAGTAGTAAAGCAAGTATTTTGGAAACGAATTAAGTAAGAATAAAAAATGTGACAATATAACAAAAACTCATTCAGCGCTCTAAATTTATTATAGGAAAGTTTCTTGATAGTATCAGTTGTCGAATTTTTAAATTTTAATTTTGTAGTCCTTTTGTAGTCCTTTTCGTATAAAAACAAACTTTAAAAACAAGAAAACCCACTGTTAAGTGGGTTTTTATGATGTCTAATAAATATGGTGGAGATGGCGAGAGTCGAACTCGCGTCCAAGAAATGTTCCACATTCAGATGTCTACAGTTTATTCTGTTTCTAGATAATCAAAGCTTGAGCCACAGACAAACCTTACTTTGATGTGCTCTAAGTTTTTCGAGGTGGTATGACGAGCTCATACACCCTTATTCTTTGTGAGTTTGTTGATTCTATTTACCCAAAGACAAAGTGCCTAGAATCATGCTGCAGCGTAATCGCTAATTAAGCAGCAAATTGTAAACTGTTGTTTCCAGTTATAGTTTTTTGGTTTTAGGTGACCAGCCACTGCTATCTGAATCAAACGAGATCCTGTCGAAACCATGACATCCCCGTAGATTGATTATACCAAACCCATCGAAATGGCGCAACAAAAAAGAGCCTTGCGGCTCTTTCTCTACTTAATAAAATATGTGAGTTAGAAGATGAAGATTATATTATTATTAAGTATGCAACCATTGGCTGCATATACATAATATCTAAATCATCATCGATTCGGCTTCGAATTGTATAAATTGGTGAATAGATGTCATGAATGACTATTTTATGTGTTTATTCATCCAATTTTGTATTTCTTCAAGGCGAGTAAGTCTATTTTTTGGACTACCAGTTCGTGATAAATCATGGTTTTCATTTTTGAACCAAATGAAGCGAGTTTCGACACCTTTTTCCTTAACAATCGTATAGAGTTGCATTGCTTGTTCTACTGGGCAACGGTAGTCTTGTTCAGCATGAATGAACAATAAAGGTGTTTCTATGTTTTGGGCGTGCTTTAGCGGTGATTGTTCCCACATCTGTTCATGCTTTTCATAAGGATTAGCATCTGTTTGGTCGCTTGCGAAGTAGTAGCCAATGTCTGAAGTACCATAAAATGAAATCCAGTTAGAGATACTTCGTTGAGTAGCGGCAGCGGCAAAGCGATTTGTATGAGAAACAATCCAATTTGTCATGAATCCTCCATACGATCCTCCTGTAACACCAACACGACTTGGATCGATAGGGTATTTGCTTAGAACAAGGTCTGTAAAGGCCATGAGATCATCATAGTCAATGGTTCCATATTTCCCTCTAATATCAGCAAAATCATTGCCATAGACATCACCACCACGCGGATTTGCAAAGAAGACAAAATAACCATCATTTGCCCAAACTTGCATTTCGTGATAGAAAACATCAGAGTAAATTGTTTTTGGACCTCCATGAATATCTAAAATTGCTGGATAAGTGTTTCCTTCTTCATAATCTTTTGGAAAGAGGATCCAACCATCTAATTTTTGACCATCATTCTCAAACTCAATATACTCAGGTTTCGCAACATAGTAGTTTTCTAGATTTGAATGATTAAAGTTTGAAATGAGTTCAATCTGGTTAGCTTCATTTATAAATGCAAGTTCTTGTAGTCGAGTTGAATCAAGATGAACGGCTAAAATAGTATCTTTATAGAATTCCCAATGATCGATACTTCCTTCAGGCTCAATCACAATCTCAACCGTTTCTCCATCAAAAACATATAAACGGTTTGTTTTATGATACGTCCCTACAAAATAGAATTTATTATGATGGATTCTTCGGCTTGTTCCACCACCCAAACGAACATCACTACCAATAGAATTCCATGCACTGAGTGAAAACTCAGCAACTTGTTTTAGATCCCCATCTTCAAGCAAGTAAAAATCATTGTTTTGATTGATACCATGTTCTTTAAGAGTTGATGCGAAAACATAAAGTTTGTTATTCAAGGGAATAAGATCTGCAATAGAATACTCTTTTTCAGTATAAACATCTTTTCTTTGACCAGTATTTAAATCATAGATATAAACTGAATCATAGAACGTTGTGATTCCAGTGTTTGGAATTGATGTAAAATAAATAATGTTTTCCTTTTTTACAAAGCGATAATTAGAAACAATTTCATCAAATGAGCTGATTTGCTCAAAGTCTCCAGTTTCTAAATCATAGATAAAAATTTGATTTGTTTTTCCTCTTGTGAAAGTTCCACCATTACTGTAAAAAGGAATGGTCTCAATGACTTCGTGTAAATCATAATCATGTTCAGAAAAGTCATCATCAAAAAAATCAGGCTGTAATGAAGCACTTACGATAAATTGAGAGTCACTAATTTTTTTTAAACTTGAAACAGGAAAAGGGATTTCTGTTGTTTTAAGCACTTCTTTTGTATTAATATCGATAATCTCAACCTTGGTTTTGTTATCGTTAACATTGGATCTCAGAATTGATGTGTCGTTGTACCAAATGTGGTAAGGTGATTCTTTCAAATTCATGACGAGACGGTGAGATAAACCATCACTGACGTATAACTGATGATCATATTTATTGTCATCATAGTTTGCTTTTGCTTTAACAAATGTAAAGAGTTGGCCATTTGGACTGGTATTTACATTTGAGAGGTAATTGTAGTTTAGAAAATCTTTATTTATTAATTTCTTCATGTACATAGTCTCCTTTTGTTAAGTATTATATCATAATTTACGATGAGAAAATGACTCAGCAACCGCAGCGAATAAGACTGCAATAATTCCTGCTGCAAATCCTGTGTTATATAAATCGAGTCCACCATGAAATGCACCAGTCTGAGTTGAGATTGTTGCGTTTAAGAAAGAAGCAAGCATTCCAGGTCCAATTCCAAAATGATGGACAATTGGAGCCAGTGATGTTCCGAATAATGCAGCAAAAATCATAGCTGGACTGGTAGGATCCCAAATATTTAGGATTCCTCCAAGATAAATAGAAATTAAGATTGGGATGATAGAATAAGGTGTTTTTCCATAAACACCAAACCCGACAACGACCAATAAGGCTCCAAGAGTAGGGGCGTTTAAAGGTGCTTGAATTAGCTGCAAGTAGGCTAGGACAACCAGTCCATTAAGTGCCATGTTCATGACGCTTGTTTCTACAGAGTAATGGTTTAAATAATCCATTTTCTCGATGTTGTGATCTTGAAGAAGTTCTTTGTATTCTCCCCAAGAACCACCCTTTAACCAAACACCTAATAGAATCACAATAAAAATGAGAGCAAGATGTATTTTGAGTACTGTCTCATGGGACCAAAAATCAACAGATTGAAATTGATATGAAAATAAGATCATGATTGACACATAGACTAAACTAATGAAACCAAGAGAAAATCCTGTGCCATAGAGTGTGAGTCCTTTATGTGCTTTTCTGAGGTAGATTGTGATAGAAGGTGTAATAAATCCAACACTAATGCCAACAACAATTGCAAGGGGTACGGTAATAAAAAACGAATATGGAAGATGGAACATAATTTCACTGACTAAGGGCGAAAGCCCTGTCGCGGCTAGGATATAGGGAATCGTTCTTTGAATATCATCGTGGTGAACATAGTTTGCAATGAGTCCACCAATTACAATCGGAGTTGCATTTAAGATGTTTTTTCCAAAAAAGGAAAACCCAATAATTAAAAACAATGAAGAGACGACAATTCCATTAAATTTAACATCAAGAAAGCATAATAAAAACGTCGAACTTAATAGCATAACTCCGACGTTTAAATAAGTGCTACCTTCTCCAGCAATTTGAAAATAATCAGCGACTAAAACATCCGCAGTAACAACGAGATGTCTGAATGACTCTAATGAGGCTCCTTGAAAGATACCTAAAATGATAAAGAATAGTGCGAGGAGCACTAAGGGTCGACTGTTTTTTTCCATAAATCACCTGTTGATTAACTCATAGTGAGGTTCTTTTATAGATTCGTTAAATGTAATTGCTAGGTCTGAATTGTCAAAAAACCATGCATCATTTTTTTCGACATAAAAATTAATACCTTGAGCTTGAGTCATATGAAAGATTCGGCTTGGTTCTACTTTTTCCATTGCGATTGAGAAGCCGTCATGTGGTCCGTAGACTTTTCCAAAAAATTTAATATGATCTCCTTTTTTGAGATCAAGTTCTGATATAAACCAGTTTGCTGCATCATCTGTGATTGTAAGTTTCATAAAATCCTCCCATTTCCTTAGCAATATCGTAACATATTTATTCGCGGTACCGCGTCATCATGCTTTTGAATAAATCAGCTGTTGTTGGCGGTGTGAACGTAATGGCATTGGCTCCTGCATCAATTGTTTGCTTAACGGATTCATTGGTTGGTCCTCCTGTAGCGATAATTGGAATATCAGGGAATTTTTTTCTAATTTCTAAAACAACTTCTGGGGTGCGTGATGCTGCGGAAACATTAATAATGTCTGCTCCTGCATCAAGGCGACCTTGAATATCTTCACGTTCGTTCAATACTGTGACAATAACTGGTATTTCAAGTCGTTGTTTAATTGAGGTGATCACTTGATTCTTAGTCGGGGCGTTCACGACGACCCCCATCGCGCCTTGTTGTTCAGCATCAACGGCTAATGCAACAACACGAGGACCTCTTGTGGTTCCGCCACCAACGCCTGAGAAAACAGGTATGTCAGCTGCTTGAGTAATCGCGTGACTGATAACTGGTTGAGGTGTAAAGGGATAGATTGCAATTACTGCATCAGCATTGCAATTTCGAATAATAGCAACATCCGTTGTAAATACAAACGAACGAATTGTTCGACCAAACACTTTAATACCGCTAGCTTTTTCAACTGCTTCGGGTACTTTGATAATATTTGAGCGTAAGTTACCATTATATTCTGGTGTAAATGTCATAAAATCATCCTTTTCTACATAGTGATATTATAACAAAAAACTATTACAAAAATGAAACTTAATCAATTTAAGGTTTTTTCACACAAGTTAAGCATGACAATATTTGACTTTATGGTAAAATAGTAAGAAAGAATGAGAAAAGAGGATTCTATGGAAATATTTAATATAAGAGCACTAACTCAAAAACAACGCTATAAATATGCATTTGTGTCGGGTTTACTCGCTGCAATTGTTTTAGGCGTCTTAACAGGGGTTATACGAAAGCAAATTGATTTCTCTCTATTAGTATGGTTAGTAGGTTATGGTGTTGCGATGGCGATTCGCAAACTTGGACGAGGAGTTCAGTTAAAGTTTTCCGTTACAGGTGTTGCATTTACCTTAATAGGTATCTTGATTTCAGATGTAATAGCGATCTTTGGCTTAGCTCAAATTTTTGATCTTCAAGCATACATAACCGTGATTCAATTAGTGTTAAATGATGATATTGGTTCAATTGTTTGGCTTGTTTATCGCTTAATTGCACTTTATATTGCTTATAATTATTCGAGGGTTATTTAATGCTAACAAGAGAAACATGGGCAGAAGTTTCTCTGGAAAATCTCAAATATAATTACGATACAATTCGTGAAGTCATCAATGATAAACACGTTTTACCTGTTGTTAAAGCAGATGCATATGGTCATGGTGACTATGAGGTTGCGAAACTATTTGATGATAATCAAGAGAGCCCATTTATTTGTGTTGCAAGTCTTGATGAAGCACGCGGACTTGCTGCGAAAGGTATCACAAAAGATATTTTAATTTTTAGTTATGTTAATCCCAAACTGATGCTTGAAGAAAATAATTCACAATTTATTTATACAATTCCTTCAATAGAATGGTATAAGCAAACCAAAGGGAAAGGTCGTTTTCACCTAGAGGTTAACACTGGAATGAATCGTATGGGGATAAAGAACCATCAGGAAGTTAAAGAAATTATCGCCATGAATGGTTATGACATTGAAGGGATTTATACCCACTTTGTGGTTCCACAATGGAATGAACAAACACTTCAACAAGGTCATACCTTTAGGACGTTACTTGAGTCCATTGACTATGATTTTCAATATATCCATGCTGGAAATATTGACTATGAGCTTTTTAATCACTTTGAATTTTTTACAGGTGTTCGTGTTGGTCTTAGTTTGTATGGGTACCGGGGTGGTTTAGGGTTGAAACCGGTCTTAAGTATGTACTCGAAAATTATTTATTTGGAAAAGGTGTTTAAAGATGAAACAGTGGGCTATTCCTATGCGTATAATGTTGAACAAGAAGCCATTGTAGGAACAATACCTATAGGTTATGCCGATGGATTTTCTCGGTTAAACGAAAGAATACCAGTTTACATTAATAATAAACCCTATCCAATAGTTGGTGGGATATGCATGGATCAAAGCATGATTTTATGTGATGAATCAATAAGGCTTTATGATACGGTCGAATTGATTGGACCTAATCGTCCCCTCAGTGAAATTGCGGATTCAATGGATATGATGATCTATGAAGTCATTGTACTCATCGGTCCTCGCGTTAAACGAATCTATCTTTAAAAACATGTTTCTTTCTAGGAATGTGTTTTTTTATACCAAGGGGAAAAGCAGTGCTATAATAAGGAGTAGGAGGTCATATTATGAAAAAAATTGGTCTAGCATTATCAGGTGGAGGAATAAAATCCTTCTCTCAATTACCGATCCTCAAAACATTGGACGAAGAAGGCATTCATATAGATGCTGTTTCTGGTACATCAATGGGATCAGTTATCGCGGCATTTTTAGCAATTGGAATGCCCATTGAAGACTTAACGAATGTCTTATTAGAACTTGAATCAGAAGTTAAGGATATGAAAGTATTCTCAAGACCGGTGTTAAAAATGATTAGTATGGCACGCGGTAAAGATAGTAGTGGCTTTGTTGATGGGATCATCTTCGAAGAGATGTTGGGTAAATATTTTGAACAATACAACATTGAAAACATTAATGAAGTGAAAATTCCTCTCGCAATTCCAGCAGTGGATATTATTACGGGAAAAATAATTGTCTTTGTTTCGCATCCAGAACAATTTAAACATTTGGATGACGATTGGGTAGTTGTGAGTGATGTCTCCATTGCGAAAGCGGTCCGAGCATCGTGCTCATTTCCATTTGTGATTGATGCATGTCCGTATGAAAACTACCATTTATCAGATGGAGGTATTCGTATGAATTTACCTCTTCCATTAATTGAGGCCTATGGCGTGGACGAGAGCATCGCTGTCACAATGCACAGTGAAAAAGAGTTTCATGAATTTGATTCGTTGATGGCACTGGGAACACGGATTACTGATTTAGGTCGAATTGAACAAGATAAGCTTTTATTGAAAAAAGCAAGTGTAAGTATTAATGTCCCATTAGATGGTGTATGGGTATTTGATGCTGGGAAAGGACCTTATACAATCGAAGAAGGCAACAAAGCTGTTTTGAAAAAACTTAAAGAAATACAAAATATCCATAAAAAGGAAACTTGGTTTGAAAAAATCAAACGTAAGTTCTGATGGTCAACGCACGCATCGTAAATCAGGCACAAGATTATGTTGAAGACCATTTATCTGAAAAAATACGACTAGAAGATGTTGCGAAACATTTAAATATTTCTCCTTATCATTTTCATAGAAACTTTACAAAATATGCCGATGAAACGTTTAATACATTTATGCTACGAATGAAATTAGAACGTTCAGCATTGTATTTGGTGATGTTTAAAGAAGTATCTATCACCACTATTTCTCTAAATTACGGTTTTAGTGAAAGCAGTGCATATGCTCGAAGTTTTAAAAAACATTATGGAATGAGTCCAAGTGAGTTTAGGAAACAGCAAGATATGTCAAGAACATCCTTAGTTTTATAAGTATCATTAAGAAAAGGAGGATATTATGAAACCAGTGATAAGTATTGAAGAAATTGAATTTAGGATAATTTATTTAAGACACAAAGGAGCCTATAAAGATTTTAGAAAACAAGCATCTAAAATGTTTAAACGATTATATTCGTTTGGTATGAGTCATGAGATAGTTGTTGAAGGAGTGTCGAAGGTCTTAACGATTTATGATGATAATCCATATATTACGGATCAAGATAATCTAAGGACCAGTGTCGCATTTACATGCAGTAACAATAATCCTGTTAATTTGGAGGATGAGATTACTGAGAAAATGATTCATGGGAAATATGCTGTTGTGCATCTTAATTTGAGTCCGAAAGAATATAAAGAGGCATGGGAAAATGTGTATCGTGATTGGATTACTCAAGAAGAGTATACGTTAAGAGATGCTCCTCCCTTTGAAATGTATCTGGAAGAACCATCAAGTAAAGAGCAAAGAAACGTAGATTTTTATATACCAATTCAATAATAGATTTTTATGAATTAACTAAGGAGGATTGTAAACCAAGCGATTCTCTTTTTTTATACCCTAAAATTATATAATTTCATTTTCCGAAATATAATCTTCATGATGCTGAATTATTTTTTGTACTTCTCTTTATTCTTGTCTAAATTATGCTATACTATTGGTAGTGATAATGATTATCAATATTGTATGAGGAGGAAGACATGACTAAACAAGATTTAATGAGTTTTAAAGAAACAATCATGAGTGGTATTTTAATGTTAATGGGGTATTTTTGGAATCAACCCATTTTACTTGTCATGGCAATTATTGTAGGAGGTTACCAGCAAACCAAAGAAGGGTTATTAGATACCTTTGAGAATAAACATTTGAATGTGGAGTTGTTGATGATTTTGTCAGCAATTGGAGCCTCTTTGATTGGTTATTATATGGAGGGAGCTGTTCTAATTTTTATTTTCTCGTTGTCAGGTGCGTTGGAAGAGTTAACATTAGATCGCAGTAAACGAGAAATCCGTTCATTAATGGAATTGCAGCCTACCGAAGCAACTGTGTTGTTAGAAAATGGCGAAAGTAAAGTTGTGGATGTGAACGACCTTAAAATAGGCGATAAGGTAATTGTTGCAGTTGGAGAAACGATCCCGATTGATGGTATGATTTTTCAAGGAACCAGTAGTATTGAAGAAGCTGCAATTACCGGTGAATCATTACCTGTTGAAAAAAATCCAGGAGATACAGTGTTTGGGGGAACGTTAAATGTTAGTGCTCCCCTTACCATTGATGTAAACAGTGAAGTCAGTGAGACCCTCATTCAAAAAATTGTAAAGATGGTAGATGATGCTCAAAATTATCCGTCAAAAACTGCGAGATTTATTGATAACCTCGAAGATCAGTACGCTAGAATTGTATTAATTGTTGTTGCTTTAGTTATTGCAATTCCTGTGTTATTTATGGGGCATAGTTTTCAAGATGCTTTCTATCGAGGTATGATTCTTTTAGTGGTTGCTTCACCATGTGCCCTGATTGCCTCGGTGACACCAGCAACATTATCTGCAATATCAAATGGTGCAAAGCGTGGGATTCTTGTTAAAGGTGGCGTTCATTTCGAAAACATGATGGATGCGAAAGCGGTAGCGTTTGATAAAACAGGGACCTTAACACAAGGGATTCCATCCTTAACAGATTATTATTTCAACCGTGAGGATTTAGTTGAAATTTCAAAAGCAATCATTGGAATTGAGCAATATTCAACACATCCTTTAGCAAGTGCGATTGTTTCAGGCTTATTAGGAACCTTTGAAATCAATGAACGTCCATCAGCTGAAAATATTGAAGAAAAAGCTGGTCATGGTGTTGCAGGATCATATCATGATGTTCGTTATAAAATAGGGAAAATAGAATACATGGATCATGTTGATGATGAAATTGTTGAGAAAGCTCACCAATGGGCCCAAGAAGGGAAAAGTATTGTTTATATTCAACAGTCGGATCAAATGATTGGTGTCCTTGGGTTAATAGATGAAGTCCGCGAAGATTCTAAAGCATTAGTACAATGGTTAAATAAAAATAAAATAGCAACCATCATGATAACAGGAGACAATGAAGAAACAGCGAATAACATTGGTACGAAAATTGGAGCCCAGCGCATCATCTCAAAAGCACTTCCTGATGAAAAAGCAACGATAATACGAGACCTAGAAGAGGAATTCGGTACTGTAATTATGATGGGTGATGGAATTAATGATGCACCTGCTTTAGCGAATGCTTCAATTGGTGTTGCAATGGGAAGTGGAACGGACATTGCAATGGAGGCAGCCGATGTCATTTTGGTTCAAGATGATATTAGTAGTATTCGTTATGCGATTGAATTGTCTAAACGTTTAAGAAAAGTCGTGCTACAGAATATCATATTTTCATTCAGTGTCATTGCGTTATTAGTATTTGCTAACTTTTTTGACAAAATTAATTTACCAATTGGTGTCGTGGGTCATGAGGGAAGTACTATACTGGTTATCTTAAATAGTTTAAGATTATTAAAACCGTTAAAATTTGATAAAGAATAAAAAGCATAATCTATAAAAACTACTTCATTTGTAAGTAGTTTTTATTTAAGTTCTAATGGTTATGTCGCTTGACAAAGATTTCATATACCCTATACTAATACTGTATTTAATAACCAAATATAATACTTTGAATATGGCAAAGTAGTATCTACCGGTCTACCGTAAATAGATCGACTATCGTGGTGGGAACTTAAGATCGTTTTCCCCTCGATCTTTTTTTATTTGGTTGATTGAATCAGATAGCTATAGGAGAGGAGAAAATATGAAAAAATTCTTTAAGCTTGAGGAGTACAATACGACAGTTGGGAAAGAGGTATTAGCGGGGGTCACCACTTTCTTTACGATGGCGTATATTTTATTTGTTAATCCATTGGTGTTATCCGATGCAGGTTTACCATTTAATGGTGTTTATATTGCAACGATTTTTGCTGCGGTTGTTGGAACAATGATTATGGGGGTCTTTGCTAATTTACCGTATGCGCAAGCTCCAGGTATGGGGTTGAATGCATTCTTTGCATATACAGTTGTAATTTTAAATGGGTATACACCTTTTGAAGCACTTGCACTTGTCTTTGTGTGTGGTATCTTAAATATTATTATTACCGTTACAAGTTTTAGAAAGCATTTAATTAAAGCGATTCCAGAAACATTACAACAAGCAATTGGTGCGGGAATCGGACTCTTCATTGCATATATTGGAATGTTAAATGTTAATCTTATTGAATTCGGAGCTGTTCCTACATTAACAAATTTTACGAATCCAAATGTATTGTTAGCGTTGATTGGTTTAGCCATTACAATTGTATTAATGTTGAAGAATGTTAAAGGTGCAATTCTAATTGGTATTATTCTTACCACAATCATTGGGATTCCGATGGGAGTAGTTGATGTTCAAGCATCTTTATCATCAGGACTTAGTTATTCAGCAGTCTTTAAGGACTTTGGGTCAATTTTTGGTAAGGCGTTGGGTTCAGAAGGAATCGTCAGTCTTTTTAAAAATCATTCATTAACAAAAATTATTCCAATTGTTTTAGCTTTTAGTTTAACGGATACATTTGATACAATCGGTACATTCATTGGAACTGGCCGTCGTTCAGGTATCTTTGATGAAGCAGAACAAGAAAGCATGGAAACAGGAAGTGGTTTATCATCACGCTTAGAACGTGGTTTATTTGCAGATGCATTTGCTACAATGGCTGGTGCTGTTTTTGGTACTTCAAACGTTACAACATTTGTGGAAAGTTCAGCAGGAATTGAAGTGGGTGGTCGTACTGGTTTAACAGCAGTTGTTACTTCAGGAATGTTCTTGTTAAGTATTCTTATTGCACCAGTTATCAGTTTAGTGCCTTCGGCAGCTACAGCCCCTGCGTTGATTATTGTCGGTATTTTGATGAGTGCATCATTTGCAGATATTGAATGGGGTAACTTTGAACTTGCAATTCCAGCCTTCTTTACCGTCATCATGACAGTGTTAAGTTATAGTATTTCAAATGGTATTGCTTTTGGATTTGTAGCCTATATCCTTGTGAATGTTGTTCAAGGAAAAGCGAAAGAAGTTCATCCTATTATTTATGGAAGTGCAGCACTGTTTGTTCTAAACTTTGTAATGATAGCAGTAGAAGCTCTAAAAGCGGTATAATTACTTTTAGTTTGATATATTAACCAAACAGAATCATCAAGATTCTGTTTTTTTATATGGAAATTTTGTTAAACTATAATTGATGGAGGAAAAATGATGAATATTTCTGAAATGATAAACAAAAAAGCGTTTGAGTTAATTGAAAATGATAAAGTAGAAATTATAGTTGATGATAAAAATGAAACGCGTGGAATTGTAAAAGATGATCAAGACTACAATGTAACGATTGATTATATAGAATTAGAAGACTATTGCTCTTGTGGGTCTTTGGCAATGTGTGTCCATAAAACAGCGATTATCTTAATGAAAGAATTGGAAGATCCCGAAGAATTTACACAAGAAAATTATGAAGACTTGATGAGTCAAATTATCAAGACTTCAGAAACATTAAATCGTGAAGATTTAATCAACTTCATAGCTTTATTATCATCAGATAATCCAGGTGTATTAGATATTCTTGAGATGTATGCGGAAGAACTCACACAATCTAAATATGACGGAAATTATTCGATTGCTGAAAAGATGTTAAAACTATTTAATGATGAATATGTGGATGAACTTAATGAGAGTCCCTATATACCGGATTCGTTTGTGTATTTAATTCATGATTGGTTCAATGAAATAACAAATTATGCAGATTATAATCAAGAAATCTTTTTTGGTGAGTTTAGACAATTACTTGAGTTTATTGTCTTGCTCCCTACACTGAATGATTTTTTTGATCAAATTGCATTAAATCCAATTAAATCTATGTTATTAGAATTTGTTCAAAAATATAAGGATCAAGACGACCTTGTGGAAAATTATGAGTTTGTGATACTTTATATGGATGCTATTAATCAAACAATTTTGGAAAATCCAAAAGGGAATAAAGTTTCAGAGACTATCCTGCTTGAAGTTGTTGATCAAATTTGTAAACAAAGTGAACATGATGGCTATATGATGTCGTTAATTAATCATTGTATAAACTATAAAGAAAGAAAATTGTTAAAAGAAAAAGAGAAAAACACTGAACTATACTTGGAAAAGATTTTGGAATACTCCAATTTAGTTAATGATGATAATATTCTGGAAGTTATTTATAGGATGTTTCCAAGTAGTCCGACGATTCTCTATCACAGGATACGATTTGATATGATGTCAAATAACGATCAATTAAAAATGATAAAGAAAATTCTACATCACGACCTTGATCCATCGCATAAAAAAGCAATTGTAAACAGACAGATCGCGATACTAATAGAAGAAAAATCATATGAAAAGGTCGTTAATGAGATTAACAAGTCGTCTTCTTACATCTTTGTCAATCCATTTACACTGGCGAGGTTTAAAGAGCAATTACCTGAATTATACTTTTCTAAAGTTGAAGAAGCATTAGTGAATGAAATGGAGTATCAAGAAAAGTTAGAGTATTTGATGAAAAACAATAAATCAAAATTTAAGAAAGAATTGTTAAACAACACAAGTATTAAAATTCTAGATTTATATTGGGATGAGATAACGACACTTGAATCAAATGGTTTATCAAAGATGCTTTTAAATACTTTAGACTTTGAAGTTTCGAAGGGTGGCGGAACAGTAAAGTATAAAGAAGTACTTACATACTTTGATCAAATTAAGTCTTTAAATCTTGAGGATGATATAGAATTTATTTTGTGCAAAAAATGGAAAGATGAGTATGAAAACCGTCCTACACTGATGAAGCTTGTGAATGAACGTATGAAGTAAGAAAATTTAAATGGTTTTTATAAAAGGATAAAGGAAGTGATTCAACAATACCTTCCTTTTTTATTACGATTTCGTATTAATGATAATACCAATCAATTGATTGTTAAATGAGAGAAATGGAATATCGTTCTATATGTGAATGGAATAACTATGTTCACAAACCGAACCTATTTTTAGTCAAATAACAGCCTAATTGACTATAATTGGGGTAAATAGACTCATAAGTTTGTGAAAAAACGATGTAAAAGTGTGAAAATTTGTTAAAGTATCTGTGTGAAGAGGATTACTCTACAGTGTAGAGAGAAGAGGAGGAAGTTATGAAAAAGACTGAAAATTTATTCGGTTTTGTTGTAATTGCTTTAAGTCTTGTTCTGGGGAAAAGATTTTTAGCATCAGAAATGTTGTTTTTTAGATTAGTTATGGGGATGGCGTTTGGGTATACACTGACACGTGCATACACTGGGTTTGCGGGTAGTGTTAACCGTGCTGCCGATACAGGTTCAACAAAGTTAATGAAGACCTTAATGTTTATGTTCTTTATTACAGCAGCTTTATCTGTTGGATTTATGTTATTTAAAGACCCTTCTGAATTAGGTTTATGGGTCAACCCAATTAATGGTGGACTACTTGTAGGTGGTGTGCTCTTTGGTTTTGGGATGGCATTCTCATCATGCTGTGCTTCAGGCGTTCTTACAGACCTTGTTACAGCATTACCACGTGCGTTAGTAACTTTAATATTCTTTAGTATGGGAGTGTTTGTTGGTTTCCCATTACAACAACAAGGATGGGTTGCTAATTCATGGTTTACAAGCCCAATTGGAGAAAAAACAGCGGGTGGAGTATTCTTGCCAGATCTTTTTAAATGGGATGGTTTGGAAGGATACCTTGGTGCTTTAATTCTAACAGCAGTACTTTGCGGATTAGTTGTTGTTTTAAGTAACATGTATGAAGCAAAACGTAAAAAAGATGGTACATATACCGGTCATTTTATTGAAAATATGCAAGATGCACAAACGGATTATAAAGTAGAGAAAGACTACACATTCCCAAGTGAAGGATTGTATGATCGTTTATTTGTTAATGCATGGTCATTAAAGACGGGTGCTGTTGTTATTGCAATTCTATTTACATTATTAATGGGTGTAACTGGAGCAGGATGGGGAGCATCAACTCCTTATGGACACTGGTTTGGAAAAGCGTTAACTTGGTTTGGTTTTTCAGCAGAATCACTTTCTAATTTTAGTAAAGTTCCTGCAGAAGCCTTTACAAATCCATTCTTTGCTCATCCAATTAATGTTCAAAACTTTGGTATTTTAGTTGGAACTGTTATTTACTTATTAACTTCAGGTAAGTTTAAAACAACCTTTATGTCAGAAATGAATTTAAGCTTAAAAGATGCATTGTTATTTGCTATGGGTGGATTAACAATGGGGCTTGGAACTCGTTTGGCGAATGGCTGTAACGTTGGAGCACTTTATACACCAATTGCTAACCTTTCATTATCAGGATGGGTATTCTTGGTTGTTATGGTTATTGGTGGAGTCTTAGGTAATCGTCTTTCAAAGAAATTGAATCAATAGAAAAGAGGAAAATATGTCAAAAAGAATTTTAATTGTTGGTGGCGTGGCTGGTGGAGCATCAGTTGCTGCACGTGTTCGTAGAATTGATGAACAAGCAGACGTTGTTATGTTTGAGCGTGGACCTAATGTATCCTTTTCAAACTGTGGTTTGCCTTATCATTTAAGTGGAATTATCCCTTCAAGTGATGATTTGGTACTGATGGATCCAGTTGTGTTTAAAAATCAATACAATATCGATGCTCGTGTTAACACAGAAGTCGTGTCGATTGATAAAGAAGCAAAAACAGTTACTGTTAAAAACGTATTAACAAATGAAGAGTCTACAGAAGGTTATGATAAATTAGTTTTAGCACCAGGAGCTAACGCAATTTTACCAAAAAGTATCTCAGGTATTGATGGTGAAAATGTATTTATCGTAAAAAATGTTGTGGATATTAAAGCATTAACAGCTTATGTTGAAGCAAATAATGCTCAACATGTTACAGTTGTTGGTGGTGGTTTTATTGGAGTTGAAGTTGCTGAAAACTTTAAGTTAGCAGGTAAAGATGTTACTTTGGTTGAAGCAATGGATCAAATTATGAATCCATTCGACTTGGACATGGTTCAAATCTTACATAAAGAAATGATTGATCATGGGATTGAGTTAGTATTAAGTGATGCCGTGAGTTCAATTGCGAAAGATTCCGTAACCTTAGCTTCAGGTCGTACCATTGAAACAGGAGCAGTTGTTATGGCAATTGGGGTTCATCCTGAAGTAACATTAGCAAAACAAGCTAATTTAGATTTAGGTGAAACAGGTGGTATTAAAGTAAATCACCATTACCAAACAAGTGATAAAGATATTTATGCAGTGGGTGATGCAATTGAAGTTTTCCATTCAATTACACGTTCAGTAACACGCCTTCCACTTGCAGGTCCTGCTCAACGCCAAGCACGTGCAGCAGCAGATCATATGTATGGTATTCCACATAATAACAAAGGAGTTATTGGTTCTTCAGTTGTGCAAGTATTTGACCAAACAGCTGCAGCAACTGGTTTAAACGAAAAAGCAGCACAACGTGCAGGAATTCCTTATGACATTGTTTATATTATTCCAGGTGACAAAGTTGGTTTAATGCCAGATAGTAATCCATTGCACTTCAAACTTGTTTATGAATACCCAACGGGAAGAATTCTTGGTGCTCAAGCAATTGGTAAAGGTAATGCAGATAAACGTATTGATGTCATTGCAACCATGATTACAATGGGTGGAACATTGGAAGATCTTAAAGAATTAGAACTATGTTATGCTCCACCATTTGGAACAGCTAAAGATGTTGTTAACCATGCAGCTTTAGTTGGACTAAACTTACTTTATGGTCGCTTTGAACAAGTTCGTGTTGATGAAGTTCGTGGACTTGTTGAATCGGGAGCCTTTATTATTGATGTTCGTGAAGAAGATGAATATGCATTAGGTCATTTAATTAATGCTGTCAATATTCCACTAAGTCAAATTAGAGATCGAATTGATGAAATTCCAACAGATAAACCAGTGTATGTTCACTGTCGTTCAAGTCAACGAAGCTACAATGCTTTATTGGCATTAAAAGGAAATGGTATTGAGAACGTCTTTAATATCTCAGGATCATACTTAGGAATTTGCTGTCATGAATATTTCAATGACCAAATGACTGGTCGAGAAAAAATCGTTACAGAATACAATTTTAACTAATAAGAATAACTATTCAAAAAAGGCAGGACAATCACTTAGATTGTTCTGCCTTTTATAATAGGTCTAATTTTTGTAAGATTTTTCGATGTGCTGTTATAATCGTCAATTTACTTAAGTCTTTGATTGGGACCCAGTAGGTTTCAAATTCAAAGTTTATAGGTAAGTTTTGATTGTATACATTAATATCCCAGGCAAGATGACTGAAGACATGTCGTAGTTTTGTGATGGGTTGATTATCAGTGTGCCCATCAATCTGTGGTAATCGAACAAGACCTTCCATAAGTCCATCCGAATCGTCTTTAGACATTAAAATGGAATCATGGTTCTTGATGATGAGCACGGATTTATCAAAGCTTGGTACCGGCTTCTTTTTTGGAACAAAGGGAACTTGAGTTGTGACTTCTCCACGATAACAGGCACACATTTCTTTAAATGGGCATCCTTCACAGGTTGTATTACTAGGTGTACAAACTAAAGCACCTAATTCCATCAACGCTTGTGAAAACTCGTTAGGGTTAGCGCCTGAAGCCTTGAGGCGTTCTTTTAAGAACGTTTCGAATACTTTATGGGCTTTTCGTGCATTAACATTCTCAGTATAATTTAAGTATCGAGCCATAACCCGCTTCACATTACCATCAATTGGAACTTCAGGTAATTCGAATGCTATTGAGGCAATTGCGCTCGAAGTATAATCACCAATGCCAGGTATTTCCATGAGTTTCTTTTTATTTGCAGGTAATTTCCCATCGAAGTTTTCCATGACGAAAATTGCACCTTTATGAAGGTTACGAGCACGTCGATAATAGCCCAAACCTTCCCACATTTTTAAAACATCATCGATGTTCGCACCTGCTAAATCTCCAATTGTTGGGTAAACTTCCATCCAACGGTTAAAATAAGGTGTCATGGTTGCAATTTGTGTTTGTTGTGCCATTACTTCACTCACCCATATACTATAAGGGTCTTGGTTTTCTCTAAACGGGAGATCACGTTTATTTTCGTGATACCACTCTAATAATCTTCTTGTAAATTCCATGGTTATACTATATCAAATATTAAGACAAAGTATACATTTGTGCATATAAAAAGGAAAGCCGATGCTTTCCTTTTATGAGAGATAGTGCGCATCCAATGGCGTATTTTAATCCGTGGTTAAGAAGGAAATCATAAAATACGAACTCATTTGATGTGCAGTAACAACCTACTTAATTGTACAAGTTGTTAGCTATATAATACCGTTTTATAACATATATTGCAAGAATAATGTATAATCTTAACGTGAGGTAATGATATGTTTAAAAATCATTTAAAAAATGAAAAAATATATTTGGGGGGACAATTTGCATTAGGTGTCATTTATATTGTTTTAGGATTCTTGTTTATCTATGAAGAAAAATTACTACCAACTGTTTTAACGACTGCTATTAAAGTTACATTCTTTTTAACATTTCTTGTCTTTATGGTTAGAACATGGAAGAAAAAAGATCGTGTCGATTTTTTGATTAGTTTAGGAGCTTTTGTTCTCTTTTCTGTTTCGTTAAAAGATGATTATTTTCTCATGCGATTTATTGCAAGGTTCTTTGGTGTTTGGGCATTGTTTAATGCAGCAGTTCATGGTTTAGAAATATTTATTCGTTTCAAAACAAAGCAAAATAAAAAAATTGTTCATTTGTTGAAACTAATATTGAATATTCTTATGGCTTCAATATTATTGAGTAAAGGCTTAAATCGTTTTCTACTGGTGAATTTACAAATTGCTATTTATACAATCTATTTTGGTTTGGTTCAAATACTGTCTTCCATACGTGTCGCTTTTCTAAAGGATGCTAGTATCCGCTTATCTGCGCCTGTATTCTTAGCGGCAATGATTCCGAATTTTTTGGTTAAACGTGCAAGGAAAGAAGTTTTAGAACATCCAGAAAATTTTGAAGATACCATAATACCAACACGTGGGTCCTATATCTCAATTTATGTCTATGCAAAAGATGAAGGCTATAACCGTATGGGGCATTTAGATTTTGGTTATGAAGGTAAAATATATTCTTATGGTGCACATGATCAATACAATCGAGCAAAAACAATGGCCTATGGCGATGGTGTTCTCATTGTCATTAAAGAAGAAGATTATGCTCAATTTTCGGTCGATCATGGTGGAACGGTAGTTCGTTTCCTTTGTGAATTGGATGATGATCAAAATGAAGCGATGAAAAGTACGATTCAAAGGATGTTGGATCGCTCACATGTTTTTGATTATCCTGTAGAAAAGGATGAAAATAAAGAGTTTCATTTAACGCATCTCTTGGATTATAGTGAAGATGTTGAATTTAGAAAGTTTAATGATGAACCGTTTAAAACGTATAATGTTTTCACAACCAATTGTGTTCTATTGGTTGAAGAAACAATTCAAAGGACAGGGATGAAACTATTTCAGATGAGTGGAGTTATCACCCCAGGTGCTTACTATGAGTATTTAAACAGTTTGATGAATACACCCGGTTCGATTGTGGTAAAAAAAGATATATATTTTAAAAAATAAAAAAGTCGATGCAACATCAAATTTATGTTACCTCGACTTTTTTGTAGTACTATCCATAGTTAGTTTGAATTAGCGATAATCATCTGTGGCGGTGGGGAGTTGCTTTTTCGCAAGTCTGTCTTCTAGGATTTCTTTAACAATTGTGTAAATGAAGACAAATAAAGGAACGCCTATGACCATCCCCAGAAAACCAAAGAGTTTTCCACCAATTAGTATTGAAAACAAAATCCAAAATGCAGAGATACCTAGAGAATCTCCTAATATTTTAGGTCCGATGAAATTTCCATCAATTTGTTGAATAACAAAGATGAGAATCAAAAAGATAAATGCTTTATGTCCTGAGACAAATAAAATGATAAAAAATGCGGGAATTGCACCAATGAAGGGTCCAAAGAAAGGAATGATATTGGTGACACCAATAATAAAGGCGACTAAAAGTGCATAAGGCATTTTAAATATCAATAAGACAACAAAGGTTAAAACACCAATAATTGCAGAGTCAAGTATTTTTCCACTGAGGAAGTTACCGAAGATATCATCGGCTAACTGAACAAGCTCAACAGAACGATCAGCAATTTTCAAAGGAAACAGGGCATATGTTGATTTTTTACTCATGGCAAGAAAGCGTTCTTTGTCAGCTAATAAATAAACAGAGATGATAAGGCCAATGACAATGTTCCAAATACTTGAAATTATTCTTAGACCTAAATTCGCAATCATTGGGATAAGGTTAGCTGAGAAGTTCATGAGGTAGGATACAAATTCATTCACTTTTTCTAAAATCATGGTATTGAATTGATCACTTATATCGAGTTTATCCGTTATTTCATTTACAAATGCACTGGCATCTCGAATGTAAGTAGGGATATCGTTGATAATTCCAGTCAGTGAATCTAATAATTGTGGAAGAATAAAACGAAGAAACAGGGCTCCAAGAAGGAATACGGTAACATAAGTTAGAATGAGGCCTATGGTTCGTTTGATAGTGTGGGTTAATTTGTATCGATTGATTAACTTTTCTTCATATAAAACAAGAAAGAAATTAAATAAGTAAGCCATGACAAGACCTGTTGTGACGGGGAGAAACACCCTTAATAATGTTTGAACAAAACTCAAGATTGAAGGGAATTTTACAATGGCAAGATAAAATAAAAGTGTTGTTATTAAGACTAAAAAAGCAGCTAAAGCAGCACTGAGGTGCTTTGGATCGATTTTTGATTTCATAGAATACTCCTTTTGTTAACTACTCTTATGATAGCAAATGTACTGTCTTAAGGGTAGTTTTGTTTCGTGAAGTCTAATAAAAGTTATGATTTATTGCCTTAACTCATCCAGTAAGCTCATAATTGTATTCTTATCGGGATTTTTAAGGTTTCTAACTTTTGGTAAAAGAACATCTAATTCTGAAGTAGTGGCACCACAATCCAAAATAAGTGCACGGGCTTGAAGGGCCATGTGACCTTTTTGAATCCCGTCTGTTGTTAGTGCGTAAAGTGCAGCAAAGTTTTGTGCTAGACCCACAGCAGCTATTATGATCATGAGTTCTTCTTTGGTAGGACGGCCAAGTATTTCATGGGCTAATTGGGCTTTTGGATTGAGCTTAATGGTTCCTCCAACTGTTCCAACGGATACGGGAAGGGTCATCGTGCCGTGCAATTTACCATTAATAGATTGCCATTGGCTTAATCCTTTGTAATATCCAGAACGTGCAGCATAGGCATGGACGCCTGCCTCAATGGCTCGGGTGTCGTTTCCGCTGACCAAGGTTAAGGCATCGATGCCGTTCATGATTCCTTTGTTGTGCGTGCTTGCGCGGTAAGGATCCACCTGAGCAAAGGCGCTTGCTTCCTGGATTTTATCAGCAATTGTCTCTGAGTTTTTTAATGTTGAAGGATCAAGAATGCATTCAACTTCAACAAGGCTTTCATCAGCAAGGTTACTTAAAATTGCCATTGTTGCCTCTTGTTCAAAAAGAGGTTCAAGATGATTTTTTAAGGCTTCCATAATCGTATTAACAATATTGGCACCCATCGCTTCTTGGGTGTCAATACTGGCATAGATTATAAAAAAGCTTCCGTTGTTGTCACTGTGTTTGGTGTCCCAGGTTATTTTTTTAAGACCACCGCCTCTATTTACAATCGATGGTTTTGCATCGTTTGCGATTTTAAATAAAACTTCGAGTTCGTTTTCTAGAATAGATTCAAATGATTCTTTGGGGTTGTAGAAGGCAAGTTGACCAATCATATCTTTGTTGATAACTTTAGCAGTTAAGCCACCATTCATTGCTATGATTTTTGCTGCATTGGCTTGTGCTGCAATGACAGAAGGTTCTTCAGTTGCCATGGGGATGACATAGGATTTATTGTTGATGATTAAACCTGGGGCCACTCCGAAAGGAATTTCATAGGTTGTAATTGCATTTTCAATCATATTGTCATAAGTATCTTGATGAAGGGATGAAAATAAATCGGCATGATTGAATGTATCAATAATTATTTGCCGTCTTTCTTGAATTGAACGTTTGTAGAATTTATTAAAAATTTCCATTTTTATCACCTACATAAAGCATAGCGAATGGATAAATTAAATCAAGTGAAAGATTATGAGATCCATGTTATATTACATGTATAGAATAAGGGAGATGTAAAGATGAAGACAAATAAAATTTCTATTATTGGAGCAGGTTTTGTTGGCTCGACAACTGCATTTGCTTTAATGAATCACAACATAGCATCTGAAATTGTTATTGTTGATATTAATCATGAAAAGGCGGTCGGAGAGGCCATGGATTTAGAACAAGGTCAGGTGTTTGTTTCGCCGGTTAATATTAAAGCGGGGGATTACCCAGACACAGCAGGATCAGATATTGTTATTATCACAGCTGGATTGGCTCAAAAACCAGGCGAGACCCGAATTGACTTAGTGAATCGTAATATTGAGATTTATAAACAATTAGTGCCAAGCATTGTGAAATATAATCCTGATGCCATCTTGCTAGTCGTATCAAATCCAGTGGATATCTTGACGCATGTGACGTATAAATTATCAGGATTCCCAGCAGAGCGTGTGATTGGATCAGGGACTGTTTTAGATACTGCTCGTTTCCAGTCAATGCTTTCCAATAAGTTTGATGTTGATGCTCGCAATATTCATGCTAACATTATCGGAGAACACGGAGACAGTGAAATTGCTACGTGGTCCTTAACAACCATTGCAGGACTAACTATCGATCAGTATTGCCGTAATATGGGCATTGAGTTTAATGCTGAGATGGCCGATAAGATTACAACAGATGTTAAGCATGCAGCTTATGAAATTATCGACCGAAAAGGGTATACAAATTATGCAGTTGCCCTGGCAGTCACAAGGATTGTTCAAGCCATTCTTCGTGATGAAAACTCGATTTTAACGGTCTCAAGTCTACTTCAAGGAGATTATGGCATTGACGATGTCTATATTTCAGTTCCAACAGTAGTTGGACGAAGTGGGATAAAACATACAGTCGAAGTTCCTTACAGTTCCAATGAAATTGAAGCACTGCAAGAATCAGCTAAGATTCTTAAATCAATCATTGATGCCTCAAATCTCTAACCCAAAAGACACAGTCGTGTCTTTTTTTGTTTGCTGTCTTGGACAAGTGTGATTAAATGTATATAATAAAGATTGATAAGCTTATAGAGAAAGCGCACCATAAGGAGTGATAGTATGAGTCGAAATAATTCTTTTTTCACACTTGATCTTCTAGTATTGAGTGTCTTAAAACGAGGAGATAACTATGGATACGGAATCTCATCGATGATTGAAGAAGAAAGTAATGGAAGTTTTAAGATTAAAGAGGGGGTTCTTTATCCAATCCTTTATAAGTTAAATAAGAAGAAGATGATTAGTAGCTATGAAGTTCCAATTAACCGTAGAATAAGGGTTTATTACAAAATTGAAAAAGAGGGTGTTGAGGAGTTAGAACACCTTGTCAATGAATTCTATTCGGGTTATATGGCAATCGATAGTTTAATCAAGAGTGGAAGGGAAGCACATGAATAAGTTTATAAGAGAACTCCAACAAAAAATTGGATACTTAAATAAAGAAGGTAGAGCATATATCAAAGACTTTAAGAATACGATTATCTTAGCTCATGGAAATGATGCGACATACCAAGATTTAGTCGAACAATATGGAACAACTGATGAAATAGCGAACGGTTATTTAGCTGCGGGCGGTTTCAAAGATGTTCCTAAGGGACATAAGTTCAAATTGTATATTCTTACTTTTATTGTCTTTGCATTGTTTGTTGGACTCTATATCGTATTACGAAATCATTTCGAAAGTGAGCGTGCATTTATCGATCGTGAAGTTATTATTGTGGAGGGAGAATAAGATGAAGAAAATTGTTAAAGTGTTATTTGTTTTTGTATTAATGGTATTAGTGTGTGCACCTGTTCTTACTGAGTCAGTGGAAGCATTAGAAGAACCACAGAAAAATGTGACAGTTGAAACGTTAGAAAATGGGGATTGGATTGAAATAATTATAGAAGAAGATCCTATCTATGCAGTGATGAGTCGTGCTGCAGCAAAAACTAAATCTGGAAGTAAAACAGTCAATTATTATAATAAAGAAAACAAAATATTGTGGTCTGTGGTTGTGAAAGGTACATTCTCGTATACAGGGACATTTTCTAAAGCCTTAACATCTGCAACGACGGTAACAAGTTTTGATTCAGCGTGGAAGGTGACCCGCAAAAGTAATCGAGTTTCTGCTAATTCAGCCATTGGAGTTGGTGAAGGAAAACGTTATTTCATGGGATTGCCCGTTCAGACCGTTGAGCGTACTGTTCAATTAGCATGCAGTACAAAGGGAGTTTTATCATAAAAAGGATGAAAATCCTTTTTTTTTTAACAATCTATACTTATATAACATAGGTATCATTGTATTATAACCATTTGTGTGATATATTTTATTCGTGCTACCTTAGGTTTGTAAAAAAAATGATGGGGATACAATAGTAAAGCATAGTAAAGAATTACTAAACAACTATATTAGGCATTTCGGGAAATCTTGCTCCTGAGTGTACAATTAATGTACAAGAAATGCTTTTATGAATCAGTCGTGGGATAACTAGCCCTTGGTTATCAATGACTCTCTTATAAAAAGCTAATCCTATTTCTTGTCGACCTAATCATTCAGAAAAAAGTACCAAAACTTTTATTTATTATGTCTTAGATTCTAGCATACAGCTCGTATAACATCATAAGTTTTAGTCGATGGTAACCATGTTAATAAACCCACACAATATTTTCATGTTGATATAATAAACCGTTAGACTAAGAGCACTGTATTCTTGGTAAACAATGTGCATGATTGAGATGTTATGTCGAAGAATTCGTGATAGAAGGTTGGTAGTTATTACAGATCTTATTGGGGATTCATGTAAATTACAAAAAATGCTTAAGGTATCACACTTTTAATGGGGGATTAAATGATAAGAAGAATCAAAAACAAAATATTGAATCCACTCAATTTTTTTATTGTTCTTATTATTATGGCCTTAATGTTTGCGAATGCATATTATTTAGGGTGGTGAGTGTGTTAATTTTTCATTGATAAGTTTAATAAACTGATGACCACAATTTGTTTGTGGTATTTTTTTTGTTTTGTACTCGTCATGGTTGTGTTGATAAGCGTGACAAAGCATGTGATAATGAGTAGGCAGAAATGAGGAAAAGAAATGATATCAATTAAATCAGAACGTGAAATTAAAGGAATGCATGAATCAGGAAAGTTACTTGCTTCAATTCATGAAGCACTAAGGACGTTTATTAAAGCGGGAAAAACTACGTTTGACATTGATCGTTTTGTTCATAAAATGATTGAAGATAATGGCGGGACCGCTGCTCAAATTGGGTATGAGGGCTATGAATTTGCAACGTGTTGTAGTGTGAATGATGAAATGTGTCATGGCTTCCCTACCAATAAAAAATTGCAGGATGGTGATTTAGTTAAAGTTGATTTTTGTGTGGATTTGAATGGGTTTTTGTCAGATTCTTGCTGGTCTTATAAGGTAGGAAACCAAAAACATGATGTAGTCGATACAATGATGAAAGTGACTCAAGAGGCACTGTATCTTGGATTAGAAAAAGCGGTTGTTGGAAATCGAGTGGGTGATATTGGAGCCGTTATGGATGCCCATATTCGTCCGTATGGTTATCATATGTCTTTAGACTTTTCAGGTCATGGTCTAGGACCAACAATTCATGAAGATCCGATGGTTCCATTTACGGGAATTGAAGGTAAAGGAGCCCGATTGCGTGAAGGGATGGTCATCACCATTGAACCTATCGTGAATGAATTGAGTCGTTACACCAAAATTGAATCGAATGGTTGGACAGCGAAAACAATTGATGGCGGATTAAGTTGTCAATATGAACATACTTTAGCGATTACAAAAGATGGGCCGCTCATCACAACAATTCAAGAAGGAGAAGTCCTTCCATTTGCTAAAAATCCAAGTAAAAACTAATTAATATAGGCTTTATTTGTAAAAAAGTCAAGGCTTTGAAACAAAAAACTATAATTTTGGAATGAATTCATGTATAATAAACCAGTTAATGGAAGAGAGTCGATAAAATATGAAAAAAATTATAAACATCGCAGTTATTGCACACGTTGATGCAGGAAAAAGTACACTGGTTGATGCTTTATTAGCATCACAAGATTTAATTAACGGAAAAGAAGGCGCAACCAGTACTGTCATCGATAGTGATGATCTAGAAAGAGAACGTGGAATTACGATTTACTCGAAAAACTGTAGTATCGAATACAATGATTATAAAATCAATATTGTAGATACTCCAGGACATGCTGACTTCTCTTCTGAAGTCGAACGTATTATTAAAACAGTGGATACTGTTATTTTGCTTGTGGATAGTGCAGAAGGCCCAATGCCTCAGACACGATTTGTCTTAAGAAAATCATTGGAAGAAGGTTTAAAACCAATTCTTCTGATTAATAAGATTGATAAACCTGATAAACGTGTTGAAGAAGTTATTGAACTTGTTTATGAATTGTTTATGGAGCTTGATGCAACAGACGAACAATTAGAATTCCCAATTCTTTATGGAATTGCGAAAGAACGTATGGTTAAAAAATCCATGGAAGAA
This sequence comes from Erysipelothrix urinaevulpis, assembly GCF_009828835.1. Classification (GTDB taxonomy): domain Bacteria; phylum Bacillota_I; class Bacilli_A; order Erysipelotrichales; family Erysipelotrichaceae; genus Erysipelothrix; species Erysipelothrix urinaevulpis. Next base: position 148,714 of record NZ_WTTB01000001.1, read on the forward strand.
AGCAGTGATAATTTAATTCCATTGCTGGATACAATCATAGAACATACTGATAGTTACCCAGATTACACAGACGAACCATTGCAACTACAGATTTCATCCCTAGCTTATGATGAATACATTGGTCGTTTAGGAATTGGTCGTATCTATAAAGGGAAAATTTCTAAAGGACAAATGGTTGCGATTGTTGATGGCGAAGGAAATACCGTCAACAAACGTGTCTCAAAATTATTCACCTATGAAGGTCTTAGCCGTGTAGAGAAAGAAGTCGCCTATTCAGGTGATATCGTGATGGTATCAGGGCTTGATGATGTTTCGATTGGTGACACACTGTGTCAAACAGATGCTATTTTACCAATGGAGCCAATTGTCATTGAAGAACCGACGATGTCGATGAATTTTGGTGTTAACTCGTCACCTTTTGCAGGGCAAGATGGTAAATATGTAACATCTCGTAACATCAAGGAACGTTTAGAACGAGAATTAGAAGTTAACGTCGGATTAAAAGTTGAAGCAACTGATTCAGCTGATCAGTTTAAAGTTTCAGGGCGTGGGGAATTACACTTGACGATTTTAATTGAAAATATGCGTCGTGAAGGCTATGAATTAGCAATCAGTAATCCCCAAGTTATTATTCGTGAAATTGATGGACGTAAGTATGAACCGATTGAAGAAGTTCATATCGAAGTTCCTAATGATTATAGTGGATCAGTGGTTTCTGACTTAATGTTACGCCAAGCAGAAATGATTGATATGGTTGAAACTCAAGGTATGACTCACCAAACATGGTCAGCGCCAACTCGTGGACTCATTGGATTTAGAAGTCGTTTTATTAACATGACTCATGGTGAAGGGACCTTGGTGCGTCAATTTAAAGATTATGAACCAATGCGTGGTGCTGTCCCTCAACGAAAACAAGGATCAATGGTTTCGACTGAAAATGGTGTATCCATGACCTACTCAATCTTTAACTTACAAGAACGAGGAGAGTTCTTTATTGGTGCTCAAACTGAAGTTTATGAAGGCATGATTGTTGGGTTATCTGCACGAGATATGGACATGGAAGTCAATCCAACAAAAAATAAAAAAGCAACTGCAGTGCGTAGTTCAGGAAGAGATGAAGCGATGAAATTAACGCCACCCATCCCATTGACGTTAGAATATGCACTTGAGTTTATTCGTAATGATGAACTTGTTGAAGTGACACCACAAAATATACGATTAAGAAAACGATTCTTGAAGAGTCATGATAGAAAACGAGCAAGTCGGAAAGGAGACTAAGTATGACACAACCCCTAAAACAAACAATCTTAAAAACATCGAGTCAATGTAAAGCACGTCGTAGTTCCATAGAAACACCTCATGGAACAGTGCAAACACCTATGTTTATGCCGGTTGGAACTTTAGCGAGTGTTAAATTTTTATCCCCAGAAGATTTAAAAAATATGAACTCACAAGTTATTTTAAGCAATACGTACCATCTTTGGTTAAGACCAGGAGAAAGTGTAGTGAAGCACGCTGGTGGGTTGCATAAGTTTATGAATTATGATGGACCAATTTTAACGGATAGTGGTGGTTTTCAAGTGTTTTCCTTAGGTAAAATTCGTACCATTGAAGAAGAAGGAGTTCATTTTAGAAGTCATTTAAGCGGTGAAAAGCTGTTTTTAACACCAGAAAAATCAATTCAAGTTCAAAATGATTTAGGTGCTGATATTATAATGAGTTTTGATGAGTGTCCACCTTATCCAGCAGATCACGATTACATGAAAAAAAGTGTAGAACGTACCCTTCGTTGGGCTAAAAGAGGACAAGATGCTCATCAACGTCCTCATGATCAAGCTTTGTTTGGTATTGTTCAAGGTGGAGAGTATGAAGATCTTCGTGAACTGTCAGCAAAGACATTAGTTGATATGGATTTTCCAGGATATTCTATTGGTGGAACATCGGTAGGTGAACCAAAAGATGTAATGTACAAGATGATTGATTATTCCGTAAAACATTTGCCTGAAAATAAACCTCGCTATTTAATGGGGGTTGGTGATGTCGCTGGAATATTTGAAGGTGTTATTCGAGGTGTTGATATGTTTGATTGTGTATTGCCCACTCGAATTGCACGTCATGGTACTGCTATGACATCAACAGGTCGTGTGAATATCAAGAATAAAAAATTTGAATATGATTTGAGTCCATTGGACGAAAATTGTGATTGTGAAGCATGTACTCATTATACAAAATCATATTTACGACACTTAATTCGTGCAAATGAAGGGTTTGGAATGCGTCTTTTGTCCATTCACAACCTTAGGTTTTTATTAAAACTCATGGAAGATATTCGAGATGCGATTGATGAGGATCGCTTACTTGAGTTACGTGATGAAGTCTATGCGCGTTATGGCATTGATTCCATAGATCATCCAGGTTGGTAAAAGACGAATTTTTCGTCTTTTTTATTTTGAAGGAGAATAAAGATGGATATTAATATGTTTGATTTTGATTTACCAGAAGAATTAATTGCCCAAACACCCAGCAAAAATAGAAGTGAATCACGGTTATTAGTCATGCATGACGATAAAATACTGGATCAACACTTTTACGACATTGTGGATTATTTTAATTCAGGCGATATTTTAGTTCTTAATAATACACGTGTTTTAGCGGCTCGACTCTTTGGGACCAAAGAAGAAACAGGTGCCCATGTTGAAGTTTTAATTTTGAAAGTTCAAGATGATGTCGCTGAGTGTTTAGTGGGTAATGCGAAAGTAGTGAAAGTTGGGACGGTTGTATCCTTTGGTGATGGTCGTTTAAAAGCAAAATGCTTGGCTGTTAAAGAGGAAGGTATTCGGATGTTTGAGTTTATCTATGAAGGGATCTTTTTGGAAGTTCTTGATGAACTGGGTGAAATGCCGCTTCCTCCATATATTCATGAAAAACTTGAAGACAAAGAACGTTATCAAACGGTATATTCAAAAGTGGATGGTAGTGCTGCAGCACCCACAGCGGGGTTACATTTTACGAATGACCTACTCAAGGCTTTAAAATCTAAGGGTGTTGAGATTGCTGAAATTACATTGCATGTTGGATTGGGGACCTTTAGACCTGTTAAAGTTGATAATGTCTTTGACCATAAAATGCATTCAGAACATTATATGATGTCGCAAGAAACAGCCGATGTCTTGAATAAAGCCAAAGTAGAAAACCGAAGAATTGTCGCTGTTGGGACAACAAGTGTTCGTACCTTGGAAACGATTTATACAGAGTATTGTGAATTTAGGGCCTGTGAGGGGAATAGTGAAATTTTTATTTATCCTGGGTATGAATTCAAAGCAGTGGATGCAATTATTACGAATTTCCATTTGCCTAAATCAACATTAATTATGTTAGTGAGTGCGTTTGCCGGTTATGAAGAAACGATGGATGTGTATAAGCACGCCGTTGAATCGTCGTATCGATTCTTCTCTTTTGGAGATAGCATGTTCATAACCACTAAAAAAAGTGTATAATATAAACTAATACGAGGTGAGTCAATGAAAAACAAAATTAAAAGAACGACAGTCTTAGTGATAGGGATGTACTTGATTGTTGGATTTATCCATTTATTGATGTTTAATTTCAGCCATCCACTCGCTAAATATACCAAAGATTTGCCTGTTATCTTTCAGGTTTTATCAAGTGGAGTCTATGCACTTGTGGTTTATTCAGGGGTAACTTACTTATTGATGATTGGGTTAAATCGAAATCCTCAACTCTTGTTAGGGATTGATAAAGTGTTAACGGGACTTACAATGGCACTTGTCTTGGTCTTTGTGGTCAGTTGGGGTTTCTTTATGTTTCGATCATACCAATCGATTTGGTTATCGTATGCTTTGGTGAATCCGTTGTTTGGTACGATTATGTACAATCGAGTACCAGAAAATTTATGGAGTTTAACGTGGGTGTTTTCAGGTTTTATACCAGCAATGGGTATAATGCTTGGTATTCGATGTGGTAATAAGAAAGGGAATTGAGATTATGAAGCGTTATTGGACAGTGTTGTTTACGATCATAGCAAGTGCTTTGCTACTACAATTGTTGACAAGATTTATGCCTAGAGGGCTCATGTTTATTTTGGATCTTGTGTGGTTTACAATTTTATTGGTCATTGGTCACTCAATGGCTCCAAGTCAAAAGAAAAATAATCGTTGGCTTGGTAAGGTTGTTTTATCACTCTTATTTGTGTTTATAGTTGCTCAGCGTATGGGTTGGTTTGTTTGGCCACAATTAAATCATGTTTTGAATTTAGTTGGTTTGAATGGTGTGTTTCTTGATTTGTTAATTTTATATTGTGGATGGGCCTTTTTTCAAGTTTAAAAGGCTCTTTTTTTTTACTGTAGTGTATAATGAAAAGGTGAAGTGAGGTAAGTGTATGATCGTATCAGGTAAAATTAGTGTGAAAGCTATTATAGAGAATAAAAAAAGAGAAATTAAAAGAGTTATATTACTTAAGGATATGCGTAATAAAGATGTTGCGTATATTTTAAGAATTGCGAATGGTATGAGGATTGATTATTTGAGTCGTGAGGAAATTGATCGTTTGGCAGACAATACGAGTCATGGGGGGTATGCGATTGAGTGTGGGAAGCGTATTTCAGATTCAATTCAGACTTTGGATCATGACAAAAATTTGGCATTGATGTGTGTTGAAGGATTGCGTGACCCGTTTAATTTAGGAGAGGTTTTACGCACGGTTCATAGTTTGGGGTTTGATGGTGTTATTAGTTCTGATTATGATTTTTACGTGCATGAGGCAAAACTAATTAGAGCCAGTGCAGGAGCCAGTGAAAAATTGTGGTGGTTGCAGTCGGAGGATGTTGCGCAGGACTTAAACAAGATTAAACAACTGGATGTTCGTATGATTGCAGCTCATCGTGATGATAAAAGTACTTCGTTACAAAACTATGTCATTCCTAAACGTTCTTGTTTTGTATTAGGGGGAGCATTAAGGGGCTTGTCTCGAGTGGTTAGGGATTCATGTGATGATACGGTTCGAATTGACTATAATGCTAAAACATCGTTGAGTACAGTAGGTGCTTGTACTGTTTTTGCTTATGAGTCGTTCAGGCAAAGAGGAGGCCATCATGAAGATTAAAATAGCACAAATGAGAGTCAAAGCATTAGATGTTAAAGCAAACTATTTGAGCATGATGGAAATAATTCAACAAACTCAAAACGATGTTGAAATTTTAGTTTTTCCTAGGAATGCTTTATTAGGTACAATGCATGGTGATCGAATTGAGAATAAGTATCTCATTCAAGATGTCTTATACTATCAAGAAAAGATACGAGTTGAGAGTACTGACTTTGCGATCGTATGGGGGGGATTAGATTATTTGGATGATGAACTCTATGAGTGTATTCATTTTTGTCGTCATCAAGAAATTAAAAAAATATACAAAAGAAGTCTCAACGATTCTGTTTATCATAGTGAATCTAAGTATTATGATTTACACCGTCCCAATCAAAATTTGGTAATTTTAAAGGGGAGAAAAATTAGCTTTAGTTATTTTGATGATTTCATTCCTGTGCCCAGTGATTTAAACATTGTGATTGATTCATCTTATTGGTATCAAGGCATTGAAGAAAAGCGTTTAGAAAAAGTTGAATCTTATGAGGAAAAAGTTCTCTATGTGAATCACGTTGGGATGCAAAATACGGGAAACAATGTCTTTGTGTATGATGGTGCGAGTTTTTATTTTGATCGTGAAATCGGTCGAGTTCAAATTGCGTCTTGCTTTGAAGAAGAGGCTGTTGTGGTTGATGTTGATGCGATTGAAAGACAGAAGAAGTGTGATGCTCATCATTATAATGCTTTGTTATCTTTAATTCGTTGGTATGATGATGAGATATTTCCTTTTAAACCGATGTGGATTGTTGGTCTTTCAGGTGGTTTGGACAGCGCGGTATCGTTAGGTTTACTAAGTAAAGCTTTAGGGAACAAGCGGGTCTTGGCTGTCACAATGCCAAGTAAGTACAATCAAAGTACCAGTAAAAATAATGCTAAAAAGATGGCGAGTGCGCTCTCTGTGGAACTTTTAGAAGTTCCGATTGAACAGTTGGCTCAGGTTACGTTAGAAAGCCTTGACGTCGCTGGAATTGACGCCTCAGAAGGTTTAGCTTATGAAAACATCCAAGCTAGACTTCGTGGTCATATTCTTATGTCGATATCAAGTGTAAGAAATGGTGTCATCATGAATAATGGGAATAAACTAGAATCAGCGTTTGGCTATGCAACGATGTATGGCGATGCCATTGGTGCGTTATCAATTCTGGGAGATTTGACTAAATTAGAAGTCTCAGCAATTGCAGAAGCAATAAACAATGACTATAAACAAGAAATAATTCCATACAACTTAATCGCAAAAATTTCGAAAGAAAAAATCGAATGGGACTTTGCACCCAGTGCTGAATTAAGAGATGATCAAACAGACCCAATGAAATGGGGATACCACGACCATCTCCTGAGTTTCATATTAAAAAACGATGTTGAAAAACTCCTTGAAATGTATGATAATGGCACTATTTATGATACAGATTTTGGAGATTACTTAAAGGTTTACGGGCTTGATGATCCGCAATTATTTATTGAGGATCTTGATTGGGTTATTCGTCAATTATACGGGTCGATTTACAAAAGAATACAAATGCCACCCATTGCAGTTATGTCAGAAACAGCATTTGGAACTGGAAAATTAAAAGCTCAATATGCTCATATACCCACAAAAACATATGAAGCATATCGCACAAAAATATTGGAGAAATAAGAAACTATGAAAATATTTAATAATTCGAAATTTAGAAAGGTCTTAGCATTTTCTATGACCTATCGTTTTGTCATGCAATGGTTAATTAGTCCCATTCTTTTATTTGGAATGCGTCGAATGCTACGATTTTACAATGTTCAATTTTTAAGTACAGAAGCGCTGTTAGATCTCATGAGTAAGCCAGGGGTTTGGTTATTTATGATTATCTCATTGGTGATTATTTCGTATCTATTACTGATCGAGCTGGCCGCATTAACGTTATTAGGGGAATATGACGAACTCACGGATAGTGTTTTTATGACCAGTCACCATCGCGTCATGCGATTATTGAAATCAAGCAATATTCTTTTTGTTCCTTTAATTTTAATCGTTTTACTAGGTTTTCATTGGGGTATGAATTCAATGGTAAGTGAGAGTCTTTTCATTCCAGAATTCATCATGGATACCATCATGAAGACACCAAAATTCTTAAATATTTACTTACTTGTCCTTGCGGTTTCATTTGTATTAGCATTTCATTGGGTCTTTTTATTCCATGGTTTATTTCTTGGGAAATTAAGTATTAAGGAATCACTTCAAGAAAGCTATTACCATGTAAAAAAACACCGATTAAATTTCTTTATGGACTCCTTAATCATGAACCTCAAACTTGGGATATTTTCATTTGTGATTTATGGTGTTCTCTTAGCACTAACTATTTTTGGTGCTTATGTAATTCCACCTTCGTTTGAATTGAGTGCCTTGTCAATCTCGATTGTATTTATGTTTAACAAATTCTACTTATTAATTTTAATAACGGTCGGAACAAGTGTTAACGTCATGTTTTTGAATAAAAAATACAATGAGTATGGTGGTGAAGTTGCGCACATGGCAATTTTCCATGAACCCTACAAAGCTAAGAAACACAAACTACAATTTGCGATTTTTATGCTGTTGGCTTTCACAATAGTGCTCCAATCCATCAGTGCTTATCATCAAACGATTCTTTACAGTTCTTCTGATTATCTTGCACACCAAATTCAAGTGACTTCACATCGCGGCAATTCATCAGTTGCGCCAGAAAATACTGTATCAGCCATTAAAGCAGCGAAAAAAGAAAAAGCAGATTATGCTGAAATTGATGTACAACTAACAAAAGACAAGGAAGTTGTGGTCATTCATGACTTTACATTAAAAAGATTAGCCCACGATTCACGCTCAGTGAAAGATGTTACTTTAAAAGAAATAAAGGAATTAGAAGTTGGTTCATGGTTTTCTCCAGAATTTAAGGGTGAAAAGATTCCGACCTTAAAAGAAGTGATTGAAGAGTCAGGGATTGATTTACATTTAAACATTGAATTAAAACCAAGCGGAAACGCAGATGAACTTGCTAAAGCAGTTGTCGAAATTCTAGATGAAATGAAGTATAACGAGTTTGCAGTGATCTCATCCCTTGATCGACAAGCCCTTCATGCGGTAAAAAAATATAATTCAAATTTACAAGTTGGATTTATTGTTCCAGTTGCACTTGGAAAATTTGAGAATGATGATAGTTTAGATTTTTATAGCTTGGAAATGTCATTTATGTCTAAAAATTTAGTGCAACGAATAAAAGATCAAGGTAAAGAAATTCATGTGTGGCTTGTGAATAGTGAAGAGGATATGGAAAAAATGCAGGTGTGGCAAGTGGATAATATCATTACTGATAATCCCATGCTTGCGAAAAAAGTTCTATCAACCAGTGTGATAGAAAAAGGTATTTTAGAGTTATTGACGCTATTGGAAATTTAGTGAGAATAACGAACAATATTGCTTTATTAATGATAAACATTACGAGTTTGTTAAAATTGTGTAAATATGTTTTGAAACAGTTGAAATCTATGTGAAAATATGAAATTATATGTGTGTCCAAAAAACAGGAGGAGACAATGAAAAAATATTTCATAGCATTAGTAGTAATGTTGTTGTTTTTAGCAGGATGTAGTGCAAAAGGAAATGAAACTTCATCAAAAGAATTTGATGAGATTACAGTATTCTTTGTGCCAAGTAGAGATCCAAAAGAGGTAGAAACAAAAACTGAACCATTAAAACAATTGATTATAGACGAAATGAAAAAAGAAGGCTATACAATTGGGGCAGTTAATATTGAAGTATCACCTACATATGAATCAGCAGGTGAAGCATTGGATGCAGGGAAAGCTCATATTGGATTTATTCCAGCAAGCACCTATGCATTATACTCAGCAGACAAAAATGTTGATGTTATCTTAGCAGCAGCGAGAGATGGACTTAACAAAGACTCAGTCGAAGCAAAAGATTGGAATGATGGAGAACCAACATTACCAGTTGAAGAACAAGTAACGTATTATCGTTCATTAATTTATGCAGGAACATCACCAAAAGGCCGTGAACTTGCAGAAATTGTTAACAGTGGTAAAGAATTAACTTGGGAAAACTTGAATGGAGCAACATGGTGTCATTCAAATACAACATCATCAGCAGGATATGTTCAACCATCCGTTTGGTTGGCAGAACGCTTTGATGGAAAAATGATTGAAAATCTAGATAATAAAATTGAAGTAACAGGATACCCAGATACAGCAGCTCGTTTAGCAACAGGGCAATGTGATGTGGGAGTAGGATATGCTGATATTCGTCGTGATTACGAAAAAAACTGGACAGATGAGTGGAGTAAAGAAAACATCTGGAAAGAAACAGATATCATTGGTGTTACCGATAAGATCATGAATGATACAATTTCAGTATCAAATAAATTAGTTGATGCAGACATGAAAGTTGCTTTACAAAAAGCATTCAAAGAAATTGCAAAAACAGAATCAGGTAAGGAAGCAATCTCAATCTATAACCACACTGGTTATCAAGAAGTTACAGATGCTGATTACGATCCATCACGAAAAGTGTTAGAAGCCTTAAAAGATCGTCAATAAAATTAATGAGACAAGGCGAGTCAATGGACTCGCCTTTTATAGGTTAGGAGAGTTTTATGATAGAATTTAAAAATGTAACCAAAGTTTATCCCAATGGTGTTAAGGCTTTGGATGGCGTTGATTTAGAAATTGAACAAGGCGAATTTGTCGCAATAATCGGACTTTCAGGTGCAGGAAAATCCACATTGTTGAGAAGTATTAATCAAATGCATCCAATTACGGATGGTGAACTCAATGTCAATAATGAAGATGTTCGATCGTTAAGTGGAAAATCACTCCGTAAATTTCGTCGTCAAATTGGGATGGTTTTCCAATCATTCAACCTGGTCAGTCGAACCACTGTTATAAAAAACGTCTTAACAGCTCGCGTTGCTGAGATGTCATGGATTAAAAGTCTATTAGGTCTTTACTCAAAAGAAGATACACTTGAAGCACTTGAAGCACTTGATCAAGTGGGTATTTTAGAAAAGGCCTATAGTCGTGCAGATGAATTGAGTGGAGGACAACAACAACGTGTTGCGCTCGCTCGTTGTTTAGCTCAAAAACCACAAATTATTCTTGCAGATGAGCCTGTAGCATCGCTTGATCCAATTACTGCTCAAGCAGTCATGGAAGACTTTGTTCGTATCAATGAACAAACGAATATTACGGTTATTGTGAACATGCATCATGTTGATTTAGCCTTAAAGTATGCAAAACGAGTCATTGGCATTAAAGCTGGTCAAATTGTTTTTGATGGACCGAGTGATGATGTGAATGAAGCCGTTTTAGAACAAGTTTATGGTCGTTCATTGAAAGAAGATGAAATGATGGGGGTTGATTCCCATGTCCTTTCTTAAACAATTATTTATTCCTAATGAAATAGTCTTGTCGAATGAAAAAGTCGTTAAACCTCCCTTTAAGGTAGGTACTGTTGTCCTGATCGTTATTATTCTTTTATTAACAATTAGTGCAAAGATTACTCGGTTTGATCTAATGGTCTTATTTCAAGGATTTGGTGAAGTGGGTAGTTTTTTTAAGCGAATGATTCCCCCAAATTGGGGCTATGCAAGTTCGGTTTTTGATCCAATGCTACAAACAATCGCTATGTCATTTTTGGGAACACTGTTGGCAGCAATTGTCTCACTGCCAGTTGCTTATCTGTCATCCTCAAATATGAATCATAATCCAGTCACCAGAACAGCACTAAGATTTATTATGAGTGTTTTTAGAACCATACCTGTTTTGATTATTGCTTTAATCATGACGTATATTTTTGGTTTAAATACATTTTCGGGAATGCTTGCAATCTTCCTGTTTACATTCTCAATAATTACAAAAATGACATACGAGCAAATCGAATTAGTGGATATGGGACCTTTTGAGGCAAGTATTTCCACAGGAGCAACTCGAGGTCAATCATTCATAGCAGCTGTTTTACCACAAATAAGTGGCTTGTATATTTCAACCATTCTTTATAATTTGGAAATGAATATTCGTTCAGCTGCTGTCTTAGGTTATGTTGGTGCAGGTGGTATTGGTATTTTAATGAACCAAGCAATTGGTTGGCGTGATTATCAACGATTATCTATCATTTTGATTATGTTATTAGTCACTGTCGTTTCAATTGAAGCCTTAAGTCGTCAAGTTAGAAAGAGGTTAGCATAATGAATCCATCCGTTCAAACGGTTTATGATAACCGCCCTAAAAAGTTTTTAAAGATTTTTATTCCGACATTAATCATTGCAATCATCACACTTGTCTCAATTCCATATGTTAATTATAGTGGGATTGTGGATGGTGGATCAAAGATAGTCATGAGTATTCTAAGAGGAATCATTTCACCAAATTGGTCAATTTTATTGAATGTGACGAAAGGGGGAGTTCCTTACTTAATCCTAGAAACGGTTGCGATCGCTTTCTTAGGGACATTTATTGGTCTAATATTATCAATTCCAATTGCGTTTCTATCATCTAAAAATATTGTGACAGGTAAGCTTGCTTGGATTGGGACTTTCGCAATCTCAGTTATTCGTACAATACCACCCTTTGTCTATGGTCTAATTTTGATTCGTGTTGCTGGACCAGGGGCCTTAACTGGGGTTTTAACCTTAGCCGTAACGTCAATCGGAATGATTTCAAAAATGTTTGTGGAAGTTATTGAAGATTTAGATCAAGGAATTATTGAATCCTTGGATGCTTCAGGATCTAACACCCTTCAGAAAATCCGGTATGGTATTATTCCTCAATTAATGGGAAACTTTGCTTCAATCGCAATCTATCGATTTGAAATAAACGTTAAGAATGCTTCGGTTTTAGGACTTGTTGGAGCTGGGGGTATTGGTGCTCCATTACTCTTCGCAATGTCAGGCTATCGTTGGGCTGATGTTGGATCATTGTTATGGGGACTCATTATCCTTGTCGTTATTGTAGAAGCTTTATCATCCAAAATCAGAGAGAGACTAGCATAATTATTCATTCAACTGTTGTGGAAACATAACAGTTTTTTTATTCTAAAAGAAAGGAAAGTTAAAGCGATGAAAAGATGAAAGAATAATGCTATGATAAAGGTCGATTAGAGGTGGAATATGAAGAGAATAACAAAGAAGCAACAAAAAGATATGGAAAATTTTATCAAACGTAATATTACTAACAAATACGTAGCAATTATTCTTTTATTGGTAATTGCAGGTGGTGTATATTATTTCAATGAGCATTATCTCCACTATAGAAATGAGGCAGCACCAGTTCTTGTTGCCAATGATTATAAGATACGATGTGTTGATGGTGATACGTTTGTTTTAAATGATCAGAAAATAAGAATGTTAGGTATTGATACGCCAGAATCAGTTAAGCCGAATCATCCGGTCGAACCGTTTGGAAAAGAAGCTAGTGATTATACTTGTAAAAAGTTAGAAAGTGCGAAAAAAATTGATTTAAAACAAGATAAGGGCAATGAATTTGATAAGTACGATCGAATGTTGGCATGGGTTTATCTTGATGATGTCTTGTTGCAAGAAGATTTATTGACAAAAGGGTTTGCGGAAATTAAATACATTAATAAAAAGACTGTGGACAATCGCATTTTAGATCAATTAAAAAATGCTGAAAGTCGTGCGAAACAAGCGAAAATCGGTATTTGGCAGTAATTATTATAAAGTCTGACTCAAATCATGACGAAAAAAGTTGCAAGTTCTCTACTCGTTCAGTTAGTATAAGACTAAGTAGAAAAAGCAATTTATAGTTAAAGAAGAGGATGTCACTGTCGTAATACTCATAGTCGACAGGTAAGGAAAGGATATTTATGAAGGAAAATTTCAATTACCCATCAACAAATAAACGGACCAATATAAAAGCAAGTCAATGGATCCCAGACAATGAACCCAAAGCAATTCTACAAATAGTTCATGGTATGGTTGAATTTATCGATCGTTATGATGGCTTTGCGAGTTATTTAAACCAACAGGATATTTTAGTTGTGGGGCATGACCATCTTGGGCATGGTGAATCAGTGAACCATGAATCAGAATGGGGTTATTTTGCGAAAGAAGAAAGTGCAGACATACTGGTGGAAGATGTCGAAAGTTTACGAAAAATTACAGCTGAAAAATACCCAGAGCTTCCGTATTTTATTCTAGGGCATAGCATGGGTTCATTTGTTACACGAAATTATTTGTTGAAACATAGTGAATCTATCGATGGCGTAATCATTTGCGGTACGGGTCAAAACCCACTGATTCAATTAAAATCAGCCAAAATCCTAACTCGTACACTCGCTCAATTTAGAGGGTGGCGCCATCGATCGAAGTTGATTGATAAACTGGCATTTGGGGGAATGAATCGTCAGTTTGAGCCTGCTAGAACAACCAGTGACTGGCTTACAAGAGATGAAGAAATTGTTGATTTTTATAATCATGAACCTCGCTGTCAATTTATTTTTACGCTCAATGGTTATGAAACACTGTTTGACTTATGCATTAAGATGCAAGACAAAGAGAAATTATCATTAATGCGAAAGGACTTACCTGTTTTATTTATTGCAGGTGATAAAGATCCAGTTGGAAAAAATGGACAATACATCCACGACGTAGTTTCAGACTTTAATGAAGTCTTGAGCCAACCCGCTGAATGGATTTTGTATCCAGATTATCGTCATGAAATACTCAATGAAATAGGTAAAGAACAAGTCTATCACGATGTCAGTGAATGGATTACAAAACAACTATAAAAAAGCTTCGTTTCAATTAGAAACGAAGCTTTTTTATTTAACGAAAGTAATCTTCGGCAATGACGCCCCGTACTTCAGGAATTTCATCCATCAACAGCGCTTCAACCCCGTTCTTTAAAGTATAATCAACTAAGCCACAACCAATGCATGCTCCAAGTAAACGCACAGTAACAATACCATTTTCATCGATTTTCACAAACTCCATGTCTCCACCATCACGTTGGATGTAAGGACGTATTCGGTCTAGACTTTTAATAATGCGTCGATCAAGTTCCATATTATCACCTATCCTATCTTTAAGTATAATAGACATGCACTCAGGATGCCAAGAATTATGCCTCCAAAAACCTCAACCCATTTATGGCCTAAGACCATTTTTATTTTTTGTTGATAAATAGGATTATCAAGATTTGTCTGCAATAACACTTCAACATCTTCAATTAATTGTTTCGTTAATTTAATGTTTTGGCCTGTATAATAACGAACATTCGCTGCATCATACAGAACTGTTAATGAGAAAACAGCAGCAATAAAAAATTCATTGGATTGGAAATTAGATTGTAATCCAAGCGCTGTTGTTAATCCAACAACCAATGAGGAGTGCGAACTGGGAAACCCACCGCTATCAAAAATTAAAGTCCATTTCCATTCTCGGTGTTGTAAATAATGAGGGATTGGTTTGATGATTTGAGCTAAAAGATTTGCGAAAACAGCTGCAATAATGGGATAAAATTTTTCAAGCATAGGTGTCCTCCTGTCAAAAGATTATACCACAATTTTATTCTATGGTATAATTATACATGTTTAAGAGGTAGGTAAATGAAGAATAAATTTAGAAATGGACAAATTGTAGAAGGTGTCATAACTGGGGTACAACCTTACGGTGCGTTTGTTAGCCTAAGTGAGGATGTATCTGGTTTGATACACATCTCAGAAATATCGGATGATTATGTCCGAGATATTAATTATTATGTTCGTCAAGGTGAGAAAATCATCGTCAAGATAATTGATACTAGTGATGGAAATCAACATTTACGATTATCACTCAAGGCGCTTAATTACTCTTCGCGTAAGCAAAGAATTAATGAGGAATATAAGCGACCTTTAGTCCCTAAAAGTAATCTTGGTTTCTCTACCTTGGAACAGGTATTACCCACTTGGGTTAAAGGGAGGAAGGACGCAATGATTAAAGTAGATTTAAGTCATGCATTATTGGAAGGTAATGTGTTAGATTATCAAGAAGAAGTGAATCGAATTCATGCGATGATTCACGGAAAAACTGGTAAAGGAAGCGACTACTTGGGATGGGTCGACTGGGCAGAAACTTTTGATAAAGATGAATTTAATCGCATTAAAGCAAGTGCTAAAAAAATCCGTGAACAAGCTGATGTCTTGTTAGTGTGTGGAATTGGTGGTTCATATTTAGGAGCGCGTGCAGCGATTGAAATGATTCAAGGAACATACTATAACGATGATTTAGAAGTTATTTACGTTGGAAATACGTTCTCATCAACATCAATTGTGAGAATATTAGATTACATAAAAGACAAAGACGTTGCATGTAATGTTATTTCTAAATCAGGAACTACGACAGAGACATCTTTAGCCTTCCGATTGATTCGTCAATTTATGGAAGAAAAATACGGTGACCAATCTGTTGATCGTATTTACGTTACAACGGACAAAGAAACAGGCTTATTAAAACCATTTGCTGATAAAAAAGGCTATGAGACATTTGTAATACCTGATGATATTGGTGGACGTTTTTCAGTGATTACACCAGTTGGTTTATTACCAATCGCAGCTGCTGGTATTGATATTGATGAGATGATGAATGGTATCAAAAAAGCAACAGCTGATTTCAATAACCCTAATCTTGAAGAAAACCCAGCATATGTGTATGCGGTGGTTCGTCGGATGATGGAGAAACAAGGAAAAGATGTGGAAATGTTCGTAAGTTACGAACCGCACCTACTATTCCTTGCAGAATGGTGGAAACAATTATTTGGAGAATCAGAAGGAAAAGAAGAAAAAGGCTTGCTCCCTGCAAGTGTTAACTTCTCGACTGATTTACATTCTATGGGACAATTTGTTCAAGATGGTAAGAAAATCCTTTTTGAAACTGTTGTGTTAGTTGATGAGCCAATGGAAGATATGAATGTGCCAAGTGATAAAGATGACTTGGATGAATTAAATTATCTTGAAGGAAAAAGCTTGCATTGGATTAATGAGCAGGCATTTAAAGGGACTCTTGAAGCACATGAGGTTACAGGAAATGTGCCCAATGTCTTATTACATATTCCCAAAGCAGATGCTTATAACTTCGGTTATACAGTCATGTTCTTCTTTAAAGCTTTAGCAATGTCAGTTTATATGTTGGATGTTAATCCATTCGATCAACCAGGTGTTGAAGTCTACAAGAAAAACATGTTTAGACTTTTAGGAAAAAAATAATAACTTAAAGCGTTGTTAAAACAGCGCTTTTTTTATGGCTTTATAGTATAATATTCAAAATCAAAGAAAGGGTGTTATGAAATGAGAAAAAAACCAGTCATAGGAATAAGTACAAGTACAATTTTGGAAGTGAATCCAGTTTTTCCAGGATATGAAAGAACCTATGTCGCTGATGATTACAATCGTTCAGTGATTGCTGCAGGTGGAATTCCAATTATGATACCAATCACAGAAAACAAAGAGGTGTTAGAAGAACACGTCAAACTCTGTGATGCATTAATTTTGAGTGGAGGCCATGATGTGAATCCGTATTTATACGGACAAGAACCAAAACAAAAACTTGGTGATATCTATCCGAAAAGAGACCGGTTTGAAATGACTTTATTAGAGTGGGCGGATAAATATAAAATACCAGTGCTTGGAATTTGTCGTGGGATGCAATTGATGAATGTATATTATGGGGGAAGTTTACATCAAGACTTATCGTATCACTCTGAAGAGTTGTTGAAACATAACCAAAATCAAACTGTTGAATTAGAAACACATCTTATTAATACGGTGCCTAATACATTCATTGGTAAAGTTTTAGGAGAAGTGTTAATGGTTAATTCTTTTCACCACCAAGCAATTGATCAGTTAGCACCATCATTCATCATAAGCGCTTATACAAATGATTCATGCGTTGAATCAATCGAAAAAGAGGGTGAATTATTTAGAGTGGGTGTTCAGTGGCATCCAGAAATGTTAAGTAAACAAAATGTAGCAATGCAAAAACTTTTTAAAGAGTTTATTAAAGAAAGTAAAAAAGAAGCTGCTTAATTTGCAGGCTTCTTCTCATGATCATTCAATAAACTTAAGTCAATATGACAGTAGGCACCAGGGTTATTATCAAGATAATGCTGATGATATTCTTCTGCTCTGTAATAATTCTCTAACGTCTTCACTTCAACAACAATTTGTTGATCACTTTGTTTTTGTAATGCTTTAACATAATTTAAAATAACCGATAAATCTTCATCATGTGCATAATAAATTCCACTTCTATATTGTGTGCCAACATCATTCCCTTGTTTATTTAATGAGTAGGGATTAATGATTCTAAAGAAATGATCAAGAAGTGTCGTTAACTCCAAAATAGTGGGGTCATAGGAAATCATCACGGTTTCAGTATGGCCAGTATTTCCTGAAGAGACTTGTTGATAGGTGGGTTCTTCAACATGGCCTTGTGCATAACCGACCCCTGTGTTTAAGACACCCTCTATTTGTTGGAAATAAGCTTCCACTCCCCAAAAACAGCCACCTGCTAAAAATAATGTTTTATAGTTTGTCATAAGAACCTCCTTGTAGGTATTATATACTTTAATATATAAAAGTGTGCTAGAATGATTAAAAGTGGAGGTTGTTATGTCAGAATTAATTAACTTTAGAGATTTTGGTGGAATTGAAACCAAAGAAGGAAAAAAAATTAAAGAGGGAATATTTTTTAGAAGTGGTTCATACAGGGATTTACTAGAAGAAGATCGTGAGTATATTAAATCATTAGGGATTCAAAATTTGTTTGATTACCGTGAAACCAATGAATTAGATAAAGATGAAAAGCGTGAAGAACTCACTCAAAATTTTCATGAAATATCTGCTTCAGCACATTTAGGAACCTTTGAACAAAATACAGATGACGAATTTATTACGATCGATGATGCATCGATGATTGAGTTTTACCAAAGGTTACCAATGGGAAACCCAGCTTATAAAAACTTGTTCAAGACATTACTTGAAGATGATGCAGTGCCTATGTTACACAACTGTACAGCAGGTAAAGATAGAACTGGTATTGCGACAGCTCTTATTCAATTAAGTTTAGGTGTTGATTATGATGCAATCTTATTAGATTATCTAAAATCAATGGATGCGTATGAATACATCTTACAAAATGAACGTCGTCGTTTAAATGGTCATGCCGAGGAAACTTTAATGCATAAACTATCAGGGTTGGTTGTCAAGCCAGCATTCTTGAAAGCTGCTTTAGATGCTGTATTAGAAGAGTATGAAACAGTGGAAAACTATTTAGAGCAAGAATTTGATTTGAATGAAGAGAATATTACTAAGTTACGCTTAAAATATACTGAATAAATGATTAAAGGGGCTGTAACGAATTAACCTAGTCCTATAGACAACAAAATGCCGAGATTTCTCATGTGAGAGGTCTCGGCATTTGTTATAATTTAATTATGCTTAGTAACAAATTACAATTAAATTATAAACCAGTTCAGCTTATTTTACCACTGAACTATGAACATATTATTGATAAACATGATCCGGTTGTTTCATTTATTGAAGTTGTAGGGAGATTAAACTTATCGAAATTTATTAAAACTTCAAATGTGGGACGCCATGCTTATGATCCAGAGACGATGTTACAAGTCATTCTTTTTGAATTCATGGAAAATATACGATCACTTAGAAATCTTGCAAAAGCTTGCCGTACAGATGTTCGTTTTATGTATATTTGTAGATGTAAGAAACCAAGCTTCATGGCTTTTCAACGATTCATTGACTCAAAATTGAATGAATCAATAGATGATATTTTTTATGAGATTAATGAGTTTCTTATTCATAAAGAATCCATTAATACTGATGTTATTTACATTGATGGAACTAAGATTGAAGCTAACGCAAGAAAATTTAGTTTTGTGTGGAAGAAAGCAGTTCTAAAACATCGTGATAATTTATACCTCAAAATATCGAAACTGTATCAAATAATTGAAAAACAATTTAAAATATCACTCACTGTCAAGGATACTTATTTACCCGAAGACCTAAGTAACATCATCAACACATTTAGCCTATACTGCTATCACTATTCTATTCCGTTTGTTTACGGAAAAGGGAAACGTAAAACCGCCTTTCAACGTTACTATGAGACACTTTGTGAATACCAAAAAAACTAACTAACTACGAAGAGCACTTGCGGATATGTGGTGACAGAAACAGTTATTCTAAAACAGATCATGATGCGACCTTCATGCATGGTAAAGAAGATTATTACAGTAAAACAGGGATTTTTAAGCCATACTACAATCTTCAAATTGGTGTAAGTGATGAGTACATTCTTCATCTTGGAGTTTATCCTAACCCAACCGATACAAAAACATTTATTCCTTTTTTAGAAACTTACTTTGAAAGATATAAATCCAACCCTAAATATCCAGTAGCAGATGCAGGATATGGCAGTTATGATAACTACCTATATTGTCTTGACCATGATATGGGATTATTCATGAAATACGGTCATTTCAATAAAGAAAATGAAAGTAAATTTAAACGAAAAATATATAACGTTAAGAATATGGATATCACGCCTAACAAAATTACTGCGATAGACGGTACTACTTATACCTATAGTCATGATTACATACAAAGAAGAGGTTTGTATCCACAACATAAAAAAGTATACAACCATAACAAATACACTCAGAGGAATATTTCTTATTTTTTTCTTTTCTTAATATATCAGTACCATGCATATCGATTAAAGAAATTAAATAATTTATGTTGGACCTACGTATTCCAAAAATCCGACTTAAGTCAGTTACCTTTTCACCTTGTTTGTGTCTGTTGTATATTTCAATCTTTTGAATTCTAGTCAATTTAGTCATAAAAAACCGAACCTCCTTATCTCTGTCCAAGATTAGGGGTTCGGTTCACCTCACAACAAGGTCTGCCTATATCGCTGGTTGTGACAAATTACTAAAAATTATCTTTAGGATGAATCTGACCGGCGAATTATACAAAATGTAACTCTATTTTAACATATTTTTTAAGACTGTGCTTGTTGAGTTGTTTTTAGTTCGGTCAATTTTAATGAAAACAAAGATAAACTTCTGGTTGACAAATCTTATCTAATTTTTTTGACACACCTTGATTAAATTTTCTTTCAAGTATATTCGAATAAATTTTATTTGTATGATTCGCTTTAATCATAGCTTTCACAGGATCTTTCCTACGAATAGGACATATCAATCCATATTTTTTCATCAGACGTCTTATTTTCTTAAGATTCATGATGATCCCATAATTACGTTGAACACGCATCTTAATTTGCTTAGCACCTTTCTTCCAAGTTTTGTGGTTGTAGGCTTTCTTTACAAGATTAAAATCATCAGTATCGCATAACTCTTTTCTTTTTATATCATCAAGCCTTTTAAGGTAACTGTAATATCCTAAAACGACTGACACCAGCTATTTTGCAAATCACTTTTATATTCAAATTACTCTTTTTCTTGTGATACATACTTTCAATAATTCTGTATTTTTCAACCGTTGGAATTACTTGAACTGTCGTTCCAACGCCTTCTGCTTTTTTAGAAAATTATTCTCCTGTTTTAAGTATTCTGCTTTATCTTTATAGTATTGAAGTTCTTCTTCGATGGAAGTAAACTCTTTGTTTCTGGGTCTCCCAGAACCAGTCCTCCGACTAAACCCTTCTTCCCTTGAATATTTTTCTTTGAAGCGTGAAATATTATTCCGTGCTCTACTATTCCCAATTAAATGATATCCGATTCCTGCATTATTAAAAATCTGTGAAGGAGTCATTCCCTTATTGCTCTGTAGAACGCATATTTTCTTAAATTCATTGGTAAAAGTAACTTGAGATTCAGTTACTTTTACTACATATTCATTTTTAGATAAAAAGTCAATTTCTTCTTTAGTAAATTTATTTTTTCCCATATCTATACCTCTTTCTTGTATTATACTTTGACGCAAACAAAAACCCTTTAGATAGACTTTTTATTTTCGTGTCTATTCTATAGGGTACAGTTTAGAAGCACTCTTTTATAAAGGAGAAAACAAAATGAAAAAATATACACAAAAAGAAATAAAAGATTTAGTAAGAAGAGGACTTGCAACAGACATCTCAAATCATAGAAAAAAAGAAATAAACGGACTCAGACGGACTGGTTATACTCATAGCATGTTAGTGTCAAATGAATGGGGGAATTATTACTTTTCTCGTTTAAAATTTTGTTATTGTTTCTTTTAGCCAATTCGATACTGATGAACTGTAATAATTGGTACTTGGTTCAAATATGGATAAATCAAATGATTCGGAGTCTTCATAATAGTCGTTTGTTCATGGTTCTGTTAGTGTATTTAAATAATGAAGTCTTAAATCAACGTTATTTAGAAATTGAATTCGGTTGTTGAGGTATCTTTCTAAATTTTCTTTTTTATAACCTTTGGGCCTACTTGTAAATATTGAAGCAAACATGTGAGAAATGGCAGACTCCATACTACAACCCATTTGCTTTGGCTCATATGCTCTTTGAATCTCTTGCCAATTGTTTAGTATGTACTTCTTGTTGTTTGAAAGTATTGTTTTTCGATTTTCTTTTGGTTCTTCTTTTATCATTGCATTGATGATATCGATAAATGTTGGTTTATTCTGATTGATGATATTGGAGTGGATGATTTGTTTGATATCTTTATCTTTACTTATACGGTTAAGGGTTTGTTTGTAGTGGAACTTATCGAGAACAAACATACCGTTGGAAAATATTTTGGCTCCTGATTTAATCCAAGATGCCCCATCACCTAACACGATAACTTCTTCTATAGAGTTTAAATCGTATTTGATGCTGACTACATCATAAACATCTTCCCAAAAGAATGGTTTAAGGCTGGCGTAGATTGTTTTATTGATTAACGTATTTCTTCCTTGTAGGTTAACGTTATCTTCAAAAACAACGGCTGCTTTTATCATTGCATCTTTATCATTACCTTGAGTATGTACGTACTTTTCATCAGCCATGATATAAAGTCTATTTGGCGTGTTTTGTGCTTGAGTAATTGCTTGATGGGTGAGTAAACTGTCTTTGACGACATTATAGACAGTCTGTCGAGAGATATTGAATTGATGTCTTTCTTTAGAAACAGAGAACGGAGAATAGATTCGATCACCAATAATGGAACGTACTTTAATCATTGAATTTTGATCTGCATATAATTCATAAATCATTGCCTTAATACAAGGGTCATATTTGGTCCATTTTGGAAGTCCGAGTTTGCGATCTAGATACGTAAATGTTTTTCCTGTCGATTTGTTTTTATAAATAGTTCGCTCGAAACGTATGACACCAAATACAGTAATAATCGTTCTTTCTCGTTTATTGTGAACATAATAATCGCGTTTAAGAAGTTCAGAATCTTTATATGCTTGATCAATAGTAGAGAACCAAGAAACCAAAGCACATCTACAAAATTCTTGAAAATAAGAAGCAAGTTTTTCAATCGTCATGGAATAGTTTTGAATATCAAATGTTTGATTGTGTGGTTTCATTATTAAGGAAACATGATCTAGAAAATTAGATTGTAGCTCATTTAAGTATGGAAGTTCACTGTTATGTGTTAAAATAGTCATGGCGATATCTCCTTTTAATTGTTCTTGGTAAATCTATTATAAACGAGATATCGCTTTTTTGTATTCCCCCATTCATTTTACACAATCCATAGCATATATAGGTGTCTTCTAGACAAAAATATGATAAACTAAAAACAATTGAAAAGGAATGAATTATAATGAAAACAATTGAAAGCGTAGATGCTAATTCTTTAATGAAAATATTCAGTAAAACATTTATCAAGAATTCCATGACTTCAAACAAGAAGTTAAACCATAAGATGGACAAAGATTTTCAAAGAATTGTAAAAATATTAGGCCTTGAAAAACAAAGCAATTTAACCAGGGAAGATGTATATCTTGAAACATACAATTATTTAAATAAGAACTATCGTAATGAATACATCTATAAAAACACTTTAATAAATAAAATTATATTTGGAATACACAGCCCCAAAACTACAACCGCGATAACTGAGCAAAGAGTAGGTGATTCTATCCTGGATTTACTTATTATTAACGGTCGTGCTATTGCCTATGAAATAAAAACAGAATTAGACTCATTTTCTCGATTACAATCCCAAATAAATGATTATAAAAAAGCATTTGAATTTGTTTCTCTTGTTATACCAGAGTCATTTTTAGAAAAATCTTTAGAAATGTATTCTAAAGAAAAGATCGGAATTTATGTGTTAAGAAAAAATAATGTTTTAACAGAAATAAAAAAACCTCAATCAGATAGGGAATCATTAGATACAGATGTAATATTTTCCCTACTTCGAATGCAGGAGTATGAAAACGTTATCAGCAATTTTGGAATGCCTCTTCCACAAAAAAGTTTTATGTATTATGATGAATGTAGAAGTTTAGTGTCAGGTATTGATTTTGATGAGTTTTATGCTTCTTTTGTTCAACAATTAAAAAATAGAGGAAACAAGAATAAAGAAGAACTTGATAAAGTCCCAAAAGAAATATTATCACCTATTTATTCGATGAATTTAACAAAAAAAGAGTATGAAAAGTTTCATGTATTTCTGTCTGACATAATTTAAAAAAGGAGAGATAATATGTACATGCCTATTTTACTAGGGAAGCAGTATGAATTATTAGCGGTTAGGGAGTTGGTTGAAAAAGAATTAATTGGGGAGAATATTCTTCCAATCATTGATCCAACTAGCATAAGCACAACACTAATAAAAACCTTGGAAGTTTGTTCGGACGATCAGTTCACTATTGGGATTTTGATGAATTCCGACTACTCAGATCATTTTGATGAGCAATTAGAGCAACTAAAAGAGGACTCGCCAGAACAGTTTGAAGTTTTAATAAAATTACTTTCTGAAAATAATTTTATTAAAGTTTATGATGGAGAGTTCGGTATTTATGACAGGGAAAACATTGAAAATAGTATTATTCTCTGGAGACCAACAAATTTGGAATTTTATGTTGAGGAAGATTCAATAAAAAACAATATTAGGTACAATGTCGTTTCTTCAAAGGCAGTTGAATTTGATAAAGTTGAACATAACAAAGTAATTTTAAGTGATCCATTTATACGAAAAAGTCGCAATGCTGATTATGAAGGTTTAGGTAATTATTTATTCAGTGAAGATCATCTTAAAATTGATTCTTTATCCATTTTCGGCTCATCGGACTACTCAACAGTTGGAGATATTAACCCAAATTTAGGAGGCGGTCCAGCAAGAGCAGTAGCTTTCCATTTATTGTATTTTAATCCAAATAATCAATTGATGATTAATCATTATGTATCCGATTCGAATGATGATACGCGAAATTTAGCTTTAAAAGTAATGGAGGCTTTAGAAAAAATTATAGAGTGTCCTAACCTAACCCTTTTGCATACAGATGGGCTATCGCAGTTCAGAGAGTCTTATGAAGAGAAAAGGAATCGAGGATTAGGTAAATATAAACAAATGTCAATAATGCATCACTTAGAGTTAATGAATGATTTCTTTATTAATCTACAATAATTTTTAACAAGCTGAATTTCAACTTGTTTTTAAGTTGTCTCAAAAACTATGGTTAATGGGACACCCTGAAAAGTGTCTCATAATCTTATATCAAAAACATTTAATATGTGTCAATAACCCTCCCCAAAAAGAAGTCTCAAATGTGTGCTTTATGATACAATTGAGATACATGTAAAGGATGGTGGGTTTTATGTTAGCAGAGATAGACAATGTTGAGAAGATTTTAGATGATCCCAAAACACCTTATGGTTTCTTTTCTCTGTCGCTATATAAAAATGATTATATGGTAACAGTTTTAAGTTTATCAAAAAAAAGAAAAGATGAACTTACAAATAAACACGGATATAAAGTACAAGTAATGTTATTTTTCGTAAAAAAAAGAGATGATAGCGAGTTAGTCTTGTATTTAAACAGTAGAGGGACAGTTGGTGTTGAGACTAAAGATTTACTATCTTACTTTGAGTATGACTCTAGAAAAAAAGGCTTTGGTGATCTCGGATTTTTTGACCGACTAAGATCAACAATTAACTCTGCGATAAAACTAGCAACTTACGATGGATTCAATGTACAAGAAAAAGAAATTATTTCAAGAGGAGTTAACGAACAGAGTTCTGAAGATAAAAACCGAACTGTATTATTTGGGATTAAGAATAATTATCCTCCAAGAGAAACTCGTCAAAATGGAGCTAAGTCGAAGTTACTATATGAAGAATTTTACAATATTTTAGTTGCGGAGGAATCTAATCATGTCGGATTGGATGAAGAAGGGATTTTTAGTTTCCGTTTTTGCGAAAGAAAAGATATAGATAATGGAAAATATACTGAAATTAAATCTAAATATGAGTTTATTGTAGCATTAAACAAAGCAATCAGCCGTAGAAGAAAGGGCTGTAACGAATTAACCTAGTCCTATAGACAACAAAATGCCGAGATTTCTCATGTGAGAGGTCTCGGCATTTGTTATAATTTAATTATGCTTAGTAACAAATTACAATTAAATTATAAACCAGTTCAGCTTATTTTACCACTGAACTATGAACATATTATTGATAAACATGATCCGGTTGTTTCATTTATTGAAGTTGTAGGGAGATTAAACTTATCGAAATTTATTAAAACTTCAAATGTGGGACGCCATGCTTATGATCCAGAGACGATGTTACAAGTCATTCTTTTTGAATTCATGGAAAATATACGATCACTTAGAAATCTTGCAAAAGCTTGCCGTACAGATGTTCGTTTTATGTATATTTGTAGATGTAAGAAACCAAGCTTCATGGCTTTTCAACGATTCATTGACTCAAAATTGAATGAATCAATAGATGATATTTTTTATGAGATTAATGAGTTTCTTATTCATAAAGAATCCATTAATACTGATGTTATTTACATTGATGGAACTAAGATTGAAGCTAACGCAAGAAAATTTAGTTTTGTGTGGAAGAAAGCAGTTCTAAAACATCGTGATAATTTATACCTCAAAATATCGAAACTGTATCAAATAATTGAAAAACAATTTAAAATATCACTCACTGTCAAGGATACTTATTTACCCGAAGACCTAAGTAACATCATCAACACATTTAGCCTATACTGCTATCACTATTCTATTCCGTTTGTTTACGGAAAAGGGAAACGTAAAACCGCCTTTCAACGTTACTATGAGACACTTTGTGAATACCAAAAAAACTAACTAACTACGAAGAGCACTTGCGGATATGTGGTGACAGAAACAGTTATTCTAAAACAGATCATGATGCGACCTTCATGCATGGTAAAGAAGATTATTACAGTAAAACAGGGATTTTTAAGCCATACTACAATCTTCAAATTGGTGTAAGTGATGAGTACATTCTTCATCTTGGAGTTTATCCTAACCCAACCGATACAAAAACATTTATTCCTTTTTTAGAAACTTACTTTGAAAGATATAAATCCAACCCTAAATATCCAGTAGCAGATGCAGGATATGGCAGTTATGATAACTACCTATATTGTCTTGACCATGATATGGGATTATTCATGAAATACGGTCATTTCAATAAAGAAAATGAAAGTAAATTTAAACGAAAAATATATAACGTTAAGAATATGGATATCACGCCTAACAAAATTACTGCGATAGACGGTACTACTTATACCTATAGTCATGATTACATACAAAGAAGAGGTTTGTATCCACAACATAAAAAAGTATACAACCATGACAATTGGGATGAGTCAATGAAAGAACGGAAAATACCTAAAACAATCAGCTACGACTCAGTGATGGTACAACTTCAAAATCAAGCACGAAAAAATCTCAAAAGCCCCAACGGAATTGAATTAAGAAAACAACGATCAATACAAGTTGAAGGGGCCTTTGGAGACATAAAAGCAAACACAGATTATGTAAGAATACAGCGAAGAGGAAAACGAAGTGTACAAACAGAACTAACTCTTGTAGCTCTAGGCTATAATCTTAGGAAATTTCATGCTAAGAAATTAAGGAAAATGAATTAAGACAACCATTATCTTTAGAACACTTTAAAGTTCTTTTAAGTGTGTCTAAACTTGACTAGCGACTTCTTTAAAATTGCAGATTAAAGATTTTATGATAAATTAGGTAAAGAAAAAAGCTATAACGATTCCGAATGCTTTATTGCATCCGTTTCGTTACAGCCCCTTTTTGTACTTTGTGTAAATTAAGGATTTGTTAACGAGGTGGATAAACAATGCTAAAGGATGAAATGATAATCAATATCTAATCTGAAAAGGCATCAGAACTCATTGCTAATGTCATTTGATAGTGTTAATCTAATAATATAATAGGAGGGATTTATGATGGATAACGAATACAATATCGCTTTTTGCGCCTTATGCGAAAAAGGAATTAAAGGCAAAGAAGACTTACATACAGTTGAGGTAGATTTCGATCAAGATGGAACCGTTGTTTCACAAAAATTGAAAGTATGCACAGAGTGTATTTTTCCTCAAATTGATAATAAGGAAATCACACCTGAGGTTGCTAATGTTGCAGAAGAAACCTATGCTAAATTATTGGAAGATCCAACAACACCTGTCGGTCGTGCGCATCACTTAAATGTGAATGTTTTAAATCAAGATTTACTCAGAGATGCAATGGAAAATCCAGAAGAGTATCCACAATTAACAATTCGAGTTTCAGGGTATGCTGTTAACTTTACACGTTTATCACGTGAACAACAAGAAGAAGTCATTAGTCGAACATTTCATGAATCAATTTAAAGAATCTTCTTTGAATTTAGTGGTTAATTAACAAAGGAAACATTAATGAAAGACTATATTGAAGAGATAAAACGTATTAAATGGTATCAAAAAATAGTGTTATTGCTTGTTTTATTGGGATGGGCCTTTTCACTTGGCACAGTGTCTTTGTTTCCATGGTAATCTATAGTTTATTGCTATTTGCAATGTTTATTCTCGATGCCTTGAAACTCGACGTACGTATTCTCATTCCACTTGTGATACTCATGCTTCTTTTTTACCGTTCTAAGTATCAATTAAAATCTCGTTTGTTTGGGTTTGTTTTTATGTTTTCTGAGCAAGCTCATCATATCTTAGATTATTTTATGTGTTTTGTGATGCTAACATTTGTTTATTACAACATGGGTTGGTTGATGGATTTACAAACATTTATCAGCTATCCCTTTAATTTTATATTCTTTTATTTTTATATATTTAGAGGGAATACAAAGAAAATCCTTGATGATTAAGTCAAGGATTTTTTTATATAAAAATATCTGGTTCACGTTCAATAAACTCACGTTCATCTTGAAATTTTTCAGCTAAAACGACAGTGCCTGTTTTAAGTGATTGTTGGACATCGATAATTCTTTGATTGGTTGATCCTCTAAATAATGCAGCGATGCTTCTTTTTTCAAGTAAGAATCGACCATCGACTAGAATATCTAGTTGGGAAAGTAACTTTTGCACATAAGGATCATGATGACGTATCAGAGCATTATAGGTATAGCCAGAGTAAGACCAAATATTAAATCCAGCTTCGCGTAAGGCTTTCGCAATAATGTAAAGTTCTTTGGGTTGTGCAAAGGGTTCGCCTCCTGAGAAAGTAACTTTTTGATGACCAGCAGCAATGGTTTGTTTGATGACCTCATCGGTGTCAATCAGTTCGCCACCTTCAAATGGGATCGCTTTTTGATTATGACATCCTGGACAATTGTGAGGACATCCTTGGGTGAATATCACAGAACGGATGCCTTCTCCATCAACAATTGAATCTTTTACAAATGAGGATAGTCTTATTTTCATAATGTGTGTTTAACTCGATCGTGTTCTTCAGCTCGTTTGGCATCGTTGAAACGGTCAAGGGTTCCAACGAGATACCCTGTAATTCGACGGATTCGTTCAAAAGGTTGAGCACTTGTCTCGATGCGTCCACATTGAGGACATTCATCGTTAATGATGCCGGTGTATCCACATTCAGGGTCACGATCAACAGGGTGGTTGATTGCGCCATAACCGATGTTATATTTTCTCATGAGTTGAACAACTTCTTCAAATGCATCGGGGTTTTGATTGGTATCGCCATCGAGTTCAACATACGTGATGTGACCACCATTTGTTAGGGCATGATAAGGTGCTTCTAAGCGAAGTTTATCTTCGATGCCTGAGTCATAATAAACAGGAACATGAAATGAATTGGTATAATAATCGCGGTCTGTAATTCCAGGGATATTACCAAAAATCGAGTGATCAATTCCTACGAATCGTCCAGATAACCCTTCAGCTGGCGTTGCGATTAATGAAAAGTTTAATTGATACTCTTCGCTATACTCGTCAGCTTTTTGA
Organism: Erysipelothrix urinaevulpis; assembly: GCF_009828835.1. Lineage (GTDB taxonomy): Bacteria > Bacillota_I > Bacilli_A > Erysipelotrichales > Erysipelotrichaceae > Erysipelothrix > Erysipelothrix urinaevulpis. Next base: position 178,314 of record NZ_WTTB01000001.1, read on the forward strand.
CGCATGAATTCAACAATTTCAAGGCCTAGTTTTTGTGAGGCTTCTGATTCGCCGTGATGTTCCCCAACAAGTGCCTTTAATGTTTCTGCTAAACCAATGAAGCCAAAGGCTAATGAACCATGTTTTAAAGCTTCATGGAGATTATCACTTGGTTTTAGATTTTCAGAGTTTTTCCAAACACCTTGTCCTAGTAAGAACTTAAAGTTACCAATGGTTTTATTGCATTGAATTTCATAACGATCAAGTAACTGATCTTTAACAAGTTCCATAAGTGCCCCTAATTCATCATAGAAGCCTTCCATATCAGTTTCTTCATTGTTTAAAATACCATATTTGATTCCTAAACGGACAAGGTTAATGGATGTAAAACTTAGGTTACCTCTTCCAGTTACCACTTCATCCTCTGGATCGGTGATATCACTCATAACACGAGTTCTACATCCCATGTAGGTTATCTCAGTTTCATACCGTCCTTCTTGGTAATATTCCTTATTATAAGGGGCATCGATAAATGAGAAATTAGGGAAAAGGCGCTTAGCTGATACTTTCATGGCTAATTTAAACAAATCATAATTCATATCTTCAGGGAAGTAGTTAATGCCTTCTTTTACTTTGAATATAGCAATTGGGAAGATCGGTGTTTCACCTTTACCTAAACCAGAATCGAGGGCTTTAAGATAGTTTTCAATGACCATTCGACCTTCTGGAGAAATATCAGTCCCAAAGTTAATCGAGCTAAATGGAACCTGAGCACCTGCTCGTGAATGCATTGTATTTAAGTTATGAATAAATGCTTCCATTGCTTGATAGGTAATACGATTGGTTACACGAACTGCTTTATCGTATGCTTTGTCAACAGTTTTAATATCTTGTTTATCAGATAAAAATTGTTCAAACTCATAAATATCAATCGTGATCGAATCAAGTGAATCGATATGTTTCAACGCTTCATTAATTTTAATGTCGTCTAATTTGTCTTGGATTTCAAAGTAATCATAAATACGTTGTTTAAATTGCTTTTTAAAGGTGTAAAGAACACCTGGTGCCATGTAATGATCAAAGGCAGGAATACTTTGGCCACCATGTTGATCATTTTGATTGGATTGGATTGCAATAGCCGCGAGTGCTGTATAGGACATAATGTCTTTAGGCGGTCTAAGGTGACCATGACCTGTAGAAAAACCTTCCTTAAATAACTTTTCAAGGTTAATCTGATTACAGGTTGTTGTCCCCATAGGTAGAAAGTCCAAATCATGGATATGTATTTGTCCTGAATCATGAGCGTTGTAATAGTCTTGATTCATTTGGTATGCTTTCGCAAATTCTTTTGAAACTGTGCTACCAAATTGAAGCATCATACCCATCGGGCTGTTGCCATCAACGTTCGCATTTTCACGTTTTGCATCTTCATCAATGGCTTCTTTTTGATTAAGTTTCTCAATTGCTTTCAAAAATTTGTGTTGTTTAGAAATGAAAATCTTACGTGAGTCATTTCTTCTTGCACGGTATGAAGCAAATGATTCATAGACGTCGATATAGTTTTGTCGAAGGAGTTCTTTTTCAATTAAATCTTGAATAAATTCAATTGAAACAAATTTCTCTGTTTCGGATAGTGTCTTAATTTGTTTTAGGACTTGGTTGTAAACACCGTTTACATCATCCTCGTTATAATGGTCGTTTTCAACCGAATCGAAGCCTTTCTTTATTGCGATGGCGATTTTAGTGCCATTAAACTTGTCTTTTTGATTATCTCTTTTTAATATAATTATATCCATAATCTGCCTCCCTTGATGAACTAATCATAGGAAATTTATAGGAGTTGTTCAATGTAAAACAGATAAAAACTTCATTTGTACACAACTTCACAAGTATTAAGGTAAATAAATTAACGATAAACGATACTTGGAGTTAAAAAATGAATTATTTGTGCTAAACTTAACTTAAGAGGTGATAATGTGATTATAGTGCGTTTGGATCGAGTCATGGCGGATCGGAAAATGAGTTTAAAAGAATTATCAGAAAAGACGGGCTTATCAACTGTAAACCTATCAAAGCTGAAAAATGGTCATGTTAAAGCAATTCGCTTTAGTACGTTGAATGCTATATGTACCGAATTAAAATGTCAACCCCGCGATATCTTAGAGTTTATCTATGATTTATAGTGAGAGTGGTGAAAAGACGATGTACGATATATTATTGAAAAGTCACTTTGTAAATGGGAATTATCGTAAAGTTCAACAAAATGAACTGATTTCTGGCACTGCTAAACATGATTTGTCTCATGTGTTAAACGTTGTAGCGTTGGTAGAATCAGTCTTAATACAGTTAGATGTTGAGGCTAACCTGATTGAATCGGCTAAAATTGCGGCTTTACTTCATGATGTTGGATGTGTGGATGGGAAAAAAGGTCATGCGCTTAGATCTTATACGATGGTCAGCGATTATTTTGTTGAACAGAACATAAATATTCCTTATCATGATGAAGTTTTGAATGCTATTAAACATCATGGATCAGGTTATGATCGCCAAGAATTGATAACGTTAACCTTAATAATGTGTGATAAATTGGATTTAACAATGGCAAGATTAGCACCAGAAGGATTTGAAACACCTGGTATTCGTCAACTTCAATTCATAAAAGACGTACACATTACAATACGTCATCATGAATGTGAGATTGATTTTCTTACTTATAAAGATATAAACGTTGAAGAGTTGAACAGTTTCTCATTTTTAGACAAGACCTTTGCATCGATTGGTGCTTTTTGCGAGTTTAATGATTTAACTCCTTGTGTGAGGATGGATGGTGTAGTTTGGCAACGTCCTTTGATGTCGAGTTTATAAGTTGTTTTCCAGGTCAGCAATGCCTGTTTTTTTCTGGATACTAAAGGATGAAGGAAAAAATATTGTAATTTCAAGATAGATTTGTTAAAATATAAGAACTAGTAGAGAAAAGTAGAAAATAGGTGAACGTTTAAATGACACAAGTTTTATTATTAATAGTATCGGCGATGTTAATTTTACTCTCATTATTACAAAGTGGAAAATCAGAAGGTTTTACTGGCGCGTTCTCTGGGAGTTCAGGTTTAGATTTATTTTCGAACTCAAAAGAGCGTGGAGCAGAAAAAGTGATTTCCAATTTAACAATGGTTACAGGAATCTTGTTTTTTGTCCTAACAATTGTTGCAGTAATAACTCAGTAATAAACTAGACCGCGGATGCGGTTTTTCTTTTATGTAAGGATGGACTATGAAAAAATATAAAAATTATGAAGCAATAAAAAAATACTTAGATCATCATCCTAAACCAATTTTATTGAATGATTGGCATGAGTTAATCATCGGTGAGTTAGAAATATCTTTACCTGAAGTAAATGAAGTAATGGAAGAGATGGTTGCAGATAGAGAATTAGTTATCCACAATGATGAAGTTTATTATATTGATAATATTCATTATGGGTGTGGGTCTTTTAGGCTTGTTCGTGAAAGTTTTGGTTTTGTTGAAACTGAGGACGAGTCGATATATATAGGGAGTGATGATTTTATGAACGCCCTAGACCAAGACGATGTTTTGGTTGAAATTCATCACGGGAAAAAAGTATTTGGAAAAATTTTAAAGACGGTTGAACGTCATCGAGATTTTTTATTGGGGACGATGAAGAAGATTGATGGCAAGTTACGGTTTATTCCATATGATACACGAATTGTTCAAAAGGTAGATTATGATTCCTATGGAATTGATGTTGCTGAGAATGATCGTGTTATTGCGAAAATCATGAAAGTGGCTCAGCGAATTGATGTTCGCTTTGATTCAGTTTTAGGTCAAGCTGATGAGCCGGGTATGGATGTGTTAAGTGTTCTTTATGTCTATGGCTTGGATGTTGATTTTAATGACGATGTGTTAGATGCAATTCAAGATATGCCAAAGACAGTCAGTGAAAAAGAAATGGAAGGTCGTATGGATCATCGTGATCAAGCTGTAATTACGATTGATGGTGAAGATGCGAAGGATTTAGATGATGCAGTATATATGGAAACATTAAATAATGGGTATCGTCTTTATGTTCATATTGCTGATGTGAGTCACTATGTTCCATCAGGTAGTCTTATTGATGCAAGTGCATTAGAGCGTAGTTCGTCTATTTATATGGTTGATCGTGTTGTGCCTATGTTACCAAAAGAACTTTCAAATGGAATTTGTTCACTCCATCCAGGTGTTGATCGTTTAGTTTTAACGTGCCAAATTGATTTAAGTTTTCAAGGTGAAGTGATTGATTACAATATTTACGAATCAGTGATTCGTTCACGTCAACGCTTGTCATATAATCAAATTAATCAAGGCGAAGACTTAGGAGAACACCAAGACATGGTTGAATTAATGCTAGATTGTGCACGTCGATTAAATTACAACCGAGAGCAAGCTGGTTCCATTGATTTTGACAGTGATGAGACAGAGTTTGTGGTTGATAATGATGGTGTAGTTTTAGATATTTTTAGAAAAGAACGTGGCGAATCAGAAACGATGATTGAGGCGTTTATGATTAAAGCGAATGAGGTTGTTGCTCAGCATTGTAAATACCAATCGATGCCTGTTCTTTATCGTGTTCATGAAGAACCTCAAAAAGAAAGACTTCAAACGTTATCACATACACTGAGAATATTAGGGTATAAAATGCGTGGAAACTTAGAAGATGTTCACCCTAAAACATTGCAGAAAGCACTCGATTACTTTAAAGATAAACCAGAATATCCTGTAGTGTCACGGTTGGTTTTAAGAACAATGAGCAAAGCGAGGTATTCAGAATTACCCCTGGGTCATTTTGGGTTAGCGTTGGAGGATTATACTCATTTCACATCGCCGATTCGTCGTTATCCGGATTTATTGTTACATCAACGATTAAAGAAATATTTGATCAAAGGGAATATGAATGGCTATATTAAAGATGAAGCTTATGTTGCGAAAGCAGCAGGACATGTATCGGATAAGGAAAGAGCAATCCTTGAGGCAGAACGTCAAGTTGAAAAAATTAAAAAAGCTCAATATATGGAAGATAAGGTTGGTTCTTCATACATTGGTTACATCAGTGGTGTTGCAAACTTTGGTTTCTTTGTTGAGTTAGATAATACGGTTGAAGGTCTTGTCCATATTCGAAGTTTGAAAGATGATTTTTATAACTATGATGCTCAAGCACAAAAACTTGTGGGTGAGCGTGGTAACAATGAGTATAAACTTGGTCAAAAAGTATCGGTAAACTTAGTTTCGGTTGATATGGTTGAATCTGTTGTAAATTTTGAATTAAAGAAAGTAAGAAAAAAAAGGAGGGCACCACGTGAGCGTCGTCGCAAAAAATCGTAAAGCATTTCATAACTACTTTATTGAAGATCGTTATGAAGCTGGTATCGTATTGCAAGGAACTGAGATAAAATCAATACGTCAAGGACGTGTTCAACTTGGGGATGCCTATATTTCAATTCGTCATGGTGAAGCTTTTATAAAAGGAATGCATATTGGAACCTACGAACAGGGTAATCGCTTTAATCACGATGAAACTCGCGATCGAAAATTGCTTTTACATAAACATGAAATAGAGAAATTACAGAAGGCAGAAACATTGCAAGGGTATACGATTGTGCCACTTGGAATGCATTTGGTTAAAGGACGTGCTAAATTAGAGATTGCTACTGCAAAAGGGAAGCATCTTTACGACAAACGTCAAGTAGAAAAAGAGCGGTCAATGAAACGGGAAATAGAACGAGCGACTCGTCGTTAAGATTGACTTGTGCTTTGGGTCGTTGTATTATTAATTTAAGACATGGAGGCGAAAAGAATGGGATATATTCTTTTAGGAATTTTAGTCATAATTGTTATTGCAGTTATTTCGATTTATAACTCACTTGTACGTAAAAAAAATATGGTGGAGGAAGGTTTTTCCACAATTGATGTGTATTTGAAGAAACGCTATGATTTGGTGCCAAACTTAGTTGAAACGGTTAAAGGCTATGCAAGTCATGAGAAGGAAACATTGCAAGGTGTCATTGAAGCAAGGAATATGGCAATGAGTGCAAGTAATCCAGAAGCTCAGTTTGAAGCTGAAGGTCAGTTATCTCAAGTGCTTGGCCGATTATTTGCTTTGTCTGAAAGTTATCCAGATTTAAAAGCAAACACTAATTTTATGGATTTACAAGGTCAATTAAAGAGTTTAGAAACTGAAATTGCTCAATCACGTAAGTATTACAATGCTGTAACACGTGAGTACAATGTTCAAACAGAAACATTCCCTTCAGTTATTGTGGCGAATATGTTTGGGTTCAAGAGAATGCCACTCTATGAAGTAGAGCAAGAACACGAACGCCAAAACGTTAAAATTGAATTTTAATTAAGGGGGCGAATGCCCCTTTTTTGTTTTTAAAGGAGGAAAAGAATGGGAAAAATGAAAGTTATTGTCATGTCCTTGCTCTTTTTGTTATTAGGTACAACAGGGATACGTGCAGAAACACCACGAACTGTTCCTCTTGAAGCTGATAACATCAATATTAAAATTGATGTTCATGAATCGGGATCAATAACAGTAGAACAAGAAATTGAGATGTATTTTAATGAAGAACATCAAGGGATTTTTGTGAACATACCTCAAAAATATGAAAATGTTCTGATCAATGATCAACGATTAGATTTTGAGTTTCCAATTCGCGACATTGAGGTAATGGATGATCCTTATGATGTAGAGGATAATGGTGATGGTGTTCTCATAAGAATTGGAGAACGTGGAACCTATTTATATGGTCATAAGACCTATAAGTTAAAATATACTGTGAGAATGTATGATTGGCTGGAGGGTGATGCCGATTATTTTTACTTTGATTTGATTGGAAATAAATGGGATTTCCCAATTCATCACGTCAATTTTGAACTTAATTTTCCTAAGCCAATAAGTGACGAAATTCACTTTTATGCAACGTTGGACAATAAACCAGTTTCGTATCGAAAAACAGATACGAAGATATCAGGGAGTTTTGATGAAGTTTTATTACAAGAGGCTCTTACAAGCTATATTTATTTAGGGGACAATTATTTTAATTATCCAAGTTTTGATTACACAAAAATTGGTATTTCCATTGAAGCAAGCGTTTTTGTGTTATTATTGTTCTTATTTTTTAAATTTGGTAAAGACTATCCGCTTGTGGTTCCCGTAGAGTTTACGGCACCTGAAGGATTAAATAGTGCAGATGTGGGATATGTTTATCGTGGCTATTTACGGAGTCAAGATGTTACCTCGTTAATTATTTATTGGGGCTCAAAAGGGTATTTGAGGATTACCGAAATTGAAGGAGATGAGCTCGAGTTTGAAAAATTGAAAGAACTTAATGACTATACAAGTCAAGAAGAGCTTCGCTTGTTTAAAGCTTTATTTAAATCAGGAGATGTTGTTCAAACAAAAGAGTTAAAGAATAAATTTGGTCCTGTTGTTCAACATGTTCAAGCAGCAATTCCAAATACATTCCGTAATGATAAAGAGAAACGTGTTTTTGAATATTCAGGGATAACGATGAAATGGTTATTCTTGCCAATATTTTCCATATTAAGTGCGGTAGTTATGGGTTTAATTGGCTATGCTAAGGTCCCAACTGATTCTTATTCGTTTGGCTATGGGGCGATGGGTTTTGGTTTGGCTGCTGTGATTATTGGTCTTGGATTGTATGGGTTTGATCAAGGCAAAGGACATCGCAGTAAACTAACTCAAGGTTTTATTATTGGTTTGTACTTAGCGATTTCTTTTGTTATTTACACAGTTACAATTAAAAACTTTTCTCACGTGATTCAAATAATTTACGGTCTTCATATTTTAATTTTATTAATTGCATCGTTTATACTTGCGAATATGTCAAGAAGAAGTAAACAAGGGACAGCATGGTATGGGCAAGTATTAGGGTTACGACAATTCATTGAAAAAGCAGAAAAGGATCGTTTAGAGCGCTTGGTGTTTAGTAATCCAAATGTATTTTTTGATGTTTTACCGTATGCATATGTTCTAGATGTGACGGATGTTTGGTCTGAAAAGTTTAAAGATATAGCGATCAGTCAACCTGATTGGTATCAAACAAACAGTTCAAACTTTACGACTTGGTACATGTGGTCGAGTTTAAACCGAAGTATGAATCATGTTAATTCAAATCTAACCTCAGTTCCAGCGCCTTCAGGTAAATCTGGTGGTGGCGGTAACTTTGGTGGCGGAAGCGGCTTTGGTGGCGGCGGAGGCGGGTTCTCTGGTGGCGGCTTTGGTGGCGGCGGAGGTGGAGGCTGGTAAGATGTGGAAATATATTAAGAAATATCGCTTTCTTTCCTTCACAGGAGTTGTCTTTAAGTTAATTGAGGCGATTTTTGAATTGTTAATGCCTTTAGCCATGGTGCAAATGATTGACTATGGCGTCCAAATGAAAGATATTGATGTTATAAAATACAATGTAATTTTGATGTTAGTTTTTACTATAATGGGATATTTAGCGTCACTAACATGTCAAACCATTGCATCCAATGTTGGACAAAAAGTTGCGGGTTCGATTCGTGAAGATTTATTCTTAAAAACTCAAGAGTTTAACCTCGAGGATTTCCGTTTATTTGATGTTGATGGTTTAATGAATCGTTTCACAGTTGATGTTGAAATGGTCCAGGATATGATTGCGAAAACAATACGGCTTGCGGTGAGGGCTCCAATCTTGATGGTTGGGAGTCTTTTTGCCATGTATAAAATTAATCCAATGTTAGCGATGACACTTTTAAAGTCTTTTCCATTAATGATTTTTATTACCATCGTATTTATGAGGTTATCTTTGAAATATCATCGTAGAAGTCAAAAAAATCTTGATGATTTACTTTCGAAATCTAACGATACAGTCAGTGGTATGCGAATTGTTAGGGCATATAATCAGGAAAATAAAGAACAGAATAGATTTAGATTTATTAATGAACTCTTGAAAAAAAGTCAACGAGTGCTTGGTAGAATTGCCAGTTTTTCAAGCCCAGTCACAAACTTAACAATGAATTTTGTCTTAGTCTTGTTGATATATCAAGGGGCATTTCAAATACAAGACGGACTGATGACTCAAGGACAAATGATTGCAATCATTAATTATTGTACTCAATTGGTTTTATCATTTATTGTGTTTATGAATTTAGTTTTAATTTTTTCACGGGGTGTTGTTTCATCAGGACGGATAGAAGAAGTGTTGAATTATGAAATTGAACGTCAGTATGGCAACAAAAAACTTGATGTGAGTGAAGGGATATCGATTGAATTTGTGGATGTAAACTTCAGCGATCCCGTGACAAATAGAACTGTTTTAAAAAATATAAATCTGCACTTAGATTCAGATGAAAATCTTGGTATATTTGGCTTAACAGGAAGTGGAAAAACAAGTTTGATGCATCTGATAACTCGTCATATAGAAGCAACAAGTGGTCAAATTTATATCAATCATGAAAAAATAGAAACCTACGATTTAAAGGATTTGCGAACGAAGATAAATTTTGTGAGTCAGGAACCTTTATTTTTAGAAAAAACATTAAAAGAAAATATTCAAATGTCGTATAATTCAGATCCTAAGCAAGCACTTTTACAAGCAGGGGGTAAAGATATCCTTGCGAAAGGATTGGATGTTACTGTATCGGCGTTTGGAAGTAATTTCTCAGGGGGTCAACGACAACGTATTCATTTATCAAGAGCTTTTGTTAAAGAGAGCTCACTCTTGATTTTAGATGATTCTTTAGGTGGTTTAGATAATCAAACAGCTAATTTAGTTTTTAATAATATATTAAAGACAGAAAAACAACAAAAAATTGTTATTTCGCAAAAGTTCAAGGAATTATCACGAATGGACCGTATAATCTGTTTAGAAGATGGGGAAATTGTTGATAATGGCACAGCAGACCAGCTTCTCAAGACCAATGAAAACTTTGCCTTGATGTTTGAATTGCAAGGAGGTGGAGAACTTGAATCGTAAAAATATATTAATGCTTTTCACAATGGTTATCCTTAGTATAATATCAAGTTTAAGTTTGATGCTTAGCCCGTTATATATTGGAAACGCAGTGGATGTGATGGTTTATCAATCAACGAACTTTGACATGGTTAAAACATATTTATTCATCGTGATTGTTTGTTATGGTGTTCACTTTGTCACAACGGTCTTTTTGAATTTAATAGCGTATCGTTTATCTGTGAATGAAGTTTTTGATAAGCGTAATCAAATGCATGGACGGTTATTAAAGCTGCCTATGTCACATTTGGATTTAGTTAGTACTGCTAAGATTCAAAATCTTATCGGGAATGATTCTAACCGATTAGCAGATGGCTTAGCTCTTTTATTAAGTCAAACATTTGTTTCGGGATTCACTGTTTTAATTGCAGTTTTCATGATGTTAAGTGTTAATGTGATGATGACCATTACGGTATTGGTGTTTAGTCCGTTCTTATTTTTAATTTCAACAAAGATTGGGCATTCCTCATTGAAGGCGTACAGGGAACAACAAAGTGCTTTGGATGATTTGAGTTCCTACACACGAAACAATCTACAGAGTCATGTTTTAATTAAAGATTATAATTATGAAGATGATGCAATTAAAGAGTTTATTGAACATAATCGTAATTTAAATGAAAAAGGTATCAGAGCACAAGTCCTTTCGTCTTATATTAATCCAAGCTCGCGGCTCGTTAATAATTTGTTGAATGTTTTTATAGCGATTGCGGGAGCCTATGTTTTTTGGAATGGTGCAATTACAATTGGTGGCTTTTTAAGCTTTACAAGTTATTTGTTAATGTATACAAAACCTGTGAATGAACTGAGTGCAATGTTTGCAGATCTTATCGCAGCCAAAGCATCTAATGAAAGAATTCGTACATTTTTAAAACTTCCAATTGAAGAAGATTCTTCAATTGACTTTAAGGGTCAAGATATTGATATCGGATTTAAAAATGTTGATTTTGCCTACACCAAAGATCAAGAACTTATTCAAAATTTAAACTTATGTGTTGAAAATAAATCGAAATTAGCCATTGTTGGGCCGACGGGTGCAGGAAAATCGACCATGATTAACTTGTTAATGCGATACTATAATCCAACCTCAGGTAAAATACTCTTTGATGATGCAGAGTTGAATGATTATTCAAGGCAATCAATCCGTCATAAAATTGGAATTGTACTTCAAGAACCTTGGGTTTATGATGGCACAATTTTTGAAAATATCGCTTATGGTGATGAGGATGCAAGTCTAGAAGACGTAATTATAGCCTCAAAACAAGCAATGTTTCATGATGTTGTTATGCAATTTGAAGAGGGATATGATAGCAATGCATCGAGGTTATCTCTTGGTGAGAAACAAATGTTAACGATTGCAAGAGCATTGCTGTTGGAACAAGAAATCTACATTCTCGATGAAGCAACGAGTAATCTTGATTCCTTAACAGAGTATAAAATTCAGGAAGCATTTCAAAAAATCATGGAAAATCACACAAGTGTCGTGATTGCTCATCGTTTGCATACAATTCAAGATGCTAAAACTATTATTGTAATGAAAGATGGAAAAATTATTGAACAGGGTAACCACGATGAACTTATGGAAGCAGAGGGTTTTTACAAAAACTTATATGAAAGTCAGTTTTAAAGAGGAATTAATTGCGTCATGAAATTTTACTAATTCATGATATAATTGTTAAGACTAGGAGGTTCTTATGCCACTAAATATATTTACGCTGCAATCAGTATTACGCGGCATTAAAATGATTATTGATTTTATTATTATTTGGGTTCTTGTCTACTACTTATTAAGAATCGTACGGAACAATTCACGTACTGTCCAAATATTTAAAGGAATTGTATTGGTAATTGCAATGCAAGTTGTTGCAAGTTTTGCCGGATTTAAAACAACAAAAGCACTATTAGACTTTATGCTTCAGTATGGTGTGTTGGTTGTTGTTATTATTTTCCAACAAGAAATCCGTGCTGTTTTAGAAAGACTTGGAAAAACATCGGTCTTTTCTGCACTGCATTCTCTATCTGGAAATGAAAAAGACCAGTTGATTGAGGAATTAGTCAATGCAACGACTGAATTGTCTGAGAAGCGCATTGGGGCTCTAATTACATTAGAACAGGGGCATTCACTTGTTGATTATATTAAGACTGGTACACCGATTAACGCGACAGTTACAGCTGACATTTTAACGTCTATTTTTGTTACATCCACACCACTTCATGATGGAGCGGTTATTGTTCAAGGTGATAGAATTGCGTGTGCATCAGCTTATTTCCCACCAACCAATTTAGATTTACCTTCGAAATATGGTGCACGTCACCGTGCTGCATTGGGAATTAGCGAAGTAACAGATTCAGTCACGATTGTTGTTTCAGAAGAAACAGGAACAATCTCAATCGCTGAAGCCGGAAAACTACGTGAAATGGATGAAACAAGTTTACGTGAATATTTAAACTTATTGATTCAAAATAGTGAACAAGAACTAAGTAGAAGTTTAGAAAAATCACGTCGTCGTAAATTTAATTGGAATCGTTTAAATATTGATCCAATTAAAGTTGAAAAAGTTGATACTGATGATCTAGTGATTAAAAAAGAAGTCAAGGATGAAGATAAAGAAAGTCCAATGACAAAACTTCGTGGTATTTTTGAACGTAAGAAAAAAGACCATGAAGATAAAAAAGAAGAAAAAATGGTCTCTAAACGAGAAGAAAAAGAAAAGCGAGAACTTGAGAAGGTAGAAGCTGAAAAGAAAGCTGAAGCTGAGAAGAAGGCAGAAGCTGAGAAGAAAGCCGAAGCTGAGAAGAAAGCCGAAGCTGAGAAGAAAGCAGAAGCTGAAAAGAAAGCTGAAGCTGAGAAGAAGGCAGAAGCTGAGAAGAAGGCAGAAGCTGAGAAGAAGGCAGAAGCTGAAAAGAAAGCTGAAGCTGAGAAGAAAGCTGAAGCTGAGAAGAAGGCAGAAGCTGAAAAGAAAGCGGAAGCAGAGAAGAAGGTAGAAGCTGAGAAGAAAGCAGAAGCTAAAAAGAAAGCCGAAGCTGAGAAGAAGGCAGAAGCTAAAAAGAAAGCCGAAGCTGAGAAGAAGGCAGAAGCTAAAAAGAAAGCAGAAGCTGAGAAGAAAGCAGAGGCTAAAAAGAAAGCCGAAGCTAAGAAGAAAGCAGAAGCTAAGAAAAAAGCTGAGGAAATCAAAGCATCAGAAGAGAAAAAAGAAACTGTAAAGAGTTCAGATGACCTTGAGTTAGGCAAGTCAATTGAGCAAATTGAATTGTTAGTCGATGGTGCAGAAGAAGTAGAAACCAAAGCAAAGAAAAAAAATGGTGAAAAAACCAATGAAGTAAACGATGGAGGTGAAGGCAATGAAGGAAAAGAGTCCTAAAAATACAAATCCTAAGTTTAATTCAGAAGAAAAATTAGAACTTGCTCAACGAATTGCCCGTCAATCCGAAAAGTTTAGTCGACGAACAGAGGCAATAGGAAATGGATTTTTCAGAATTTTACGCTGGTTAAGTGATAGTTTTGACAAAATTTTATTCAATCCAAGACATTCCAAGTTTGTTGCATTTGCATTATCAGGTTTAATATTTTTAGCCTTAAATGCAAATGATGCAGGAGCAACAGCAACGTTAAAAAATTCAAAAGAATTAAAAGACGTTAATGTATCCTTGGTTTATAACGAAGAAATGTATGAAATTAGTGGGTATGATGAAAAAGTAAACATTGGAGTCATAGGAGATTATTCTGATATTTCAATGGTTTCAGATGTCTCGGATTACTCAGTAGAACTTGACTTAGGTGGATTAACAGAAGGTACACACCGAGTTCCGTATAAAGCAATCGGGTTTTCTTCTAGAATCAAAACATATATAGAACCTGCTACGGCAGAAATTACAATTCGTAAAAAAGAAACTAAGACTGTCCAATTGAGTTATGACTTTATTAATCTTGATAAGTTAGATCCAAAATATGTCTTAGGTGAACCAGAATTTGAATCAAGAGATGTTTCAATCAAAGCCTCAAAAGAGACACTATCAAACGTTGCATTTGTTAAAGCATTAATTGATGTTTCAGGTCAAACGGAAGAATTTACGACTGAAGCGGAGTTAGTTGCTTATAATCAACAAGGTGAGAAAATCGAGAGTGTTGACATTATACCGAAGAAAGCAAAAGTAAAAGTGGGTGTCAGTTCGCCGCACAAAACGGTGCCTGTCCGTCCTATTTTTGAAGGAGAAGTACCAAATAATAAAGCAATTAAAGAAGTAAAGATGGATCACGAAGCAATTACAATTTATGCGCCACAATCAGTCTTAGATAGCATTGATGAAGTTGTTGTTCCAATTCCAGCCGCAAGTTTAACAGATGATACAAAAACTGTTCAAAATGTGAGTTTACCATCAGGTGTCCGTTTCGGTACCGTAAGTAAAGTCAATATGGAAATTAAACTTGGAAAAGGAATCAGTAAAAAATTCGATAAAGTTCCGATTAACTGGCGATACAATGTGAATGGTTATAAAATGTCACCGGTTAATAAAGATGATGTATACACCAGCATAGAAGTCTTTGGTACTGAAGAAAACGTTAAGAAATTTACTGTCGACAATGTTTGGGTATATATTGATATGAGAAATGTTGAGGTTGGCGATAATCAAGAAGGTAAGTTATATATTGAGTCATCAACACCTTACTTAGACATTAAATCAAGTAAGGAATCAATAATTTTCAATGTTATAGAATAGGTAGGGGTTTTTGAATGATTGGGTTTGGAACAGATGGAATACGTGGTCAATTTAATACAGAATTAACTGTAGAAATTGCCGTAAAATTAGGTGAGTTTTTAGGAAATAAAAATAAAGGAAAGCGCATTTTAATCGGGGAAGACACAAGAATTTCTTCTCCGATTCTTGCGAAAGCAGTGGCTGTGGGAGCAAGTTCAATGGGAGCAAATGTCTATCTAATGGGCGTTTGTCCTACTCCTGCACTAGCATACGTAATTCCAACCGAAAAATTTGCAGCGGGTGTCATGATATCAGCGAGTCATAATCCCTATTATGACAATGGATTGAAAGTTTTTAATCAACAAGGAATGAAATTAACCCTTGAAGAAGAAGCAGAAATTGAACAATATATTCAGGGTGAAACACAACTTGTAAGACCCATCAGTGCAGAAGTTGCGAAAATAATAGAGTATCCCCAAGGTTTAGAACACTATATTAAACACATAGAGAGTTTTACAAAACGGAATTTCTCTGGACTACGCGTGGTTCTAGACTGTGCAAATGGTTCATCGATTTCAACAGCTGAACAGATTTTCACAGACTTAGGTGCTGATGTTTTGGCGATAAACACATCAGCAGACGGGTTTAATATTAACGAAAATTGTGGTTCAACTCATATTAATGTGGTCAGAGACGAAGTCATAAAGCATCAGGCAGATTTTGGATTTGCATTTGATGGTGATGCTGATCGTTGTTTAGCAGTCGATGGACGTGGAAATATTATTGATGGAGATAAACTGCTCTATGTTCTAGCCAAAGATATGATGCAAGATGATACGTTAAAAGACAACACAGTCGTGACAACAGTGATGGCTAATTTAGGATTTATGAAATCGTGCGAAAAATTAGGTATCCACGTTGAAATTACGGATGTCGGCGATAAATATGTCTTTGAAGCTATGCATAAAAATGATTATAAATTAGGTGGAGAACAGTCCGGACATGTTATTTTAAAAGATTTCGCAACGACAGGTGATGGTGTGCTGACAGCATTAAAAGTAACGGATATTATGGTTAAAAACGAAGCGAGTCTAGAAGAACTAACAAAAGACTGTGCTACTTATCCACAAGTTTTAGAAAAAGTTATGGTTGAAAACAAGCATGAAATGATGGAATTAGCAATCATTCAAGATAAAATTAAGGAAATAGAAACGAACCTTGGAGATGACGGACGTGTATTAGTTCGACCATCAGGTACAGAACCTGTTATCAGAGTTATGGTTGAAGCGAAAGAACATGAGTTGTGCCAGAAGTATGTCAATGATATGATTAAAGTGATCAACAACATATAAAAAATAGGTGATAAAAATGAAATATGTGATCAACATAGTAGAAGACGAAAAAGATTTAAATGAACTCGTAAAGAGTTATCTTGAGAATGCAGGTTATGAGGTTCGTTCGTACTATACATACGATGAAGCTAATGCACATGTTCAAGATGACGATGTTCATCTTTGGATTTTAGATATAATGTTGGATAATAAAAGTGGATTTGATTTGATTGAACGAATTAAAGCATATTCACCAACAACTCCCGTTGTATTTATGTCTGCTCGTGACAAAGAGTTCGACCGTATTATTGGATTGGAAAAAGGAAGTGATGATTACATCACGAAACCATTTTCGCCTAAAGAACTTGTTTTACGTGTTAATAACATTATACGCCGTGCCTATAGTCAAGATATTCAAACTGAAGTTGATGGTTATGTTATCGATGAAAAACAACGTACAGCAACAAAGGATGGGATGGAACTCGAACTGACCACCAAAGAATTTGATTTGTTGATGTTGTTTATTAAAAATAGAGGTGTGGCCTTTACTCGTGAACAAATATTAGTTCATGTTTGGGAGACAAATTATTTTGGATCCGATCGAGTTGTGGATGATACCTTGCGTCGATTACGTAAAAAAATGCCAGGATTAAATATCCAAACAATTTATGGTTTTGGGTATCGACTCGGATGAGAAAATTAAAAGATTCGATAAGAAAGCTATCGCTAACTCAGCAGTTGGTAACGATTGTTGTTTTTACCTTA
This sequence comes from Erysipelothrix urinaevulpis, assembly GCF_009828835.1. Classification (GTDB taxonomy): domain Bacteria; phylum Bacillota_I; class Bacilli_A; order Erysipelotrichales; family Erysipelotrichaceae; genus Erysipelothrix; species Erysipelothrix urinaevulpis. The sequence continues at coordinate 195,139 of NZ_WTTB01000001.1, forward strand.
GTTTTCTTTTTAGTTTTTTTCTTTGGGGCGTTGTCTTTTAAAATAGATAGTTTTGTTGATAAACAAATGTATGGTTTGGTTCATCGTTCACAACAAAATGTTATCTATAATTATATTCGTAATTTAGATGATTCTGCGCTTTACGGAGCCAATGATCCAAATATAATCCATGTGATTGGAACCAAGGATGGTCGTTATCTTTCAAATGGCATTAACAGAATTGACCCTGATTTGATTAATCAAATTAAGCACCATATGGATGCTGTTGAGATGTCAGAGAGTGTTGATTACCGTTTTAAAGATAATAGTTTATACACCATAACCAATATCCCTAACAAGGATGCTACAATCGCAACCCTGATAACAAAAAACTACCATGATGAGTTTAAAACAACGCTAATTAGTAGTGTAATCAATATAATTTTAGTTGTGATGGGTGTTGTGTTTTTATTACTACTTATTTGGGTATCATCAATTATTCATCCTCTTAATCAAATTCGTGACTATATTAATAAAATTAGAAAAAATAAAGACGCTGAATTGAATTTAAATCGTGGAGATGAAATTGGTGAATTGGGTAATGTTTTAGTTGAAATGAACGAAGAACTTCAACGGCAAGAAAAACTTAAAGAAGAAATGATTCAAAATATTTCTCATGATTTGAAAACACCAATCGCAACAATAAAGTCCTATGGTGAAAGCATTAAAGATGGTGTTTATCCTTACGAAACACTGGAAAAATCAGTGGATGTAATCATTGAACATGCTGAACGTTTGGAAAAGAAAGTGTTTAATTTATTGATGCTCAACCGAATGGATTACATGACTCATGAAGAAATTCTTGAAGTTCATGACATAGATTTAAGGGAAATTGTGGAACGTGTCATTGTTTCAAGTAGTCAAATTAGACCAGATGTTGAAATAAAACTTTTAGGTGATGAAGCAAGAATCAAAGGTGCTGATGAGCCATGGCGTGTTGTGTTTGAAAATCTTCTTGATAACGCACTGCGTTATGCCAACTCTAAGGTTATCATTGAAATAAATGATAACTATCTGTCAGTGTATAATGATGGTAGCTCGATTGATCAAGAACGAATGGATCAGCTATTTAAAGCATATGAAATTGGTGAAGAAGGTCAGTTTGGATTAGGTTTAGCGATTGTGAATCGTGTGGTTAATAACTATGGATATCGGATTATGGCAGAAAATATCCATGAAGGTGTACAATTTAAAATTTGGAAAGAAGGTGAGTAATTTGGATACTAAAGAAAGAAAAATTGCTGTTTTAATTGATGCAGAAAATGTCCCCTATGCTCATATAGAGAAAGTGCTTCGTGAAGTTGCACGTTATGGTGTACCAACCATCAAAAGAATTTATGGCGATTGGACAAAACAAAGTTCATCAGGTTGGAAGAAGTCATTGTTGGAGCATGCAATTACGCCAATCCAACAATATGCTTACACTACTGGTAAGAATTCATCCGATTCAGCGATGATTATTGATGCCATGGATATTTTGTATGAAGGAAATGTTGAAAGTTTTTGCATAGTTTCAAGTGATAGTGACTTTACGCGACTTGTGGTAAGATTAAGAGAGTCTGGTAAATTTGTTATTGGTATTGGAGAAAGAAAAACCCCAAATCCATTCATAGCATCATGTGATAAGTTCATTTATATGGATATCATTGAGGCCTTAGATGATGGAAAAGGTCATAGAAGTTCAAAGTTGAGTTTAGAAGAGGAACGGGAATTAATTCAATTAATTTCGACAACAATCAAAGATTTAGCAGATGATAATGGTTATGTTTTTATGGGTGATTTAGGAAATTTAATTATGAAAAAACATCCTGATTTTGACCCTAGAAACTATGGTTATTATCAATTAACGCCGCTTGTTAAGGCGTTAGGGGCATTTGAAATTGATGAGAGAAAAACAGCAAATTCAAATGTCAAACATGTTTTTATTCGAAATAAATAGATTGGAAGATATAGAAGATTATGAGTAAGAAAATAGTGTTAGCAAGTCAATCTCCACGAAGAAGAGAGTTGATATCTTTATTGCAGTTACCTTTTTTGGTTAAACCAGCAATGGGAGAAGAAATATTCAATGAAGCATTATCGATTGAGGAAAATTTAAAAAATATTGCTCTTTCAAAAACAAATGAAGTATTTGAAGAGTATCCAGATGCTTTAGTTATCGGTGCGGATACCATTGTTATCCATAATAATAAAGTATTAGGAAAACCTCAAACTGAAGATGAAGCATTTGATATGCTAACAAAATTATCGGGTAATACCCATGAAGTGTGGACAGCTGTATCCATGAAGTCTAGTGAAGCAACAAGCGAATTCATTGTGAAATCAAATGTTAGCTTTTATGATATTAGCGACGATGAAATAAAAAAATATATTTCAAGTGGAGAACCGATGGATAAAGCAGGTGCGTATAGTGTAAACGGGTTTGCTTCTTTATTTGTCCGCAAGGTTGAAGGTGATCATTTCGCAATCATGGGCTTACCAATTGCAAGGGTGTATCAAGAAATTAATAATAAGGAATGGTAAAGTAAAACGACTCTAATTCAAAGAGTCGTTTTTAAATGATTAAGTCTAGAAAAAAACAGTTTTTTTATTTTGTAGTACTTTTTCGCAATTAAACAATATAAGACAGCAAAAAACCTACTGTTAAGTAGGTTTTGGTTAGCTATAATATTAATGGTGCCGCCACCGAGAATCGAACTCGGAACTGAGCATTACCATTGCTCTATTTTACCATTGAACTATGGCGGCATGCATACCTATGATACTCAATTAGAATACAAAAATCAAGAGTTATCGCTTTATAAAGCAATTTATTATGATACAATGAGAACAGTAATAAGAGGAGGACATATGAAGGACTTAACTTTAGTTATTTTAGCGGCAGGAATGGGTAGCCGTTATGGTGGTTTAAAACAAATTGATAAATTTGGAAAGAGTGGAGAAGCAATCATTGATTTTTCAATTCATGATGCAATTGAAGCAGGATTCACAAAACTTGTTTTAATTATTCGTGAAGAACATGAAGCAATTTTTGAAGAAGAACTTGTTGGAAAACTTCGTCCATTTATTGATGTGGAATACGCATTTCAATCAATTGATGATGTTCCTGAATGGTTTGCAGGTGTTGAAGGCCGTGAAAAACCATGGGGTACAACACATGCATTATTAAGTGCACGTGATAAGGTCAATGGACCATTCTCAATCATTAATGCCGATGATTTTTATGGTAAAGCAGCTTTTGTTGAAATGGCACGTTTCTTAAAAGAAGAAGTTCGTGATGATAATGCTGCTATGATGGGGTATGTTGTCGAAAAAACATTAACGGATCATGGAACAGTTACACGTGGTGTTTGTGAAGGTAAAGAAGGGTATTTACAAGCTATTGTTGAGACAGATGGTATTAAACGTGAAGGTGATGTCGTTGTTGCAGGAGATGATGCTCATCAATTAGCTGAAGGAACATTGGTTTCAATGAACTTTTGGGGATTCACGCCAGCTGTATTTTCTAAATTAAATGATAAATTTGAAACTTTCTTAAAAGAAGATGTTGAAGGTAATCCAATGAAATCAGAAGCGTTGTTGCCAAATCACGTGGGCGATTTGATTGATGATGGTGTATTAAATGTTAAGATATTAGAAACACCAGATCGTTGGTATGGTGTAACATATCAAGATGATAAGCCTTTAGTACTTAGCACATTTGAAAAATTACAAAGTGATGGAACATATCCAGAAAAACTTTGGGTTAAGGAATAAAAAACAAAGTAGGCTTTAAGCCTACTTTTGTATCGTTTGGAGGAAGTATGAATCAATTTGTCAGTAAACATAAGATGAGGATCTTTATTGTATTTAACCTTATTTTAACCATCGGTATGAACTTAGGTCATCCTGTCACACCGAGTTTGTTAAAAAGTTTAGATTTAGCTCCCCATGTATTTGGGATTTCTTTTGCAGCTATGTCAGCCACAAATTTCTTTTTTGCACTAATATGGTCAAATCTTGCGAACGGCTTAAAAAAGACGAGAATTTTAATGATCTCTTCGATTGGCTATGGGCTCGCCCAAATTTTGTTTGCATTTTCACCCAATGAATTTACAATCTATCTTGCCCGTTTGTTGGCTGGTGCCTTTGCAGGTGGTTTTCAAGTCGGATTAATGAGTTATATCATTAATGAGGCCAAGCCTGAAGATCAATCTCGATATATTACGATGTCTTCAATTATTATTAGTGTTGGAGCGGCTTTGGGGTTCTTTATCGGTGGAAAAATTGGCGATGTTTCGGTATTGTTGACGTTCATTGTTCAAATGATTTTACATGTTGGTATGGGATTGCTTTTCTTTTACGTGTTAGGGCGTGAAGAAAAAATTGAAGAACACTTTGAAAAAGAAATGTTAAGAGACTCTAATCCTTTTAAAGTTTTAAGTTCATCGTCTGAATATTGGTTAGGATTTACAAAGTATCTCTTCTTGTCTATTTTAGTTAGCTCTATTGCTGTGACATTGTATGATCAAAGTTTTAATTATTATATTAAAGATATCTTTGATTTCCCACCGAGTGTTAATGGTAACGTAAAAGCAATTGTTGGCGTCTTTGCTGTCTTATTAAATGTGTTGGTCATTTGGAGAAAACGGAAAAAAGGGAGCGGCACTGAGGCGAAACTCTTACCATATCTTGTTTTGATGATGGGAGCAGGAGCAATTTATGCAAGTACAATTGATGAGAGTAATCTCTTTCTACAAGTGTCACTTGCATGGTTTGGTTTAAATACAGTGATGATACCCTTACAACAAAACCTTGTGATGACATTTAAAGAAGATAATGAAAGTGGTAATCGTCTAACGGGACTTTATAATGCTCTTTTGATGCTAGGTAAAATTTTAGGGGCATTGATAACCTCTTATGTGTATAGTTTAAATCCTGCCTCAAGTTTTATGGTTTCTGGTATTTTATTATTGCTTTCGACTTTGTTTGTTTTTGTTTTAAATATTAAAGTAAAAAACTGATTGCATTTTCAATCAGTTTTTTTATAATAGTTTAGAAATTATTTTTCCTGTGACAATAAAGGTTCCAATTGAACTGAGAAGAGAGGTCACAAACATGATAAGTATTATTCGTAAGAATCTGTTTTTAAACCACATTTTTACGGAACTTGCATCATCGCTTAGGTTTTCAAAGTCGCTGACTTTAGGTGGTCGTGCATAGGCTTCTGCTATTCCAGAAAAGAATCCAACAGCTAATACAGGTGATAAAATTCCTAGAGGTGCTCCAATAATTGTCGCAACCAATGTTTTAGGGTGAGCTCCAACGAGTAATGCACCCAGTGTTGATAAACCACTGCTTAATAAAATCCAACGGATCAACTCATCTTTACCTGATGTCGGATTTTTAAAGAATAAAACTGTGAATAATAGAACGAATATGATTGGAAGGATCCATTGTAATGGATTTGTTTTTTTCTTTAATGGAATTTGATCAAGTTGGTATAAGCTTATGTCTTTACCAAGGTTTTCAATAATTCCATCAAGATGAGCAGCACCAATTACAACCACTAAATTGTCATATGGATTATCCATTATTTTTTTGGCCATATACTCATTTCGTTCATGTAAAATAACATTTGATAATTGTGGAAGCTTTGTGTCCATTTCACTCATTGCTTTAAATAACATATCTTCTTGTTTAAGTTCTTCAATATCAATTTCTTCCTTGGAATCGAAGGATGATAAAACTAAAGAAACAATAAACGATGTTTTCTTAAAAAAACCTAAGTCACCCCATAAGCGTTGCATGGTGGTATTAATATCACGATCAATGTAGTATTTTGTGATGCCGAGGTCATTGGCTAAAATGATTGCTTCTTTCATTTCAGCTCCAACCTCAGTTTCTAGGTCTTCAGCAATCTTTTTTTGAAAACTTCCCATAAGTAACTTAGCGGAAAAATTAGCAAATTCTTTATTTTTAATAATTTCAATAACATCGATATCAGATTGACGTTCTGATTCGTTCATTAAACCATGAGCTCGGCCTGCATCTAATTCGATTAATACGGCATCAGGTTGGGTTGTTTCTATAGCATGTCTGACATCTTCAACGGATTGTTTTGATACGTGTGCTGTTGGAACAAAGTGAATCGTTTTATTTTCATAATGGATTGTTTTCATATTTATACCTCGTATGTTTAATTATAACAAACTTTAAGAAGAATATATAAAAAAACCACTCTACATTATGTAGAGTGGATGATTTACAATATGGGGCGACCGACGGGACTCGAACCCGCGCATGCCAGTGCCACAAACTGGTGTGTTAACCAACTTCACCACGACCGCCAACTGCTAAATCATTGTATAACATTTCATTTGGTTTGTAAATAGGAAAAATGTCTTTTCTATAATTTCGTATCGTTCATTCGCTATTTGGTGAAAAATAGCCCTTTATTTGTGGTCTTTAAGCTATCATAGGAATTAAATTGATCGGTCTTATTTGATAATAAAGCGATGAAAGTTGCGTGATGAGAAAAAGTCGTGTAAATTATGTGTTTAGGATTGGAAGGATATTTTTATAAAATAGTAGTAGAAGCTATGATATACTTTAAAATATATGGAGGTTTATTTATGAAAACAGCAGTAGTTACCGATTCGTCGGCAGGCTTAAGTCAAAAAAGAGCAGAAGAACTTGGAATCTATGTTGCAAGGATGCCATTAACCATTGATGGTGTTGATTACATTGAAGAAGAAGAGATTACTCGCGAACTTTTTATGGAAAAAATGTTGAATGGTGCCGTTGTTAAAACATCACAACCACCAATGGGTCGTTTAGTAACATTATTCGATTCTCTTTTAGAAGACTACGATCATGTTGTTTTTATTCCAATTTCAAGCTTGTTGAGTGGAACATATCAAACAGCAGAAGTTTTAGCAAAAGATTATGCCGATAAAGTTACAGTTATTGATGCTAAATTTGTAAGTGCTCCTTTAGGTCTTTTAGCAACTCAAGTTAAAGCGATGCTTGAAAAAGGTATTCATCCCAAAGAAGTGAAAGAATATGTTGAAGAAGAAGGTTTCATGTGGGCTGCCTTAATTCCAGAAGATTTGAATTATCTTAAACGCGGTGGTCGAATAAAGCCAGCAGCTGCAGCCTTGGCAAATATGATGAAAATTGTTCCTATTTTAAAAGTAGCGGATGGAGAAATTGATGTTGCAGATAAAGTCAGAACATTTAAAAAAGCAGTGAAGCGTGGTATGGAATTAACAATAGAGGGAAAAACTCAGGAAGAATATGATTTTATTGTATTAAATGGTGGTTGCTCAAGTGAACTCTATGATAAAATAGTGAAAGAAATGGAAAAGGTGTTGAAAACTGAAATAATTAAGACTGACCTTTATCCAATTGTATTGGCGCATACAGGTCCAGGAAGTATTGGGATTGCGGCAGTAAAGAAGTTAGACAAGGAGTTTTAGAAAATGGTTGAAGATAAGCTAATAGCACGGATTGAAGACGTTGTTTTAGATGCATTTGGTGAGGAGTTAGAAGCAGGCGTTGTGATGCTTGAAATTCCTAATAAGAAAGAACAAGGGGATTACTCAAGTAATATTGCAATGCGTTTAACACGTGTTCTTAAGAAAAACCCAAGAGAAATTGCGACAGTGATTGTCGCAGGCTTGGAAGGATTAGACATTATTAAAAAGGTTGAAATTGCGGGCCCAGGTTTTATTAATTTCTATATTAAGGCAGACGTTATGTCTGGTGTCATTAATAAAGTTCTAGATGAGAATGAGACGTACGGAAGCAGTGTTTTAGAAACACCAAAACGTACGCTTGTGGAGTATGTTTCGGCGAACCCTACTGGTCAGTTACACATTGGTCATGCTCGTGGTGCAGCTTGGGGAGATTCCTTGACACGTATTATGCAGTTTGCAGGTTATGATGTCTTGCGAGAATACTACGTTAATGATTTAGGGAACCAAATTACCATGTTGTCTCATTCACTGTATGCGCGATATCGTGAAGAATTAGGGCTTGAATTTGAGATGCCAGAAGATGGTTATTATGGTGATGATATTAAAAAGATTGCGAAAGATGTTGTTTCTGAAATCGGTGATTCATATGTGGATGCGGATGAAGAACAGTGGATTCCTTATTTCAAAGAATTAGGAATTAAATTTGAACTTGATCGTATTAAACACGATTTATCTGGATTTAGAGTAAGTTTTGACTCATGGGTCAGTGAAAAGGCTTTGTATGATGAGGGTCGTGTTGAAGCGGTTCTCAGTGATTTAAAAGAGGCGCAAGTTACTTATGAAAAAGATGGCGCATTGTGGTTTAAGTCGACAGATTTTGGCGATGACAAGGACCGTGTTCTTATCAAGAGTGATGGGTCGTATACTTACTTAGTCCCTGATATTGCAAATCATATGTATAAATTAGAGCGAGGCTATGACAACTTGTTAAATTTATGGGGTGGTGATCACCATGGTTATATTGTACGGATGAAGTCGGCGCTTGAAGCCTTAGGTCATAAGGATGTATTGGATGTCGATATCATTCAAATGGTTCGCTTAATTGATGAAGGTGTCGAAGTTAAAATGTCTAAACGGACAGGAAACGCTATTGGCTTAATTGAATTAGTGGATGACATTGGTGTGGATGCGGCTCGATATTTCTTTGTAAGTCGTCATTTAAATACACCTTTGGACTTTGATTTAGGTTTGGCTCGAAAAAAATCAAATGATAATCCAGTTTTTTATGCGCAATATGCCCATGCTAGAATATGTTCAATTTTAAGACAAGCTCCTGCCATGGAAAAGCAAGAAAGTTATTCCTTGCTCACTCATGAAAAAGAGATTGAATTAATGAAATATATTAATGAATTCTCAAATGTTGTGAACGATGCAGCTAAAACACGTTCAGTTCAAAAAATACCGAATTATATTCAGCAATTGTCAGCACATTTCCATAGCTTTTATGGAAATGTTAAGGTCATTGATATGGAACAACCAGACCTTACAAATGAACGTCTTCATTTGCTTTTAGCAACGAAGATTACATTGAACAATGCTTTAAATTTAATTGGTGTAGAGGCACCAGAAACGATGTAGTTGCATCGTTTCTTTTTTTATTGTATTATTAACGTAGTACACATAATGAAATAGGAGGTGCGCAATGCTTCAAAAACAAAGTTCGGTAGCTGTATACCGTCAAATTATTGATTACTTTGAACATGAGATTGCATCGGGAAGAATGATAGCAGGACAGCGTATAGAGTCAATTAGGTCATTGGCTGTGTCATTTAAAGTCAATCCGAATACAGTCCAAAAAGCATTGAACGAACTTGAAAGAGACCAGTTAATATTTACCGATAGAACGAATGGTAAATTTGTTACAGAAGATGAAGAGATGATTGTTAAATTAAGAGACAAGTTAGGTCATGACATCGGAAAAATTGTATTACAACAAGCAACAATGCTGGGCTTATCATTTTCTGAGACAATGACACTGATTCAAGATGTCTGGGAGGAAACGAATCATGAATAACATATTAGAAATAAAGAATGTTAATATGCACTATGGGAAGAAGCGTGTGTTAACGAATATTAATTTAGAATTAGAACCTGGAAAAATTGTTGGCTTATGTGGACCAAACGGTGCAGGTAAAACGACACTTATTAAAATCATTGTTGGTTTATTAAAGGATTTCAAAGGGGAAGTCAAAATCAACGATAAAAAGATTGGTGCAGAAACCAAAGCTGTTGTTTCATATTTGCCTGATGTTGAATATCTCGATTCGAATATGACGGCACAAAAAATTTCATCACTTTATAAAGATATGTATGCTGATTTTGATATGGCTTTATTAGAAGATTTGTTTATTAAGATGAAGTTAGATGGCAGAATGCCAGTAGGCCAAATGTCTAAGGGGATGAGAGAAAAATTTCAATTAGCACTGTGCCTTTCACGTAAAGCGGATGTGTATGTTCTTGATGAGCCCATTGCTGGTGTAGACCCTGCATCCCGTGATTCAATTATTGAAACAATTATTGAAACATATACAAAGGATGCGTTGTTATTAATATCAACACATTTAATTCAAGATATTGAACCAGTATTAGAAGAAGTCATTTTCTTAAAAGAAGGTTCAGTTGTGTTACATCAAAACTGTGATGATCTTCGTGAGGAACGAGGAATGTCAGTGGATGGAGTGTTTAGGGAGGAATTCAAATGGTAGGAAAATTAATAAAACATGATTTGATTGACTCGAGTCGTGCATACTTGCCTGTCTTTGGTCTTATCTTATTAGGGACATTAATCTCAATTTCTTTGATGATTATTTCTCAAGATCCTAATAGTGTGTTATCACTGATTACATCGCTTCTAAGCATTGTTTTATTTGGTTTAATGGTTGCTGTGACCGTAATGTCAATTAAAGCAAGCATTTACGTCCTTTATACAAGTTTATATAAGGAAAAAGCTTATCGTTTATTTACATTACCTGTAAAAACTTGGCAAATTCTTGTATCGAAAATAATTACATCTATTATTTGGAATGTTTTAGTTAGTATCGGTGTGTTGATTTCAATGTTAATCATCGTGACATCAACGGGATTCAATTTCTTTGAAATTTTAGCGGGTCTAGGTGAAGGCTTGAAAATATTCTTTGAAAATGTTCAGCCTGGAATCTATATTTCATTCTTCTTCAATGTGATTTTGGATGCATTGATGGGATCCATGGTTATTTTATTTGCTGGTAGTTTAGCTAATTCAAGCTTTATCCGTAAAAATCGTGGGATTGTGACGTTCGCAATTGTTTTAATCACAATGATGGTTATTGGTCAACTATCAGGAATATTTGAGGCAAACTTTTTCTCAGTGCTTTCTCGTTTTAGTTACCAAGGTATGCTCGATGGAACAACTCGAATTCATATTTTTGATTTCTTTTGGGTGTTCATGTATCAGATTTTATTGATATCAGCCTTTGTGTTTGGAACATTGTGGTTGTGGGAAAATAAATTAGAAGTAACATTATAAAAATATGACCTCCACTTGGAGGTCATATTTTTATAATTTAATTGATTGTAAAGGTGTGTGACTTTCAAGGTCTATTAACGATAATTGGCCATTGTGGATAAGGCCATAACTTGGCTTATTGTTTTCTTTAGGTAGGCTGATGGAGCCTGGATTGAAAAGAATACCAAAGTTTGTTTTTTCCAACACTGGAATATGTGTATGTCCACTAATGTAGATATTTGCATGACGTTCACGTATATCGTCGTTTGGCTGATATAAATGACCGTGAGTAATAAATATCAACTGTTGGTTAGAGTGGAAATACTGAGAATCGCTCATCATTGGAAAGTTGAGAAGCATTTGGTCGACTTCAGCATCACAATTACCTCTTACAGCAATTACAGGTTTATTGATGTTGTTCAAAATATCGGAAGTTTCACTTGGGTTGTACTGCTCTAATATTTGATTACGTGGTCCATGGTAGAGGAAATCACCGACAAAAATATATGCATCAATGGGGTAGGGGCACTTTAAAGCGTCGAGTAAAGAGTCTTTATTGCCGTGGATATCTGAAATAATTTGAATGTTCATGTTTAATCTTCACCTTTAAATATAGTATATCCTAAACATGTTTTTATTTATAGTTAATATAATCGAAGCTTTGTGGTAAAATTACTCTATAAGTTAAGGAAGTGTCAAATGAAAGATCAAAGTAAATTTTTTACCTATTTTATAGTTCTACTCTCTATCGTCGTTATAGGGGTAGGAGGTTTTTTTGCTTATGGCGCTTATGTCGACATGGCAAAGAGTGACACCTTGCAAGTCAATACGAATGAAGATTACCCTTTAAGAAAGAATGCAACAGATTATCAAAAGACAATCCATGCAGAACTTAAAGCCGCGTTAAAAGAAGAACCACAGGACAAAGTGAAAATTGCTGAATTAGTCAGTAAAAATTATATTGCCGATTATTATACCTGGTCCAATAAAATTCGCTTTAATGATGTTGGTGGTTTGGGTTATGTATCGAAGGACATACGGTCATGGGTCTATGCGAAATCGCTGGATACCTTTTACAATGATGTTCGCTACTATTTAGATACAGAGGAAATTGAAAAGACGTTGGAAGTTGAGATGATTGATACATCCACTGAAACAACAAGCATTATGATGGATGAAAAAGAAGTTGTTGCGTATAGTGTTGACGCTTCGTGGAAATATAAAAGCGGTTCAATTCTTGATACCGATGAATTTCAAAGTCATGCATTTATTACGGTCGTTGAAAATGAACAGGGGCTAATTTCTGTGGTGGAGGTAAACATTAATGAAGAAAACGAAGAATAGTGTCTTTAACTCACCCTTAGCTGGTATAGTTCTTGCTGTTGCAACCAATGTTTTTGTTGTGGCAATTATTTCAATGTTAAATCGTTACAGTAAAATTTATAGTCGTTATTATTTCATTGGTGTTTTAATCGCGATACTCGTAACACTCATTATAAATATGTTATTCTTGATTGGTTATGTGAAACGAAAGAAATCGTTTAGAGTTATGTTTGTCTTATTGTCGTTTGTTCTAACGATTGTTTTGGGACTTGGGACATGGTACATCTATCGTGGGAACTCCTCGATTGATAAAATTATCAATGATATGGGCGTTGAAGAACTTGAATTTTCTTTGGTAAGTGTTGATGGAAAAACCACACTGAAAGATCTCCATAACCAAAAGATTGCAATTGTTGATAATATCAATCCTGAATTCAAGAAAGAGGTCCAGGATAAAGTTGCAACGTATTCCGAGAATGTTGAATATATAAGCTATGATTCTTATAGAGAGTTGTTGCTTGCTGCACGTGCTCAAGAGTATGACTTAATGTTGGTGCCCAAAGATTTTAGAAAATTGTTGAATAGTCCAGCGGATGAAACATTATTCAAAGACTCTGTCGTTCTTTTAACCTTTAGTCAAAAACAAGACGAGGATGTGAGTGATGTTGATGTGCTCAATGACCCCTTCTCTGTTTTAATGCTAGGGAATAATGAGGGCTTATCTGACTCAATTATTGTTGCGACCTTTAATCCTAAAACCTTGAAAGTAACGATGACAAGTCTCGCTCGAGATTCATATGTGCCGATTGCATGTTATGCGAGTGGATCGTCAGATAAGTTGAATCACTCACGGGGTGTTAGTCGTCAGTGTCTCATTGATACAATTGAAGATTTCTTAGATATTGAAATTGATTTTTATTTTGAAACTGATTTCTATGCGTTGGTTAAAATTGTTGATACCTTAGGTGGTTTAGAGTTAGAGTCGCCTGTGAGTTTTAGTGGAAGTTTACCGATTGAAGGTGAAGTTGGTAAATATGAACAAATTAAAGTTGAAAAGGGTAAATATGTTATGAATGGAAAAGAAGCCATTACGTTTGCTCGTGAACGAGTTCATATGCCCAATGGAGATTTTGATCGTCAATTAAATCAACAATATGTTATTAAAGAATTAGCAACAAAAATATTATCAACACGAAATGTTGATACCTTACTCGATGTCTTGGATGTTGCGAAAGATAATATTGTTATGAATATTCCGATTCAAAGTATTTCTGCACTGATGGGTTATTCAATTGAACAGATGAATGTATCACCTGTTGATGGAATTGAAACATTTAGAATTGTGCAGTCGCAAGTTGCAGGAACAACCCCAACAATTAATGGCATGTCAGTTGTTATGCCGTATACAAAAGATATCCGTCAATCCAATGAGCTTATCAATGGAAATCTTAAGAAGGAAATAAGTCGAAATGACGATAAGTTCTTTAACTTTTCATTTAAAGAGCCATATAAATTAGTTTTAGCAGATCCTGATATGGCTGGTGCTTCAGAGAGTACATTGGGTTCAGATAGTTTATTTGAGATGCCTGATTTTAGTGGTTGGGCATTGGATGAAATTAAATCATGGGGGAATAATCGAGGTATTGCAATTAGGGTAGAAGAAGTTGAGGGATCAACAACAGGACTTCTCAGTCAAAATCCTACTTCCAGTACCATGTCGTCTCGACCAAGCGAAGTCTATATCAGATATGGCGTTAAGAAAAAAGAAGTCGAGGTCAGTGAACCCACTGGAAGAACCATTGAGATACCGAATATGGTAGGACGTGGAAGAGATGAAATTAGTGCATGGATTAGTGGTTTAAAAGAAGATATTGTTAAGTATCAAATTAAAGAATTAAGCAATGAAGAAGTTGAAGATGGTATAATATTGAGTCAAAGTGTTGTGGGAACACATACAATTAATGGTAGTATAAATATTGTGTTTGAAGTGAATCGTCTTGAGAATAGAAATGTTCAGGTGGAAGATTAATTCTTAGCTTGAAATTTATCAAAGGCTTCATTCATAATGATAAAAAAGATGAGGTTCTGGTATATGAAAAAACATGTGTTTATAATTAACCCTGCATCAGGGGTTGGTCGTTATCGAGATGTGCTCTCATGGATTGAGGAATATTTTTATGATTCAAAAGAAGAGTATGAAATTCGTTACACGGAATATATAGGGCATGCAAGCGAAGTTGCTCAAGAGTATCATGGTGATGTCATACTGTATGCTGTTGGTGGTGATGGAACAGCCCATGAAGTTCTCAACGGTATTAATGAAGGTGTTGAGATGGCCGTCATACCTGTCGGTACGGGAAATGATTTTTGGAAAATGATTCAATATGATAAAGATCTTCGCTCTGTTTTATTTGATACCATCGAAGGTGAAGTGCGTGAAATAGATATTGGTTTAGCCAATGGTCGTAAGTTTCTAAATTGTGCAAATCTTGGCTTGGATGCGGAAGTTAATAAATATGTAAACAGTATCCGTCATCCTTTGTTTCCACGAAAAATTATCTATATCTTTGCAGCATTTAAAGAGTTAGTAAAATATAAGCCGATTGAAATTGAAGTAGAAATTAACGGTAGTATTGAGAAACATCGTATCATTCTTAGTTCGTTTATGAATGGTAAATGGTATGGTGGTGGTTTCAAAAGTGCTCCACTTGCACAATTAGATGATCAAAAGCTCGATGTCTGTTTAATTGAGGATATCCCTTTAAGAAGAATATGGGGACTTGTTCCTAAATATTATCGAGGAAAACATCTTGATATTCCTGAAGTTACTTATCAACAAGTTTCTTCTGTCCGATTGAAAAGTGAGACGTTTATTACGTTGGGATGTGATGGAGAATTATTTGAATATGATGACATATCAATTTCTATTGCACCCGATAGACTTAAATTTAGAATTCCAAAAGGTTCAAGCATTTGAGTTAAAAAATAAAAAGTGTATGATATAATTGTATTTGTTAAAGGAGGACGTATCGATGAAAAATGTTACAAAAGATAATTTTAATACAGAAATTGAAAATGGCGTAGTTTTAGTTGATTTTTATGCAGACTGGTGTGGACCATGTAAAATGATTTCACCAATCTTGTCAGAGTTATCAACAGAGCTCGAAGGTGAAGCGGCAATTGTTAAAGTTAATGTCGACGAAGAAAGTGAATTAGCACAACGTTTCGATGTTATGTCAATTCCGACCTTAATTCTATTCAAAGATGGTAAACCAGTTGGAAGACAAACAGGATTTTTACCAAAACCTGAATTAGAAAAATTTATTAAATCTGCTTAATAACTAAACTATTTTAAAGAACTATCACGTATCAGTGGTAGTTCTTTTTTTATCATCATTTCGTGGGTAATATAGAAAAATAAAAAAATATATTAAAGGTCTTGATTTTTCATTGTAAAAACGTATAATAAATATTGAGTTTTACAATACTAATTAATAAGTTTACTTTTACTAAACGAGGTGATGGAATGGATATAGGAAAAAAGCTTCGAGAATATCGAGTGATGAATGATTTGACTCAAGAAGAATTAGCAAGTCGTTGCGAATTATCAAAAGGATTTCTCTCACAAATAGAGAATGATTTGACTTCACCGTCAATCTCAACACTCAATGACATCGTTGAAGCGTTGGGAATAGATCTGGCAACCTTCTTTACCGTTGATAAAGAAGAACAGGTTGTATTTACTGAAGAAGATTATTTTATTGATGAACAAGAAGATCTCATTACAACATGGATTGTACCGAATGCACAAAAGAATATGATGGAACCAGTTATGTTGAGGATCAAGGGTGGATCACAATCGCAATGTGTTGATCCGTTTGAAGGTGAGGCGTTTGGTTTTATTTTAGAAGGTCACTTAACTTTATCATTTGGTGATGAGAGTTTATCAATTGAAAAAGGTGAAACATTTTACTTGGAAGGAAATAAATCACATTATTTGAAAAATGAGACGGGTGAAGATGCTGTATTAATATGGGTATCAACACCACCAATTTTTTAGGAGGTAGTTATGATGGAAGCGTTAATTGAATTTAAAAATATTGTTAAAAGTTTTGATGATCAAATTGTTCTAAAGAGTTTAAATTTAGAAATATTTGAGAATGAGTTTGTGACGTTGTTAGGACCTTCAGGTTGTGGGAAGACAACGCTACTTAGAATCTTGGGAGGATTTTTAGAACAAAATTCTGGAGAAGTATATTTTGAAGGGATTGAGATTAGCTCAGTTCCTGCTTATAAAAGAGAAATTAACACAGTCTTTCAAAGGTATGCATTGTTTCCACATATGGATGTTTTTGAGAATATAGCATTCGGACTTCGTATAAAAAAAGAAAGCGATGAAGTCATTGATCAGAAAGTAAGTAAGATGTTGAAATTAGTTGGTCTTGAAGGGTTTGAGGAACGTGAAGTAACATTACTATCTGGGGGTCAACAACAACGTGTTGCGATTGCAAGGGCGCTGGTTAATGAACCAATGGTCTTATTGTTAGATGAACCGCTTGGGGCTCTTGATTTAAAATTAAGAAAAGAAATGCAAAAAGAATTAAAAGAAATTCAAGAAAATGTTGGTATCACGTTTATTTATGTAACCCATGATCAAGAAGAAGCATTAACAATGTCTGATAAGATTGTTGTGCTCAATGAAGGTGAAATTCAACAAATTGGAAGTCCGATGGATGTATACAACGAACCGGAAAATCGATTTGTTGCAACGTTTATTGGAGATTCTAACATCATCGAAGCGACCATGGTTGAAGATTTTAAAGTAAGCTTTGATGATCAAGAATTTGCTTGTGTTGATCAAGGTTTTAAAGAAAATCAAGAGGTTGATGTTGTGATTCGACCTGAAGATATTGATATTGTTGAAGTTGGGAAAGGGACCATACAAGGAGTTGTTGATTCAGTTCTATTCAAAGGTGTTCATTATGAGATTGTTGTAGTAACAAGTCATAGAGAATTCAAAATTCATACGACAGATGTTCAAGAAGAAGGAAAAACCGTTGATATTCAATTTGGACCTGAGGATATTCACGTAATGGATGTATTGGAGGCCTACTAAGATGAAGTCATATAAATCATTAGTGTTTCCGTACTTAACATGGATGACTATCTTTGTTATGTTACCTATGTTACTCATTACATTGTATGCTTTTACTCAATCAGGTAATGCAGTTATATCATTGGAATTTACTTTCGCAAATTTTAAAAAGTTTTTAGATCCGGTATTTCTAAAAGTTCTCTATAATTCGTTGAAGATTGCTGCAATCACAACAGTGATTTGCTTGATTATCGGATACCCCCTTGCATACATTATTTCTAAGCAAACAGATCGTATGCAGACATTGTTGATTCTTTTGGTTACGATTCCAATGTGGATCAATATGATGGTTCGTACTTATGCATGGATAAGCATCTTGTCAGATGTTGGAATTATTAATAACTTTTTAGGGATTTTTGGTTTAGGTCCTGTCAAAATGATGTACACCGATTTTGCTGTTATTGTTGGTATGGTTTATAACTTCTTGCCATTTATGATTATTCAAATCTATACGGTGCTTGCGAAAATGGATCATTCAATCATTGATGCAAGTTATGATTTGGGTGCAAATCGTTTTGAAACGTTTACAAAGGTTATTTTTCCGTTGTCGTTGTCGGGTGTCATTTCAGGTATTACATTGGTTTTCTTGCCAGCGATTTCGACCTTCGTTATTCCACAGTTTTTAGGAGGAGGGTCTTATGTTTTAATTGGTAACCTAATTGAAACACAATTTATCTCGGTAGGTGATTATCATTTTGGAAGTGCGATATCGTTAATCTTAGCCTTGCTTATGATGTTGTCACTTCACTTTGCAAATAAGTTTGAGGAACGTGAATCTTCCATCAATAAGAAAAGGAGGATAGCATGAAAAAACATCGTAAATTTAAATCAGTTTTACCACTGTTCTTAATGTTATTATTCTTTTACGGTCCGATTTTAATCACAATTATATTTTCGTTTAATGATTCTAGATCTTTAACGGCATGGTCGGGGTTCTCGACACGTTGGTATCATGAATTATGGCGTGATCGAAGGGTTATGGAGGCTGTGAAGACTTCATTATCAATTGCACTCATTTCTACGGCAATATCAACCGTTGTGGGGACAATTACAGCGATTGGTTTAACAAGTCATAAAAAAATCGTAAAGAAAGTATTTAATAGTATTAATAATATTCCGGTCATGAATCCTGAAATTGTGACAGCCATAGGTTTTATGCTTTTGTTTGTATCAATTAAAGGATTAGAGAAAGGTTATACAACGTTATTGATTGCTCATATTACCTTTAGTATCCCTTACGTCGTTCTAACAATATTACCTAAACTAAGGTCACTTGATCCAAGTTTAGCGGATGCAGCGATGGATTTAGGGGCCACCCCATATCAAGCATTAACGAAGGTAATTGTACCGCAATTACAAGCAGCAATTATATCAGGGGCTTTAATTGCCTTTACAATGTCATTTGATGATTTTGTAATTTCTTACTTTTCAACGGGTAAGGGAGTAAGTAATATTTCAATCATTGTTTATACAATGTCAAAACGTATCAATCCAAAAATTAATGCGTTATCAACAATTATTATTGCCGTCATTACTGTTGCGTTAATTATTTTAAATGTAGCGCCAATATTTAAGAAAAATAAAAGAAAGGTGGTTGTGCAATGAAAAAAAGAATATTAGGAGTTCTTGCATTGTTGTTAGTCTTAACAGCATGTGGATCAAAAAAAGAGGTTCAAGAATTAAGGGTCTATAGTTGGGGAGAGTTTATTGATAAAAATGTTATCAGTGAGTTTGAAGATAAATTTAATGCTAAAGTGATTTATGAAGAATATAATTCAAATGAACAAATGTATAATAAACTTCAAGATGGGTCAAAATATGATGTGCTTGTTCCATCAGACTATATGATTCAACGTTTACATGAAGAAGATATGATTCAAAAATTAGATTATTCAAAAATTCCAAATTATGAGAATGTATTACCAAGTTTAAAAAACAGACAGTTCGATCCTAAAAATGAATACAGTGTTCCATACTTTTGGGGAAATGTTGGTATTCTTTATAATAAGAATAATGTAGACATGAAAGATTTAGAATCTCAAGGATGGGAAATCCTTGTTAATACAAAATATAAAGATCGTCTTTATTTCTATGATTCAGAACGTGATGCATTTATGATTGCTTTAAAAGCGTTGGGTTATTCAGCAAATAGCTCAGATGAAAAAGAATTAAATGAGGCGTATGAGTGGTTGGTTCAAATGTTAGAAACAATGAATCCTATTTATTCGATGGATGACACAATCGATAACATGAGAAATGGTATTAAAGATTTAGCAGTCGTTTATTCAGGAGATGCAACGTGGATTATTTCTGAAAATCCTGACATGGACTATTACCAACCACAACAAGGAACTAATAATTGGATTGATGGATTAGTAGTTCCCAAAAATTCACCGAACCCTGATTTAGCGCATGAGTGGATTAATTTTATGTTAGAAAAGGAAACAGCAATTGCTAATACAACTGAAGTCGGCTATACAAGTCCAATTCAGGAGGCAATTGATGAAGTTTCAACAAATGGTGGTATTTATGAAGGAATCTCTTCATATGTTACGCGTCTAGGCTTTGAAAAAGATGAAGAATTCCACTACGATGAGGCTTTAAAAGCACTTATGACTGACCTTTGGACACGTGTAAAAGTATAGAAAAAAAATAAACGGAAATATTTCCGTTTTTTTCTTGCATTTTATTTTTGATGTTGTATAATGATAAAGCACAGTGAGAAACGGTTCCTTAGCCAAGTGGTAAGGCAATAGACTGCAACTCTGTGATCGTCGGTTCAAATCCGACAGGAACCTCCAATTATGTATATGGGGATGTGGCGGAATCTGGTAGACGCAACGGACTTAAAATCCGTTGAAGGCAACTTCGTATGGGTTCAAGTCCCTTCATCCCCACCATTTATTATAAGAGGTTTATTATGCGCCCGTAGCTCAATTGGATAGAGCGTTTGACTACGGATCAAAAGGCTAAGGGTTCGACTCCTTTCGGGCGCGCCATTAATATTCGGGATGTAGCACAGCTTGGTAGTGCACCTGGTTTGGGACCAGGGGGTCGCAGGTTCGAATCCTGTCATCCCGACCATTAATTTTTTTTATTTAGATACGTTAACCTTAAAAAGTTGGCGGGATAGCTCAGCTGGCCAGAGCGTCCGGTTCATACCCGGGAGGTCGTGAGTTCGAACCTCACTCCCGCTACCATAAAAAATTTAAATTAAGGGCGTAATGAGCGGACCCTTAGCTCAGTTGGTTAGAGCTACCGGCTCATAACCGGTTGGTCGTAGGTTCGAGTCCTACAGGGTCCACCATCAATTTAATCTGGAGGAGTACCCAAGTGGCTGAAGGGACTGGTCTTGAAAACCAGCAGATGTTCGCGCATGCGGGAGTTCGAATCTCCCCTCCTCCGCCATTTAAATTACTATTGATTTAATTTATACATGTGTTATAATATCTTAGCAACAAATACATCGCGGGGTGGAGCAGTCTGGTGGCTCGTCGGGCTCATAACCCGGAGGTCGTAGGTTCAAATCCTGCCCCCGCAACCATGGCCTCTTAGCTCAGTTGGTAGAGCAACGGATTGAAGATCCGTGTGTCCTCAGTTCGATTCTGAGAGAGGCCACCATCAAATGTAAAGTAAACTATCGATTATTCGATAGTTTTTTTGTATATTCATTAAATAATGTATTTTAGTTAGTGAAAGTTAGGGATTTTTAGGAGATGCACATATGCTCAAGCATGTTATAATTTGAGAAAGAGTAAATTGATTACTAAAAATTATCTTTATTAAGCAAACTGATTTATTTATACAGTGCTAGCTGTCAAATCTAAAACTTTTAAAAATACTATCACAAGTAATTTAATATATTTTGTAATCATTCAGTGCATAATTTAAACAGACGAAACTATGACTAATATAATAATATATAAGAACTTTTAGGATTAGATTAGAACCTTTCATAATTATGGTTAAAGGGAGGTGAAAATATCAAAAGTAGTCAAACATCAAAAAGATTTGGAATAGTTTTCTCAGTCCTAATTATTTTATTTGGTATGAAACCAATTTTTGCTTTTCAGTCAGACAAAGGAAAATTAAAATCAAATACACATACAACAGGTAGGTATGGTTCATATCGTGCTAGTTACAATGGAAAGAAAAATAAAGGAAAAACATCGGCGACTTGGCATAATGGAGGTGGAGGAACTGTTTACATAAAGATGTCAACAAGAAAAGAAGTCAAGAGTAGTGGTGGACAGTTAACAGGGCCTACGGAAATTACTGATTATGGTGTAAAAGTACAGTATCATAAATACTTTGGAGGACCTATGTATTGATATAAAGAGCGCGTTGCGCTCTTTTAGGGGGATTATAATGAAAAAAATAAATTTCGTTTTAACGATGATTGTTGCGGTACTTTTATTTCAAATGATTTCGAGTTCATTTAATCAAGAGTATCATTTAAGTGAATATGATTTTTCGTCTCAAGATAGAACGGATGATATGCGAGTTGTATCTTTATCTGTTTCAACTGAAACATTTAAGGGTTCGCAAGAAGATTTTGTAGAAAAACTTACAAGCTATCTAAACGAGATTCCATATGATGCTTCGGTACTTAGTGTTGGAGCGACGGACGGTCATGAAGAAGCTGTGGACATACTTTATGTCAAACCTAATGATAATCTTTATTCGCATCTGTATATTAAAGGGAACATGCATGACAATCGGGTTCAAGAGAAATACTTAGAACCCTTCATGACAAACTATGATAATGAAAATGTTCAAATTATTCAACCATTCCGATTTAATAGGGATATCTATTATGATGGCCTTAAAAATAAACTTGAATATAAATCTATTGATGTTTTAAATGAAATGGTGGGTAATGCAAAGGACTTCATCATAAATCTGAACTTTTACGTACCACTCGATGAGATTTTAGCATTTCAAAAGAATTTGGAAACTGATTACTTTAATAAGTATTATAATTGTGAAGAGGCTTCGAGTTTCGATCGAATATGCGGATTAAATATTTCATCAGAAACACCAGTTGATATTAGAAATTTTGAATGGAGTTTGTTTGATCAAGATGTTAATTATCCACTGTTCATTATGTTAGTATCTTGTATTTCATTAATTACACTTATAATATATCGGCAAATTCAAAATGAGAAAGAGATTGTAGTTCGAAAAATGCATGGTAATAGCGATTGGATCATCTTCTTGAGACTGGTGTTCCCGCTAATCGTTCAAACATTATTAGTTTTTGTATCAACATTAATATTGTTCTTTTTTATTACTTATGAAGGACCTTATCTTTTATTGAAAAGTCTTTTTTTAACATTATTAAAAGTTAGTTTTGTTTTCTTGATTTGTATTGTAGTTCTTATCTTTGGTTTAGCGTGTATACAAAGGCTGACAAATAAAGGATTATCTTTAAAAAAGAATAGACGATCTCCCTTAATATACATCGGTAATAACATTTTAAAAATAGCGGTGATAGTATTTTTAAGTATTCCTTTGGTTTCAGATGGTGAAGATGTGTTAGGTCGTAGATCTTATCTTCGTGAATTAAGTAATATGACACAAAACTATGATCAAGTAATATCATCAGTTAATTACGGATATGAGTATAGCTACGATGATGAGAATAGAATGAATCAACAGTTATTTAAAATTGCTACTGAGAATGATGTGGCGTATATGAGTTTTCAAGATGTGTCACGTAATTTGGAAAATCCTGATACCCCAGTTCCCATTGCAATTAATAAGGTAGCTTTCCAAATTCTATTTCCTCAAATACAAGTTACTAATCAAGAAAATGATTTTATTGATATCACAAGCAAACAAGGTCAGAATCCTTATATTTCTTCTGATGCAATTTGTCTTGATGAGACTCCCCAAATTACGACAGCATTCTTTACAGGGGGTGTAGTAAAAAATCCATCATACCGGCTTGTCCTTAAGCCCACGAATGAGGACTTAGAGATGATTGGTTTTATGTCACTCTATACACTAAAAGATAATCATACAAACTTAAATGGTTTTATAGAACAAGTAAGCAAAGAAATAACGAGTCCTGAAGTTTTAAAGTTGGAAGCAATCCAAAAAAGTTCCCAGAAAGTATTAACTCGAACTGTTTATGAGTTAATAATGAAACTGTCTGTTATGTTTTTACTTATCTTTGTGTACTCGAAGTTACTGGTGGGTCTCTACCTAAATAACAATGGAAAGAAGTTAACAATTCAATATCTTCACGGATTATCTCGGTTTGAGAGGTTTTTCAGAGTATATATGATTCACACTTTAACAATCTTTATTTCGTCCAGGTTAACAATTCACTTTTTATTAAAAGAAATTGATGGGTTGATGTTAGCTCGTTCAAGTTTTGTTCGTGTGTACTTTGTTGTTATTTTAGGTTTTGATTTGTTAATGGTAAATCTTCAACTTAGAAAATTTGAAAGAAAGTCAGTCATTGTATTGAAGGGAGAACATTCATGATCGAGTTAAACAATATATATAAATCATTTGGTAATGTTGAGGTTTTGCATGACTTAAGTCTATCTGTTAGAGAAGGAAATTTTACGGTTATTACAGGGTCCTCAGGATCAGGTAAGAGTACTGTTTTAAACATAATGGGATTATTGGATGGTGCTGACAAAGGAAGTATAAGAATCAATCAACATGAGAATGTCAAACCATTTTCTAAGTATGCGAGTGATATTTTAAGAAATGAAATAGGTTATCTCTTTCAAAATTTTGCTCTCATAGAGAATAAAAGTGTCAAGTATAATCTCATGATTGCTTTGGAGCATGTGAAAAGCAAAAATAAGAAAAAACTTATCGTAGACGCTCTTGAAAAAGTTGGTTTAAAAGGATTCGAAAATAAAAAAGTATTTGAATGCTCTGGTGGAGAGCAACAACGTATTGCGATAGCGAGGTTATTATTGAAACCATGTGAAATAGTTTTATGTGATGAGCCGACTGGAAGTCTTGATGAGGAAAACAAGCACACTGTTTTTAACCTATTAAAGTACCTTCAAAGTCAGGGGAAGACACTTGTCGTTGTAACTCATGATGAAGACTTAGTAAAAATTGCTGATGAGGTTATTACAATACATAAATATGAAAAAACTCTGTCGTAATAATATTACTCGAGAGTATGTAGTCTAGTAAAAATATTTAATTGTTTAAGGAATTAACTTAAGATATGACCTTGAATTGCTAGGGCGCAGGCAGCTTTTGCTCCATTTATTTTCTTGTATGGTTTAATAATTTTTTCAATTGATACTCTTGGTAAGAGTTTTGAATCATGTTGTTCGATCTTGTGGAGTAGCAACCATCCTAACTCTTGGTTGTTGAATAGTTCCGCATGAAGATAGATGATTTCAGCATCCAAACTCACAATTACGTTGTTAATAGCAATCGCGAGGTAATCAATGGCTAAATCAACCATATGAATGACAGCAGTATCGCCAAGGTGGTACGCTTGGATAATAATATTCATTGTGATATCTTTAGCGTTTTCTACCAAGGTTGTGAGGTAAGTATGAGTATTACTTTCATAAATAAGGCGTGCTTTTCGAATCATCCATGTTTGGCTTGCGTAGGTTTGTAAGCATCCATGTTTTCCACATTCGCATTGAGGGCCGTCGGGGTTAATGACCATATGACCTATTTCACCGACATAATAATTGTTACGAGCATATATTTCACTTTTGTAAAGGTATGAACTAAACATACCACGTCTAAAGTGCATGAATAAGAAATTTGGATCATTTTTAAATTCTCCAAATAAGCGTTCGTTTATGGCCATAGTGTTCACATTGTTTTCGAAAAAAACAGGGATTTTAAATGCGTTCTTTATTTCGCTGAGTGAAAAGTCTTGCCAAAATGGATTGTTAGTCAAGATATAAGAAGATGAATTGTCATAGTGACCAGGGATTGCGATGCCAATGGCTTGAATTGTATAATTTGAATTTTCTTGGATATAGGAATGAATTTGGTTAATAACGGCTTGGTGTTCTAATATAGGGACGCTAAGCTCTTTTTTATTGACAACATTCGCTTTATTATTTGTTATACACAGAGTTAAACCATTCTCAAATAATTCGGCTCCAAGGTAATAGGTATCTGTTTGTTTTATATCGAGTAGTATTTTCTTACGTCCTGCTCGATTTTCAAGGCCGTTTTCTTCGCCCATTTCATATAAAAATTGTTGATCAATTAAGATTTGAGTTAAATCACTCATTGTTGCTGGAGTGATATTTAACATTTTTGATAAATCAATTCTGGACATTGGCCCATTAGCGTAGATTGCATCTAATATTCTTGAAACTTGATTTTTACGTGCTTTACTTAATGTCATTATTCCACCTCTTTATCTTTATTCTACACTATTGATTATAAAATGTAAGCAAATATACCGAAAAAAGATAAAATTCTTAACTATTACTTATGAAAGGCTTTACATCTGCAGATAAATCGTTTAATATGTACTTAGTTGATAACAAAAAACAATCAACTACATATAAAACAGCTGTTTATACACGTGTATACTTAGAAAATATAAATAATGGAGGAGAGAATATGGATAATATAGGAAGAGTATTAGAAGAGAAGATTATGCCAATTGCGGGTAAACTTGCAAATAATCAATATTTGGTTGCGATTCGTGATGGTATCACAATGTCAATGCCGTTGATTATCATTGGTTCAATTTTTATGGTTATTGCGAGTTTCCCGGTACCAGGGTGGGAAGCGTGGTTAGGTGAAATTGGTGTTTCAGGGTATCTTTGGAAAGGTGTCGACAGTAGTTTTGGATTAGTTGGTTTAGTATCTGCATTCGGAATTGCGTATAGTTTGTCAGAACATAATAAAGTGGATGGTTTATCGGCAGGAATTATATCATTGTCATCATTCATTTTAGTTACTCCATTTGTGAGTGGTGAAGCGGGTGCTGGAATAAGTGTTGGTTTAATTGGTGCACGTGGTTTATTTGTCGCCATTATATTAGGTCTTATCAGTGCTAAGATTTACCAAGCATTTATTGATCGTGATATTCAAATTAAAATGCCTGAAACAGTACCACCAGCAGTTTCAAAAAGTTTTAGTGCAATTTTACCAGGTGCCGTTATTATTACACTTTGGTTAATCGTATTTGGCGTTCTTGATAAGTTTGGTTTACCTAACTTGCATGATATTGCAGGGATTGTATTGGGAAAACCATTAGGATTGCTTGGAAATAATATTATTGGAACAATGTTTGTGGTTGCATTCAACAGTATCTTCTGGTTCTTAGGAATCCATGGTGGACATGTTGTTAACTCAATTATGAAGCCTGTTTGGATTGCGAACTTGGATGCCAATAGAGTTGCATACCAAGCTGGAGAAGCATTACAACATATTATTACAGAACCATTCATGGATAACTTCGTTTATCTTGGTGGTGGAGGAGCTACTTTAGGTTTAGTTTTAGCGATTGCATATTATGCTCGTAAGAAAAACACAAGTAAGCGAACCAAAACATTAGCACCTGTTACAGTTGTGCCCGGTTTATTCAATATTAATGAACCAACAATGTTTGGTATGCCAGTTGTCTTAAACTTAATGTTAATTATTCCATTTATTTTAGCGCCAATGATTAATGCTTTAATTACCTATGCTGCAATGGCTACGCATTTAGTACCCTTAACAAGAACTGTGGCAACTTGGACTATGCCGCCGATTATTAGTGGGTTTTTAACGACAGGAAGTATTGCAGGATCAATTCTTCAAATTGTTTTAATTATTGTTGATGTGTGTCTGTATTTACCTTTCTTTGCAATGGTTGAAAAGAGCTTTAAGAAAGAAGAAGGAATTGAAGTAAAGTAGTTGTTAGTAGAAAAGAGTGTGTTTTATGAAACGTTTAATTAGTGCAAATACATCAGACATTTTAAACATGAGTTCTAGTGAGTTAAAAGCAAGTATAAAAGCAAGTGAAGGCCGAGTTATTTTATCTGAAAACTATGCATCAAGAGAAACATTTGTGGGCGATATTAGTAATTCAGAAATTGCGAAAGCATGTGGTGCAGATCTTATTTTATTGAATGGGGTTGATGTTTTTAATCCAGATTTATTTGCTCTTAATACTGATGAAAATTTCGTTGATGAGTTACATCGTTTAGTAGGACGTCCTATTGGTGTGAATTTAGAGCCGGTGGATGACGATGCTGAAATGAGTGAGTCACGATTTGAATTATCTCAAGGGCGTAAAGCAACGCTTGAAACCATCAAAGAAATTGAAAAAATTGGCTTAGACTTTGTATGTTTTACAGGGAATCCTGGAACTGGTGTAAGTAATAAAGGAATTACTGATTCAATCAAATTGGCAAAAAAAGAGTACAGTGGTTTAATCATTGCTGGAAAGATGCATGGAGCAGGAGTTGTTGGACCTGTTATTGATCTTGCGACAGTTGAAGAATTCTTAAATGCAGGCGCAGATATAATTCTTGTACCAGCAGTTGGAACAGTACCTGGATTTGATAGTCAACAGTTAAAAGAGATTGTTGATTATGTTCATACACATAATGGTTTAGTCATGGCAGCAATTGGAACAAGCCAAGAGGGATCAGATCCTGAGACAGTTGCTCAAATGGCATTACAAAGTAAAATATGTGGTGTTGATATTCATCATATTGGGGATGCAGGATTTTCAGGTTTAGCACCTGTTGAGAATATTTTTGCACTTGGGAAAGCAGTTCGAGGATTGCGTCATACAGTCGCATCCGCTGCACGTTCAATTAATCGATAAAAAGGAGATAGTATGAAAAAAAGTATGAGTAATTTATTCAAATCATTCTTGGTCTTACTGGTTATGGTTTCGAGTGTTAACCCAATTAGCGCCGAAACAAAACAAGAAACACCAATCATTGTTGATGGAGATTTTGAAAAGGGAGGAGCTGCTTGGAACCAAAGAAACAAAGGGGAAATTGCTGATGGTGTTAGTTTTGGTAATGGAACTAAATCAGGTGTAATTCCTAACACAGCCGTATCCAATGGAATGGCAAATGGATTTATTGGGCAAGTAGTTAATTTGGAACAGTACACAGATTATACTGTGAGTGCTTATGTTAAAGTTGACGTTGAAGGAGCCGATGCTATCTTCACAGGTCGTTGGTGGGCAAATAATAGTCAACAAAGTGTCATTGAACACAAAGGTTCGTCTGTAGACAAAGCTGTTACAAATACAGAATGGACAAAAGTGGAATATACATTTAATACTGAAAAAAATAAGCAAGCCTTAATACAACTTGTGAAATGGTCAGATAAAGAAGAAACAAAGAAATCGAATGCATACATCGATAATGTTGTTATTACTAAAGGGGAAACTAAGCTTCCTGAAGAAGAAAAACCGAAGCCAGAAGAGTCATATAAAGAAGTATGGCGTGATGAGTTTGATCAAGATCAATTAAATAGTGATGATTGGGGCTATGAATTAGGAATGATTCGTGGAACAGAGCATCAACACTATGTTAATGATGAAGAAAATGTATTTTTAAGAGATGGAAAACTTGTTTTAAGAGCAACGGACCGTGCCAAAGAAGATCAATATGATCATCCAAGAGATCCAAGTCGTAAAGTTAAATATAATTCTGGAAGTATCAGAACACATGGTAAAAGAGAATTCCTTTATGGTAAATTAGAGATTAAAGCGAAGTTACCTAAAGGTAAAGCAGTCTTCCCAGCCTTTTGGACTTTAGGTGCTGATTTCACACTTGATGGTAAAATAAATGGTGAACAAGGTCACGGATGGCCAAGTACAGGTGAAATTGATATCATGGAATTAATTGGTAGTGAAACCTATGGTGCAGCAGGGAATAGAACTGTCTATCAAACTGTTCATTATGGTCCAACAGAAGAAAATGTTGGTAAATTCTCTGGAAGTGGAACATCACATACAATAGGTGAAGTCTTCAATGATGATTTCCATACATTCGCATTTGACTGGCATGAAGACCGTATGGATTGGTACGTTGATGATGTCTTAGTACGAACAGTGCCTTATGCACAAGATCCAATGGCTAAAGATATCTTCAGTAAGCCTCAATACATTCAATTGAACTTAGCAATGGGTGGAGCATGGCCAGGTCATGTTGGTGATGGATTAGCTGGAACAGAATTTGAGGTCGATTATGTCTCATATTCACAAACAGAAACACAAGCCAAAGCCAATCAATCATATTATGAAACTGCGCCTTATATTAATGGTGTTAAACCATTAACAATGACACGTGGACAAGCATTTAACCCATTGAAAGATTTAAGCACAAAAGAAGGTTACTTTTTAGATTTTTCAATCGAAGATTCCCCAATGTTTGATCACAAAGGTGGAAATAAAAACGTTAACCTAAAAGTGGCAGGTGTCCATGAGTTAGATAAACTTTCCAAGCTTCCTGCTGGAACATATAATATTCATTACAGTGCATTACCAGAAGGTGTTAAGTTAAATGATGATTTAGCAGCCAAAGTTGCTCGTACGTCGACAACACTTGAAATTGTTAAAAACTCACTTGCAGATGATTTAGAGTTTACCGTTCAAAAAGGAACGAAATTAAAAGATATTGAACTTCCACAAGATTGGTATTGGACAAGTCCAGATACCGTTGTTAACAAAGATCAAAAATTCGAAGCATACTATCAAACACTCGATACCAATGAAAAATCAATGGTTCAAGTTCGCATCGAAAAAGTTGATTATACGTTATTAGATGAAAAAATTGCGGAAGCGGAAGCATTATTGAATAATAATAAATATACTCCAGAATCAAAAGAATACCTTGTTAAAACAATTGAGTTATTAAAGGAAATTAGAAAAACAGAAATGACAGAAGAACAAGTTAGAATTTCTGTAGAATACTTAGATTTTATTATAAGTAATTTGGAAGAAAAAAATGATAATGGAAATGCTGATGTCGACACACCAACTGATAATAAAACAGATGGCGATACGACAACAGAAGATAATTCAGATAAAACCCCTGATTCAAGCATCTTACCTCAAACAGGTATCTCAGCATTCAGTAAGATGAATGCACTCTCACTCTCACTGATTGTTATAGGATTAGGAATCAAAATAAGAAATAAAGAATAAACAAGATAAACCGACGAAAGTCGGTTTTCTTATGTTAATCTCAAGGAGTATAGTATAATAAAAACAACAATAATAAGGACTTAATACGGGATGCAACGATTAAGTGCGTGCAATTTAACGTAAGATATTCTAATCTTGGGTTAGGAGGAAATTACAATGATCATTAATCAACAAATAAAGAAATATCGTTTACTTGATAATATGACGCAAGATGATTTAGCAAAAAAAATGCATGTATCACGTCAATCAATTTCAAAGTGGGAACAAGGTGAAAGTTATCCAACGATTGATAACTTAGTGATCTTAAGTCAGATTTTACATATACCACTAGAAGAATTAGTCAAAGGGAAATTAGACTTTCCAGATGGATTTGAGTTTGGTAAACCGGAAAGTAAATTCAGAGTGTTTATGTTTTTATTAGGACCGTGTATTCTCATCGTTGCAGGTTTATTTGGAACGTTTGAAAATCCTGTTGAACGACTCTACCCAATTGCTTCTGGTCTCTTCATTTTTCTTTTACAGTCTATTGTACGTTTGTATAATTATCATCGTTATCATTCATATTTTGTCGTTGAACGCAATGGGATTGAAGTTGATGTCACAAGGGGAACTTTACCCTATGTGAAAATTATCAAAGGAATCTTTAATAAGCGTGAAGGTAGGTTTATCCCTTATAGAGATATTGAGTCAATAGAATTATCTATCGAAACACGTGGCTATAAAGGGTCGCAAGGCCTTGATTATCGTAAACGACAAAATCATATGAATCGTGAAGAATTTTATGCTTTAGTGAGATGTCGTAATCAGGAAACTTATAAATTAGATCTTGATGTAATCTATTATTCAAATACGAAGGAATATCAGTACTTTTATCCTGTTTTTAAATATTTTGAAAAAGAAGGGATACAAATCATTGATCCTTATAATATTCTTGAATCAATTCATCAGGAATATGATTTTTTGGAAGAAGCATATAGAAAATCAAAATAGTGGTGTAGATGTAGGGATGGTGAGAAAATGTATGTTGTCTATATGATACGGTGTGATGACAATAGTTTGTATACTGGGATCACCACTGATCTTAGTCGTCGGATGAAAGAACATGTTAAAAAAACTCCTAAAGCAGCAGCGTATACAAAAAGTCGTAATGTAATTAGCTTGGAGGCTTTATGGCATGCTAATGATCGTTCGAGTGCAAGCAAACTTGAATATTCAATAAAAAAACTAAGCAAGCCCCAAAAAGAAGCATTGATCTTAGATCCAGATGTGTTTGATGGTTATGAGGTCGGTCGAATTGAGGATAGGTACTTTGATTCTTTTAAATGAAGAGAAATTGATGTATAATTTGTCAAGAGTCTATGAGCCATGGGAGGGGTCGTATGAAATTTATTTTTGATTTTTCACTCACAACACCAGCACTTATTTTTCCAGCGATATCTTTATTGATGTTAGCGTATACGAATCGATTTGTTGTCTTAGCGGACTTAATTCGAAATCTTTATAATGAACACCGTCAAAATCCACGGCAAGAAAATTTAGATCAAATTGCGAATTTAAAATATCGGATGGACGTCATCAAAAAGATGCAGATATTTGGAGCTTCGAGTTTTATTGCAGCTGTTTCAAGTATGTTGGTTGCACTTATCCAGCAACCTTGGCTTGCAGGAATTTTATTTACAGCATCGTTAGTGTTGCTTATCATCTCGCTTGCTTATTTATTGAAAGAACTCAGCATATCCATTGATGCGTTGACCATTCAATTGAATGATATTAGTGATCAAGATATTGAATCATAAAGAAAGAGAAGTCGGTTTAGCCGGCTTCTCTTTTAGATTAGATTGATCGATTGAAGAAACATCAATCGTTGCTCATTGGTCATATCTAAGTCTTCACTGACTCCAATCAGTGGATTATTGCTATTAAAAATATTAATATTTTCAAGTGATAAGGGTAAGAAAGGAACTAGATCAAGTGTTTCATCAAGAAGTTTGTCATCAAAAAAATTAAACGTGACCGTTACAGTAATGAGTCCTGGAATTTCTTCTCTATTCCAATCTTCTTCTAAGCAATAATA
Source organism: Erysipelothrix urinaevulpis (assembly GCF_009828835.1). Classification (GTDB taxonomy): domain Bacteria; phylum Bacillota_I; class Bacilli_A; order Erysipelotrichales; family Erysipelotrichaceae; genus Erysipelothrix; species Erysipelothrix urinaevulpis. Next base: position 227,860 of record NZ_WTTB01000001.1, read on the forward strand.
ATTCGTAAAGTTTTCTAGCGTGTTGTTTTGTTTCTTTACTGGAATGGAAATTGTATCGATGAAACCCTTAAATCCTCTCAGTACATAGAAATAATTATTTGAGTCTTGACATGACAACTGGTGATTATTGATAACTCTATTTATTCTTTCTTGCATGAATGAACCTCTTTTCTATTATATAGTCTTATTATAACAAGATGAGGTTCATTGGTTAAGCAGAGTGAATATTATGCGTAGATTGATTTCATTTTTTCTTCCATCAGTGTACGGACTAATTGACTTAATTCAATTGTTTTCATTGTTTGGTACGTATCCTTTTCGATAGCTTGGCAAAAGTGAACGTTAAATTCTTTTTGATTTTCGTTAAAACTTTCTTGAATATACATCGGAACAATCGGTACATTTGCTTTTCTTAAGACTGCAAACATACCATCTTTGAAGGGAAGCATTTCTTTGGTGTGAGATCGTGTACCTTCAGGAAATGCTAAAATACTATACCCTTTTTCAACATCCTTTAATGCTTGTTTAAGGATCATTAAAGATTGCTTAGGATCTTCACGATCAAGTGGATAAGATTGACTCATTTTCATAAATGTCCCTGAAATTGGATTGGTAAAGAGTTCTTTTTTTGCGATGAATCGAAAAGGTTTGTTGACTGCAGCAATCGTAATGAAAATATCATTCATGGATTGGTGATTAGCAATATAAATACAGGGTGTTTGACTGTTTGGTTGTTTGCCAATTATTTTTACACTTATTCTTCTAAAACCTAGGTAATGGTCGGGATACATTCTTAGTTCTTTATCTTTCTTTGTTTCGCTTCCAAACCGTCGTATCACTTGACTTCGAATCCAATAAATAGGCAGAACTAGAAATGTAATGAACATATTAAACTTTTTCATAAACCATCACCATTGCAATTGTATAATCTTCATCATGACTGATTGAAACCTCCATTTTATTGGAGATTGGTTTTCCCATTGTATCGTAGAGGATCTCGATATCATGAAAATCACAGTGTCCAATTCCTGTACCCAATACTTTTGAATAGGCTTCTTTCGCAGCAAATCGTCCTGAAAAAAACTCAAGCTTTCTTCGTTTGGAGTTTAAATTGTTGAAAAGTAGGATTTCATTGGGAGTCAAAATACGATTGATCCATTTTTGATTGTTTATTTTATCATTGAAGCGGGGGATATATACAATGTCTGTTCCGATTTTAATCTGAGATTGCGAACTTAATTGTCCCATGGGCACACACTTCTCCATTCACACTGGCACTTGCTTTCGCAATGCCTAAAATACTTTTTAGTTTAATTAATTCAACATTGAGTTCCAAGGTATCACCAGGGATCACCTGTCTTTTGAATTTGAAGTCATCAATGCCGACAAAGTAGGCAAGTTTTCCTTTGTATTCTTCTTTTGATAAAAGAACGATGGCTCCTGCTTGGGCAAGTGCTTCACAAATTAAGACACCAGGCATGACATGTTTCTGTGGAAAATGTCCCATAAAATGCATTTCATTTGCGGAAACATTTTTAATTGCTTTGATTGATGTTTCATTCATTGTTATGACCTTATCGACTAATAAAAAAGGGTATCGATGAGGGATAATGTCCTGAATGTCGTTACTATTAAGAATCATGTTTCTCACCATACTTTCTAAAAATTAACACGGCATTATGTCCACCAAATCCAAGGGATGTTGACATAGCGACGTCAATGTTTTTCTTTTGTGCAACGTTGGGTGTGTAGTTTAGATCGCATTCTTCATCACTTGTTTCTTGGTTTATTGTGGGTGGAATGACCCCTTCTGTGATTGTTTTTACACTTAGAATGGCTTCAATTCCACCGGTTGCTCCCAAAGCATGTCCGTGCATTGATTTGGTTGAAGAGATTGCGAGATGGTATGCATGATCTTTAAAGACTTGTTTGATAGCATCCGTTTCAAATTTATCATTAATGGGTGTGCTGGTTCCGTGTGCGTTGATATAATCAACGTCTTCTGGTTTTAGGTTGGCATCGTCTAAGGCTAATTTCATAGCGTCTTGGGCACCAATGCCGTTGGGTGCCGTTATATGATAGGCATCACTGCTGGAGCCATAACCTATAATTTCAGCGTAAATGTGAGCCTTTCTATTGAGTGCATGGTCTAATGATTCAATGACGAGTATTCCAGCTCCTTCTCCCAAAACAAACCCATCACGATGTTTATCAAAAGGACGTGAAGCTTTGGATGGATCAGGGTTTGTACTTAAAGCAGTGAGTGCTGAAAAACCTGCAAGTGTGTATGGATTGACAGCTGCTTCTGTTCCACCTGTAATCATGGCGTCTGCATAATCATGTTGAATTAAACGATAAGCATCACCTATTGCGTGAGTTGCGGCAGCACATGCAGTGGTTATCGTTGTGGTATGGGCTTGAGCATTGAAAGCTATTGCGACATTACCACTCGCCATATTGGGGATAATCATAGGAATAAACATCGGTGGTATTTTTTTAAGTCCACCATCAAACGCTTTATTTAAATCATTGGCGTATGTTTGCATACCCCCCATTCCAGTCCCTAAGATAACACCAAGTCGTTTAGGATCAATGTTCCCTTCGAGTTTTGAATCCTCAAAAGCTTGATGGGCTCCAACGACTGCGAATTGACTAAATAAATCCTGACGTCTTATTTCACGTTTTGATAAAATAGGACTCGGATCAAAATTTTCGACAGGTGCAGCTATTTTTACCTTGAGTTCATCGGTATTAAAACTATCGATAATTTTTATTCCGCTGACACCATTGATGGCGTTTTGGAAGGCTTCATTAACACTGTTTCCGATGGGACTAATCATTCCCATTCCAGTAATAACAACTCTTTTTTTCATGTTCATCTCCTTATATAACCATTCCACCACAAACGTTGAGAACTTGCCCTGTGATGTATCGTGCTTGCTCACTGACTAGAAAACTAACGGCATGAGCGACATCTTCAGCTTTTCCAAGTTGACTGAGTGCAATATTATCTAAGATGTCTTTTTTTAAGTCATCTGTTAAATTATGAGTCATGTCTGTTTCGATAAATCCAGGTGCAACACAGTTAACACGAATGTTTCGTGGTGCAAATTCTTTCGCAATGCTCTTGGAGAAACCAATAAGTCCTGCTTTGCTTGCAGCATAGTTAGCCTGACCAACATTTCCAATTTCTCCAATGACTGAGGTAATATTAACAATGTTACCAAAGCGTTGGCGTAACATGCCTTTAGAAAAAGCTTTCGTCATGTTAAAGACACCCGTTAAGTTTACATCAATCACAGTTTTGAAATCATCAGGGGACATTGAGATTAATAATTTGTCTTTTACAATACCAGCATTGTTAATGAGTACTGATACATGATTGAATTCAGCTTTTATTGTTTTTGAAAATTCAAGACATTCGTCATAATTACTTGAATCGACTTGTCTAAGTTCAAAGTTTTTATCTTGAATTGATTCGAGGTATTCGCCGGGATAATCACTGATGTAGGTTCCAATCACATAGTAATCATCACTGACAAGTTGTTTAGCAATAGCTAGTCCTAAACCTTTAGTAGCTCCAGTTACAATTGCAATTTTTTTATTCATTCATAAAACTCCTTAATGTGTCTAGATTGTATATATTAAAGGTTTCTGTTTCTTTACCACAGATTTCTTTTACAAATTTTGAGAGTGTTCCTTTGGGGCCAATGTCAATAAAGGTTTTTACACCCAAGCTTTGCATCGTTTGAATCGATGTTAGAAATTGTGTGGGTCTTGCGATATGTTGACTTAATGACCTTACAAAGTCGTTCTCTTGTACAAATCCCGATATATTGTTGATAAAGGGGACTGTCGGTTTATTAAATGAATAGACCTGAAGTTCGTCGTTCAACTGTTTTGCTGTTTCATCTAAAAGTGACATATGAGAGACTGTCGACATTTTGATGGGAATTGCTTTGACCCCTGCTTCTTTTAAGAGCGGTTGAATTTTTTCAATGTCTGATTTTAATCCTCCGATGACAATTTGAGATTGAGTATTAATGTTACAAATCTCAACGGGAGAATCTTGGAGAAGTGTTTGAATTCTTGCTTGATCTGTTTTGATGCATGCTAACATAGCGGTGGTGAAAGGTTCAAATGCATTTTGCATTAGGTTTGACCGTTGAATAATTATTTTTAGAGCATCTTCAAACGAAATAACATTCGCACAGACTAAAGCATTATATTCACCAAGAGATAAACCACAGGTTGCATCGGCATCGACACCATATTTTTCAAGAATAGTACAGATTGCATGATTTAAAACAAAGAGCGCGGGTTGTGTATATCGAGTTGTTTGTAATTGCTCCTCAGTTAAATCAAAAAGATTATAATCTAATATTGAATGTGCAGTATCGTATATTTCCTTTACCAAGGGGTAAGTTTCGGCTAAATCTTTCCCCATTAAAAGAAATTGCTGACCTTGGCCAGCAAATAGAAATCCTTTCATTTTATGATTTCGCTTCGATATACTTAATGATATCATTGACAGTTTTGAGATTTAGAACATCCTCAGTTGGTGCTTCAAAATCATAAACTTCTTCTAGCTCCATGACAATTTCCATAACTGCGATGGAGTCGGCTCCAAGATCATCAATAATGAGTGCATCTTCTTTGATGTCTTCAACAGTTGTATCAAGTATTTCGGCTACAATTTCAATAATTTTTTCTTTCATAAGTTCCTCCTATAATAATAGTTTGACATTCAAACTATATAATTGTTTTATTTGTTTGTCAATATTTTACATTTCCACAAGCGCTGTTCCGTAGGTTAAACCGCCACCAAAAGCGATAAGAATAATGGTCATTCCTTCTAAAATAGTGTCATCTTTCAGTCGTTCATCAAGAAGGATTGGGACACTAGCAGAAGAAGTATTCCCATAGTTTTCAATGTTTGTTAGAAATTTTTCAGAAGAGCAGTTCAAACTTCGTGCTGCACTTTCTAAAATTCGTTTGTTAGCTTGGTGGGCAACGATGTAATCAATCTCGTCGATGGTTAAAGAATTTTTTATAAGAATTTCTTTAATTGCTTGGGTAATAATTCTGGTTGCAAATTTAAAGACTTCGGGTCCTTTCATTTTAAAATATTCATGGGTAAAAGGTTTATTTTGGATGAATGGATTGGGTGTATGGGTCGCATTTTTCATAGTTATTGAGTCATTATTGTCAGCTTCACCGCCAAGAATACAATCAATGATTCCTTTATCTCCCAATTCAACAAGAACTGCTCCAGCACCATCACCAAATAATATAGACGTTGAGCGATCCTCGAAATTTAAGTATTGAGAGTTTTTGTCAACACCAATGACGAGAATTCGTTTATATATCTTTGCTAATAGATAAGCATTCGCTGTTTGCAAAGCAAAAAGAAAGCCTGAACAAGCAGCATTTAAATCAAATGATGCGATAGGTCTAGTTATATTTAAGTTTGCTCTGACTGCATTCGCAATCGTGGGGATAAACGTGTCAGGAGTATAACTGGCGACAATAATGCAATCGATTGATTCAACATCAATGTCGATACAGGCATTGTGTGCGGCTTGAGTTGCCATATAGGTCGCAGATTCTTTAGAGAATCGTCGTTGTCTTATTCCTGTTCGTTTTCTAATCCATTCATCATTGGTATCCATCACGGATTCAAAGTCTGTGTTGGTTATTTTTGTTTTAGGTAGATAATGGCCTGTTCGAATGATTTTAGTGTTCATGAATTACATCACCAAACTTTCTAAATCGATCATACCGGAGTTTTTTTAAACGATGAGATTTAAGTTTTGAAAGAGAATCTAATTCAGTGATTAATCGTTGTTTCATGTAATGGGTTACCTCTTCAAAGTCCTTATCTTCATAAATTATTTCATCGACGATTCCATGTTGTAACATATCTTTACTTGTTATCTTCATTGATTCTGCGGCATCACTTGCCTTGCTTGCATCTTTTAATAAGATTGAAGCAAAACCCTCAGGTGACAAAATACAGTAGATAGCATTTTCTAGCATCCATACTTGATCTGTGACAGCGAGTGCTAAAGCACCACCACTCCCAGCTTCTCCTAGAATGATTGATATAGTTGGTACACTCAGTTCCATCATTTGCATGAGATTTTGAGCAATTGCTTCACCTTGTCCACGTTCTTCGGCCTCAACACCTGGATATGCTCCAGGTGTGTTTATAAATGTGATAATAGGTCGATTAAATTTCTCAGCTTGTTTCATAAGGCGTAGGGTTTTTCGGTACCCTTCAGGATGGACCATGCCAAAATTTGCCTCGATATTATCCTGGGTATGGGTTCCCTTATTAATTCCAATGACAGTTACTGGAAGGGAACCTAAAAAGGCGATTCCACCATAAATAGCTTTGTCATCACCAAAATAACGATCACCGTGTAACTCAATAAAGTCGTCAAAAAGAGATGCAATAACTTCTTTTGTATTATAACGGTTTAAGTCACGTGCCATTTGTACATGGTCCCACGCACTCATTTTTGATTTGATTTCTTGTTTAAGGATTCCTAATGATTTTTCTAAATGACTTGTATCAAGGTTATCTTTTTTTAATAGTTTAATTTCTTTTTCTAAACGTTTGATTGTTGGATTCATCATTTCACCTCGTGTAATTCTAGAAGATGGTTTAATGTGTTCTTTAATTGTGTCCGATCAACAATTTTATCAATAAATCCCTTTTCTAATAAAAATTCTGAGCGTTGAAATCCTTCTGGTAAGTCGTGATTCATGGTTTGACGTATGACTCGAGGTCCTGCAAAGCCAATGAGTGCATTGGGTTCAGCTAAGATGATATCAGCCAACATGGCAAAACTTGCAGTCACACCACCCGTAGTTGGGTCAGTGAGTACATTAATAAAAAGACCGCCACTTTGATTGAATTTGCTCACAGCTCCACTTATTTTTGCCATTTGCATGAGACTTAATATACCTTCTTGCATCCGAGCACCTCCTGAAGCACTGAATATTAGGATAGGTTTCTTTTGTTTTTGAGCACGTTCAAATGCTCGGGTAATTTTTTCACCAACGACTGTTCCCATCGAACCCATCATAAAGTTTGGATCCATAATCACTGCAATAACAGATTTGTTCGCAAGAATTGCTTCGCCACAGACTACGGCATCATAGACACCATTTTCATCACTTAATGTTTCCAATTTTTCTTGATAACCTGGGAAATTAAGCGGATCTTTAGATTTGATGATATGATTAAAAACATTAAATTCATCAAAAATTAGCTTAATTCTTGCTGCAACATGCATTCTTAGATGGTGGTTACATTCCGAGCAGATCCAGTTATTTTGATAAAAATGAACTGTTTCTTCAACATAATCACATTGAGGACATTTGTCGTAAAGACCATCTGGTATTTCTAAATGATTTTCAATACTGTCAGTATCTTTATGTGCATCAACTTTTTCTTTTCGACTTTTGATGTTACTTAAGAGTGTCATTGAATTTCTCCTTTCAAGAATTTCTCAACAAGCGATGTATCATAATTATTATCAAGAAAGGCTTCACTTAAAAGGATTTCAAGTTGAAATTCTTGATTTGTTTTTATGCCTTCGATATTTAGTTCTTCCATTGAACGGATTGCTTTTTCAATAGCATCCTCTCGAGAACTTGAGTGGACAATAATTTTCGCAATCATTGAATCATAAAACGGTAAAATGGTGTAACCTTGATATAAAAAAGAATCAACACGTATGCCATGTCCTCCAGGAAAATGAATGGCACCAATCTTACCTGATACTGGTTTAAACTTATCGTAAGGATCCTCAGCATTGATGCGTAATTCAAGGGAACAGCCATTAATTTTTAAATCACTTTGAGTGACAGAGAGACGTCGTCCTTCAGCAATCCTAATTTGCTCTTTGATAAGATCAACACCCGTAATTTGTTCGGTAATAGGGTGTTCAACTTGAATGCGTGTATTCATTTCAATAAAATAAAAATTCTCATCTTTATCCATTATAAATTCTAAGGTTCCTGCTGATTCATACTGAATAGAGTGTGCCGCCTTAAGTGCAACATCATATAATTTTTTCTGTGTTGCGGGCTTGATGTTATGAGCTGGTGCTTCTTCAATCATTTTTTGATTGTTACGTTGCACTGAACACTCTCTTTCGAATAGATGTACAATATTTTCATGTTTATCGCCCAAAATTTGTACTTCGATGTGTCGTGGGTTTTCGATGAATCGTTCCATGTAGACAGATCCATCACCAAAGACTGTCTGTGCTTCTAAGACGGCTTGTTGATAAGCATGACTTAGCGATTCTTTGTCATAACAAATCCTCATACCTTTACCGCCACCTCCCGCTGTCGCTTTAACAAGCAGTGGAAAGCCAATGTGCTTGGCCTGTTGATGAGCCTCATCAAGATTTGAAACAAGACCCTTAGACCCTGGAACAATTGGAACACCTGCAGCACGTATTGTTTCTCTTGCACTTTGTTTATCACCCATCAACTCAATTGTTTTGTAGTGAGGACCGATAAATTCAAGACCAAGATGGTGACATGCTTTCGCAAAACTTGCATTTTCACTTAAGAGTCCATACCCAGGATGAATGGCTTGAGCTTGTGTGTTTATAGCAGCTTGAAGGATTGCATTCTTATTCAGATAAGAGTTTATTAAACGATGATCACCAATACACACAGCTTCATCGGCTAACATGACATGCAACGAATCTTTATCCACAGTCGAATAAATAGCAACAGATTTGATATTCATTTCCCGCAAAGACCGAATAATTCGAATCGCAATTTCACCCCGATTAGCGATCAATACTTTTTGGATGAGTTTCATTGAATTAAAAATAATGGCTGATCATAATCAACCATCTCTCCATCTTTTAAGTATATTTCACCAATGTTCCCGTCTTTATGTGCTTTGATTTCATTCATGACTTTCATGGATTCGATGATACAAAGTGTTTGTCCTTTTTTTACAGTTTGATTGACAGATACAAAGGATTCATCCGTAGGCGCAGGTTTTGAATAATACACACCCACCAATGGTGACTTGACCTTATCGTTTTCATCGATAATATCGACAGGGTTAGTACTTGATTTTTCTGCTATAACAGGTTGCGAGACATGCAATCCTTCTTTTGCTTTGTGTAAGCAGAGTTCAAAATTTTTATCTTTATACGATAGACTTTCAAGATTTGATTCTTCGAGTATTTGCATTAGTTTTTCTATATTTTCTAAATTCATTGTGACCTCCCAAACTTATTAGTTTGATAATCAAAGTAAAACATAATATAATAAATATTGCAATACTTTTAATGAGGAGGACGAGTATGAGTCTAAAACCAATGATCCGTGAGGGTGTCGCATTAAACGCCCATCCCTTAGGATGTAAACAAAATATTATAAATCAAATTAATGAACTTAAAGATTATGAAGTAATTCAAGAGAAACCAATCAATGTATTAATTATTGGAGGAAGTTCAGGCTATGGATTGGCCAGTCGAATCGCACTGACATTCAAAGGCAATGCATACACTTATAACGTTAGTTATGAAAGAGCTGCAAGAGGTCGTGGAACAGCATCTGCTGGATATTATAACAATCATTTCTTTGAAGAGATAGCACAGCAGCACGGCTTTGAAAGTGATGATTTAAACGCAGATTGCTTTGCACATGAAACAAAACAAAGAGTGATTGATGATTTAAAAAGCAAGAATAAAAAGATTGATTGTGTTATTTATTCAGTGGCAAGTGGCATAAGAATAGATCCTGACACCCAAAAGAAATATGTCTCCAGTCTCAAACCAATTAACCAACCATACACCGGAACAACCATTGATATCATGAGTAAAGAGTTAAAAACACAAACACTGCAACCAGCAACAGCTCAAGAGATTGAAGATACAATCAACGTCATGGGAGGAAGTGATTATTACTTATGGGCAAAAGCGTTAGTGGACGCTGATCTTATCAATGAAGGTTGTAAGTTTGTGACCTATACATATATCGGCTCATCGCTAACAGATCCGATTTATAAAGATGGCACGATAGGGCAAGCCAAACGAGATTTGGAAAAAACAAACAAAAAAATTAATGCCTTACTCAAACCCTATGATGGGGAAGCGATTATTAGTGCATCAAAAGCCGTAGTCACGAAAGCATCAGTTTTTATTCCAACGATGGCGATCTACGTCAGTGCATTATTCAAAGTTATGAAAGAAGAAAAAACTCATGAAACAATTACCCAACATAAATATAGATTATTCAAAGACCGAGTGTATGGTCAGCAAAATACTCATGACATATACCGTTTAGATAAGTATGAATTACAGGCTCAAAGTCAAGTCGAAAAAATATTAGCGAAGTTCCAAGATGATGAATTTCTTGATATGATTGAATTTAAATACTTTAAACAAGACTTTTTGAATATGAACGGTTTTGACGTTGACAACTGTGATTATTCCCTTGATGTGAGTGAATATATAAAAATATAAAGTAAAAAACCAGATTGTCTTCCTCTTCAGGGAAACTTAATCTGGTTTTTTATTTAGGTTCTAAAAGGTTATAAACGATGAAAAAACTAATCACAAAGAGTAAAAATATTAAAATCCAAACACATAAACTAAGGATATAAAAGAGTTTTTTTGACATTGTAAAATTATAGTCATCATAGTATTCATCCAGTAATTTGTTTTTTCCCTTAAAAAAACCCACGATATTTTCAATCACACCACGCAAAGTGTCCATGTTTTTCCTCACCTTCATCTTAACGCTAATTTTATCATAGAAGATTAGGTAAACATAGAAAGAATAAATGCTAAAATGAAGTTAAGCTATACAAATTTTTAATTCTTTTCCTAAGAAAGCGCTTAGATTGGGAAATTAACTAGTTCGATAATACAGACAGAGATACATATAATGAAGATGGAGGGAGCCTATGAACACAAGACGTAGGAAGCTATTACAGATTTTATTGAATACGAATATATGGATGAATGGGGCAAGTTTAGCAGATATTTTTAGGGTATCAGCTCGAACAATTCGGACAGATATAAAAGAAATCAATACAATGATTGCGGAGTATGGGGTAAGGATTGATTCTGATATCAAAAGGGGCTATTTCATAGAACCAGACCAAAAAGATATTTTGAATAAAAATGGGGATTCAATTACAGGAAAGGGTGAAGATGCGTTTCCACAAACTCCAGAAGAGCGTGAAAATTATATGCTTTATCGATTGTTGTATATGGATGATTATCTGTCGACTGAACAACTCGCCACAGAATTATTTGTTTCCAAGGCGACGGCTTATTTAGATTTAAAAAGAATTGAGAAAAAATTTGAACAAGCAGTCGGATGTCAATTAATAATTGATAGTGGTGTTGGAATTAAAGTTTCGGGTAAAGAGAAAGATCGTCGTATTATGATTACAAATACGATTAGACAAACAAATAAATATGATTTGACCTTTGATTCTTCATTTTACTACGAACGAAAGATTGACCCTCAAGATGTAGAAGATCAGCTTATTTCCATTTACGAAATGCTCATTAATCAATTAAACCGATATGAATGTAGCATGGTTGATAAAGACATGGTTTCTTTGGCAAAAGAGGTGTACATATCACTTCAAAGGATTAGAGAAGGTCATCAAATTAAAGCCAACGATAAACAGCCTTCGTTGTTAATGAATATCATTAATGACTTTTGCTCAAGTTTAGAACTTCGCTTTGAATTGACGATAAATACTTATGAACGAATGTTTATTCAGGATAGTTTTAATTCTAAACGTTTGCTTTCTACTGGACATAGCTTGACTCTAGGATCATCCAAGGAAAATGATATACTCGAAGAGTTTTTAAGTGAAGTAAAAAATGAGTACTCATTGGACTTAGGTAGTAGTGAAAACTTTGAAAAAAACTTAAAGACGCATTTAGGACCGATGATTGCTAGAATACAAACAAATCAAATGGAAAACAGTAATGTAACAGAGCAGATAAAGAAAAAATACCCGTTTGCTTATGTGATATCGACTAAAATTCTGCCAATTATTTATGCAGAGACAAATGTAATTATCAGTGAAACAGAATTATCATATATTGCGTTACACGTTGCTGTTGCCCTTGATGATATCTTTGTTAAGAAAGATTTATTGGTGGTTTGTGGGTCTGGATTTGCAACCGCTAGGCTTATTAAAAAAGAACTAAATTCACGATTGAGTCCTTATGTTAATCAAATCAATATAATTTCATATTTTGAGTTTGATAACTTAGAACCTTCCGAAATTAAAGAGGAAATAATTGTGACATCTGTACCAATACATAAAAATATTAAAGACAAACCGATTATTCTAGTGAATCCAATCTTAACATTACAAGATCTAAAAAACCTTGAAAAGGTTATTGGGAATGTTGGAACAATCGATGATGATGCACGCGAAGAACTCATAACTTATTTCCCTAAAGAACTCTATCGAATTGAAAAACAAGATAAAAGTTATTTAGCTTTAGTGAAAACCATGGTTATGAACTTATATCATCATAAATATATTGAGAGTGCAGAAAAATTTTATGAATCCGTTTTAGAAAGAGAGAAAATATTCTCGACTGTTTTAGATAATGGTATTGGTATTCCTCATCCAATGGTTTCAATGTCCCGAGAGAGTGTGGTGTCGGTTGCCATTATTCCAGAAGGATTGAAGGTCGATGATAAGACAGTGTATATTGTTCTATTATTTTCAGTTAATAGTAAAGAATTAGCCAAGTTATCAGTGTTGTATGACTATTTAGAATATCTTGCTGAAATTAATTATTCAAAACCATTACCAGAAGAACTATTAAACTATGAAACAATGATTGAATTTTTAGCAAAGAAGGGAGAAATATAATGAAAATATTATTACTGTGTTCTGTAGGGATGTCCACAAGCTTAATTGTAAGTAAAATGAAAAAATCTTTACAAGAAGATGAACAGGATTGGGTTATTGAAGCATGGCCAGTTGACTCTTTTGATGATATTGGGCCAAGTTATGATGTCGTTTTACTTGGACCCCAAATGTCATATAAAAAAGATGAACTAACTGAAAAAGCAAATGGTTTTGGAATTCCACTTCAAATTATTGATCCTTTCTTGTATGGCATTGCAGATGGGGAAAAAATATTAGAAATGGCAAAAGAAATGAAAGAAGAAAGTATGAAGTAAAGTATATGGAAAATGATGATATTGATATGAACCAAGCAGCATTGCAGATAATCTCTTTATCAGGTAGTGCGAAAAGTTATGCTATTGAATCAATCAGAGAATATAAAATGAACAATAGCGAACGAGCCAATGATTTATTAAATGAGGCACAAAACCTCATTAAGAAGGTACATAACATTCAAAAAGAGATTCTTGAAGAGGGCATGGATAATCATCCAACGCTCATCATGATTCATGCTCAAGATCATTTAATGACAACGATGTTATTGCTTGATGTTATTAAGGAAATTTTGGTTTAAAGGAGAAAAATGAAAAAGAAAATAGTAATTGTTGGTGGTGCGAGTAGTTTTACTCCTGGAATATTTAAGAGTCTACTCGTTAACCGAAAAGACCTCAGTTTAGAGGAAGTATATTTACAAGATATTGATGAAGAAAAATTAAATATTATGGGACAGTTTTGTCAGATTATGGCAAAAAAACATGCACCATCTATTAAAGTGAACTGGGGATTAGAACGAAAAGATGCATTTATGAATGCTGATTTTCTATTAGTTCAAATTAGACCTGGTGGATTAAAACAACGGGAATTGGATGAGAAGATACCTCTTCAATTTGACTTAATCGGTCAAGAAACCTGTGGTCCTGGTGGTTTTGCTTTTGCAATGAGAACGATTCCAGCTATGATTGAAATCGCAAAAGACGTGGTAAAGTACTGTCCAGATGCATGGGTTCTAAATTACAGTAACCCTGAAGCAATGATTTCAGAAGCGTTGATGAGAGCAGTTCCAGAAGCAAAAGTGATGTGTCTTTGTGACATGCCAATCGGACAAGAATTAGGATTAGCAAACTTAATAGGAAAAGAACATCATGAATTAACTTTTGATTATTATGGTTTAAATCACTTTGGTTGGTTTACTAAAATATATGATAAAAATGGTCATGATTATGCACAAGATATAATCCAAGGGGTTAAATCTGGACAATTAAATGATTTAAAGCCAGAAGAAAGTGCACGTGATGAGTACTGGGATGATGTCTTTGAAAGAATCATGAAAATGATTGAATTCTTTCCAGATGCCATACCTTTAACATACTTACAATATTATTTATTTCCAGATGATATGTTGAAAACAATGGATCCAAACTATTCAAGAGCAAATTATGTCATGGATACACGTCATAAAGATGTGTTTGAAGAATGTAAGCGAGTTATTCGAAATAATAGTATCGATGATTCTGAGTTAGATACCAACGCTCATGGTGATTATATTGTCGGTGTAGCTATTTCAATTGCTAACGATTTAAAGAATCGATACATCGTGAATGTTCCCAATTATGGCAGTATCTCTAACTTTAGAGATGATGTTATTGTGGAAGTGCCATGTTATGTTGGAGCGAATGGACCTGATGCTATTGCAGTGGGAGAAATTCCTGATTTTCAAAAATCGCTTATGGAAATAGAAAAAGGATATGAAGTCTTAGCCGTAGAAGCATGTTTAGAAGGATCATATGAGAAAGCATTAAAAGCATTAACGCTTAATTTAACAATTCCAAATGCAAATAAAGCAAAATTAGTCTTGGATGCGTTAATTGAAGCTAATCAAGGGTATTTCCCTGATTTTAAATAAAATAGGAGGAGAATAGCAATGAATTTTGAGAAGATTAGAAATTTTATTGAGAAAAAATTAGTACCGATAGCAACAAAATTTGGTAATCAAAAATATGTAAAATCCATTAGTAATGCTCTTATTATTACCATACCATTAACAATTATTGGGGGTATTTCCCTCTTAGTCGCTTCCCCACCAGTGGACCCTACGATGGTAAAACCTACAAATATATTGTTCAAGTTTTTACTTGCTTGGTATGATTGGGCGGTTGCTAATGGAGAAGCGATTATTACACCCTTTGTCATGACCATGGGAATAATGTCACTCTTTGTGGCTGGTGCAGTTGCCTATAACTTAGCTAAGCACTATAAAGCAAAAATTAATACAATTGATCCATTTTCAGCAAGTATGATTTCAATGGTTGTGTTCTTGCTTGTTGCAGCACCTGCAACAGAAGGAGCAATGCCAGTAAGATTATTGGATGCGAAAGGGTTCTTTACAGCGATGCTCATTGGGGTTCTAACCGTTGAAATAACACGTTTTTTACTCGAGCGAGATATCCGAATTAAGATGCCAGAAGGTGTACCACCTGCAGTATCTGCAACATTTACATCTTTAATACCATTAATCGTGAACGTATTATTGTTCTATATTATTAACCTTGTCAGTATTTCATTTACAACTTTATCCATTCCAGAATTAATTTTCAAAGTCTTAACACCAGTATTAGAAGGAACAGATAGTGTCTGGTTCCCAGTCATCTTGATGTTTATTTCTCATGTGCTTTGGGTTGTTGGGATTCATGGTGGTGCAGTAACAAGTGGAATTACATCAGCTGTTTATACATCAAACTTAATGGCAAACTCAGCAGCAAAAGCTGCCGGTCAACCATTACCATTCATTATGACAGGACCTCTTTCAGTATATATTGTGGTCATGGGAGGAGCAGGAGCAACCTTGGGGCTCATGTTCTTAATGTTACGAAGTAAATCTAAACAATTAAGAACAGTTGCTAAAGTTGGAATGTTACCAGGTTTATTTGGGATTAATGAGCCTATTATTTTTGGAACTCCAATTATCTTAAACCCAATTATCGCTATTCCATTTATTTTAACGCCACTGATAAACTCATTTATAGGCTTTTATGCAACCAAATGGGGCTTTATTGGACGTGCATATATTGCGGTTCCTTGGACAACGCCACCATTCATAGGGTTGCCCCTAGCAACAATGGATTGGAGAGCATTCTTCTTAGTTCTAGGTGTTATCGTGATTGATATTATTATTTATTATCCATTCTTTAAAGCGTATGAAAAAACATTGGTTGAAAGAGAGAATCAGTAAATGAAATTAATTATTAAAGCCGATGACTTTGGTTCTACCCCAGGAGTCACGGATGGAATTGCTAAAGGAATCGTTGACGGAATTGTACGTGATACATCGTTATTAGCCAATTCAAAAACGTTAGATTATGCCGTAAAAAAAGCTGAAGAAATTGGACTTTTAGCTTGCGGTCTTCATTTAACATTAACGTACGGATCACCCGTGTTACCAGCATCAGATTTGCCTAGTATAACAACTGAAGAAGGCAAGTTTTACCGAAATCCATCCTCAATTCCTAAAGATTATGATGTGAATGAAATTGAAAAAGAATTTAGAGCACAATTAGCTAAATTTAAAGAAACGGGACTGGAGTTAACTCACCTGGACTCACATCATCACGTCCATGCTTTATTGAATGATGAAGTTGTGGAAGTTGTAATGAAAATTGCATCAGAAGAGGGAGTTCCGGTTCGTCGCCAAAACGATACCCACATTCCTATGATGGAAAAATATGGTGTGAGAACAACGGACTATCTTGATCGACGATTTGGTGGGAACGAAGAACAATCAACCCTTGATCATTTAATCATGATATTAGATGAATATAAGGATAAAGATTGTACACTTGAAGTGATGACCCATCCTGGATTTGTTGATGATGAATTGATTGAAATATCAAGTTTTACGAGTCCACGAGAAACAGAAGTAGAAACTCTTACAAGTAAGGCTATTCAAGATTACATCAAAGAGAACGCTATAGAACTCATTAGTTTTAAAGCTATTAAAGATCAAAAATAAAATCTTGCACGAAAGGAATTGAAGCCCTCAATTCCTTTTTTTATCTTTAATGGTCATTTTTTGCTAATCGATGATAAACTAAAGGTAACGTTATATTTAAGACATTTCCTAGGTCGTAGACGATTGGGGGAAAATAACTAGTTCGATAATTAAACACATGAACCATATAATAAGGTTGGAGGGAGCCTATGAATACAAGACGTAGGAAACTATTAGAGATTCTATTGAACACAAATATTTGGATGAATGGACCCAGCCTAGCTGAAATCTTTAAAGTATCGGATCGCACAATTCGAACAGACATTAAAGAAATCAATTTGAAACTTGAAGCGTTTGATGTAAAAATCGACTCCGAGAGTCGAAAAGGCTATTTCATAAACCCAGCAGCAAAAGAAAAACTATTGAAACATATTAAAGTGATGAGTGAAGAGGATGAAGTGGGTCTTCCGCAAACCCCATCCGAGCGAGAAAATTACATCTTGTACCGATTACTGTACGAAGATGAGTATATTTCAACAGAGACTTTAGCTCATGAGTTGTTTGTATCCAAAGGAACTGCATACCTTGATCTAAAACGAGTAGAGAGTAAAATAGAAGGATTAGGGCAGTGTCAATTAATCATTGATAGTGGGATAGGAATAAAACTAGAAGGATCAGAGCAATCTAAACGAGTTATGATCTATAATACAATCAAACAAATCAATAAATATAAGCTGACATTTAATTCAGCATTCTTGTTTGAACGGAAGCTTAAACCGCAAAAAGCTGAAGAAGAGCTTATTTTGATTTACGAAATGTTAAAGCGTGAATTGAATTATTATGAGTGTGTCATGGTTGATAAGGATATGATTTCATTTTCAAAAGAAATTTTTATTTCTTTATTACGGATTGATGCCGGTTATGAGATTATAGACTACCCACAAGGACCACGATTGTTGATGAATATTATCAATGATTTATGCAATCGCATCGAAATGAGTTTTGAAATTATGTTAAACACAAACGAGAGAACCTTTATTCAAAATTGTTTTAATTCTAAACGGTTATTGGAAATTGGTACAGCGTTTAGTTTAGCAACAAGCAAAGAACAAGATATTTTCGATCGTTTTATACACATTGTTTTTGAAGAATATGAACTTAATTTAAATGAAAGTGATAACTTTGAAGCGAAACTTCTGACACATCTAGGCCCTTTAATGGTAAGGGTTCAATCAAGTCAGATGGAACATAGTGATGTGCCAGAGCAAATAAAGAAAAAGTATCCTTTCGCATATGTCATTTCAACAAAAATTATTCCAATCATTTATGAACAAACAGAAGTAATTATTAGCGAAACAGAACTTGCTTATATTTCACTTCATGTCGCGGTTGCTCTTGATGATTTATTTGTAAAAAAAGATATGTTGATTGTGTGTGGTTCAGGCTTTGCAACAGCAAGACTTATAAAAAAAGAATTGCAGTCCAAGTTAAGTCCTCATTTAAATGAGGTCAATATTATGCCATACTCAGAATTTGTAGTTCTAGATCATCATGAAATTAAAGAAGAAATAATTGTGAGCTCTGTCCCGTTTAGCCAAGAAATTAAAGGCAAAGCAACAGTTTTAGTTAATCCTATTCTAACCCCCCAAGATCTTAAAAATGTCGAAAAGGTTGTCGAAAATTTTGGGACAATCGATAATAATAAAAAGGAAAAAATTGAGACGTATTTTCCAAGAGAATTATACATGCGTCGCAATGCACCTTCAAGTTATTTAGAACTGATTGATACCATGGTTCTCAATCTCCACAAACAAGGATATATTGAAGATCCTAAAGCATTTTATAATTCGGTTATCGAAAGAGAAAATACATTTTCGACAGTTCTTGATAATGGCATCAGTATTCCCCACCCTATGATGTCAATGTCTAAACAAAGTGTTGTTTCAATTGCTGTGATCCCAGAGGGATTAAAAGTGAAAGACAAAACTGTATTCATGATTTTGTTGTTTTCGGTGAATAGTAAAGAAGTGAATAAATTAACAGTAATGTATGAGTATTTAGAGTATTTAGCAGAATTGAATTACACAAAACCTCTTTCGGTCGAATTATTAAATTACGATACCTTAGTCGATTTTCTAAGTAGAAAAGACGAAACATCTTGAGGTGTTCTCAGCTAGATTGTCATCAGGTATTTAGGCTAATAAAAAAAGAAAAGGAGCATTTAATTGTCAAGCGTATTTGAAGCATTAATGATTATATGTTTTGGTATTTCATGGCCATTATCAGTCATAAAAATACTACAAACAAAATCTATCGAAGGTAAAAGTACAGGATTTGTTGTCTTAATTCTATCGGGTTATGTCTTTGGAATTTTAGGAAAAGTCCTCTCAAACTCAATTAATTACGTTGTCGTATTCTATGTCATCAACTTGGTTGTTGTGAGTTTTGAACTTTACCTCCATATTCATTATAAAAATAAATTGAAGAACTAAGGGTCTAAAATTAATGACACTTAGTTCTTTTTATTAAAATGATGAGAATAAGAAGTCGAAAATTGAAAGACTTTTTAAATAAGTATATAATGAATATAAAATTAAAAGGGGACTGCCATGCATCAAATTGAATACTTAAAAAAATTAATTAGTGAGAAAAAGGTTGCCGTTAATCTTGAGTGTTCAGGAGAAGCATTTCATCAGGTGATTACAACACTTATACCGTTATTAGAAACGTCATCACTAACGTTTATAGCATTAGATGATAAAGCTTATGAAAATTTGAAAGTGAAGGATTACCTTGCGTTATTTGCTGATTTAAACAACAGTAGTAAGCAAGTTGACGATGTTTTAAAACTGACACAATTAGATGAATTAAAGAAAAAAAGAATCTCTACGCTTAATGAATCTGAATTTAAACGGATGATGCTAGCAAGGGCAGTCGTTTCTGAGACAGATTATGTATTTATGGAAGATCCGTTGGGGACGGTCGATAAGTCAACACAGAAACTAATTGTGCAAACATTAGAAACCATGTCTCAAGAAGGTGTTGGCATTGTGACCTCATCAGAATCATTTAGAAGAGTAATGTTGATGCCTGGTAACTCTTACCATCTTGTTGAGGGTGGTTTTATACCGATTTATGAATCGTTGGAACAAATGATTGGTGCTAATTTTTCTCAACAAAAAGATCTGAATTCTAGACTAGAAGTGAAGACAGAAGGTAAAACTATTTTTGTTCCCATTCAAGATATTTATTATGCTGAGAGTATCGATTCAGTGTGTCATATTTACATTAAAAATTCTCTTGTTGCAACACAATTTACGTTAGAAGAACTGAGTCGAAAGTTGGAGAGTTATAATTTTTATCGATCCCATAGATCGTATTTAGTGAATCTTTTGTATGTGACGGAGATTCAGCAATGGACTAAAAACAGTTATGTTATTTCTTTGGATAGTTTGGAGGATTTAACGATACCGTTGAGTAAACGGCGATATCAAGACTTTCTTTCACAGCTCCACTCAGCGTCATAAGGGTGCCACTGAGATAAAAATAGAATAATTGGGCCTTGATCTGACGTCGTTGGGCCTTTTTTTATTACTTTTTATAATCTTTGGTGTATAGTTTGATTGTTCGTGAAACAGGAGGAAAGTATGAAAGAAATATTAAAATTAAAGAATGCTTCAGTTAAATTTAAAGAAACACTCGCTTTAAATGACTTATCATTTTCGGTCTACGATAATGAAATATTTGGCTTCTTAGGACCCAGTGGCGCTGGGAAAACAACTGCCATTAAAGTTTTAACGAAGCAATTAAAATTAAATAATGGGAGTGCTTATTTATTTAATCAATCACTGGAGTCATTAGGTAATTCAGTGTATGACACCTTAGGGATTATGACTGATTCAAACGACATTTACGAGGGTTTATCCGTTTTAGAAAATTTAAACTTATTTGCTGATTTGAGAAATGTTGACCGTAACCAAGTCGAATTGTTGTTGAGACAAGTTGGACTGTGGGAAGATCGAAGTAAATTAGCCAAGAAGTTATCGAAGGGAATGCGTCAACGTCTCATTTTATCAACGGCGCTTATTCATAAACCCAAGATATTGTTCTTAGATGAGCCAACAGCGGCATTGGATCCCAAGACAACGTTGGAAATTCATACCATTCTACGAAATTTAAACCAAGAAGGGACGACTATTTTTCTTACCACTCATTCAATGGATGAGGCAGAAAAATTATGCGATCGCATTGCCTTTTTAGACCAAGGTGAAATTATGGAAATTGGTAGTAAAGATGAATTAAAATTAAAATATGCACAAAATAAAATTAATGTGGTTTATGCATCGGGAACAAGGAAATTGTACGAAAAAAGTAATGATGGATTGGCACAGATTTTAAATGATGGTAAAGACGATGACATCTTAACAATTCATTCGGTTGAACCCTCGTTAGAGGATATTTTCTTAGATGTCACAGGGAGGTCTGATTATGAACTTGCGTAAATGGAAAGCACTAATTAAGAAAGATTTTAAACTAACCCTAAATAATAAAAGTATATTTTTTGTTTTTATTATGCCGGTATTGTTTGCGGTTATCTACAAATACTTGTTGGTTGAAGGAAGTAACGATCCTCATGTAAAAGAGATGGTGTTATCACTCGTAACGATGCTAGGGTTTGGTGTTATTGGTGCTTCATCAATGGCTATTACGATTGCGGAAGAAAAAGAAAAGAAAACACTTCGATCGTTAATGCTTTCAGACGTATCAGGTTTAGAGTTTGTGATTAGTAAGCTGGTTGTCATGGTCATTTTATTTATGATCTCGATGATTGCTTGTTATGTAATTTTAGGAGCCGCGATTTCTGGTTTACCACTTTATTTGTTGAATGTTTTAATGACAACTCTAGCCCTTTTGTTATTTAGTTCTGTGATTGGTATTTTGTCACCAACTCAACAAACAGCAGGCTTATTGGGGATGCCTGTGATGTTTCTATCAATGCTGCCAATTTTTGCAATGATGTCTGGTGAGGAGTTTATGATAACAATCATGAAATTCATTCCAACGGGACCGATTATGTTTTTTATGAATCCTGGTCTTCTTGAGCAGTTTGATTATTCATTGTTTATTGGTTATTTAACCATCACTTTATGGATTGTTATTGGCTTAGCTGTCTTTGGCTATTTCTATCATAAAAAAGGCTTTGATAATTAGTTGAGATTCATCTCAACTTTTTTTATGGTAAACTTGAAGAAGAATGAAAGGCAGGAACTGATGAAAAAAAGAGACTTAATATTAATAATTATAATATCAGGCATTTCAGGATTTATGTTAGTTTACCAACAAATAAACACGTTGCCACCCTCAATGTTAGACGTTGCGATTGCACAATTAGGATCTTTAGAAATGTTGCTGTTTGTCGGTGTAATTCAAATTATAGTGATGACGTTGATAGCTTATGGTGTTGGGAGTGTTCTCGCTCCAAAGACAAATTTAAAGGTTTCGTTCGTTTTTGAACGGGATGTATTTATTAAAGTTATCATCATGAGTTGTGTCGTAGCACTTCTAAATACTGGATTAGAATGGTTTGTTTTTCAACCATACCTTGGTGAACTTCAACCCTATCAGTTCTCATGGACATTCTTTATTGCAAGTTTATTATACGGTGGTATCATCGAAGAAATACTACTGAGATTTGGTGTTTTAACACTCATTGTGTGGTTGACCCAAAAGATATTAAGAAGTGATCATGTTGGAACCTATATCTTTGCAGTTGTAATATCATCCTTGATTTTTGCATTAGGGCATCTTCCTGCAGCGTCCGTGATATTTGGCTTAAGTCTAATCATTGTGATCCGAATTCTACTCTTGAATTTTGTACCGGGACTCTTATTTGGTTGGCTTTATTGGAAATATGGTCTGTGTTATTCAATGCTTAGTCATGTCTTGGTTCATGTTTTTACTCAAATTATATTCTTACCCATATTATTTTAATAAAAGTACGTTTAATCAAAAACGTACTTTTTATGTGGAATGAACTTTAATGGATGACCATCGTAGACCTTCTAATTGTCTTACGTTAAAATAAAAGATACAAATGTTAAAGAGTCTAGTCAGGTTCCTTAGTTGATGGTAAGCCTTCATACTGTAACCGGTTTAATCTTTGATATTATACAAGTGAGGTGAGTTTATGGTTTCGCAAAGAATCCTAGAATTACTAAAAATGAACATTGGTGAAGACCGTTACTTAACCAGTGTTGAATTAAGCAAAGAGCTGAATGTCAGCCCTAAAACAATTCTTAACAGAATTGCTCAATTAAATTCAACTTTACCGCTAAACACTGCAGAGATTAAAGGAATTCCCGGTAAAGGATTTGAGTTATTGATTCAAAATCAGCATAAATTTGATTTGTTTATGAATCAATTCAACAAAGAACATGAATTATTGAGTAATCGTGATGTAAGGCTTGATGAAATTGTTTCGTTAGTTTTGGATGAATCAGAGCTTATTAACACGGATCGATTAGAACGTGAATTGTTTATTTCAAGGTCTCAAGTGTTCAGTGATTTAAAAATTCTACGAAAGCAACTTGAGTCTTATGACATTACCTTAGAGAATACTCGTCATGAAGGAATCAAGTTTGCAGGCCATGAAAATAATATTCGTAAGTTTATTGTTGATTACACTAACGATGGTTCGAATGGTTCAAAACTCATCTTAGAAAAACAAGTCATCATGATTAATAGAATTGTTATCCGTTTTTTTCAACGGTTAAATATTGAAGTTGCGGATTTCATTTTGGATAATTTAATTAACCATATTATTGTCATGGTACACCGTATAAATACAAATAATATTCTTGACTTAGAATCAATGAAGAGTGATGATGATTCTTTACTTTATCATTATGCTCAAGCTCTATACAAAGATTTAGAAAGTGTGATAGGGCCAAGGGTTTATGAAAGTGAAGTTCGTTATTTGATGATTCATTTGTCAGGGAAAATATTTATTCCAAGTCTTGAGAAAAATGCAGTGGCAATGCATGCTGAGAATCTTGTGGATGGAATGTTGGAACGAGTAAACGATGAGCGAAGTGTTGATTTGACTCGAAATCAAAATTTACGTGTATTGCTGGTTCATCATACAATTCCTTTGGTTCATCGTTTAGAGCATAACTTGTCAATGAGAAACGAGTTGTTAAGCGATATTAAATCGAAATTTATTGCTGCTTATGATTTAGCGAATGTCGCAAGTCAAGTGATCAATGAATACTATGAAATTGTCTTAGATGAAAATGAAATCGGTTACTATGCCTTGCATTTTCAAGTTGCTATTTCAAAAAAACTAAGTAAAAAAGATACGTTTGATATCTTGATTGTGTGTTCATCAGGTAAAGGGACTTCTCAGTTATTAAAACATCAATTCCTATCAGAATTTGAAAACTTTATCAATACCGTTGAAACAACGAGTTTAAATGCAATGGATCAATTAGATTTGAAAAAATATGATTATATCTTTAGTACAATTCCAATTCGAAATCAAGGTGTCTTTGTCATCCCACATTTTCTGGATGAACGTTCCATAGGAACAATTAATGCGGTATTTAAAGACGAGACATATGGACTCATTGATATTCTTGATTATTTCCCTGAGTCACTATTCTTATCACTTGTGAAGGCAAGCAGTAAGGAAGAAATCATGGAACGAATGGTTGGAAAAATCAAAGAAGTGAAGGATGTTCCGACTAACTTCATGGAAGAAGTGTTAAATCGTGAAGCTATCTCGAGTACAGACTTAATGGATGGTGTGGCATTTCCACATCCTAACACGCCACTTACAGATGATACGTTTGTGAGTGTATGTATTCTAGAAACACCTGTTCAATGGGGAAAACATAAAGTCGATGTTGTTTTTATGGCTTCAATTGAAAAAGGTGACATGAAGGATTTACAACGGTTTTATCGGGTTATGTCTAAACTAATTACGAACAAAAAGTATTTAGAGAAACTTGTAAAAAATCCAAGTTATGAAAATTTTAAAGAGATTATTTTACAAATAGATTAGAGGTTATTATGAATGATTATTCCGCAAGTTTTAAGATAATTCTTCACGCAGGAAATTCTAAGAGTAAAGCAAGAGAAGCAATTAAACTTGGGAGAACAAAAGAATTTGAAGAAGCTGATCGGCTTTTAAAACAAGCTCGTTTAGAATTGAATCAAGCACATCAAATGCAAACTGAGATTATACAAAATGAAATAAAGGAATCACAGACGTCAATTAATATGTTGATGGTTCATGCACAAGATCATGTGTCGAGTGCAGAAGTCGTTTTGGATATGGCACTGGAAATGAATGAAATCCGAAAGGAATTATCATTAATTAAGGAGGCTTTATAATGAATATATTATTAGTATGCGCAGGTGGAATGTCGACAAGTATCTTAGCTATGCATATGCAAGAGTATGCAGACAAACAAGATTTAGGGTACAAAATATGGGCAACAGATTATTCAACAATTAAAAGACATCGAAAGGATTTAGATGTTATTTTAGTGGGACCACAAGTTGCTAATTATATATCAGAAGTAAGGCGAATTGCCTTGGAAGGGACCAAAGTTGCAGTTATTAATGAAACTGCCTATGGCATGATGGATGGGGCTTTTATTGTTGAACAAATTCGAAGAGGTGAAATTGAATGATTACAATAACTGAGTTAGAATCAAGTGTTAAATTTAACATTGAAGAAGATGCGTTAATCAAAGTTTATGTTGGTTCTTTACCAACCGCTTCACTCGATGATAAACATTATTTAGGGACAATAAGTAAGGATAATAATGAATTAGAGAAACTGCATGATACGACGAGAAATTACTATGTTTTAGTCTTTAAAGATGGTCAAAAACAGCTTGTTGCTAATCGCTACATCAATTTAGATGGAACCCATAACCTACGTGATTATGGTGGTTATCCAACAAAAGATGGAAAGCATGTTAAGTGGGGCGTTCTTTTTAGAGGTGATCAATTGTCTGATTTAAGTGATGATGATATTGAACGTCTTGTTGACATGGAACTGCGAACCATTGTGGATTTTAGAAGTGACTTAGAAGCACGTAATTTTCCTAATAAATTAATTCCAAATACAAAAACGTACTCACTTGACCCCAATGCAACGACAGCACAGCTTGCTGCTGGATCTGTTGATGTTCAAGAAAAGAAAAACATGAGTACGATTGATTTATTGAAAGCAGGAACGTTTGATCCAAGTATTTATGGCAATCCAGAAGAGAATATGCTCCATGAATATAAAAAATTCTCTACATCAAAAGAAGCAATAGAAGCATACCAAAGCTATATCAGCTTGTTTTTAAAGGACGATACTTTGCCACTGCTTCAACACTGTCGTGGTGGAAAAGACCGCACTGGATTTGGAGTAGCAATTCTTCAACTTATCTTGGGAGTCGATGAAGAAAATATAATTCATGATTATGAATTATCAACGTACTATAAATCAGAGCGAAACAAACGCCAAATGAATCGATATCGTCAATACACAGATGATGAAGAAATATTAGAACTATTACATACAATGCAACTTTCAAAAGGGATTTATATGGAAGCGGCATTGAAACAAATTAAAGAAATATACGGTTCTTATGATAATTATTTTAAGGAAGCTTTAGCACTGAGTGATGAAGACCTTAATGCAATACGTCAAAGATTAACTGAATAGGAGAAAGAAATGAAATTTCAAGAAAAATTAGATAAACTGAACCAGACAATGTCAAAGGTTCAAACAAATAAATATTTACAAGCATTATCAGGGGGAATGATGTCACTCTTGCCAATCATGGTTATTGGCTCAATCAGTGCGTTGCTTAGTCAACTAAACATAGCACCCTATCAAGCATTTATCATGTCAACAGGAATTCATGCAGCATTAACGAAAATATTTACAGTAACCATGAATTTTATGGCATTATATGTTGTGTTCTTAATTGGTCATAAACTTGCGGAATCATTTGATGAAGATGGTTTACTAGCAGGTATGATTAGTATTATGGCTTTTATGATTATCACACCGCTAACAACATTTGATAAATCAACAGCATTAGAGATTACTTATTTAGGATCACGTGGTTTATTTGTTGGTATGATGAGTGCATTGATTGCTACTCGTATTTATGTGTTTGTGATTCAAAAAAATATCACGATTAAAATGCCAAACACCGTTCCACCTGTTGTAAGTAAGACATTTACAGCATTAATTCCCGCAATCTTTGTTGCAATAGTCTTTGGTATTATGAATGGATTATTCGCATTAACAAGTTATGGAAATGCTCATGCTGCACTTTTCGCAATCTTACAAGTGCCGTTACAATCAATGGGATCAAATATTTTCACAGTTGTTATTTTAGTCGCATTAATGGAAGTTCTATGGTTCTTTGGAATTCATGGAAGTAATGTTGTTAATCCGATTTTATTAACGGTCTTTTATTCAATGGATGTTGCTAACTTGGAAGCATTCCAAGCTGGAGCAACAGTCTTACCATATATCATCACAGTATCATTTATCCAAAATCAAAAAGGTCCACGTAACCTTGCATTGGCGATTATTTTATCTTTCAATACAAAGAGTCAACATTTAAAGAAAGTCGGTCGTTTAGGTTTAGTACCAGCATTCTTTGGAATTAGTGAACCATTGAAATTTGGTTTGCCAATGATTTTAAATCCAATTTTAGCGATTCCAATGATTCTAACACCAGTCGCAAGTGTCCTTCTTTCCTATGTCGCAATTGTTGTTGGTTTCTTACCTCAACCCAATGGTGTTAGTGTTCCTTCTGGAACTCCAGAATTACTACGTCCATTATTTACTTCTGGTGTAAGAGGAGTTATCTTTGGTCTCTTCCTTCTTGTCGTTTGTATGGTGATTTATTGGCCATTTGTTCGTGCATTTGACAAACAAAAATTACGCGAAGAAGCAGCGTTAGAGGCTTAATCAATGAAGATTACTTTAGTATGTGCTGGTGGTATGTCAACAAGTATTCTTGTCCAAACCATGGTTTCATCAGCAAATAAACAAGCACTCAAATGTGAAATTCAAGCAGTCGCAATTAGTCGAGCAAAACAAGAAGCATCTGATTCAGATGTTATCTTGTGCGCTCCACAAGTTAAATTTCAAGAAGCGATGTTAAAAGAACAACTCCCTCATGTCACCATTGCAACAATATCTATGATTGATTATGGCATGATGGATGGGGAAAGTGTTTTAAAACAGGCAGTCTCGTTGGTGGAAAATGCTTAGAACAAAAGAAAATACTGTAATCTATCAAATTTATCCGAAGTCTTTTCAAGATTCAAATGGTGATGGTATTGGTGATTTACGAGGAATTATTAATCGTTTAGATTATATTCAATCGTTAGGGGTTGATATGATCTGGATTACACCGTTTTTCACCTCACCGATGAATGATAATGGTTATGATGTTGCTGATTATCGAGCAATCAATCCATTGTTTGGGACTATGGATGATTTTGATGAGTTAGTGGACCAAGCCAAAAAAAGAAATTTAGACATCATGTTAGATATGGTATTTAACCATACATCAACTGAACATAAATGGTTTAAAAAAGCGTTAACAGGTGATCCTGAATACATGGATTACTACATTTTTAAAGATAAACCTACAAATTGGATTTCTAAATTTGGTGGGAATGCTTGGGAATATGTCGAACACTTAGATAAATATTATCTTCACTTATTTGATGTAACGCAAGCAGATTTAAATTGGGATAATCCTAAAGTAAGACAAGAATTATATGATGTCCTTAATTTTTGGATTGCTAAAGGTGTTAAAGGCTTTAGAATGGATGTTATTAACTTAATCTCAAAGCCTGAGATTTATGAAGATGATTTGGTTGGAGATGGTCGTCGCTTTTATACGGATGGTCCTAATATACACCAGTACCTTCAAGAGATGAATGACCATACATTTGGTCGACATGATGATATTCTAACAGTTGGAGAAATGTCATCAACAAATATTGAAGATTGTTCACTATACTCTGGTGAAAAGAGTAATGAATTATCAATGGTCTTTAGTTTCCACCACTTAAAAGTGGATTATCGTGATGGTCAAAAATGGGAACTAGCAGACTTTGAACCCAAAAAATTGTTTGATCTTTGGAGATTGTGGCAAACAGAGCTTTCAGAAAAGGGTGGTTGGAATGCGTTATTTTTAAATAATCACGATCAACCACGATCAGTGAGCCGTTTTGGTAACAAAGAATATCATCAAGAATCAGCAAGTCTTCTAGCAACCGCAACATTTTTAATGCAAGGAACTCCTTTTATTTATCAAGGTGAAGAACTAGGTATACCAAATACTGAATATGATAACTTGGATAGGTACAAAGATGTGGAAGCCATTAATTATATCAAAGAACATCAATCAAACCTTGGGAATGATGAATGTTTAAAAGTATTGAATGAACGGTCAAGAGACAATGGAAGAACTCCGATGCCTTGGAACCTTGAAGATAACTATGGCTTTAGTTCGACAAAGCCTTGGCTAGACTTTAGTTTGGCAGAAGAATTAATTCCAGCAAGTGAGCAAATGAATCGCCCTTCGATTTTAACCTATTATCAAGCATTAATTGCACTCAGAAAAGCTAACCGAGCTTTCCAAACAGGTACAATCCGATTTATTGATTCTGATCATGAACATCTCTTTAATTATATTCGAGAAGATAATAATGAACACTACCTTGTTCTTAATAACTTTTCAAATAATAACTATACGTATCCTCTCACCACAGAAATTAAAAAAGTATTATTTAGCAATCAAGAGGTAGAGTATAATAAAGATGTTATCGAAATTAAACCTTATCAAGCAATTGTACTTCAACTTATATAAAAAAACCTTCAATCAAATCAATTTGATTGGAGGTTTTAATATTACTAGACTTTGTAAGGTCCTGAGTTAATGTCGCTTAATGTTTCGTTGATTTCAAAAATATGGGTTTCAAAGTTTTTGAATCCTAGTGACTTTAATCGGTTGAGATGCATATCTGCATAGTTTTGTGCGTTTTCTTTGGTATCGAATAGGTAGATTCCTCCAGCAAGTTTTTCGTCTGGATTTTCTGTCCAAAGTTTCCATATAAAACCAGGTTCATGGTTGATGCTTTCAGCTCTATCTTTACCTAAAGGTACATAATCTTCACCAAACGGACCTTCTTTATCAAAATGCATTTGTAATATAACGGGCATTCTAACACTTCCTTTCATATAATTTTAGTATAACTGACAAAATGAAATTAATAAACTGTTTATTTTTAACAAGCAACATTGCCTATACAAAAAAATACCGTTGTGCACTTCGTACAATATTTCGATAATTTAGTACATTATGGTAGATTACGGCATGATATGTGATACCATGGAATCATAGGAAGCGCTCCCATATAGTTAAATGTACATTAGAAAGAGGAGGAATTATTGTTATGAAGTATTTCAAACGAATACTCTTTGTTAGTTTTCTATCAGTGATTTTACTGCAAGTCTCAACGCTTGGGGTTTCAGCACTGGATATGAATGAAATTACAGCGCCATCAGGGGCCTTAGATTCATTCTTATCACTTGTTCCATTGATTGTGGTATTGGTATTGCTGTTCTTAAAGGTTGATATGATTTTAGCTGGTTTCATTGCTGCAGTATTAGCAATGCTTATTGGTAATGTTGATCTTGCAACATTGAATGGTGATTTGATGACTGCGATTCCGCAAATGTTATCAAACACAGTACCAATCTTAAACTCTGCAATAGCGATGGCAGTGTTTAGTGCAGGAAGTTACTCTGCTTCACTTGAATTAGTAAAACGAGGCATCAAGGGGAAAGTTGAATATGTCTCTGCGTTTATCGTAATTCTTGTTGCAGCAGCAACATATATGTCAGGTATTGGTGGTGGAAGTGCGATGGTTATTGCACCCTTAGCGTTCGCAGCTGTGGGAGCAACGCCTGAATTAATTGCGGCGATGTCGTTAGCGGTTGCTGTATCATTCACAACTTCACCAGCATCACTTGAAACAAGTATGGTGGCTCAACTTGGGAATATTGATCCAAGTGTTTATGTCACAACCATGCGTCCATTCTGGGCAGGATTTGTTATTCTAGCGGTCTTACTTGCATTCTTTGGTGCAAAGAAACGTAAGTTAACCTTTAAAGAAGATCCAGATAATCGATTTGCTTCGATGTCATCAAAAGAACTTGCGAAATTTACAGTTCCTGCTGTCTTCTTGTTATTCTCAGTTATTGCTGGTCCTGTCGTTAATAAGGCAATTGGATTTGGTTTATTTGTTCCAGTTGTAAATATGATTGGAACCCTTGCATTAATCATACTTTGTACAGATGTTACAGTTGATAAGACCTTTAAGTCATTGGTTGATGGATCAACCTATATCTTAAAAGCATTGTTCCAAGTTGGTATTTTCTTAGGATTTATTTACGTAATTGCTCGAACAGGGGCATTCTCGGTTATCGCTAACTTAGCACAAAGTGCTCCAACATTCTTGGTTGTTCCAACAGCTATTCTTGCTGGTTTCGCAATTGGTGTTCCAGCGGGTGCTTATGTTGGTTCCATTCTCGCACTTGTCCTACCGGTTGGAATCGCACTTGGGTTCTCCCCACTTGCAATTGGATTGGTAACGATGGCAACGGGACTTGGAAGTCAGTTATGTGTTGTTAATATCACAATGCAAGCTTTATCATCAGGGTTCAAAGTTGATATCATTGATGTTGTGAAAGGTAACTTGAAGTGGATTCTATCTGCTGTTGGTATCTTAATTTTATTATCATTTATCGTTCTTTAAGAAATAAAAATAGAAAAGGAGATTTTAAAATATTATGGATTTATTATTTAAAAATGTTCGACTATCAAAAGAAGACAATCTCGTTGATGTAGCTGTAGAAAATGGTGTTATTACAAAAATAGCGTCAGGAATTACAGGAGATGCTAAAGAAGTCATTGAAGGAGAAGGACGTGTACTAATCCCAGGATTGGTCGAAAGTCATATTCACCTTGATAAAGCGTTAATTGCTGATCGTAAGCCAAACAAATCAGGAACGTTACAAGAAGCTTTATCAGTGACTGCATCGTTAAAACCTACATTTACATCTGAAGATATTTATGATCGTGCAACTCGTGTATTAAAAGAAATGATTATCCCAAATGGTGTAACTTACATGAGAACTCATGCTGAATTTGACCCAGAGCAAGGCTTCACAGGATTTGAAGAAATCATGAAAATCAAAGAAGAATTTAAAGACTTTATTGATATTCAAGTTGTTGCTTTCCCTCAAGAAGGAATCCATAAAGCGCCTGGTACTGATAAGATGATGTACGAAGCAATGGATAAGGGTGCTGATTTAGTAGGGGCAGTTCCATACAATGATTTAGATGCCAATGATCACATTGATTTTGTTTTTGAAGTTGCGAAAAAATATGATGTAGATATTGATTTACATCAAGATTTCGCAGACAATGCTGATAAGATTTCAATTGAATATCTTGCAAAGAAAACAATTGAAGAAGGTTACCATGGTCGTGTATCTGTGGGACACTTGACAGCTATAGCAGACTTAGAACCTGAAGAATTAGATCGTATTATCAAATTAATGGCAGAAGCTGACATTAGTGTCATGGCTCTTCCACAAACTGACCTTCACCTAGGAGGTCGAAAAGATACTTATAATGTTCGTCGTACATTAACACCAATCCGTAAGTTAAGAGATGGTGGTGTGAATGTCTGTATCGCGACAAATAATATCCGAAATCCATTTACTCCTTATGGTAATGGGGATATTTTCCAAACAGCTATGCTTGCAATTCCAGTCGCACACTTAGGTGGAGCGGATGACTTGCATACAGTTTTACCAATGATTACCACAAATCCAGCTCGTGCAATTGGTTTAGAAGGTTACGGCATTGAAGAAGGAAATAAAGCAACAATGATTTTACTTGATACAAAATCATATGAAAATGCCATCATCGACTTACCAACAAAATTAATGGTTGTGAAAGATGGTAACGTTACAGTCAGAAACTCCAGAACTACTGAAGTGAATTATTAAGGTATAATAAAAGGTGTTGGCATAAGTCAACACCTTGTTTTTAAAAAGAGGAGGGATTCTATTGGAAAAATTTTTACATCGTGCCATTGATTTGGCGATAGAAAATGTTGAAAATGGCGGCACACCGTATGGCGCAGTTCTTGTGAAAGATGGCATCATAATTGGTGAAGGTGTCAATACGTTACATCAAGCCTATGATGTATCTGGCCATGCCGAAATGATTGCAATCAGAGAAGGCCAACAAAAATTACAAACGAATGATTTATCAGGGTGTATAATCTATGCAAGTGGTCATCCTTGTCCAATGTGCTTAGGTGCTATTGGCATTACTCAAATTAAACATGTATACTTTGCCAATACTGTTGAAGAAGGTGCAGAGGTTGGGCTGACGATTTCAGGCCAAATTTATGATTATCTTAAAGGACAAAAAGACAGATTAGATTTGAAAATTGAACATATCCCAATTCCAGTGGATGATGTGGATCCAATGAAATTATATGCAAAAAAAAGCCGTTAATGCGATAACGGCTTTTTCTATGCAGATTCATACAGTTCCAAAGCAATGCGCAATGATAAGGTAGTTTCTGAATCGTTTAAATCGACTCCCAGTATATCTTCTGCTTTTTTAATACGATAAATAATGGTGTTTCGATGCAGATACAATTCGTCGGCTGTAGAACTGATTTCACATTGGTTGTCTAAATATGCTTTCAAGGTTCTTCTCAACTCGTTATTAAACTCATTGTTTTCAAACGCTAAGTCTTTAAGATGCATCTCAATAAAATATTGAACAGATTTACGGTCAGTGTTATGCAAGAGGGTATAAATACCTTTTGGTTTGAAGTGGTTGATTGTATGGTCATTGGCATATTTTATAGCTTCTAATGCTTCAAAATAAGAGTTTTTAATATCGTATGAGTGAGCAACTTCTGTACCAATTCCAAAATGCACATCAATAGCGAAGTCTTGCTTTAATGATTGAATTGAATTGTATAGGATGTTCTCATAATTAGGAACATTGTACTGCATTAAGATGATTGTTTTATTATTTTCATCATCAAAGAACGCTAAACTGTGTTTTAGGTGAATTAATGTCGATTCCACAATCCATGAATAGAGTGCATAAGCATACTCACTTTTTTCATTTTGAGACAAAACATCAATTTTTGTATCACAAATAATGACACGATAACTATTGGAATTAATTAAACCATAGTTTAAACCTTGTTCAATCAGACTGTGGACGATCGTGGCGCTTTGGTTTTGTTCACTAATAATTCGTTTAAAATAATTGTATTGCATTTGAACCATGGTTTCTTCGACTTTTTGGTTTTTGTAAATGATGTAAGTTAAAACAGTGATACTTTGTTCAATGGCGAAATCAGAGAGTGGATAACTTAAATTGTTATCATGACTAACGATTAAATAGTAAGGAAATTTTTTACTGATCGAAACATTGAAAATATTGATAAACGTATGGTGACCTTGGTTATCACGGATTTCTAAGTTTTTGATCGTGGAGTCAGGTGCACTACGAGTGATAGCATTTCTAATTGAAGACATAGTATTGTCTGTCAATGTTAAGCGTTCAGAGAGGGTTGAAGATGCACCAGATAAGGTTAGGAAAGGATTCATTAAGAAAACTGGTGTTTCAATAATTTGGCTTAGTTCCTCTAAAATTTCATTGATGTTTGCATTGTTGATGACAAGGTTAGAATAAAATTTTTGAATGTCCAATGCGTATAAAATTTGTTGGTTATTCTTATCAAGAATAAAATCAAAAAGAGTATGTGCTGTATAACCAAGTGTTGTTCCATCAGGTATTTCAACAAGTGCGAAATTATGTTCATCAGCGTACTCGATAACGCGTGGATCCAGTGTTTTTAAAAAACGAGATGTTTTAATCCCTAACCCGGCGACATTAACGCTAATTAAAGAATCAATGAAAGGAATTAATTTCATTTGGTCATCTTTAAAAATCATAGCGGTTGTTAGCATAAAGGCATAAGGCGAAGTATATTTTGAAACATCGGGTGCCTCAGTCAGATCCACAGTATCCACTTTTCGTTGGAGTGTGGATGGTTTTGTGAGGGGTTTGAGGTATTGAAACATTTTCTGTTCTAAGATTGCTTGAATTGTGATCATTGGTTTTCCTCCTTGAGTGTTGTTAAGAAGTCATTGAGCTTTACAACTATTTCATCTATTATATCAAGATTGTGATCGATAGCATGTTGTTTTTGGGTAAATGTTAGAAACTCAGAGTTTATAAAGTAATCTTTGAGCTCTAAAGCGCAACGGTATGGGACATCAGGATCAAACATGCTGTGAATGATGAAACTAGGCATATTACGATCCCAAAGAATATCATGGGTTTTTATTTGAATGGTATCAGGCCAAATACCCATCTTTCTAAGAGAATAGTAATAACTATAAAAATCATCGATTGATCGTGAGTATTGGATTTGTTTACTGGTATTTGTGGTCTCTACAAGTGTTTTGTTGATGGGATAATCAAGGTTTCGAATTGCTTGATGCATCCAACTAAGATCTAAGGACGCATAGGTGTAAAAAAGCAAGAGTGATTGTGGCTCTAAGAGTAAGTTTTGTGGATTAATACTTAGCATTGCGTTTCCACCAGAAGAACGACCAAGAAGAGAATAAGAATCGACAGAATAAGACTGAAGAGCTTGGTTAATCATTGATTCTATTTCTTCAAGAATGATGTCGACGTGGACTTGGGGGGCTAAGGGGTAATTTAAACCTAGGATTTTGTAGTCGTTTTCAATAAATAATGCTTGAAGTTCTTGGGGAAGGTCATTTGCACTCCCCATCACATATCCTCCGCCGTGAATGTACAGAATTGTTTTTTCTGCCTTAGGATTACCAATAAGTATGATGTTTTCCATTGAATACCCTCTTTTCTTATGTATAGTTTACCATTTTGAGAATATATGTGCAACATGCACAACAATGACAATAAATTGTACTCTATGACCGATGACTTGCTCAGGTTAATGCGTTAAAATATAGATGTAAGATGGTATTGATATAAGTTATAAATACACATAAACAAAGAAAAGGAGATCGTATGTATAGAACAATAATTATGAAAAACAGTTATAAGGATTCAATCGTCCTCATGCTGTTAACAAACGAAATTTCTGCACTAGAGGGTGTTAAAAAGATTTCTGTAATGATGGCAACGGATGCCAATAAGAGTATTTTTGAAGGAAGCGGTATGCTGACGCCAGAGGTTGAACAGGCCAGTGCCAATGATATCGCAATTGTTGCGGACGTTGAAAGTGATGAAATTGAAGAACTGATGATGGAAAAAATTGAAGAGTTTTTAAACCAATCTGACAGTTCATCAGATTCTGGAAGTCAAACAACCGTTGAAACTTGGAATCAAGCAATGAAAGCCAAGCCTGATGCAAATTTGGCAGTGATTTCAGTTCCGGGAATTTATGCAGCACATGAAGCGCATAAAGCATTGGATAATGATTTAAATGTCTTTATGTTCAGTGACAATGTGTCACTTGAAGATGAAGCTATCTTAAAGCACAAAGCATTGAATAAGAATCTTATGGTGATGGGTCCAGATAGTGGAACAGGAATTATCAAAGGACTTCCAGTTGCGTTCACAAATAAAGTTGCGAATGGTTCAATTGGACTTGTGGGGGCATCCGGGACAGGGATTCAAGAAATTACGACATTGGTTCACAAAATGGGGAAAGGGATTTCCAGTGCATTAGGAACGGGTGGTCGTGATTTACATGATGAAATTGGTGGGGTGACAATGCTTCAATCCATCAAAGCATTAAAAGATGATGAAAATACAAATGTTATTGTTGTCTTATCAAAACCTAGTTCAAAGAAAGTACAAGATAAAATTAATGATTATATCAATACATTAGATAAACCGGTGGTTACGCTATTTTTAGGTGAAAAACCTGTCGAGCATAGTCCAAACATTTATCGTGCTTATACATTAGCAGAAGCAGCTCGAGCAGCTGTGATGTTTGACAACAACCAAAATCCAATTAAAGATTTAAAACAGGGTGTTGCGAAAGATGTTGATGCAAAACAAACAAACAAAGTTATCAAAGCTTATTACTCGGGTGGAACGTTAGCGTCTGAGGCGTCGATGTTAATTAGTAAAGCGGTGGGTATTCCTGAAACTGCGAAAGATATTGAAGGTGTCAATGGTTTTGATGTAATTGACTTGGGTGATGATCAATATACTCAAGGTAAACCACATCCAATGATTGATCCTGGTATACGAATTGATTATCTCAAAAATGCTGCAAAGTCAGAGGACTTGGGTGTTGTTTTATTTGATGTTGTCATTGGTTATGGTTCTCACGATGATATGGCTACAGCCTTAGCGCCAGCTATTGTTGATGTCATGAATCAAAAGCCTGATGTATCCTTTGTTGCAAGTGTTTGTGGTACGAATTTAGACAAACAAGGCTATGATAATCAGGTTCAAATACTTGAAGATTTAGGCGTTATTGTTTGCGAGTCAAATCAAGAAGCAGTCTTAACAGCATTAGAAATTATTGGTAAACCATTAACGTTAGAATCATTACCACTGAATGAAAAAGAAACAACCTCATCTTTTGATGATGAAATCTATCAATCAAACATTCTAGATAATGAACCTAAAGTTATTAATGTTGGTTTAGAAGGGTTTTACCAAAATATTCTTGATGCTCAAGGTGATGCAATACAATATACATGGAAACCAGTTGCTGGTGGAAATTTAGAACTTATCCAAGCATTACAATTCTTAGATAATGTAAAGGAGATATAAGATGAAATTTGAAACTATAGATTCAGCAAACATTGCTGTTGTTGATCGTATTAAAAAAACAATGCCAATATTGAAAGATGTCCGTTACGCAAAAGATTTGATTCCAGAAATGAAAGATCATGTCTTATTGCATGCGGGTCCACCAATTAAATACGAAAATATGAGTGCACCAATGCAAGGTTCTTGTGTAGGGGCGATCTTATTTGAAGGTTGGGCTGATGATGAAGCGGCCGCATTTAAAATGTTAGAAGACGGAGAAATTACATTTATTCCTTGTCATGATGTGAATGCTGTAGGACCAATGGGAGGAATTACCTCACCGAATATGCCAATGTTAGTTGTAGAAGAAACAACGTTTGGTACTGTCGCATATTGTCAAATGAATGAAGGAATTGGTGCGGTGTTACGATTTGGTGCTTATTCGCAAGAAGTTGTTGACCGCTTGACATGGATGTCTGAAAAATTAGGACCAACCTTGAGTTTGGCTTTACAAGAAATCGAAGGCGGTCTTTCAATTAATCCAATGATGGCTAAATCAATCGCAATGGGTGATGAATTTCATCAACGAAATATTGCGGCTTCACTTGTATTCTTAAAAGAAGTTGCCCCCATTATCACAAGTCTTGATATTGATGCAAATGATAAAAATGATGTCATGCAATTTTTAGCTGACACGGATCAATTTTTCCTAAACATTGCAATGGCGGCGTCAAAAGCTGTCATGGATAGTGCTCGTCAAATTGAATCTGGAACGATTGTTACTGCTATGGCAAGAAATGGTGAAAATTTCGGAATAAAAATTGCGGGTATGGGCGATGAATGGTTTACAGCACCTGTTAATACGCCACAAGGTCTATACTTCACAGGTTACTCTGGTGATGATGCCAACCCAGATATGGGGGATAGTGCGATTACTGAAACCTACGGTGTAGGTGGAATGTCAATGATTGCTGCACCAGCTGTTACACGCTTTGTTGGGACAGGCGGCTTTGATGATGCCCTAAGAATTTCCAACACAATGCAAGAAATATGTATCGATAATAATCCTAATTTCATAATACCGACATGGGATTTTAAAGGTACACCGCTTGGGATTGATGCAAGACGTGTTGTAGAGACAGGAATTGTACCAATTATAAATACAGGGATTGCTCACAAAATTGCTGGAATGGGACAAATTGGAGCCGGAACAGTTGAAGCACCCTTAGCGTGCTTTGAAAAAGCAATTCTTGCATACGCAAAAAAATTAGGTCATTAAGTTATGTTAGTAAGGGTCGATATTATTCCAAAAAATATTATCCCTTATCTTTCCGGTGATGTCCCCATTAAATTTCATAGTGAATTCAAACATGGGTTTAATTTAAAAGTCGAAGACCAAATTATATATATCGGTGGAAGGCGGGGATCAACATCAATTTATGTCGATCCTCATCTTCTAAAACGAGTTATATTAAAAAACACAATCCCTAATGTAATCATTGCAGATAAAGTTATTCATCTTAAAGAATGGGGTCTGATGATTGATTTTAAGCATGCTCAAATTGAGGACTATCAGGTCAAGCCATTGGGTCTAAGCTCTCAAAAACAAACCGTGATTAAAGATATCATCGTTGAAAAAAATTATCCAACAGGATTTGATGTGTCAACCAATGTTTTAGTGGAACAACTCAGTCAACACTATTCAACATCTTCTGATCATTTTCTTAACTTTGTGATTGGAAGAGGCAAAGGTTTAACACCTTCAGGTGATGATGTCATCATAGGAATGCTATTTTTGCATGCAATGACCCCTTACTTGGATATAGAATTCTTCAAGGTTCTCAATGAATTGTTAGCGCAAAATAAAACAAACGAAATTAGTCAGTCGTTTATTAGAGAAGCGATTGAAGGAAGATTTTACCAAGTCCTTCTTGATATTTATAAAGCCAATGATGATCGAGAAATAATCGAAAAAAGAATTACGAAAATGTTAGCGTTTGGATCCTCGTCTGGTAAAGATACCTTAGCAGGAATTTTATTAGGATTGATGATTTTAGAGAAGGAGAATGTATGAAAAAAAGAATTGTAATCGCACTTGGTGGAAACGCCTTAGGTGAAACGAATACAGAACAAATAGAAGCGATTAACCATGCTTCACAACACATAATGAATCTTGTGAAATTAGGCAATGAGGTCATTGTTGTGCATGGAAATGGTCCACAAGTTGGAAAAATTCAACTTGCATTTGAACAAGGACAAACAATTGATGATCATTTAGAAGTTATGCCTTTACCTGAAAGTATCGCGATGTCACAAGGGTATATTGGTTACCACTTGCAAAATAGTTTGAATCGATTAGCACGTCACGAAGGACTTGACAAAGATGTTATCACAGTCTTGACCCAAGTTGAAGTGGATGAACATGATCCAAGTTTCGCTAACCCAAGCAAACCAATTGGTGCTTTCTATACAGAAAATGATATCAAAGCAAAAGGATACCAACATTATGTTGAAGATTCAGGTCGTGGCTTTCGTCAAGTTGTTGCTTCGCCATTACCAAAGAAAATCGTTGAAGTGAATGCAATTAAACAAAATGTTGAGTACGGAAATATTGTTATATGTGCAGGTGGTGGTGGAATTCCTGTTGTCGATAAAGATAACATGTATATCGCAATGGATGCGGTCATTGATAAAGATGCCGCGGCATCCTTACTTGCACTTCAAACAGATGCTGACATGTTGATTATTCTTACTGCAGTGGATAAGGTGGCATTAAATTATAATACACCAGATGAACTGTGGTTAAGTGAAATAAATTTAAATGACGTTAACCAGTATGTGAAAGAAGGTCATTTTGCACCTGGCTCAATGCTTCCAAAAGTTGAAGCAGCACAGCGCTTTGTAAAACTGTCAAATAACGGTGAAGCCATTATCACCTCCTTAGATAAAGCCGCTGAAGCGATTGAAGGAAAAACAGGAACCAGAATTGTGAAATAGATCTTAAAAAAACTGAACAAATTGTTCAGTTTTTTTAATTGTTATAGAATGATATTGCTTTTCTCTAAGTCATACGCTCTAAATCCCATCTGTAAATTCATCACAACCTCGGGTAACTCTAAATTAAGATTAAAGTCTTCAACAAGCTTTTTTATGCGATATCTAACTGTTTTAGGATGAATGTAAAGGGTTCGAGCTGTCAGGCTATAATTCTGATTTTGTTCCAAAAAGACAATTAAAGTCTCCAAGTATTCTTTGTTAAAGGCTTCAATATCAAAGATTACCTGAGGAATAATTTCCAGTAAATTATAATTTCCTTGCAATTTTATAAAAAGTTTGTAGATACCTAGATTATCAAAAAATATAATGGATTCATTTGATTTTAAGAGTTGTGAAATTTTGATAACTTGTAAGGATTGGATTGATTTGAGGTGTATATTACGAATATCGGCTTTGTCACTCACCCCAACCTTCAATAAAATAGATTGTTGATCAAGTATTTTAATGACATCTTCAATCTGAGGTTTTAGAAGTTCTTTGAATTGTCGATCAGAGTCAGAAGCGTCATCAACCAGCAGTGTAATTCGATTAGAATATTGTCGAAAGAAAAACTGTGGCCAAATGGACTCGAGTTTTTGTATGGTTAAGTCTAAAGCTGACTTGAAACGAACTGGATCAGAAATCAACCAAGAATTTTGTGCATCTAAAAAACCAATGGTAATGATTCGATATCGAAGTGTTTCCTTTAGGCCTAAGAGATGGGCGTTGTTGACTAAATCTTCATAGCTAGAATGCTTTCCGTTCAAGAGGTTATCAAAGACTTCATTCATCCGTTTGACTGCAGAACTTTCTAAGGCGATACGTTTCAATGCCTCAAAACGGATAGCATTAGCAATCTTTTCTAAGATTAAAGTGTCAGCGTATCGGAGTATTTTATTGTCGAGGACAATTAATTGATAATAATCTTGTTCAACAACTGGTATTCGCATCCAGATGCCATCGATTGCCGTTAAGTCGTCAAATTTCAAGGACGCATTAAACAATGTAATCGTATTTTTAACACTAATTAACTGTTGTTTCAGCGTTAGCTCGCTGACGTTGTGATAGGGAGAAGTCGTAGCTAGAACTTCATTGTTACCGCTAAGAAGTACGCTATCGAATCCGCAATCATTTTTTAATAATGTCAATATTTCTAAAAAGTCTAAGTGTGTCCGACTGTAATTTTGTAAAAAAGATTCGGCTTTAGAAACACGAGTGTAAACAGCTTGTTTATATTCATTCAGTTCATTTAAAATATCTGAAAAAATATCTTTTTTTGTTGATTCAACAACGATGAGTGAAATGCCATCATCATAAAAATCGCTAATCCACTCATGTTCAACGGAATCCACAATCAAAACCAAAGCTGTAATTCCTCTATTTTTTATGTTCAAGCGGACATGATTGATACGCGAACTCATAGCGGAAGCCATTAAAACAGGAAGTTGTTTCTCGTGAATAGTATCGTATTTTAATGAAAAAGGAACCAACTCATTGTACACTTTATGATGAATTGATTCATGCAAAAAGAACTGCGCATTCTTGAATGAATTAAACAACGATATATCGGTTATTATGAACATTGCACTACCACTTCTTTCTTATACCTAAATTATACCAATTATTGCCGTTTTCAGCAATATTAATCAACATGTTTATCCGAAGTGGATAATGTTAGTCGCTTAATGCTAGGTTATAATAGAATTAGATAGCGATAGTGGGAGGTTATTATGGAAAAAGTACATACACTAAAAGCAGCAATTGATACTGTTAAGTGGGGCTTCTATGATAACTCATGGGATCCTGTATTACATATTAATTCAGGCGATTATGTTGACATAGAAGCGCTTAATCACCAATCGGGGGATGCAACCGATTATCTTTTCGATGATGTGATTAAAGAAATTTACGATTATAACGAAGGTAGAAATATGGGTGATCATTTAGTCACAGGCCCGATTTATGTTGAAAATGCAGAGCCAGGCGATGTGATTGAAATGAAAGTTATTGATATGCAACCACGGATGAATTATGGATCCAATGTTTTAGCGAACTGGGGTAATTTATCAAATTACTTTGGTCATAAAGAAACTGTCTTCATTTATGAAGTCGATCCAGAAACACAAACAACGTATCCGATTTTTAAATATTTATATCCAAGACCCATTAATGCACCTGGACTTATTGTTGATGAAAATGAAATAACAAGAATTCCAATCAAGGAAAAACTAGCAATTCCATTAAATCTGCATTTTGGTGTAGCTGGAGTTCTATCAAAAGATTCTGGAAAAATTCATTCATTACACCCCAAAAACTTTGGTGGGAATGTTGATAATAAGAATTTTGTGAAAGGAACATCCATGTTTTTTAAAGTGCAGGTTCCAGGAGCTGGTGTTTATGTTGGAGATTCACACTTTGCTCAAGGAGATGGTGAATTAAGTGGAACAGCCATTGAGGGCAGTATTAATGGACGAATTCAACTTATTTTGCATAAAGATAAAAAGATATTTAAGAACCAAATCTTAGATTCAGGTACTCATTGGGAAACTCATGGATATGGCTACCGACTTGATGGAGCAATCCAAGAAGCAGCCATCGAAGCGGTTAATTTTTTAGCACATCGTTATAATATTTCAAAAGAGTTAGCCTATTCAACGTTGAGTGTTAAAGGAGATTTTCATGTAACACAAGTAGCAAATGGAGTAAATGGTGTTCATTGTCGAATCTTGAAAGAGTCATTTAAACATTTAGAAGCATCAAGCGAATCAATTTAATTATTAAAGACGGTATTTAAAGTGAACTTCAAAAGGTTCACTTTTTTAAAGTGTACATTAACAAGAAATCGTAAGATACTGATGTACAAAAAAAGAAGTCAAAGACACTCTTTTAAAGGAGTGACGTGTTGAGAGACTTGAATATGGATCGTCAGACAACTCAAAATCAAACAAAAAGGATTAACTTTTGTGCAATACAGAAATCAATCCTTACTAAATACATCTTAAATAAACTCTTCAACTATATGGAATCACTTCTTTAATCCTTTTTTAATATATCTGATTATGACAGTTGTCATGAAAAGGATAAAGGAATAAACAATTGCTATTAAAATTTCATCATATTTTTTAGATTCAAGCCACCTAATTATTTCATTCATAGAGAGGGTGCTAACTAAAACAACATATGCCCCAAGCAACCAAAGTTTTATTGTACTCCTATGCTTACTCTGCATACTTTTCGACCTCTCCTAGTGCTAACAAAATCGTTAAACAAAATGCACTAATGACTTTAATTTTTTTTCTCATTTTTATTCCCCCCTCGGCTTTAGAAGCATAGTCTACGTAACATACAACAAAAAACAAGTCAAAGATTGTTCGATGAGCTTTCATTATCTGTTGCTAAGGATTAAATTCAAAAGCAAGTGTAGGACCGAGAATGATCGTTACTTTAAGACAAAAGTTAGTGCAAAGATAAAATCATTTTTCTTTTATCTTAACTACTTTGCATTCTAAAATCCTAATCATTTGCTCTGACACATTAAGATCTTCTTTTTTCTATGAATAATGTATAATAAGTAAAAGGAGACTACTATGACACAGAAAATTAACGATAGAAATGAAGTCAATCTAAAAGATACATGGGATTTAGGAAGTTTATTTGAAAATGATGCGGATTTTAAAAAAACATTAATTGAACTGGAAGAGAATGCTAATACGTTTGCGAAACAGTATAAAGGCGAACTTAAAAATTCGCAAATTATTAATGAAGCATTGGCTGATTATAAAATTATTTTGCAAAAAATGACAGCTGTTGGTACATATCAATCCTTACATTTGAATACAAACCAACAAGATGACGTGAATCTAAACCGTTCTGGAGAATATCAAATTGCTGCCAGTAATCTAAATAATATTTTAGGTTTTTTTGAAAC
This sequence comes from Erysipelothrix urinaevulpis, assembly GCF_009828835.1. Taxonomy (GTDB): domain Bacteria; phylum Bacillota_I; class Bacilli_A; order Erysipelotrichales; family Erysipelotrichaceae; genus Erysipelothrix; species Erysipelothrix urinaevulpis. Next base: position 272,667 of record NZ_WTTB01000001.1, read on the forward strand.
AGAATTAATGACGGTGGAAGATATTGTTTTAACAAAAGCTGCCAGTGAAAATAAAGAGAATCAAAAGTATATTGAAAAAAAGATTAAAGAAAAAAAACATGCGTTAAGTCCAGAGGTTAATCAAGCCATTACAGCATTGGGATCTGTTTTGGGAGCACCTTACTCAATGTATAATCGTAGTAAACTAGCAGACATTGATTTTCCTAATTTTGAGGTGAATGGAGAGTCTTATCCAATGTCGTTTGTATCTTATGAAAACGAATTCGAGTATGAGGATAATGACGAGATTCGTCGAGAGGCATTTAATCACTTTCATAAGGAACTGGGTAAGTATCAAAATACATTTGCAGCCATTTATCAAAATCAAGTAACGAAAGAGAAAGTAATGGCAGACTTAAAAGGATTTGATTCTGTCTTTGACTATTTATTATTCGATCAAGAAGTGAGTGTCGAATTGTATGATCGTCAGATTGATCTGATAATGGAACACTTAGCACCCCATATGAGAAAGTATGCAAAATTGTTACAACGAATTCATGGCATAGAAACAATGACCTATGCTGATTTGAAGCTGAGTGTTGATCCCGACTTTGAACCGACCATCTCAATTGAAGCATCAAAGCAATATTTACTAGATGGTTTAAGCGTTCTTGGTGATGATTATCTAGAAATGGTTAATCAAGCATTTGATGATCGATGGATTGACTTCCCTCAAAACATTGGTAAATCTACGGGAGCATTTTGCAGTAGTCCATATGGAAACCATCCGTATATTCTCATTAATTGGACTAAGAGAATGAGAGAGGTTTTTGTCTTAGCTCATGAAGTTGGTCATGCGGGTCATTTCTATTTGGCAGGGAAACATCAAAATATCTTGAATGTGAGACCATCTTTATACTTTATTGAAGCGCCATCCACAATGAATGAGCTCTTAATGGCGAACCATTTAAAGAGTACAAGTCATGATGATCGTTTTAAACGATGGGTCTTATCTAGCATAATTAGTCGTACTTATTACCATAATTTTGTCACTCATCTACTTGAAGCAGCTTTCCAAAGAGAAGTGTATCGTTTAGTGGATCAAGGTCAAGCGATTTCCACAACAGTATTAAATACACTTAAGAAGGATGTTATTCAAGAGTTTTGGGGTGATGAGATTGTAATTAACGATGAAGCTAAACTAACATGGATGCGTCAACCTCATTATTATATGGGATTATATCCTTATACTTATAGTGCAGGTTTAACGATTGCGACCCAAGCGAGTCAAAAGGTTATCAATCATGAAATAGAGATTGAGCAATGGATCGATGTTTTAAAAGCAGGCGGAACTAAAACACCTCTCGATTTAGCGAAGATGGTTGATGTTGATTTGGAAACAGAACAACCCCTCTTAGAAACGATTAATTTTATTGGTCAAATGATTGATGAGATTATTGAATTAACAGATAAGATCGAAGGCACCTCAAATTAAGGTGTCTTTTTTTATTATATTTGACAATCCTTATGATAAATTGTGATGTTTGTAAAAGGAGATTGAAAATGTTTATCGACGTGCTACTATTTAATCAGGAGGACAAACTATGAAATTATTATTAACAGGTGGGGCTGGTTATATTGGGACCCATACAATTATTGAATTATTAGAACAAGGTCATGATGTTGTGGTTGTGGATAACTTATCCAATGCATCAAGTGTTGCTTTGGAAAGGGTTGAAGAAATTGTTGGATGTTCAATTCCTTTTTACCAAGTTGATATTACTGATAAGGTAAAACTAAGTGAAGTTTTTTCTAAAGAAAAGGTGGATGGTGTGATTCATTTTGCAGGATTAAAAGCTGTGGGTGAATCAGTTGAAAAACCAATTGAGTACTATAAAAATAACGTTGCAGGAACCATCACATTACTCGAAGTGATGAAAGAGCATGAAGTGAAAAACATTGTGTTTAGTTCATCAGCTACAGTTTATGGTGCACCAGAAGTCGTGCCAATCCCTGAAGATGCTAAACTTAGTACCACAAATCCCTATGGAGCATCTAAATTAATTGTTGAAGGAATCCTAAAAGATGTACACTTATCAGATCCAACATGGAGTGTTGTGATTTTAAGATATTTTAATCCAATTGGAGCTCATAAGTCAGGGCGAATTGGTGAGGATCCAAATGGTATTCCAAATAATCTAATTCCTTACATTACTCAAGTTGCAGTAGGAAAACTCAAAGAACTCGCAGTCTTTGGAAATGACTACGATACAGAAGATGGAACAGGAGTTCGTGATTATATCCATGTTGTTGATTTGGCTAAGGGTCATGTTGCCTCATTAAAACAATTCAACACAGGTCAAGAATATATTTATAACTTAGGAACAGGGCAAGGTTACTCAGTTCTTGATATCGTTGATGCTTTTTCTAAAGTGGTTGAATTTGATATACCCTACAAAATTCAAGAACGTCGTCCTGGAGACATTTCAACATGTTTTGCAGACGCAAGCAAAGCCTTCAATGAGTTAGGCTGGAAAGCAGAGTATAGCCTAAAAGATATGAGTGAAGATTCATGGCGTTGGCAGAAAGGTAATCCTCATGGATACCAATAAGATAAGCCGCATCCGTTCATACAATGAACTCGAAGATGTGAAACCATTAAAATTAAATCATGTCCTATGGAATAGCATTAAATCAGTCGATACAACATTAAAACTTGCGTTTGATGACAATTACCTCTATCTTGAAATGCGTGCACATGAACAAGAACCTCTAACACGTTATTATAAGGATCAAGACCCGGTCTATAAAGACAGTGCAATGGAGTTTTTCTTAAGTTTTGATCAGAAATCTTACTTTAACTTTGAGTTTAATCGTACTGGGGCTCTTTTGGCTCAATATGGAACAACAGAAGAACGAATTAAAATTAGTTCAACAAACCTAAAAAGAATCCGTCGTTCGATTGTATTAGATAAAACTTTTTGGAGTGTCCGATTGGATATTCCTTGGCTTGTTCTTGCCAATCATGAAACGATCGATATCACAAAACCATTGTGGTTTAATGCTTATAAAATTTCAGAAACAGAAGAGAATTTACATTTCCAAAGTCTTTTCATGATTGAGAGTGAAAAACCCAATTTTCATAGACCAGACTGTTTTGAGTCTAGAATGCTTGACCGCTAATAAACAATAAAAAAAGTCAAAATATTGCAAAAAACCTCAAAAACACAAAAAAACAGACAAAATATTGATAGTTTAAGAGCAAATGTATCAATATAACATCATAATTATCATAAAATTGAAATAAATCAAATAAAATATAAAGATACAATGATGGTGTGAAAGGGGTTACACCCGCATAGGAGGAAGCAATGAGAAAATATAAGACATTCGGAATAGCACTTCTAGTACTCGTGCTATTAACAGCATGTGGCACCAAAAAGAAAGATAATGGTGGCGATGCAAATAATGATGGCAAAGATTTACCAGTACTACGTGTAGCGATGATGCCATTCATCAATAGTTTGCCAACTGAATACATTATAGAAAATGGCCTTGATGTTAAGAACGGTTTCAAAATTGAAAGTACAATGTTCTCAACAGGAGCACCCATGAATGAAGCTGTAGCAGCAGATCTCTGGGATGTTGGTTCAATGGGAGCAGCAGCAGTTACAGGTGTTGCGAACTATGACATGATGATTATTGGTGAAGTTTTAGAATCACTTGATGGTCAAGGGATTTTTGCTAAACCAGATCATCCAGCAGCAAAAGTAAAAGGAATGAATCCATCATTCCCTAATGTATACGGAGACAAAGATTCTGTAAAAGGGTCAACGATTCTCTTACCAATCGGAACAGCACAACACTTTACAGTTCTAAAATGGTTAGAAAAAATCGGATTGAAACAAGAAGATGTCAACATCGTTAACATGGAAACTGTCCAAGCATATCAAGCGTTGAAAGCAGATCAAGCAGACATGGCATCATTAAACGTACCAACATTCTTTGATGCAGTGAATGATGAGATGGTTCAACTTGGAAACTTAGCTGATTTAGGAACACGTTATGTTGATATGATTGTCGCTAACCCTAAAGCAGTCGAAGGTAAAGAAGAAATTATTCAAAAGTATATTAATTTAGTCATGGAAGCGAATGCTGAAATTAATAAAGATAAAGAAAAAGCAGCAGACTTAATGATGGAGTTCTTAAAGAAAAATGGTGTAGAACAAAGTCGTGAGAGTGTTGTTGGTGACTTAGAACGTGTTAATTTCTTTGAAAAAGATGATTGGAAAGATCGAGAACTTGGCTTATTTGCTAAAGAACTTGGAGAATTCTATATCGGACAAGGACAAATTGATGCGAGCTTAATGGAAAAATTTGAAACAGCAATTGATCCTAAGTTTACAAAATAAAAGTTAATGTAAGAACAAAAAACAGCAAAGACTGTTTTTTGTTCTATACGTGAAAGGAAATAAGAAAATGAAACAACCTAATATTATTTTTATCCTAGCGGATGACCTTGGACCTTGGGCTTTGGGAACAAGTGGCAATGAGGATATCATAACGCCAAATATTGATCAACTTGCAGAAGAAGGAATCAAGTTTGATGATTTTTTCTGTGCTTCGCCTGTTTGTTCACCGGCAAGAGCTTCATTGATGACTGGTAAAATACCAAGTCAGCATGGTGTTCATGATTGGGTTCAAGATGGTGAAGGACTTGAAGAAATTGAATACCTTGAAGGACAAGTTGCTTATACTGATATTTTAACTCAACATGGATATCGTTGTGGATTATCGGGAAAATGGCATTTAGGGAAAAGTTCAAAAGTTCAAAAAAGCTTTGATCACTTCTTTGCTCACAAATCAGGTTCAGGTCCCTATTACAATGCACCATTCTACCGAAATGGTAAATTTGAAATAGCTGAAGGTTATGTGACGGATGTGATTACAGATGATGCGATTCACTTTATCAACGAAACACATACCATGGATAAGCCATTCTATCTTTCAGTTGCTTATACTGCACCTCATTCACCTTGGATCAACAACCATCCCCAAGAATACCTAGATTTATACAAAGACTGTGCATTTAAGAGTATTCCTGATGATCAACGTCATCCCGATGCTATTTATTTAACGGACATGGTAGAGGAAGATTTACATGGAAACTTGAGTGGCTACTTTGCTGCAACAACAGCCATGGACACCAATATTGGTAAAATTATCGATACCTTGAATGATTTAGGGATTAAAAAAGACACTTTAATTATCTTTTCAAGTGATAATGGTTTTAGTTGTGGACAACATGGGTATTGGGGAAAAGGAAATGGAACCTATCCCATCAATATGTACGATGAATCTGTAAAAGTTCCATTCATTGTAAGTCATGAAGGGTATACTCCGAAAGGACTTGTTTCAAAAGAACTTTTATCTGCGTATGATTTTTTTCCAACAATTTTAGACTATGTTGGGATTGATTATGAGCTTGATAACAGTTATCCTGGTAAAAGTTTTGCCTCCAGTTTAAGAACTGGTTCATCAACAAAACGGGATTATGTCTTTGATGAGTATGGTCCTAACCGCATGATTCGAAGTGAAGACTATAAATATATTAAACGATATCCTGTTGGGCCTGATGAATTATATAATTTAAACGAGGATCCAAAGGAGTATAATAATTTAATAAAAGAGTATAAAGATATGTATCATGAGGTTGCGAATGTGCTAAGATTTGATTTAGAACGTTGGTTCTTTAAATATGTGAACCCTGAAATTGATGGTGCCAAAGAAGCAGTCTATGGTTCAGGACAAGTCAACAAAGCTGGCCTTTGGTCAAAAGGAAAAGTAAGCCATGCAGATGCGGACTTCGTCATAAGAGAAGAACACAAAAGCCAATAGGCGAAAGGATAATCATATGAAGGATAAACGTAAAAAAAAGCAATTTAATTCAATGAGAAATCATCTGTTTTTTGCATACTTTTTTACGTTTTTACTTTTTATCGCTGTTGTGTTTTTATCGTTGATAAATGTTACGAAACAATCGTTATTTAAAGAAATATCAGCGTCAAGAAAAGACGTTCTAAAGCAAGTCAGTGAACGTGCCAATGTTGTTAAAAACTCCAGTATTACTGCTTTAAACCTAATGAGCTATGATGGTTATATTGTTGAGCAGTTTAAACAAGAGAGTGTGGATAATGATGAAGCATTAAGAGATTACATCAACAATCAACAAAAGACATACAACCATGTTTTTAATGATGTAAATATTAAGTACAATGTTATCATTATGTCTAACAATGGTTTTAATTATAATTTTGAAGAACGTGACTATGACTATGTAAATTTAAAAAATCAATTATGGTTTAAGAATATTTATGATAAGAATGGCGACATTACTTTCATTAGTAGTTTCAATGATAAATTTGGAAGTGGTGAAGACAAATATGTCTTTAGTGCTTCAAGACAATTGAAGGATGAAAATGGAGAAGATTTAGCAACAATCATGATCACAGTGAGTGAAACTTACCTTCGGCGATTGTATGAACCCTTGCTTGATGAAAACAGTATCATCTACATTGTTGATCGAAACGGGAATATTATCTCTCACCAAGATCAATCTTTTTTAGGGTTAAACTATTTTAGTCACGATAACTTTGCGAATTTATATCCTGAGTCAGATTATTTAATTATTAATAAAAGTCATGGTGATTATCTATTTTCGATGGTCCATGATGAAGCAACGGGTTGGACAATTATAGAAGAAACATCAACTCGTTATGTTTTTAATGAAGCATATCAAACGATTAATTACATTATCTTTGCCATGGTTATCTGTGTACTTGTTGCCTTATTTATTTCGTATTATGTGAGTCGACATATCTCACAACCATTGTACGATTTAGCAAAATCAATGAAAAAATTGGAAGCGGGTAATTTTGATATCCGCAGTGATATTAAATCATACAATGAGGTGAACGACCTCAGTACTACATTTAATGAAATGGTAATGCAAATAGACGAACTCTTAAAAACAATTGTGACCCATGAGTCTTATCGTAAAGATTTAGAAATGAACTTCCTTAGAGCGCAAATCAATCCTCATTTCTTATACAACACTCTTTTCTCAATTCGTTGTATGGCAGAAATGGATCGAAAAGATAAACTTTTGGATATGATTGATGCTTTCACCGGTCTATTGAATTCAACCTTCTCCTCTGACACCAGTTTAGTTACGGTCGAAAAGGAATTAGAATCAACAGAAAAGTATTTACGTTTACAACAAATACGATATGAAGACCGTTTTATTTTTGAGATAGAAGTAGAAGAAGATTTACTAAAAGAAGAAGTTCCTGTCCTGATTCTACAACCAATTGTGGAAAACTCAATCTTTCATGGTATTGAGCCTAAACATGATTATGGTGGGATAACGATTCATGTTTATTCGTTAAATGAATCATTTTTCTCAATTGATATTATTGATAATGGAATCGGTATTAGCGACACTACAATAGAAAAAATAAAAGGAAGTCTTGCGGACTTTTCCCTTCAACCCAGTGAATCGATTGGTTTAGTGAATGTGGCCAATAGAATTCACTTAACATACAATGGCGAAGGTAAGTTTGATATTATCAGCGAAAAACACGTAGGCACAATTATTCGACTTATTATTCCCAAGACAAACAAAAAGGAGAGCATATGAAAATACTAATTGCAGATGATGAACGCTTAATCACAGAATGGCTCGAGTTTTGCTTTGTTGATTTAGAAGGGATCGAAATTGTTGGTATCGCTAAAAATGGTCAAGAAGCGCTTGAACTATTCAACGCACATCATCCCGATGTTGTTTTAAGTGATATTAAGATGCCAGTGATGAATGGTTTAGAACTACTGACTCAAATTAAATCCATTGAACCCAATACGTATGTCGTTATGTTGACAGCTTATTCTGAATTTGAATTTGCTCGTGAAGCGATTCGCAACCATGCCGATGATTATTTTTTGAAAACAGAGATGAATAAAGAAAAAATTCAAGAATATTTTAAAAATCTTGAACTTAAAGATTATTCAGATGTTCAACAAGGGCCGAATAATCATCCAATTATTAAACAAATATTATTAAAGAAAGAAGCCTTATCAGAAGACGATATTCTTAGTTTAAAAGAACAAATGGTTAATACTAAAATGAATAATTTTGTGGCGTTGTCATTTTGGAATAAGGATATTGTGGAAAACAGGATCTATTTAACTGAACTATTTAAGGAAAAGTATCAGATTCTACATCAATTTGAAAGCAATAAATATGTGTATACGATCATTATTTCACTGACAAACTATATTAGTGAAATGGATCGACTTCAAGAAATTAACTCATTAGAACAGATTATAAAGTCAACAGATTGCTTAGTTTCAGGGGTGAGTGCGCTTCATGATACGATAAAAACTGTGAATCTATCAATCTATGAATCGATTCATTCTTTAATGTTAACATTTTATGACCAACGTAAAGTAATCCAACTTTTCAATCGTAAAAATAGTATTGTTGAAATACAACGCCAAGAGAATGCTAAAGACTTTGAGTTAACTCAATTTTATCAAAAAATTATTACATCAAGAATCTCTGAGCGAAGTAACAGTATTGATGAACTATTGGAATTTGTTGAAGTAAACCAGAATAGTAATGTGATCTTATTTAAAAAGATATGTTTAGATATTGCTTCAATTTTATACGGTAACTTAGCAAATCAAAACATTGATTATTCTTTGCAAGAACTAAATCATGTCAAACAAACGATCCATGAAGGCAAGAATTTTATGATCGTTAAAGATGCATTATTAGCATATAATGAAAGTTTTTCAATCGGGGAAACGGTTGATCGAAGTCGTTTATCGATGCCGATTGCAAGAGCCTTGAAGTTTATTGAACAGCATTACCATGAACCGATTAGTTTAGACATTGTTGCTGATGCTGTCAATCTCAATCCTGAATATTTATCACGAAGTTTTAAAAAAGAAATGAATAAAACCTATTCGGCGTTCCTCTCTGAATTACGATTGGAAAAAGCGAGAGTTCTTTTATTAGATACAACGTATCAAGTTCAGGAAGTTGCGAATGCGGTAGGATACTATAACGTTAGCTATTTTTCAACATTGTTTAAGAAGGAATTTGGGATTAACCCTTATGAATATCGTAAACAAAACCATCGATAGTCAAAATATTTAAAGTATAATCAAATAAATTGACGTCAAAGATTTCAAATATAAAAATAATGAAATTAACCTCAAAAGAATGAGGTTTTTTTTTATGTCAATCTTCTTATAATAACAATGTAAAGGGTTACATGCCCTGTAGGAGGAAAGAATGAAACATATAAAAAAAATAACAATAACATTATTGGTCGTCTTGTTATTGACAGCATGTGGTACAAAAAATGCTGATAATAAAGGAGAAGCAAACAATGATGGTAAAGATTTACCAGTCCTGAGAGTTGCGATGATGCCTTTTATAACAAGTTTACCAACTGAGTACATTATTGAGAATGGTCTTGATGTTAAAAATGGTTTCAAGATTGAAAGTACAATGTTCTCAACAGGAGCACCGATGAATGAAGCAGTAGCGGCAGATCTATGGGATGTTGGTGCTATGGGTGCGGCAGCAGTAACGGGTGTTGCTAATTATGACATGATGATTATTGGTGAAGTTCTAGAGTCACTTGATGGTTTAGGTATTTTCACAAAACCAGCTCATCCTGCAGCTAAAGTGAAAGGATTGAATCCATCCTTCCCAAATGTATACGGTGATAAAGAATCTGTTAAAGGTTCAACAATTCTCTTGCCTATTGGTACAGCACAGCACTTCACAACGTTAAAATGGTTGGAAAAAATTGGTTTAAAACAAGAAGATGTCAATATTGTGAATATGGAAACTGTTCAAGCTTATCAAGCTCTAAAGGCTGACCAAGCTGATATGGCTGCATTGAATGTTCCAACATTCTTTGATGCTGTGAATGATGACATGGTTCAACTTGGAAATTTAGCTGACTTAGGAACACGTTATGTTGACATGATTGTTGCCAACCCCAAAGCAGTTGAAGGAAAGCAAGAATTAATTCAAAAATATGTAAACTTAGTGATGGAAGCAAATGCTGAAATAAATAAAGACAAAGAAAAAGCTGCTGACCTCATGATGGAATTCTTAAAGAAAAATGGTGTTGAACAAAGTCGTGAAAGCGTTGTCGGAGATTTAGAACGTGCAAACTTTATTGAAAAAGATGCATGGAAAGATCGTGACCTTGGTTTATTCGCTAAAGAACTTGGAGAATTCTACATTGCCCAAGGACAAATTGATGCAAGTTTAACAGAAAAATTTGAGACATCAATTGATTCACAATTCGTTAAGTAGGTGAAAAATATGAAAAAAAATAAAGACGGATTAAAATACACATTAATATCAGTCGCTTCAGTTTCTACTGTCCTGTTTGTTTGGTGGTTAGTTACAGATGGTTTACATCTTGTATCGCATTTAATCTTACCGAGTCCAGGAAAAGTGGTTGATACATTTATCTATAAATTAATGGGCGGTAAAAACCCTGATGGTGCATCATTGTTTGAGCATATCTGGGCAAGTTTACAAATTGCTTTAGGTGGTTATTTCCTGGGAGTCGTGATTGGTGTGCCACTTGGAATTGGCATGGCATGGAGTCGTAAATTTGAACGATTTGCGAAACCACTCTTTGATATCATTCGTCCAATTCCAGCCCTTGCTTGGATTCCATTAATGATTTTATGGTTAGGGATTGGTTATTGGTCAAAAGTTGGAATTATTTTCTTTGCAGCCTTTATCAGTGCAACCATAAACTCTTATGCAGGGATTAAACAGACAAGAACAGTTCACTTGTGGGTTGCTCGTACATTTGGAGCAACTAATCGACAAATGTTATTTAAAGTAGCAATCCCAACAGCTTTACCAATGATCTTTACAGGATTACGTTTAGCACTAGGGTCATCCTGGGTTGCCTTGGTTGCCGCTGAATTACTAGCAGCTACAAAAGGTGTTGGATATATGATTCAAGTGGGTCGAATGTTAGGAAGACCCGATATTATCATTGTTGGAATGATTACGATTGGTGTTGTTGGCTATTTAATGTCTTCAGCCTTGGAGTATTTACAGAAAAAAGTCATTCGTAGAAAAGAGGTGGCATAATTTATGAATTTTGAAAATTTTAGTGAAAAGAAAAAAACAGCCATCATGACGCTTGTTGCATTTGGTCTTTTCCTTACCGTATGGGAATTATTGGCTCAGTTTACAAGTGCAGGCATGTTCTTGCCACCAGCCAGTAAAATTATCAGTGAATTTTTAAAAAGTTTTGTGGTTCCAATTGGTCGTCATACAATGCCAACCCATATTGGAATTAGTTTATATCGTGTAGGAATTGCCTTTGCTCTTGCAACGGTTGTTGGAATTATGTTAGGTGTTTCTATGGGTTACTCAAAAACAGCAGAAGCAATTATTAAGCCAATTGTTGAGTTTATCCGTCCAATTCCACCTTTAGCATGGGTCCCTTTATCAATACTATGGTTTGGTTTAGGTAATGAAAGTAAATTCTTTATTATTTTCTTAGGATGTTTCAACTTTATTTTAGTCAATACATACGATGGAACAAAAAGTGTTGATCAAGAATTATTAGGAGCAGCACGTATGTTAGGGGCCAATGAACGTCAAGTATTCTTCAAAGTTGTCTTACCTGCATCTGTTCCTTATATATTTGCTGGATTGCAAATTGCGATTACAGCTGGCTGGTCAGCCGTTGTTGGAGCTGAAATGATTCGCTCAGACGAAGGGGTTGGTTGGTTAATTGTTATGGGAATGTCAACAGGGAATACAGTACAGATTATGGTGGGTATGCTAGCAATTGGAATTGTTGGATATTTACTTGCAAGCGGAATGGCTTTACTAGAAGGGAAATTACTCAAATGGAATCAAAGATAAAAGATATACTAGTTTGCCAAAATGTTTCTAAAACATTTCCTGGCTATAATGGAAAAACTGAGAATCATGTCATTGATGACATTAGCTTTTCAGTAAAGGAGAATGAGTTCTTAGTTATATTTGGACCAGGTCAAAGTGGAAAGTCAACGTTGCTTAACATATTAGCAGGCCTTGAAAAACCAAGCAGTGGAAAAGTGTTTGATAATGGAGAATTGGTGACAAAACCTAACCCTAAACGAGGAGTTGTTTATCAACGAATGGCATTATTTCCATGGCTTACAGTAAAAGGGAATGTCGAATTTGGACCTAAAGTTAGAAAAATAGATAAGATAAAACGTGATGAAATCACCAAGCATTATATCGATCTTGTAGGGTTAGATGGCTTTGAAAAGAGTTATCCTAATCAACTATCAGGTGGGATGCAACAACGTGTAGGGATTGCAAGAGCCTATGCAAACAACCCGGATATCTTATTATTAGATGAACCATTTGGTCACTTAGATGCTCAAACCCGTTACTTAATGCAAGAAGAACTGCAAAGAATTTGGGAAACTGAAAAAAGAACGGTCATCTTTATTACGAATAATATTGAAGAGGCGGTATACTTAGCAGACAGAATTATTCTTGTCACAAATACACCTGCAAAAATCAAAAAAGAATATAAAATTGATTTGCCATTCCCGCGTAGTTATGTTGATCCAGAATTTCTACGTTTACGACAAGAAATCACTGACAACATGGATAAGTCATTGTAGGAGGTAGAAAAAATGAGCGAAAATGTAAAAGTAAAAGTCAATAATTTAACAAAGAAATTCGGTGATTTACTAGTCTTAGATGATATATCATTTGACGTTAAAAAAGGTGAGTTTCTCTGTATCGTTGGGCCAACAGGCTGTGGTAAAACAACTTTTTTAAATAGTATTACAAAGCTTTATGAACCAACATCAGGTGAGATTCTCGTTGATGGTGAAGTCGTCGATCTTGATAAGCACAACGTCGCCTATATCTTCCAAGAATATTCTACAATGCCATGGTTAACGGTTGAAGAGAATGTACGCTTTGGACTTGATATTAAAGGAATTAAGGGCGAAAAAGCTCAAAGTCTTGTTGATGAGTATATTGATATTGTCGGATTGAATGAATACCGTGATTATTATCCTGATCAATTATCAACCAGTATGTTACAACGAGTGGTTATTGCAAGAGCTTTTGCAACAGAACCAGAGTTGCTTTTAATGGACGAACCGTATGGACAACTTGATATCGAATTACGTTTTAGATTAGAAGATGAATTAATTAAGCTTTGGGAACGTACAGGAACAACTGTTATCTTCATCACACATAATATAGAAGAAGCAGTTTATCTTGGCGAAAGAATCCTAGTGCTGACCAATAAACCGACTAAAATCAAAGAGGAAATCATTAATGACTTGCCACGACCACGTGATATCCTCTCAAAAGATTTTGTTGATTTACGAAATAAAGTAACTGACCTTATCAAATGGTGGTAAGGTGAACAATCTCTTTGTAGGCGTAGATCTTGGCGGTACAAATATTGAAATAGCAATCATGAATGGTGAATCTATATCCAGACTATCCTTTCCTACCGATACGACACATAACGGAAGAAACATCATTCCTGATATTGCTAAACACATCCAAGAATACGCAGATAATAACACCGGGGTCATAAGAGCAGTTGGTCTTGCGATACCTGGTGTTATTGATGATAGTGGCTATACAGAAATATGTGTCAATTTAAATTGGCATAAAAAAAATGTAATTAAAGAATTTAAAGATTATTTGGATACAAATGTTTACGTAATGAATGATGCCAATGCATCTGCTTTGGGTGAATACTACTATGGTTTAGCTAAAGGGTTTCCAAACTCTATGACAATTACACTTGGAACCGGAGTTGGGTCAGGATTAATCCTCAATCATCAGATTCATCAAGGATCTCATGCACTTGCAGGAGAATTTGGCCATATTCACATTGAAACAGATCAGAAAACAACATGTCCATGTGGTGGACAAAATTGTTTAGAAACCTATGTTTCAAAAAGCGGGCTTGAGCGTCAAGTGAGTGAACCAATCACAGTTAAAGAAATGTTTGATTTAGCCAAGGGTGGCGATGAACAATATCGATCGTTATTAGAGAAAAACTTTAAACATTTATCACATGCTATTTTAAATCTTTACGTCGTTTTGGACTTAGATCTCGTTGTGATTAGTGGTGGAATTTCTAATGCAGGCGATTTCTTATTGGAATTAATTACCCAGGAAATGGTGAAGTATAAACCTGATTATCTTCCAACACCAATCGTTAAACAGTCAAGGTTAATCGAAGATGCTGGTGTGATGGGTATGTTGGGGTATGTAAAAGAAAAGGAGAGTCTATGAAAACTAGTTTGGTAGTACTTGCTGCTGGTATGGGTTCTAGATATGGTGGCTTAAAACAGTTGGACAGTATGGATCAACAGGGTCATACTCTGCTTGATTTCTCAGTCTATGATGCTTATAAAGTAGGATTTGATGAAGTTGTTTTCATCATTCGTGAATCCATTAAAGATGAATTTCATGAAAAGATTGGTAAACCAATGAGTTCAATGCTTTCGGTGAAATATGTTATGCAAGATAGTAATACAAATCCACTTAACATGAAGATTGAACGCGAAAAGCCCTTAGGAACAGGCCATGCTTTATATTGTGCAAAAGATGTTGTGAAATCAAATTTCGCAATTATTAACGCTGATGATTTTTATGGAAGAGAAACCTTAGAAACAATTCATCGATTTTTAATTGACAATAAAATTGAGAATGAGCATATTTTAGCGCCTTTTGAATTGCAAAAAACTATTAGTGAAAAAGGAAGCGTTTCTCGTGGCGTTTGTAGTGTGGAACAAGGGAAGTTACAAGCAATTGTTGAAGAAACAGATATTATAACTAAGGATGGAAAAATATTCGTACGTAAAGATAATTCATTAGAAGAAATGGATCCTAAAACTTTAGTTTCTATGAATTGTTGGGGATTTAAACCAAGCATTTTTGATATTATCTCTGAAGATTTAACACGATTCTTAAAAAATGACTACTTAGAAAATATTGAAAAATCGGAGTATTTTTTACCAACTGTTGTCGATAGAAATCTAAATAAAACCATGAGTGTAGACGTTAAACCAAGCATGAGTCAATGGTTTGGGGTCACATATCAAGAAGATAAAATTATCGTTATGAATGAAATAAAAAAATTAAAAGAGGAAGGAGTTTATCCAGAAAAATTATGGGAACAATAAAAGAAGAAACTAGAGTTCAAAATGCCATTGATGCATTTAACTTTCAAGGTGAACAACTCGCTTGGATACCTTATGGAAATGGTCACATTAACGACACTTATAAAGTGGATTTTAGTGAGAAAAATTATATTCTACAAAGAATCAATCATCATACATTTAAAGATCCAGAATCGTTAGTTAAAAATATAGAATACGTTACGAAACATATTAAAGAAAAAATGCCTGAAGGCAGTAACTTTGATCGAGAAGTTCTACAATTAATTTCGTTGAAAAATGACAATTCATATTTATTTAATGACGAGTATGGAAATTATTGGCGTGCTTATTTATTTGTTGAAGACAGTGTTAGTTTTGATCAAGTTGAGAACAAGGAGCAATTTTACGAAAGTGCCTATGCTTTTGGGTTGTTTCAATATTACTTATCAGATTTTGATGCAACGGTATTAAGTGAAACAATTAAGGATTTCCACAATACACCCGTTCGCTTACAAAATCTCAAAGATGCCATAGAAAAAGACCCTCTTGATCGTTTGAAAAATGTTGAAGAAGAGGTTAATTTTGCACTAGAACGTAGTGAGTTCACTCATTTGTTCACTCAATTATTCCAAGAAGGAACATTAAAGAAACGTGTTACACATAATGACACAAAGCTCAATAACGTACTTCTTGATAAGGATAACCATAAAGCACTGTGTGTTATTGATTTAGATACTGTGATGCCAGGATTTGTTTTGGATGATTTTGGAGACTCAATTCGTTTCGGTGCAAGTACTGGATTAGAAGATGAGAAAGACTTAAGTAAAATAACCATTGATTTAGATTTATATGAAGCATACATACAAGGTTTCCTTAAAGGTGCACAAAACAAGATTGAAAATACTGAAATCGAACTGTTCCCTGAAGCTTCAAAAATGATGACGTTAGAATGTGGAATGAGATTCTTAACAGATTATCTCCTTGGTGATACATATTTCAAAACACATTATGATGATCATAACTTAGTAAGAACTCGTACACAATTTAAACTTGTTGCTGAGATGGAAAATCAATGGGAACAAATGAAAACAATTACTCATAAATATTTACAATGAACAAGCTCAAAGACGTTACTGTCTTAATCAAGCCCAGTTCATCAAGTTGTGATAATGTTTGCTCTTATTGTTTCTATGATGATGTGAGTCAGTGTAGAAAAGTGAAGTCATATGGATTAATGGATGATGAGACTCGAAAGAATATCATCAAAAATACCCTTAAAGATAAAACACTAGAACATGTTAATTTCGCATTTCAAGGTGGAGAACCAACATTAATAGGCATTGATTATTATTATAGTTTTATTGAAGAAGTAAATAAAGAAAATCATAATGCAGAGATTACTTACGCCATTCAGACGAATGGCGTAAGTTTAAATGAGGAATGGCTTAATTTTTTTAAGAAACATAATTTTTTGGTTGGAATATCAATTGATGGTTATAAAGAGAACCACGATAAACACCGTTTTTTTCATCGTAAAGGTTCCTTTGACCATGTCTATGCATCATTAAAACTAATTCAAAAATATGAATTGGATTATAACGTGTTGACAGTGTTAACGAAGAATCTAGCCAACAATCCAGATAAACTTTTTGATTTTTATTTGGAAAACAATCTATCCAATATTCAAATTATTGAATGCCTTCCCGATTTTAATCAGACAGTTTATGAGAGTCCATTTGCTTGCACACCAGAATTATACGACAGTTTTTATAAACAATTCTATAAACGATGGTACGAACAATTAGAGTTGGGAAATTATATGAGCATTAGTTTGTTTGATGATTGCATTCGTTTGATGAATCAAAGAATGCCCATTACTTGTGGTCGATATGGAGGCTGTAAACCACAAGCAGTCATTGAAGCAGATGGCAAATGTTACCCTTGTGATTTTTATGTGATGGATGGCTTTGAAACGGGAAAACTTCATGAAGAAGAACTCAGTGAAATTCTCCAACCAAGTCGATATTATTCATTTATAAAGCGTCCACAAACGACAATGAGTCAGTGTAAACAATGTCCCTACTTCAACTGGCTATGTCATGGAGGTTGTCCACGTATGAAAGAAACATTTATCAATGAGAAACAATGTTCCTACCAACGGCTTCTCCAACTTTTTATTGACAATAAAAAAGCAATTAATCAACAGATGACATTGATTTATAACAAAGGAAGGTGAGTTAAAATGGTCGCATTAATTTATGTGTTAATCATCATCGCTGCGAATGTTATTGGTTCAATTTCAGGACTTGGTGGAGGCTCTATCATTAAACCAATCCTTGATTTATTTAGGTTTCATTCCGTTGCGGAGATTTCACTTTATTCAAGTGTTGCCGTGTTTTTGATGTCAATATCATCAACAATGCGTCAAATGAAAAATAAAGTTGACATTGATTGGAATTTTGCATTGCTTAATTCGTTTGGTTCATTTATTGGTGGACTCCTAGGTCAAGGTATCTTTGACTTGTTAATGGTGAGTATAAGTAATGAAGCCTATGTGAGTTTAGTTCAAATTACGCTCACAATCATTACCTTGATTATTTCATATTACTTGACCCAAAACGAATCGATCAATTTTGGCTTTACGTCTTCTATATCAAAAATATTCGTTGGATTATGTTTAGGATTACTCGCGAGTTTACTAGGCATTGGTGGTGGACCGTTAAATGTCGCAATCTTAATGGCATGCTTTGGTGTCGGAATAAGAGAAGCAACAGTTTACTCTATCATTACGATATTCTTTTCGCAATTATCGAAATTGGGAATGATTGTGATAAGCCAATCATATATAGGTATGGATTTAAAGATGATCTTGTTTATCATTCCTGCAGCGTTATTTGGTGGCATTTTGGGTGCTAAAATAAGTGGTAAATTAAGCAACGAAAGTATCAAGAAGATCTTTAATCTAGTTCTAATTATTGTCTTCTTTATAAACTGTTATAATGCAATTAAAATATTTATATAAAAAGCTAGATAAAATCTAGCTTTTTTTAAATTAAGTTTAAAGTTGTGAGGCAGGTTGGATCATCATTATATGTTGAAATCGTCTGCTTACTTGATAAGCCAGATGCCATGACTTCGATTGATGCTTCAATATTTCGTGGTAACCAAAGGCCAGCAAACCCGTTATCTGCCGTTGTCACAAGATCATTGTAAATTAATTCATTTGTTTTTAAATTGCGAATTGTAACAAAGAATTGTTGGTTTGGCATTTCGCCCTGACATCCTGTGGGGACATGGAAAGTACAGGGATGGGTTTCATTGATAAATGGAGCAAATGATAAGTAGAATTGAGAATCTTTAAGAGAAGTTTCTACTTCGGTTTTTTGATCACTTAATATAAGCTTATCTGGGTATATTTGTGCTTGTAAAGAATCATCTGTCTTGTTATCATATTCCAAATATTTTATTAAAGCTTCATTAGAGCTGTACTGAATGTTTAAGTTTTCTAAAAAAGCAGCAATGTTATCTTGTTTGTTTGTTTTATTCACAGCAAATAAGGTAAGTATTAATCCGGCAAGTAAGGCCACGACTAGATATTTTTTCATAACTTTCCTTAATGACAATGTCTTCTATTTGTTGAGGTTCGATGGCTATTTCTCATGTTTTTATGATGATCTTGCCAATCTTTATCGCTATAATTGTCTTTGTTTTTCATATGGTTTTCCCAATACTCATCATTATCATAATCAAATCGACGATCACTTTTTGTTTCAATGACACTATTTTTTGTTGATGCAAAGACCTTATTTGATTGTGAAAATAAAAGAACAGTCAAAAGGGAAGCAATCCCTAAAATTTTAATTTTTTTCATATTGTTTTCCTCCTATTGAAACTATAACAAGCAATTATGACGAAATGATGACATTTTGTTATAAGTTAACCAAACAGAAAGATTGTATGGTAGTATAGCGGTAGAAAAGGTGATATCAATGACAAACGTTTTACTCGTAGATGATAATGATAAAATAAGAGA
Source organism: Erysipelothrix urinaevulpis (assembly GCF_009828835.1). Taxonomy (GTDB): domain Bacteria; phylum Bacillota_I; class Bacilli_A; order Erysipelotrichales; family Erysipelotrichaceae; genus Erysipelothrix; species Erysipelothrix urinaevulpis. The sequence goes on from NZ_WTTB01000001.1 coordinate 291,937, forward strand.
TATGTTAGCTCATTATTTAATCGAAAATAGTTTTAAGGTTGATGAAGCAAATAATGGTACAACCGCTTTAGACTTAGCTAAAAAACATACCTATGACATCATTTTACTTGATGTGATGATGCCAGGAATTGATGGATTTGAAGTCTGTAAAACAATTAGAACCTGGTCAAATGTTCCGATTATCATGATCACGGCCAAAGGCGAAGACCATGATAAAATCCTAGGCCTGGATATAGGTGCTGATGACTATATTGTAAAGCCTTTTGTACTGCAAGAAGTCGTTGCTCGAATAAAAGCAATTTTAAGACGGATCGATAAAGAACAAGCAACAGACAGTCTACAATTCGATAACCTCAATATTAAATTAGCGAATTATGAAGTTAGCATAAACAATCAAAGTATTCCTTTGACTAAAATTGAATTTGAAATCTTATGGACACTCGCCAAGTCAAAAAATCAAGTGTTTACCCGAGATCAATTATTGGATCAGGTTTGGGGATTTGATTATTATGGAGACTCTCGGACGGTTGATGCTCATATCAAACGATTACGAGCAAAATTACCCAACACAGATAATAGCAGATGGGCTATTACAACAGTCTGGGGTGTTGGCTATAAATTTGAGGAACTCAACCATGAACAGTAAAATATCGCGAAAGCTAATTACTTATTTTGCAATCACGTTGTTAGTCTTTGCACTTGTGATTGGGTTTACATTTTCAGCGATGTTTAAACAGTCAACGTTAGATCAAGCAATCATTGATTTAGAACAAAGAGCTCAAACCATTGCACAATCAGTGAGTGCTTATGGTGTGGATGAATCAAAAACCAACAGCCACCGCCAAGGTCATATGATGCGAAATAAAAATTTATCGACTTATCTCGAATCATTGGAAGCAACAACAATTGGTGAAGTTTGGATTGTGGATAAAAACATGAAATCAATTGGTCGAAGTCACAGAAATTCAAGCATGGATTTTGAAGCATTACCATTCGATGCTAAAGAAATGATCGATTTAGCATTAACAGGAAAAAATGTTCAAAGTGAAGGGTTTAGTAAGGTATTGAATGCAGATTCAGTATCTGTAGGTGTACCAATTTTTGAAGGACAACGAATTATTGGAGCGGTACTTTTGCATGCTCCCTTGGCAGGAATTGATGCAGTGGTGCAACATGGTTACCATGTTTTAATTATTTATATTGTAATGGCTCTTTGTTTATCAATTCTTCTAGCGTATCTATTATCAAAACGTTTTGTTAAACCTTTATATAAAATGAAAGAGACATCAAAAGCCATCGCAGAGGGTGATTACACAGTCAAAACCAATGTTTATCAAAATGATGAAATTGGTGACTTAGCACTTTCGATTGATGAATTATCTCGACAGTTAGATCAAGCACAACAAGAACGAGCAAGATTTGATCATTTAAGAAATGAATTCTTTGCAGATATCTCTCATGAATTAAGAACGCCTGTCACAATTATGAAAGGGACTTTAGAAACCCTCATGTTACAAGGCCAAGAAGAATCTAAAGAAACAATGATGAACGAAATGATACATCTACAAAATCTAATGAATGACCTCTTAGATTTTTCTAAGTTGAATAGCACCGATTTCGCTTTGAATAAAGAGAAAATAAACTTAAATCAACTTGTTGAAGATGTCATCCGCTCAACACGACCCCTTCATTCTGAAAAAGGCATCAGTGTGAATGCTCATTTTGATCAAGATATTACACCATTTGTTGGTGATTACTCCCGGTTAAGGCAGATGATATTAATTGTTTTAGACAATGCAATCAAGTTTTCTCCAAAACAAGGCGTGATTGATATTTATTTAAAGCAAAACTGTCTTCTAATTAAAGACTATGGTCCAGGAATCAGTGAAGACGAACTTCCGAATATTTTTAGCCGATTTTATAAAAAAGAGAGCGAGTCCAATCGCTATGGAAATGGGATAGGCTTAGCGATCGCTAAACAAATTGCATTGAGACATGATATTGACCTAACAGCTACAAGTCAAGTTGGGTTAGAGACCTGTTTTAAATTTGAGTTTTAACGGGTTTACCGTAGGGCACAAGTCCATCACTATATAATCCAAAGACTATCACAATCAAGTTGGTGATAGTTTTTTATTGATTCTTTTGATTCTATAAACATTCTAAGTTCATATAAATACTAACGAAGGGTTTAAAAAAAAGTGGAAGGTGAGTTCAGACTTCTTATCAATTTATAAAAATAAAAACAATTGAAGGTGGAATGAGGTAATACAATAAAATGTCCGTAATTAAGAAAATCAGTCAATTAATTAAACAACAACACCATTAGACATGATGATTAATGAAAAATTGACTAATGTTAAATACAATGATAACATCTAATTAAATATTAACAAAAACATAAATAGAGTAAAGAATGTCTTTTTAGAACACCCAATTAATATAATCGCTTTTTCATTTAAATCTGGATGCATAAAGTAAAAATCAACATTTTCTAGAAAATGAGCATCAAATAATGAAAAAAGATTAGATCAATAATTCCTTTAAATAGTTTCTAGAATTATTGGGTCATAAAGATATGATGAAAAACTGATAAAATATTATAACTTAACATGGACATATAAAATAATAAATTTGATTCAATACTGATAACTCAGAGTTTAAGAGGGGGATAAACCATGAAAAAATATAGTGTTGTTTTTGCTATATTGGTTGCGATGATTTCGTTTAATAGTTTATTGGATTATTTTAACGTTCATTACAATATTTTTAGTAGTGATGTTGCTTATGGTCGGATTATAGAGAAAGAAATTAATGGGCTCAATTTTTCAGGCTCAACTCATTATCTTGACAATCCACAAGAATTTTTTGATAATTTGGTATCTGTTGCTGAAAAGTACGGAGATGAAATTGCTATCCATTCTACACGATTCGATAAATATGGTGAGCCAGTTGGTCGATCATTTACGAATATAAGTGATAATAGTGGTTATAATTCGGTCTTTTTTGATAAAGATATCAATGATATTCAATTTAACAATAAGAATGAAACAAAGTACGTAACTGAAAACGTAAACTCGAACGATGCGAATGCGACTAGAATGCTAAGGTTGCCTAGAAGTTTTACTTATAATTCAAGGAACAAATTAGAGGAAGATAGTCGAACATATCCAATTCATTATCTACATGGTGATGAAATTAATACAATCAAGACTCAGTTTAACGTGAGTTATTTTAGTCAATCATCCCTTGAGACAATCGAAACTATTATTTTTACAGAAATATTAAATCCCTATGAATTCTGCGGTGGGGTCAAGTGTGAAGATGTTTATGAATTTAGTAATTTGCTTGATACCTATCAAAATGAGACATTGAATATATTTGGTAGTTATAATAGTCTAGGTTCGATGCCCAAGAAAATGTTCATAGTTTCAACAATGTTATTAGTGATTATTATTCTGTATACAAGTTTTGAAAAATCAAAAGAAATTATGGTTCGACAATTAAATGGAAATAACTTTTTTAAGATTTATTTTTCAACGACTCTTACTGATTATCTTCTAATTGTCGGTTCTTTTATTTTAACTTCCATTGTTCTTTGGGTAATACTAATGGGAGGGTTTGATCCCTTAAAAATGGAGTTTTTTAAATTAATTGTTCAAGCGAACATCATTTTTAGTTTGTGGATATTTGTAGTCTATTTTGGTATTTTTATTATATTTAATGTGTTCAAATCTGTTAAATATTTAAAGACTAAAGCAACAACGAATTTTTTTGTTTTTTTAGCAATGATCATTAAGATGAGTATGATTCTCATTTTAATGGTTCCAATCACGACAAAATTTGAAGAAATGCAAGATTTTAACCAACATAGAATTGCACGATCCCTTGATCCTCAAACAATGAACAGAACATTGTTGAATGAGATCGTTCAACCAGTCTTTCCTTTTAACCATCCCAAAGATGCTTCATGGGACTTGAATGTAAACTCAATCTACATGTCGATTATTGAGCAGTATAATCTGGCTATCATGAGTGATGTGATTGAATATCCTGATGATGAGTATAGAAATGATGTTGTCTATGTTAATAAGGAATTTATTAAACCTTATCAATTAAGAGATACGAATGGAAACTTGCTTGATACGAATGATTTTCACGAAGATGTTTTACTGGTACCCGAAAATTTCGTCAAAAAGGAAAATCTAGAATACATAACGACTCAAAAAATTGGTATTGAAAATGCACCACAATTGAGATCCGAAAAAGCAAGTCTATTAGTTGATTCTTCCTATCCCAAGATGATACATGTCTTAAATGATCCAAAGATTAATTTTGACTATAGAGAGTTTGATGTTTACTATAACCAAACTTCAAATGAAAATTTATATGAGATTATTAAGAAAATATCAAGTGAAATAGGATTGGTGATGGTCAGTAATAATGATGCGAAAAATCAGTTTTTTCAGACGCATTATATCAATGATCAAATACTAATCATGTCATTGTTTGCTGTAGTTATTATTTTAAATGTCGTAATTAGTAAATTAATCAACCGCATGATGATTAACAATCTAAAGAAAAAATTGACTGTTCAATATATCATGGGGGAATCTCGAATCAAGCGTTATTATCCTTTGATATTTTCAATCCTTGTCCCAAGTTTAGTTTCAGTTGGCATTGGTGTTTCGCAATTATATAATCGTTACCGTGTAGACTATAATATCGAGATGGACTTTACTCAACTTTATTGGTTACTAATAGCACTGGTGTCCTTAGATTTGTTTTTGATAATTTATGATATGAAGAAATTTGAAAAAAAATCAGTATCGGAAATAATAAAAGGAGGAGATTACCAATGAGTCTGATTTATTTAGAAAATCTTTCAAAGAGTTTTGGTGTTAAAAAAGTTTTAGAAGATATTAATTTAGTAATTGATGAAGGAGAATTAATTTGCATTAGTGGTGCTTCAGGATCAGGGAAAAGTACTTTATTAAATATTTTAGGTTTGTTAGATAGCTACGATACGGGTGCTTATTACTTGAATGGAATTGAAAGTCCGAAGCCATACAGTCGAAACGCGACTAAAGTATTAAAGAATGATGTTGGTTACTTATTCCAAAACTTTGCGCTTATTGATCATAAAAGTGTTGAATATAATTTGAAGTTGGCTAGGACAAAAGAAAGTCACTATACAATTGAATCCGCCCTTGCTAGAGTGGGATTGAGTGGTTTTGAAAAAAAGAAAATATACCACTGTTCAGGGGGAGAACAACAACGGATTGCAATCGCTCGTTTATTGGTTAAAAATTCTAATATAATTTTATGCGATGAGCCAACAGGAAGCCTTGATGACATAAACAAAGAGAATGTTATGAATCTATTAATTGAACTTAATAAAGAAGGTAAAACAGTTGTGATTGTATCGCACGATGACTATGTTATGCAAAAGGTTCATCGAGTGATAGAAATAGAAACATTGTAGATTACTTGTCAGGGAAAAGTATCTAAAAAGTAAGCCATAACGGCAAAGAATATATTTAAGCAGCTTTAAATTATAGAATTATATACAATCAAGAGGGTTTTTATACTCAAAAATAAAAGGTGTTGATGAATATTTTTCATCAACACCTTAAAGTCTTATTTCAATTGTGAGAACATGTTTCACAATCATGAGCAACACAATCACATGATACTGTTTCAACAAAGTCTTTTACTTCAAGAGCTTGTAAAATCAAATCACGATCAGCAAACGATAAATCCTTAGATTTGATGATTTCAACTAATGTCGTTCCGACCGCTTTACTACAAATCGATGAAAATAGATCATCGGCTCGTTTATTTGCTCCAGCTTGCTCTGAAACAGTTGCTGAATAAATGAAACGATTGCCATCTTTCTCTGTTTGTAAGTATCCTTTTTTTACAAGTCGTCCTAACAGTGTCTTTGTTGTCGCATTTTTCCAGCCTTGAGACTCAAGTAATATATCAGAAATTTCTTTACTGCTGGCTTGTTTAAGGCTCCAAACAACTCTTAAAGCTTCCCATTCTGCAGGAGACGCTTGAATTATCTCATCCATTTCTAACCACCTCTTATCTATAGTTTACGTCCGTAAACAGCTTGTGTCAAGGCATAAACTTGACATAGGTCGTTTACAAGTGTAAACTATAAATAAAGGAGTGATACGAATGGAAAACAAACACCACGAACACCACGAACACCACGAACACCACGAACACCACGAACACAACAATCATGAAGGACATGAAACACATGGAGGTCATGATCACAGTCATCACGGTGACTTTAAAACGATATTTTTTAGATCACTTGTTTTAGGAATTCCGATACTCTTTCTAGCACCAATGATGGGGATAAAACTACCCTTCCAGTTTGAATTTAATGGGAGTACCTGGGTTGTGATGATCTTATCAACAATTCTTTTTTTCTACGGTGGTGCACCTTTTTTAAACGGTGCAAAAGATGAATTGAGCGATCGAAGTCCAGCGATGATGACATTAATTTCGTTAGGAATTTCTGTATCTTATATCTATAGTATGTATGCCTTTGGCATGAATACATTTATTTACAAAAATCATCAGGTTATGGATTTCTTTTGGGAACTTGCGAGCTTAATCTTAATTATGTTATTGGGTCACTGGATTGAAATGGATGCTGTTTCAAGTGCGGGGAATGCATTAGAAAAAATGGCCGCTCTTTTACCAAGTGATGCAACACTCATCAAAGAAGATGGAAGCACTCAAGTTATACCCTTATCTAAAATTAAAAAAGACGATATTGTTTTAGTGAAAGCTGGGGAGAATATGCCAGTGGATGGTTTGATTATCCATGGAGAAACAAATGTTAATGAAGCCATGATTACTGGAGAATCTTTAGCAGTCAAGAAAAAAGTTAATGATTCAGTCATTGGTGGTTCGGTTAATGGATTTGGAACCATCCAAGTGAAGGTTACAGGATCTGGGTCTTCAGGTTATTTAGCACAAGTTATGCATCTTGTTGAAACAGCTTCAAATGACAAATCAAAGGCAGAATCAATGGCAGATCGTGTAGCGAAATGGTTATTTTATGTTGCAGTTGTTGTGAGCCTTATCGCCCTATTAATTTGGGGAATCACTCAAAATATTAATGTTGGTATTGAACGAATGGTGACCGTATTGGTTATTGCGTGTCCTCATGCCTTAGGTTTGGCAATTCCACTTGTTACGGCTCGCTCTACATCGCTTGCTGCACAAAACGGACTCTTAATTAAGAAAAGAGAAGCCATTGAACTTGCGGATCATGTAGATATGGTCATGATGGATAAAACAGGAACCTTAACTGAAGGAAATTTTAAAGTCATGCATTATCAATCAAATCATGAAGAAGTCTCAGATCATGAGATGTTAGAACTCTTTGCTTCCTTGGAACAACATTCATCGCATCCCTTAGCAAAAGGCATCATGGAAAAAGCGGAACAAGAGTCTGTAGACTTAAAAGTAGTTAGTGATGTTCAAACCATTGCTGGTGTTGGATTACAAGGACTCTACAATGACAAACAAGTTAAAATAACCAGTGCTGCTTATCTTGATAAAAATAATATATCGTATGATCAATCGTTATTTAATGAGTTAACATCAAAAGGTTATTCGGTTAGCTATCTATTATATGATGAAATGGATATAGGAGTTATTGCTCAAGGTGATGAAATTAAAAAAACATCCCAAGCAATGGTCCAAACACTTCAAAGTCTAGGAATTACACCGGTGATGTTGACGGGGGATAATGAAAATGCCGCAAAAGCAGTCGCCCGACAATTAAAGATTGACCATGTTCATGCCCAACTATTACCAGAAGACAAAGAGAGAATTGTTCTTGATTATCAAAATAAAGGGAATACGGTCATGATGGTAGGTGATGGTGTGAATGATGCACCAAGTCTAGTAAGAGCAGACATTGGGATTGCTATTGGAGCAGGAACAGATGTAGCCATTGATGCTGCTGATGTAATTTTAGTTAAAAGTGATCCGAATGATATTTTAAATTTCTTAAAGTTGTCAAAAAACACAAATCGAAAAATGAAAGAAAATTTAATTTGGGGAGCAGGATATAATTTCTTAGCAATTCCATTAGCAGCCGGAATATTGGCTGGTGTAGGATTTATTTTAAGTCCAGCCATCGGTGCAATCCTCATGTCACTTAGTACAGTTATTGTTGCCATTAACGCAATGTTTCTAAAACTTTAGCAAAAGAAAGAGATATAAGTTAAATTAAACTTATATCTTTTTTGTACCGACTCAACGTGAATAAATGTATAATATAAATATACGAAGTTCACAAGAGGAGGATTTAGCATGACAAATGGAAAAGGAAGCAAATTTAAGCTAGTGAATAATTTGTTTAATTTATTTTGGTTACTGGGTTTGGTCAGTTCTGTCATTTTTGTTGTTTATATTTCAAACATTAGCCCTAAGATATTTAATCGTTATATTAGCACAATGTTTAGTACAATTCCCTATATTGGAAACATACTCTTGGCCTATTTGAAAAGCTTGAATATTTTAAATATTTCTGTTTTTATCCACAATGTATTTAAGCCAGTCATCACCTTTGATGCAGCCTATTTTGCTTTGGTTTTCATTGTTTTCCAAACTGCGATATTTTTCTTGAAAAGATACACGATTAAGCATGATACATCACTACTAACGGTATTTATTACAATGATAATTATTATTTCGTTGTGGTTAAGAGCCCATAATTTTCTGTATATAACGCAAAATGTATCAGCGAGTATTCCAAACAGTTTTTCAAACGGATTGCGATGGTACTTATTGATTGAATTAGTATTGTTTTCACTCATTATTTATAGTTTATATCGTGACGGAAAATTTGTCATTACAAAAGAAACATTGAAAGATCAGGCCGATAATTTCATCAAAACAGGTGTGAAAGTCAGTGCAGTGCTTGTTATTGTATTAAGTCTCTTTTTCTTTACTGGCCAAAAAATTATTGACAGTCTAAAGGAAGACCTTCATATTTCATATACGATTGATTTCACACCCAACCAAGACGGCTATATTGTGTTAAAAGTGCCTGAAAAAATTTCTAAACCACTATCCTATCTAGGTGTAAGTGTTCCAGAAGCGATTGATGAAAATACGATAATATCGCAATTAGGCATGAAAGAATTAGATGTGGGACAAATGGTTAATTCAACGATTGATCAAAGTATCGATAGCTTGTCCTATGATATTATTGAACGCAGATTTTCTCAGACATTATTGGGGATTTTAATCGTTCTTGTGTTATATGGGATGAAGTATGTTGAAAAACAAACCCACTCTATAATTGTTGTGCATTTGATTGAATGGCTGTTGTTGTTAGTTTTTATTTTCAAAGTTGCACAACCGCTTGGTTTAGTCTTAACTATTTTCTCAAGTCTTGCATTTTTAGGGTCAAGTATTCATCTTGGAGCTTTGCTTAATGATAATCAAGAGTTGTTGAAACATATGGTTCGACTTGTTAAAAGATAATCAAGAAAAAACGTCTTAAATTGAGCAAAAGGCTATACCTAAACGTAAAGTAAGCGTAAAATATACTTGTATATATGGTGAAAAAAGAAGATTTGTATATGCAGGAAGAAACACTTGTTTGCTCAATTTGAAATCATAAAAAAATAGTGAGTTAGAAGATGCTAAAAAAATAATGAGCAAATAAGAAAGACACGAACTTATCAATAAGGTTCGTGTCTTTTTAACGCTAAAAATCATAACGTTCTTCGTATTCTTTTTTAATTTGAGTCACTCTATTCTCGACCTGTCTTGCTAGATTTCGTAATCTAAAATGAACGTCGTCTTCAATAATTGCTTCTTTTAAGAAATCTCGTGAATCAATAAATACATATTTATCTAACAAAGCAACTTTCATATATGCAAGAATAGGCTTTAGATGATATTCTGGTACAAGATAATGTCTTGCTGATCCCGCTGTAGCAACAATACCAACAACCTTATCTTTAATTGAATCAATCGGTAATAAATCAAAAACATTTTTTAAAGCGCCAGGAATTGATGCTTGGAACACGGGGGTACCAATAATGAGCGCATCAGCATCCAATATCTTTTCAACTAAGGTTTTTGTATCCCCTTCATAATCACGATAATCTCGACCATCAGCAAACATAATATCCAAAGTTGCCAGATCAATAATTTCATAGTCAACATCTTGACTAAACGTAATGTTTTCTAAAGCAATCCGTGTTTTTGATCCAAATACTGAACCAACGATTCCTAAAATTTTCATGTTACTCTTCCTCTTTTCTTTCATCAATTTGCGCGATCCCTTGACGAACGGCAGGAGCAATGACTTCCGCAATCATTCTGATATTATAGTCAACTTGATCCCAAGGCATACCACCAAGATCGAGTTGAAGCATAACGCGATCATTGTTATAAATTTCATATTGATATAAAATCTTATCAATGATCGTCTGTGGACTCCCAACAAGTATAACATTTCTAATATCAAGAGCATCAACATATGCTTCTCGATTAAAAGGGTGTCCATTTGAATTAATAAAGGTATTGTTGACATATTGGTAGAAGTTTTTGAATGCTTTTTCATCTGTTTCTGCTGTATGGAAAAGATTAGTAACTCCAACCCGCATTTCATCTAAATTATGTCCAAACGCCTGATAGTTTTTTCGATATGCCTCTACTGAATGATTGAACAAACTTGCAGGCCCTGCCAGTGTAGCAAGCATCATTGGTACACCTTGTTGTCCAGCCAAAACTGCACTTTGTGGTGGACCGCCAACAGCACGCCAAATCGGTAGAGACCCCCGCAATGGTTTTGGATATAAAACGGCATCTTCTAAAGGTGCTCGAAAACGACCACGCCAAGTAATTTTATCTTCTTTATTTAATTTCAGTAAAAGTTCAAATTTTTCTTCAAATAAAGTTTCGTAATCACGGACATTGTACCCAAGTAATTCAAAGAGACCAAGTCGAGAAGCACGTCCACCAACGATTTCTGCTCGTCCATTAGACATTAAATCAATGGTTGTAAAGTTTTCATAAATACGAACAGGGTCTGATGTTGAGACAATCGTTGCTGAACTGGAAAGCGTGATATTGTTTGTTTCTCTTGCGATTGCTCCAAGAATAACGGCATGAGCTTGAGAAATAAAATGTTCTTGATGAGATTCTCCGAGTGCAAAAATATCGAGTCCAAGTTCATCGGCTAGTTTCGCAGCGTTTATTATTTGTTCAATTCGTTCTTGTTCACTAATTCTTTTTCCTGTTGCTGGGTCATGAAGGTAATCACCCAACGAGTAAATTCCAATTTCAAATTTTTTCATTCATTAATCCGCCTTTCCTATATTACAATTATGGTATAATTATTAGGAGAATGGAAGTACGTACTTTAATGTTAGTTAGTATCTTAGAGGTTACTATTAGATAGAAAGAGGCTATAATGACAGAGTTTGAACATGTTGTTTTTTGTAGAGTTGATGATGCTTTAGCGATTATAACAGGAAAATGGAAACCTACAATCTTATTAACACTTATCTACGAAGGTCCGCTTAGGTATGGGCAACTCAAACGGAAAATAGTCGGAATCACCCCTAAAATGCTATCGAGTCAACTTAAAGAGTTAGAAGAAGAAGGATTAATTCTTAGAGAAGAGTATCCAGAGATACCTCCAAAAGTTGTCTATTCAATGACGGAGTATGGTATGACGATTAAACCTATTTTATCAAGTCTACATGATTGGGGCATTAATCATGTGAATCGTCAAAGTCGTAAGGAATGATTATTTTTTAAAATAACTATGGAATATATTATAAAAGGAGTGGATTTATTTGAAGGGATTATTATATCAAAATGTTGCGAATCAGATTAAAGCTGATATTCTAAGTGGGAATTATCCAGTGAATTCTTACCTTCCAACAGAAACGGAATTAGAAGAAATTTTTGGTGTGAGTAAAATTACGGTTCGTCAAGCAGTACAAATACTTGCTGATGAGGGATATGTAGTAAAACGAAGTGGCAAAGGAACGCGTGTCATTAGTAATCGTTTGTTTAATAAATTATCGAAAGCAGTTTCTTATTCTACATTATTAGAAAAAAATCATGACTTAGAAAAGGAGTTATTAAATCTTGAAATCATTCGGTTTGATAAGGAAGATGAAATGCATCAATACTTCAAAAAAGATTGTCTGAAATTAAGTAGAATTTATAAACTAGATGGTCAAGCTTTTATATATTTTAATCATTTTTTTCCTGTAGTTGATCAAAGTAACGAAGAGGCTTTAGAGGAAATAAAAGAATATTCAATTTACCATTGGTTATCGAATCATGGTCATGATGTCTCGCATTTCCAAGATCAATTTTCTGTCGGAATTGCTGATGCAGTGATGATGGAAGTGCTGGAGTTAGAGGATGAACATCTTCTTCTAAGGAAACGCTTATCTTATAGTTTAGATAATGAAGTTATTGAAGTGTCACATGGTTATTACAACAGTGATATTATGCCTTATATGATTGAATATGAGATTTAAAGCCTAGATAAAGTGACCTCAATAATTTTAATAAAAAGCATTGAATGATTTAATTGAAGTACTTAGTTTCTGTATTCCACAGGACTAAGTCTTTTTAATCTTGATTTAGTTAAATTATAATACGATATTTTTTGTTCTGCTTTTAATTGTCATCTAAAAAAATGACTTGATTGTGATCTCTTCATATCTATTAAATAATACTTCAGACCTCTCCTTCCATTTCAGCGGATATACAATCGAGATCATCAAGGTACGCACCAAAAATATTTTAACTAATTATTAAACTCCTGTATTTAGTGTAAATTGAAAGATAATATGTATATAATGGTTGTATTTAATGATTTGTATGAAAAATTGACTTTGGCTAAAGTGCTTGCTATAGTTGGATTAGGATTCAGAGATGCTGCGCAATAAATAATTATAATTGCTCATGTAAATCTAGGAAATTAGAAGATTTTATAAAAGTGCTATTTTTAATGTTTTTAATAAGATATTAATAATTAGACGGGGGATATATATGGAATCAAGACTTATGACTGGAATTATTTATTATTTTATTTTTTTTATATTATATTTAACTTACATGATATATAAAAAATACGATAAAAAAAGAATTATACTGAACACTTGTACTTTGGGTTATTTTTGTGCTGTTATTGATGTCACAATTTTTCCGATTCCAATAAGTAAAGCTGGTTTGCTATTTTATGAAGAAATTGCAGGAATACGTCAGCTTTCAGATATTATATTGCTAAAACCTTTCCAAAACGTTTTCTCAAAACAGTTTCTTTTAAATATTATGATGACTATTCCACTGGGGATTCTATGGTATTATCATGGATATAATTTTAAGAAATCAATGCTTTTTTCTTTTCTCTTTATTCTATCTATAGAATTTATTCAGCTGATTCTAGCTTACTCAATCAATCTTGATAGATATTTTGATATAAATGACTTAATTGCTAATTCAATTGGATTTGTGTTGGGGTATACTTTAATTAGGAGTGTTTATAAATTATTGAAAAAAGAGACAATGTATGAAAAACAAAATTTATAGCATTATAATCGGTATTTTTGCTTTAAGTTAGTGCAAAGTAGGGACTACTAAAACAATAGTTTCGAATATTAGCCTACCTGCTTACTCTAAATCAGGGGCATCAAAAAGTGGCAGAGTATCATGGACTGGGGTTTTCAAAAATGATAAATATTACTTCATAACTAGAAATGAGTCTGGGACTGTTGCAGGCGTATACATCAATGGTTCAGGATCATATACTTATCCATAATCTTTAAGTAAGACTTTCAATTCACAATTCCAAGATTGTCATGTTTTTCAATACAAAACTATACGTATAATTAAGAGGAAATACTTGTATTTTAACTTCTTAATATATGTATAGTTTTTTTATTTCCAAAATAAATTTGAAAAGCATAGATTCATGTTGAAACATATTTTGTCGAGACTAATCAGTCAATGAAAAGAAAGAACATACAATTAATTTCACTGATTAATTTGGACAATCATTTAATGCTGAAGAGATTTTCAATAAGACATATATAACAACAATGCTTCTTGAGCTCATTTCATAAAAAAATGAACCCCTTTATTATTGTCTGAAATTTCAGGTTTATATCAAAAAAATCTTCTAGGGTTTTTGAGTCTAAACATTTAATTAAAGAGTGTATGAAGAGTGGGCAGATCAATGATTGAGAACAATTCTCTATCAAATCCATTACTTTAAATGAGTGTCTTTTAGGGGAGATGTCAGGATGCTAAAAAGATTTAAGACTGTTTTTTTAAGAAAATATCATAATATTCATCAACACGATGCATCAGATTGTGCCGCAGCTACGATTGCGACTGTACTTTTGAGCTATAAGCAAGAGAGGTCTCTGATGAAAATTAGAGAAATTATCGGAACTGATGCCTATGGTACCAGTGTGAAAGGAATTGTTGAAGGGTTAGAAAAACTACACTTTAATGTTAAAGCGATTAAAACGACGACGGATGATCTAACATCTGATCTTACACTGCCAGCTATTGCTCATGTTAAAACTAAAGAAGGACTTAATCATTTTGTTGTTATACATCGAATTACTAAGAATCAGGATTTTATTATTGCTGACCCGGCGAAAGATGTGAGTAAGCAAAGTAAAGAAGAATTTAATGCGTGGTTTTCAGGCGTACTTATTGTGTTGACGCCAACCAGTGAATTTGAAAAAGCTACTCTCAAAGATAAGTCGATGTTTGAAGTATTTAAACTATTGATTCTTCCACAAAAGAAACTGCTTATAACCACAATCATCATGTCGTTAATTCTTAGTTTACTAGGGATATTATCAAGTTTATTTTCAAAGATACTCATGGATGAAATTATTCCATTTCAACTCAAGAAAAGTCTTTTACTCTTTTTGGTGTTCTTTATTTTAGTATCCCTCATTCAAAATTTACTCTCTGCATTCCGACAACATGTCCTTTTATTCTTATCAAGGAAAATTGATATACCGCTTCTTTTAGGTTATTACAACCATGTGATTCATCTTCCATATTTCTTTTTTATTACACGAAGAGTTGGGGATGTATTAACACGATTTCAAGATGCAATGACCATTAAGGAAATATTTACATCTTTATCGATATCGTTAGTGATGGATGTTTTACTATCCTTGATCTCGGGTGTTGCTTTGTGGCATTTAAATTCAAAACTTTTCTTAATTTTAATCCTCATGGTTTGCATAAATGTTGTTTTAATTTATCTTTTTAAAAGACCTTATAAAAAATATAACTATGAGCAAATGGAATCTAGTTCGATGTTAAATTCTCAACTTATTGAGTCGATTGAAAATATAGAAACAGTAAAATCAATGGGTGATGAAAAAGAACAAATGAATAAATTAGAGCAACGGTATGTCACTTCCTTAAAACTGGATTACAAAGTCGGGGTCTTAAAGAATGTTCAAGGGTTCATAGTTAATTTTGTCGCAGCCTTAGGGCAGGTCGTTTTTATGGGTGTTGGTGCACTCTATATCATTGACAACAAGATGAGTGTTGGTGATTTGCTCGTTTTTCAGACACTGAGTCAATATTTTACAGAACCGGTACAAAACTTAGTATTATTACAAATTACATTTCAAGAAGCACAGATTTCCATGACGCGTTTAAGTGAACTCATGAGTTTGAAGACAGAAAACCATAAAAAAGAGTCTCGGACAAACATTGATCTTACCGGTGATATAGAGTTCAAAGATGTTCGCTTTGCTTATGGATCACGAGCGCCTGTTTTGAATAACATGAATTTAAAAATTCAACATGGAAATAAAATAGCGTTTGTTGGCGAGAGTGGTGCAGGTAAAAGTACGATTGCTCGTTTACTCATGAAATTTATTGAGTGTAATGATGGATTGATAACCATCTCAAATTGTGATTTACGAGATATTGACCATACCTATTTACGAGAAAAAATCGCTTATATTCCTCAAAATATAGAATTGTTTACAGGGACAGTCCTTGATAATTTAAAAGTAGGTAATGCTTCAGTAAGTTATGAAGAAATTGTGATCGCTTGTCAAATGTCGGGGGCATCGAATTTTATCGAAAAAATGCCGAATCGATATGGCTCGTTTATTGAAGAAGGCGGCAGTAATCTTTCAGGTGGTGAAAAGCAACGACTTGCAATCGCACGCGCTTTATTAAAAAATCCTGATATTTTTCTTTTTGATGAAGCAACTTCAAATCTTGATTCATTTAGTGAACAAAAAATTCACCGTTTAATCTTTGAAACAATTCAAACCAAAACAACCATTGTCATTGCACATCGTTTATCAACGATTGTTCAATGTGACAAGATCTTCTTTCTAGATAAAGGACAGATCATCGAACAAGGAAGTCATGATGAGTTGATGAAACAAGATGGTCAATACGCATCTATGATTCGAATTCAAAGAGGTTTAACAAAGACAAATAGTTTTGAGAGAAATTCTAAAGAAGGAGATGAGGTATCATATGTCTAAACTAACAGTTGTTGAAAACAAGAAACTTGTGCTTAAACATGTTGTTTGCCACGAGTTGAGAAATATATCATTGGATGTGCTTGATGACAAAATTAATCAGTTTGTCGCACAATTACAAGTTTTAAATGTGCAAAGTTTTGGCCCATTAATTACCAAAGCATTTGGCAGTTCAATGGATGATAAAGGAAATATAACAGTGAACTATGATGTGATGGTTCAAGCCCATAACTATAAAAACTATAAAGACATGTACAAGACATATGAACGATTAACAGAAGAACATTGTGTTTATCTTCGATTCGAAGATCATCCTCAGTATATTAATTTTGCTCATAATAAGTTAGATTTATACTTTTATGAACACGATCTAATGGCTAAAGATATAACATATACGATTATTGTTGAGGATGGTCAAGATCATTTGGTCATGGATTTATTTAGACCAGAAAGAAAATTATGAAATTATATTCAAAAGAACATCTTCACTCAAGTCGTATTTTTTTTGATAAAAGACCACCGAAGTTTGGTTTGGCTTTCACAATTTTTATAACATTGCTAATGATAACTGCTCTTTTTACATCAACAATGATTCAAAAAACATACATCGTCAAGGCACAAGGCTGTCTTAAAAGTAGTGATTTAGAATATGTTTCTTCCAATGTAAATGGTGGTGTTATTGAAGTATTAAAAAAAGAAGGGGAAGATGTTAAAAAGGGCGATGTTATTATGCTTGTGAGTGATGGAAAAGAAACATTAGAAATTGAAGCGTACTTAACACAAGTCAAGCATCTAAAAGAAAAAATAAAAATCATGGATAAATATCAAAGTTCGTTGGAACAAGAGAAGAACTTAATGAAAAATAAGGGGCTAGAACAAGAATATTATGCATACCTGGAGTACTACTTAGGGGAGAAAAAAATAAGTAATGTTTCGAACCAAGATGTGAAAGAAGAGTTAAAGAAAAAAGAAACTGCCTTGAAAAAAGAAAAAGAAAAATATGAAACGTTAAAAGAAAAGGTGAGTAAGATAACCATCACTGATCATCACGAAAAATTAGATAGACTTCAGCGTCAAATTACAGAGAATCAAGAAACATTGAATGAACTTAAACAAAAGGAAAACCCCCAAGCAAGTTTTAGGGAGCGTATAAGTAAACTAACTAAGCAGCAAAAAAGTCTAAGCTTTAAATACGATGAAATTCAAAAAAGAATGAATTTAGAGGAAAATGATCGCGATGAATTGGAAAAGCTAAAAAGTGAAGTTGAGACTAAGCAAGATGAAGTAGCTCGGTTGGAAGAACAAGTCACATCCCCTGTTAATAAAAACAATTCAATGCATGCTCAGATGTTAATGGAACTTGGAAAAAATCGCACGCAAGTCGAAACACGGATCAATGAGCTTGAGTCAAGTATCAAGTTAGTGACTGATCAGACAGAATCGTATAAAATTAAGACAAATCAAAGTGGAAAACTTCATTATCTTAGGCCAATGCATGTTGGGCTCTCACTTCAACAAAACCAAGTTGTTGCTGAGGTTTCGACATCAAATCCAGACTTGCTAATAGCAGAAGCCTATATAAATGCACACGACATTTCAAGAGTTGACATAATGCAAGATGTTAAGGTTGCAATGAACGGTGTTAATTCAACAAAATACGGGACTCTACAAGGAACATTGGTTGAAATTGATTCAGGAACAATTACTCAAGAAACACCAGAAGGCAACTTACTATTGTATAAAGCCAAAGTAGCACTCAATGAAACAGAATTAAAAAACAAAGATGAGGTGATAAAAGCCATTCCCTCGATGCCGATTGAAGCAAGAATTATTTACGAAAAAGAAAGTTATTTCGACTGGCTTTTGGAGAAACTAAACTTTCAAAATTGATATTGTAAAAAAAATGCATGACATAACAACTTTCACAAAAGAAACCCTTTACATTATAACATTATAATGTTATCTTTTAGGTAAGGAGGAGAAGATATGGAAGCTTTTATGTCTTACTTAGAAATGAAGTTAATGCCTGCAGCGATGAAAATTAGTAGTCAAAGGCACATGCAAGCAATAAGATCGGGGATTATTGCAACCTTGCCTTTAACGATTGTGGGATCGTTTTTTACAGTTCTTTTAAATCTACCTGTTGATAGTTTGGCGGCGATGATTGAACCTTATCGTGCGGTTTTAGATATTCCGTTTAGGTATACGGTTGGATTAATGAGTTTGTATTGTACATTTACCATTGCGCAACATCTTGCGAATACTTATAAAATTGATTCAACGTCAGCTGGATTATTAGCTGTTCTTGCTTTTTTAATTAGTACAGTTGTTCCAACACGCGTTATCGATCCTGTGGAAGGTGTTATTGGTGCAGGTCGATTCATTAATCTAGGTGCACTTGGTTCATCGTCTCTTTTTGCAGCGATTGTTACCTCGATTGCTGCTGTTGAGATTTTGAAATTTATGAAAGAAAAGAATTGGACCATTAAAATGCCTGAAGGTGTTCCACCAGAAGTTGCGAACTCTTTTGCAGCATTGTTACCAACTGCAGTCGTGATCTTTATTTTTGTTGGTTTACGCTATGGTTTAAATTTTGATATCAATGGATTCTTATCAATGTTACTCATGCCACTCAAAGGATTACTCACTGGAAATAGTTTACTTGGTGGATTATTGACGGTTTTCTTAATTGTTATGTTCTGGGTAATGGGGATTCATGGACCTGCGATTTTAGGACCCATTATTCGTCCATTTTGGGATATGTCAATTGCTGAAAATATGGAAGCATTTGCAGCAGGTGTTCCAGCCGATCAAATGCCTAATATCTTTACTGAACAATTTATTCAATGGTTTGCTTGGATTGGTGGTTCAGGAGGAACGCTTGCACTTGTTGTGATGTTTATGTTCTCAAAATCTAAGTTTTTAAAGAAACTTGGTCGATTATCGTTTGTTCCTGGTTTATTTAATATCAATGAACCGATTATATTTGGTGCTCCAATTGTAATGAATCCTATCCTAGCAATTCCTTTCATCATTGCACCAATGGTGATGACAACCATTGCCTATATAGCATTGAAGTTAGGAATCATTCCTATGATGGTTGCTCGATTACCATTTACAGTACTCGCACCAATCGCCGCTTGGATGAGTACAGATTGGACAGTTATGGCAGGTGTAATTGTATTGGTTAACTTTGTTGTATCGTTCTTGATTTATTATCCATTCTTTAAAGTGTTTGAAAGACAACAGTTAGAAAAGGAAAAAGAAATTCAAGGGGCATAACGCCCCTTTTTAGACATGAGGAGGTCAATGTATGAAAGTATTAGCTTTTGGTGAAGTTATGCTCCGGTTGGAAGTGCTGGATCATGATTTACTCCAACAGTCCAATCAATTTAAATATTCATTTGTTGGGACAGGTTTAAATGTTTTAAGTGGTTTATCCTCTTTTGGCATTGAGACAACACTCCTAACAGCATTACCTGACAATAATTTAGGAAAAGCTGCACTGGAAACAATACAAAAAGTGGGAATTGATAGTCGTCTAATTAAGACTTATGGCGAGCATATGGGATCTTATATTTTGGAAAAGGGCCATGGCTTTCGTCCAAGTGAAGTTACGTATTTAGATCGAAGTTTAAGTAGTTTTAATACGAGGAAATTAACTGTTTTAGAAATTGAAGAAGCATTACAAGGAGTTTGTGCGGTTCATCTTTGTGGCATTGCATTAACGACATCAAATACGAGCCGTGAAAATTGTTTAAGGATGATTGAAGTTGCGGATAAACAAGATATCACCATCATATTTGATTGTAATGTTCGTCCCTCACTTGTTAAAAAACAAGAAATTAAGAACAATTATGAACAGGTACTGAATTATGCTGACATCGTTTTTGGCTCAAGATATGATGCAAAAAACTTTTTAGAATTAGATTGTGATGATGAAAAATTGCTCAAAGCATTTATTGAAAAATATGAGATCGAATTATTTTTGGGGACTCATAAAAACAATCATGATTATCAAGGATTTATCATGAGTCAAGATGAGTATGTCTTAAGTTCGATTTATGATATACAAGATGTTTTGGATCCTGTTGGAACAGGTGATGCCTATGCTGCTCGCGCGATTGCGGGAATCTTGAGGGAAGAAAGCCTACAAAGGATTGTGGATAGAGCAAGTATGAGTGGTGTTTTGAGTCACTCTATACAAGGTGATAAGTGTCTTGTGACAGAAAAGATGATTGAACAAGGTTTATCATCGAACGGTTCGAAAATTATTCGTTAAATGGCTAGAATGGATGTGAAGTATCAATGAATAAAATAATACGAAATGCAAGACTCCTCAATAATAAAAGAATTGATATTATTTATAATGATGAGCAAATTATTAAACTTGGAAATAACTTAGAGTGCCAATCCTGTGAAGAAGTAATTTTACCCCCAAATAGCTATCTCTCAGCGGGTTGGATTGATATGCATACTCATTGTTTTGAAGGCTTTGATCTTTATGAAGCAAATGCTGATACAATTGGTATTCGAACAGGTGTTACAACAATTGTGGATGCGGGAACAACAGGGTTTAATCATATAGATCAATTCTACAACGATACACTAACAAGTAAAACGCGTGTATATGCCTTTATAAATATTTCTGAATTAGGTATTGAAAGACAAAATGAGTTAAGCGATATGAATTTTGTTAACAAAGAATCGGTGATTAAAAAAATCAATCAATATCCAGAATTTATTGTGGGAATTAAAGCGCGTATGAGTCAAAGTGTTGTTGGTGAAAATGATGTGGAACCACTTAAAATTGCGAAAAAAGCTGGTCGCAGTCTCAACAAACCTGTGATGGTCCATATTGGATCAAACCCTCCCAAGCTCAAGGATATCGTGACTTTACTAGAAAAAGATGACATTATAACTCATGTTTATAATGGTAAAGCGAATGGAATACTAGATAACGATAATAAGGTTCTTGATTTCATGTGGAAAGCAAAAAATGACGGTATTATTCTTGATTTAGGGCATGGCACAGATAGCTTTAATTTTGAAGTTGGTGAACAAGCAATCGCTCAATCATTCACACTGGATACAATCTCGACTGATATTTATTCACGTAACATGGAGAAAGGTCCGGTTTATGATTTAGCGACAACCATGAATAAAATGCTATTCCTAGGATATGAAAAAGAAAGAGTGCTTGCAATGGTAACCACCAAGCCTGCGCAAGTATTGAATCTAAAGCATCAAGGTGACCTTGAAGTTGGTAATTATCCAGACTTTACGATCTTTAAATATCATGAAATTAACCAATCGTTGTTTGACTCTAATGGTAATGAACGAAAGCAATGTCAAGGATTTGAGACACTTGGCTGTATTGTGAAAGGAGAGTACTATGGAACTCAAAAATAATTTAAGTCGAATTATTAATGCGTCAGGAAAGATGACGGTTCTTGGCGGATCTGTTTTATCAGAAAGGGCGGCTCAAGCTCTTAAAGAAGGAAGTCAAACGTTTTATTTAATGGAGGAATTGCTAAAGGAATCAAGTCAGTTCCTTGCTAAGAGAATTGGTGTTGAAGCAGCCCACATCGTTTCAAGTGCTTCTTCTGGAATTGCTCAAAGTGTTGGTGCAGCTATTGCCCAAGATAATCGTCAATTTATTATGAATGTTTATAGTGATAAGATTATAAAAAATGAGATTGTTATCGCCAAAGGTCATATTGTAAATTATGGAACAAGCATCGAGGTTCCCATTCGTATGGGTGGTGGGAAAATTGTGGAAGCAGGGTATGCAAATGAATGTTCAATTGATGATTATGCCCAAATGATTAACAAAAATACAGCTGCAATCCTTTATGTTGTTTCTCATCATGCTGTTCAAAAATCAATGGCAAGTGTCAATGATGTCATTGAACTAGCTCATCATCATCAAATTCCCATTATCATTGATGCCGCAGCAGAAGGTAACTTAAAGATGTATGCTCACAAGGGCGCTGATGCAGTTATTTATAGTGGAACCAAAGCAATTGAAGGACCAACTAGTGGTTTAATTGTTGGAAAAAAAGATTTTATAGAATTCATCCGACTTCAAGGATTAGGAATTGGGCGTGTCATGAAGGTAGGTAAAGAAGCACTGTTTTCACTGACGAATGCGATTGATGAATACTTAGACAAAGAACCAGAAAGTATCGAAAGTCAAAAAAACAGACTCCAAACATTCAATCAATATTTTGAAGGCAGTGAGTATGTAGCGTGTAAAATTGTCCAAGATGGTGCTGGTCGACCAATATTTAGATCTGAATTAACATTTACTCCAGCCGCATTAGCACGTTCAATCGTGACGCAAATGCAAACCGGAAACAATAAAATTTATACTCGTGATTATCGACAAAATGAAGGAATTATAGAAATCGATATTCGAGATGTGAATGACGATGAGTTAAAAGAAATATATAAACGAATTGATAAGGAGATTCAAGAATGCATAAAAGTGTAAAGTTTTTAAATGATAAGATTTGTTTAAATGTCTTATCTCATGATAAAGAAAATGCAAAAGAAATATATGAAGTCACCCAAGGTCATGTTCTCATTGGGATGTTATCAAAAAACTACGAAACAAATGAACAAGCAATTACAGCTATGAGTGATTTATCTGTTAATATTAATGGAGCGTTATCAATTGGACTTGGTGCAGGTGATCCAAAACAATGGAAAATGGTCGCGGAACTCGCAGGAGAACTCCAAGCTCCTCATGTCAATCAAATCTGCACAGCAACAGGATTTACTAGAGCTAGATTAGGCCAAGACGAAACGATTGTTAATGCACTTGTTGGTCCAACTGGACGTCCAGGCTATGTTAACATGGCAACTGGTTACTTGAGTCAAGAAAAAGTGGCAACAGAGGTTCCTATTGAAACAGCAATTGCAATGTTAAAAGAGATGGGGGCAAGTTCAGTAAAGTTCTTTCCTATGAACGGATTAGAAACGATTGAAGAATATAAAGCAGTGTGTGAAGCATGTGCACAAGAAAACTTTATGATTGAACCTACAGGCGGAATCACACTAGACAACTTCAAAGAAATTATTAAAATCGCAATCGATGCAAAGGTTCCAAAAGTTATTCCACATGTCTATTCATCAATTATTGATAAAGAAACAGGATTAACTCGAATTGAAGATGTCAAAAAACTTTATGAAGTCATGAAAGAAGTCTCAAAAGCCTAGAGTTTTTCTATGGGTTTTGATAAATGTAATGTATAGAGGCCATTTATTTGAATGGTCTTTTTATATTCTCATAATATGAAAAAAACAGTAAATGCAAAGCTTATCAACATTCTATTTTTAGAATTTTTATTTTAATAGTATGAAAAGCCAACACAAAAAATGACTCAATAGATATAAAAATTGAGTTTTTTTACATTCAAAATCACCATAAAAACTTTTTATATCAATAGTTTTTATGACTACTTGTGAAAAAGTGATGTTTTTGCACCACTGTTTAAGCCTTAAAACGAACGTCATAAAAAACATTTATATCTAAAAACAGGTTGTATTGGGAAAAAAGTCTAATCAATTCTATAATGAAGTCAAGAAGTGATAGCGCTATCATTCTTTGATTTATCAAGGTTTATGCAATTTGTATAAGAAAGATATGTCTAAAAAGACGGAAAGGACAAACAATGGCAAAAGTAATAGATTACAAGAAAATTCTGAAGGACTCTAACAAGGAGCCGAAGTTATTCCAAATTATGGATGAAACAGGAAAAATCGTTAATAAAGACTATATGCCTGAATTAACAGATGAGCAATTGGTTGAAATGATGGAGATCATGGTATGGGGACGTGAGTATAACGAACGAGTGAGTATCTTGAGTCGTCAAGGATTGGTAGGTAACTTGCCTCCAACCGAAGGACAAGAAGCAGCTCAGTTAATTTCTCAATATGCATTAGAGAATGGTGACTGGTTATTACCAACATATCGTGATGTTCCACCATTGATTCGTCATGGTATTGATACACGTCAAGCGATGAGTTGGTACAACGGACACACTGATGGCTTCCGTTATGATAAGTCAATTAAAGCTTTCCCACCTCAAGTTCTAATTGGGGCACAAATTATTCAAGCAGCAGGTGTTGGGCTTGGCTTGAAGAAAAACGGTAAGAAAAATGTTGCAATGACATATATTGGTGATGGAGGTACATCACAAGGGGATTTCTACGAAGGAATTAACTTTGCAGGAGTCTATGATGCACCAGTTATCTTTATTGCACAAAATAATGGATTTGGTATCTCAGTACCACGTAGTTTCCAAACTCGTGCAGCAACACTTTCACAAAAAGGAGTGGGTGTAGGAATTGCTCATTTATTTGTTGATGGAATGGATCCATTTGCAGTTTATGCAGCAACGCGTGCAGCACGTGACTATGCAGTTGCAGGAAATGGTCCTGTATTATTAGAATTCTTAACATTCCGTTATGGACCTCATACATTGAGTGATGACCCACGTCGTTACCGTGAAAATGAATTAGTCGAAGAATGGAAACCAAAAGATCAATTAATCAGAATGAGAAATTTCTTAACTGAAAAAGGTCTATGGGATGAAGAAAAGGAAGACGCAATCATTGAAGCAGCTCAAGAAGAAGTTAAGGTTGCTTTAGAAGAATCACGTGCACTTCCACCACAAAAAGTTTCAAATTACTTAAAAGATTTGTTTGAAGAAATGCCACCGGCAATCGAAGAACAATACAATATTTACTTAGAAAAGGAGAATAAATAATGGCTGTTAAAAACATGGTAGAAGCGATCACAGATGCATTAGATGTGATGCTAGCAGACGATGAAAAAGTTTTAATTTTCGGAGAAGACGTTGGTAAAAACGGTGGTGTTTTCCGTGCAACTGATGGCTTACAACAAAAACATGGAGAAGACCGTGTCTTTGATACACCATTAGCAGAATCAGGAATCTTGGGATTGTCAATTGGTCTTGCAGCGGAAGGTTTTAGACCGATGCCAGAAATTCAATTCTTAGGTTTTATTACTGAAGCAATTGATTCATTGGCTAACCATATGGCTCGTATTCGTTTCCGTACAGGTGGAAACATTGTAGCACCAATTGTAGTTCGTGCACCTTATGGTGGTGGCGTTCAAACACCAGAAGTTCACTCAGATAGTTATGAGGGAATGATTGCGCAATACCCAGGTATTCGTGTTGTTATTCCATCAAACCCTTATGATGCCAAAGGATTACTCATTTCATCAATTCGTAGTAATGATCCAGTGTTATTCTTAGAACACTTAAAACTATATCGTGGCGAACGTGTTGAAGTACCTGAAGGTATCTATGAAGTTCCTTTAGATAAAGCAAATGTTGTTGTTGAAGGAACTGACGTTACCATTATCAGTTACGGACAAATGGTAGTAGAAGCACGTAAAGCAGCAGAAGCTTTAGAAAAAGAAGGTCATAGTGTTGAAGTCTTAGACTTACGTACCATTGCACCGCTTGATATTCCAACAATTGGAGAATCAGTCTCTAAGACAGGTCGTGTTTTAGTTGTTCAAGAAGCACAACGAACAGCTGGAGTGGCAAGTCATGTTATGTCAGAAGTCAGTGAAAGATTTTTCTTAGATCTTGAAGCACCGGTAAGTCGTGTAACGGCACCTGACTCAGTGTACCCATTCCCACAACTTGAAAGTACATGGTTACCAAATGCAACAGATATCGCTGATGCAGCACGTACATTAATTGAAGATTATTAGGAGGAAATATGAACTTTAAATTTAATTTACCAGACTTAGGAGAAGGAATCACAGAAAGTGAAATCTTGATGTGGCATGTCAAAGAAGGTGACACAGTTAGCAACGATGAACCTTTATTCGAAGTCCAAAATGATAAAACAACAATCGAGGTACCATCCCCTGTAAAAGGAACAATTAAAAGCATCTTAGTCGATGCAGGAGTTGTTGCGAAAGTAGGAGAAACACTTTTAGAAATTGAAGTCGAAGCTGGTGATATGCCAGAAGGCGAAGAAACAGAAACAGCGAAAGAAGTTGTTGAAGAAAAAGTTGAAGAAAAACCAACAACTGCACCTGTTAAACAAGGAAAAGCTCGTGCAATTCCTTCAGTTAGAAAATATGCACGAGAAAAAAATGTTGATATCAGTGCAGTAACACCAACAGGTAAAAACAATACTGTTACAAAAGAAGATATCGACACATTCTTACAAGGTGGAACAACACAAGAAGTTGAAGAAACTGTCGCAAGTGCTCCAGTTCAACAAGCTGCACCAGCGCCAGCACCCGTTAAGATTGATGCTCAAGGATTACGCCGTGAGAAAATGAGTCCAATGCGTCGTGCAACGATGAATGCAATGGTTCAATCAACATCAACAATTCCACGTGTTACAGTGTTCACAAAAATCAATGTTTCAAAACTTGTGGAACACCGTGATGAGTACAAATTCTATGCAAAAGAACAAGGTGTTAAGTTAACATATACTGCATACTTTGTAAAAGCAGCAGTGACAATGTTGAAAAAATACCCAATCTTTAACTCAATGGTTGATACAACTACAGACGAAATTGTCTATCGTGATCAAATTAACATTGGTGTCGCAACAAACACAGAACAAGGTTTATATGTACCAAACATTAAAGATGCAGATAAGAAAAACTTATTCGAAATTTCACAAGAAATTGAAGAAAATGCTCGTCTTGCTCGTGAAGGAAAATTACCAATGGATAGCATGAGAAACGGTTCATTCACAATCACAAACGTGGGTGGAATGTCCGCTGATGGTGTTTATTCAACACCAATCATCAATGCACCTGAAGTTGGAATTTTAGGAACAGCTCGTATTGAAATGGATACTTATGTAACCAAAGATATGACTGTTGAAATTGCTCCATTCATGAAATTATCATTTACCTTTGACCATAGAATCATTGATGGTGTCGAAGCTCAGGAAGCCTTAGACCACATGAAGAAAGTATTGAGCGATCCAAACAAGCTCGTGTTGGAGGGATAGAAATGGTTGTTGGAGATTTTGCAAAAAAAGTAGATTTAATCGTTATTGGAAGTGGACCGGGTGGCTATGTTGCTGCCATCCGTGCCGCCCAATTAGGACAAAAAGTAACAATTGTTGAGAAAGATTCAATTGGTGGAGCTTGCTTGAATGTTGGATGTATTCCTTCAAAAGCAATGATCCATGCATCAAGTGAATTTGCGAAAACAAAAGAAAAAACACCATTCGGATTGGATTATGGCAAAGCTAAATTTGACATGAAAAAAGCAATTGAATGGAAAGATAATAGTGTTGTTAAAGGCTTAACAGGCGGTATCGCTGCACTTCTTAAAAAGAACAAAATTGAAATTGTTCAAGGAGAAGCACACTTTATGTCAGAAGAAAGAGTTCGTGTTGTTCGTGAAAACGACGTCTTATCCTTTGACTTTAAAAATGCGATAGTTGCAACAGGAAGTCGTCCAATTCAAATCCCAGGATTTAAATTTGGTAAACGTGTTCTTGATTCAACCGCAGCCTTAGAACTGAACGAAGTTCCTAAAACAATGACAATTGTTGGTGGTGGATATATTGGTTGTGAATTAGCAGGTGTATTTGCTAATCTTGGAACTGAAATTACAATCTTAGAAGGTGCAGATAATATCTTACCGATCTTTGATAAAGATTTAAGTTCATTTGTTGTTAATAAATTCAAAGAACAAGGCGCAACGATTCACACTAACGTAAAAGCTGAAAAAGCAGTTCAATCAAAAGAAAATGTTAAAGTCGATTACAGTAAAGACGGTAAAACAGAAACAATCGAATCGGACTATGTGTTAGTAACGGTTGGTCGTAGACCTAATACAGATGATATTGGCTTAGAATATGCTGGTGTCAAAGTTGATGATAAAGGTCTCATCCTTGTGGATGATCAAGGCCGTACGAATGTATCAAATATCTTTGCGATTGGTGATGTTATTGCTGGACCAGCTCTTGCACACAAAGCAAGTTATGAAGCAAAAGTTGTTGCGGATGTTATTGCTGGGAATGCAGCAGGATTTGACTATACAGTCATTCCATCCGTTAGTTATACCAACCCAGAAATTGCTGTGGTAGGTATGAATGTTAAAGAAGCAAAAGCAGAAGGAATCAAAGCAAAAGCCTATAAATTCCCATATGCAGCCAATGGTCGTGCATTATCGATGAACGATACATTAGGATTTGTCCGCATAACAGTCGATGAAGACAGTAAATTCATCGTCGGTGCTGAAATTGTCGGTGCACAAGCAAGTGAGTTGTTAACAGAACTAACAATGGCGATTGAAACTCAATTAACCGTTGAAGATTTAACACTCATCATTCACACACATCCAAGTCTTTCTGAAATGATTATGGATACTGCTGAACTTGCAATGGGACTGCCAATTCATCTCTAGAAAGGAACCTTATGAAGAACAAAATCTTTGAAAAAGGCTTTACAATGAAGATTCTTAACGGAGTCGCTATTGGATCAGTTGTTGTCTTAATTCCAGGTGCATTATTAAACGAAATTTTTAAAGCATTATTACCTATTTTTCCACAAGGTCAGTTTATTTTAACGGCAAACGCATTTGCTATGACGTTAATGGGTGTTGTTGTGGGGGTTGCTGTATCAATGATGTTTAAGTTTACACCAATTCAAACAGCCTCAGTTGGGATGGCGACAGCCTTGGCATCTGGCGCATGGAAGATTGGTGAAGAAGGAAGCTTCATTTTAAAGGGAAGTGGTGACATTATCAACATGACCCTAACAGCAACGATTGCTGTAATCATCATTCTTGCTATTGCGCATAAGTTTAAAGCTTATGCCATGTTATTAACGCCAACAGTTGTCATGATTGTTGCTGGAGGAATTGGTGTATTAACATTACCTTATGTCCAGATGATTACAGGTGCAGTAGCAGTCTTAATCAGTAACTTACTCGATTTGCAGCCGATGCTAATGTCAATCTTAGTATCAATGATATTTGCGATGATGATTGTATCACCCCTATCAACAGTTGGTATTGCTCTGGCTGTTAATTTATCAGGTGTTGGATCAGCAGCAGCGAACGTTGGTATTACAGCAGCAGCGTTTGGTCTTGCAATTACAGGGTGGAAAGCCAATGAACTAGGGACAAAAATTGCTATTATGGCAGGATCACCTAAAATGGCGATGCCCAACGTATTGAAGAATCCTAAAACAATGATTCCGATTCTTGCGAATGCGGCAGTCAGTGCAATCTTTATTGTATTGTTGAATCAACAGGGTACACCTATGTCAGCAGGTTTTGGAATTAGTGGGTTAATTGGACCCATTAATGCGATTAACTTAGCAGGTGGTTGGACACTTGGAAATATCGCCAATGCAGTTATTGCATTCATGGTTGTTCCAATCGGTTTAGCCATTGTATTCCGTAAAGTATTTACAGAAATGAAACCAGTTGTAGATGTCGAAGATTATCGAATTCAGGTAGAATAAATTATGAAAAATTTTGTAGAACTAGAAGCTTATTTAGTAAGAAATAAAATTAATCAAAGTCGCTTAGCACTTGTTTGTGCAGATGAAATTAATGCTTTAGAAGCAATCGCTGATGTTGAAGGACGGGGTTATATAAAACCCGTCTTGATCGGTGATGAAGAGAAAATTAAGGGCTTGATTGAAAGCAATAAATTAATTGCAAATTATGAAATTATCGATG
The DNA here is from genome assembly GCF_009828835.1 of Erysipelothrix urinaevulpis. Classification (GTDB taxonomy): domain Bacteria; phylum Bacillota_I; class Bacilli_A; order Erysipelotrichales; family Erysipelotrichaceae; genus Erysipelothrix; species Erysipelothrix urinaevulpis. Next base: position 322,220 of record NZ_WTTB01000001.1, read on the forward strand.
AAAAAGATCCTAAGGAAGCTGCGAAAATTGCTGTTTCTATGGCTAAAAATGGTGAAGTAGATTTAATCATGAAAGGCTTAATTCAAACAAGCGATTTACTTTCAGCTGTTGTTAAACGTGATACAGGAATTCGCGAACAAAAAGTCCTGTCACATGTTGCTTTAGTTGAAATTCCGTTTAAAGATAAAATGTATATTATGAGTGATGGTGGTATGTTACCGTATCCTAATTTCGAACAAAAAATTGGGATCATCGATAACAGTATTAGCCTTGCCCGTTCATTGGGAATGAAGGAACCCAAAGTTGCATTACTTGATGCAGCAGAGCATACCAATCCTCATATTCAATCCTCAGTTGATTCAGAAAAACTTAGTTTAATGAATTGGGGACAAGCCATCGTAGAAGGACCAATATCCTTAGATCTAGCTGTTTCAAAGCAAGCAGCAGAAATCAAACAATGGGATGGTCAAATACAAGGTGATGCTGACATTTTAATTACGCCAGATATCATTAGTGGAAACATTCTTGGTAAAGTAGGAACACTCTTTACGAATGGTAAAATGGCTGGTGTCATTCAAGGAACAAAAGTACCAATTATCTTAACATCCAGAGGATCAGAACGAGAAGAAAAAATTAATTCAATTCTCTTAGCATGTTTAATTGCAGGGGAGGAATAAAAATGTATATTTTAGCAATAAATCCAGGTGCAACGTCAACGAAGTTTGCACTATTTGATAACGAAGTAGAATTATTCCGAGAAGATTTAAAAATTCCTCGTGAAAAAGTAAGTCAATATAAAACATTAGTTGATCAACTTGATGATCGCTATGAATCTATTTACGAAAGTATAAAGCAAGCTGGATACAATCCTGAAGATATCGAGATTGCTGTAGGTCGTGGTGGTATTCTGCCTCCTGTGGATGCAGGGGCGATTGCGGTTACTGATGAACTCATCGATTACCTTTTACATAATTCTGAAGTACTCCATCCAGCAAATTTAGGAGCATCCATCGCTCAAAAATTTGTTGATCAGGCTAAGTCATGTGTAGCATATATATATGACCCAATCTCAGTCGATCAATTGGATGATATCGCTCGTATTTCAGGCCTTAAAGGAATTGAAAGAAAAAGCATTGGACACATGTTAAACTCGCGTGCAGTTGCCATAAAACACGCGGAAGATACTAATACTCCTTATGATACCTTAAATCTTATCGTAGTCCATGCAGGAAGTGGGATCACAGTAACAGCACATCGTCAAGGCAGAATGATTGACTTAGTTGGGGATGATGAAGGTTCATTCTCACCTGAACGAAGTGGTGGATTACCCTTGAGACCTTTTGCACAATTGTGCTACAATGAAGATGTGAAAGGGGTTACAAAACTCACAAGACATGAAGGCGGCCTTGTCTCTTATTTCAAAACAAATGACGTAAGAGAGATTGAAGCCCTTATTGATTCAGGGAATGAAGAAGCTGCGATTGTTTTAGAAGCAATGGCCTATCAAATCGCCAAAAGTATTGGTGAATTAAGTACAGTCCTTAAAGGCGATGTTGATGCAATTGTAATTAGCGGTGGTTTTGCACGATCAAATCGTGTCATGAACTGGATTAAAGAACGCGTTGAGTTTATTGCTCCGCTTAATATTTATCCTGGTGAATTTGAGTTAGAAGCACTCTCATCAGGTGGATTAAGAGCTTATCAAGGTAAAGAAAAAATTCAATACTTCAAATAGAATTAAGGGGTCGCTATGGAAATTAGAGAACTAAGATATTTTGTTGCAGTTGTGGAAACAGGAAGTTTTACAGCTGCCGCGAAAGCATTACATATGACACAACCAGCACTCAGCTGGAATATTAAACAACTTGAAGAAAAACTAGAAACACAACTGATTGAGCGCACGCAATCGGGTGTTGTTGTGACTGAAAGTGGTCAGGTGTTTTATGATGGAGCAAAAGATGTTGTCGCTCAAATTAATCGCCTTGACCGGCTTATGAAGTCAGAAGCTTTACGAATTAAACGTAAAATTAAGTTTGGACTCACCATCCTATCTTCCATTAATTATATGGAACAATTTCAAGGATTTGTTGGTAAATATCCAGGTGTTGAGTTGAATTTCGTGCAACGAGGTTCAAAAGAAATACAAGAGATGATGATTCAGGATAAAGTAGATGTAGCATTAATTTCTGAACCAATCTACTATCCTAAATTAGCAAGTAATGCTAAAAGACTTGAAGGTTACTATTACGATGTAGGAATTGTTTTACCAAAGAATCATCGCCTAGCAAATCGTCAGTCTGTAACATTCGATGACATTAAAGAAGAATCCATCGCTTTAGTTTCTGATGCCTATGCCATTGGGCAAGAAGTACCCAAACGTTGTAAAGCTTTAGGCTTTACCCCCAATATCACCTACCAAAATGATAACTGGGAAGTTGTACTTGAACACGTAGCCGCTTATGATTCGATTAGTATCTTACCCATTGACCTCGCAAAAATATTTAAGCGTGATGATTTAAAATGGATTGGACTGGATGATGATGTTATAGGAAGATTTCATCTACAACTTGTCACAAATTTAGATAATAGTAATATTGATGAGTTTAACATCTTCCAAAATTTATATCACGAATTAAATTGTTAAACCTTTAACTGTCAAAAGAACACTTCGGTGTTCTTTTTTTTGCATACTTCTTTATGAAAGCTAAAGTGAACTGTATAATTAATTCATAAGGAGGTTTTACTATGAGCTTAATAGAAGTACTCAAAGACCGTTATGAAGAAAGTGATTTTAAAGATCAAATATCGTGGAATACGATCGAATCAAGATTAAAAACTGACCCAAAGTTTTATGAAGCGTTAACATATATGGAAGAAACAGGTGGTGAACCTAATTTATTTCTGCTTAATGAACAAGTCGTTTATATTGATATGGCGATTGAAAGTCCAAGTGGCCGGAGAAGTCTGTGTTTTGATCAAGCAGCATTAAATGCAAGGAAGAAAAACAAACCAGTAGGCCATATTATGGAGCCAATTAAGGCGTATAATTTAAGTTTATTGAATCAACAAGACTACGAAAGTTTACAAAAATACTTTAATTTCGACCTCAAAACCTCATCTTGGATCAAAACACCTCAAGACATTCGTTCTCTAGGAGGCGCGCTTTTCTGTGAAAAAAGATATAATACGTCATTTGTATTCCATAATGGAGCCTCATCATACTATGCAGCCAGAGGGTTTAGAGTCTATATCGCAATATAATAATATAAGCAAAAAAGTTAAGACGGGTAAAAATAGTCAAGAACTGCTAATGACTCTAAAATATGATAAGATTTGTTTATGAGGTGTTAACGTGCCCAAAAAAACGGAAAATTTGGGCATGAGTTGTTAACGTGCCCAAAAAAATGCAAAAATTGGGCATGAGTTGCTAACGTGCCCAAATAAACACGTAATTTAATCATGAATTGCCGATCTATATACAGCATTCAGTGATCGCCTCGTTCATGAACATATACCTGAATTTTAATGCTGTTATTTAGAAATGTATGTGCTTTTTGTATTTACGTAGATTGAAGGAGGAAATAGTGCTATGTTTCATTTACCATTAGACATTGATTTGAATACAACATCGATATTATTGCAGTTAAATAAAGCAAACTATCGTATTGGACAATTAGATGGAGCCTTGAAACTTCTTCCCAATCCGTCAATTATTTTGAATGCTATCACAATTGGTGAGGCGAAAATATCATCGGAAATTGAAAATATAATTACAACTTATCATGAAATCTATGAGAGTATAACCTCAGAAAATTCCAATAAGAATGCGAAGGAAGTTTTGAATTATAAAGATGCAATAAACTTGGCTCACGAAATTGTAATAAAAAAACAGATGTTAACGACAAATGATATGGTTGCAATTCACCATGTTATCGAACCGAACAAAGGGGCAATCAGAAATCAAGCAGGAACGGTTCTCAGAAACGAGAGAACAAAAGAAGTCATTCACACGCCACCACAAAATGAAAAAGAAATTCGTGATTATCTGGAAAATTTAGAAAAGTATATTAATGAAAAGTCGAGCTATGATCCGTTGATTGATATGGCGTTAATACACTATCAATTTGAAGCAATTCATCCTTTTTTTGATGGCAATGGTCGAACGGGACGAGTTTTAAACGTAGCATTTCTTACTTTGAAAGAAAAAATAAGTCTACCTGTACTTTATCTCAGCAAATATATTATTAATCATAAAGAAGACTATTATTCATTAATCTCGAAAGTTCAAGAGGATAAAAAAAATATTGTATATTTTGTACAGTATATGCTACAGGCAGTAGAAGAAACCGCAATATTTACAATAGAATTTATTGATGCTGTTAATGAAAGTATGGATGAAACCTATAGACTTTTAGGCGAACAATTACCTAAAAGACAGTCTAAAGAACTTGTAGAAGTATTATATTATGATTTCATAACTAAAAATGAATATTTTAGAGAAAATCTGTCAATAAGTCGAAATACAGCGACGACAATTTTGAAGGAATTAACAAGCATAGGAATTTTAAAAGAACAAACGGTAGGAAAAGAAGTATGGTATAGAAACATAAGATTGATGGAGTTAATGGAGCAATGGTAAGGAAGGAGAATTGAATTGAAATATTTAGTTGAAGTATGTGCAGGATCAGTTGAAGATTGTTTGATTGCAGAGCAACAAGGTGCGCATCGAATTGAATTAAATAATGCAGTGCACTTAGGGGGGCTTACACCCAGTGTTGGCACTTTAATTGAGGCGAAAAAAAGAGTTGATATCCCAATCATTGCCATGTTAAGAGCAAGACCTGGTGGATTTTACTATAATGATGTTGAAATAGAAACTATGTTCAGGGATGCAGAAGAACTGATAAAGCATGGTGTTGATGGGATCGTTTTTGGTTTTTTAAATGAAGATGCCAGTGTTGATGTGCAAACGACAAAGAAATTTGTTGAATTAGCGAAGAAACACGAAGTGGAAGCTATATTTCACCGTGCGTATGATCGTGCAAATGATCCATATGAAGCGATTGAAGCACTAATTGTTTGCGGGGTTGATCGTATTTTAACCAGTGGACAAAAGCCTACTGCAGATCAAGGAATCGATTTACTCAAAGACCTTCACAAACGATACGGTCCAAAAATAGAACTTTGTGTTGGTGCTGGAGTCAATATTAGTAATGTGGATACCATTTTGGTTAAGACTTCAATTAATCAAGTTCATTCATCATTTAAAGGATGGTTTAAAGACCCGACAACCCATGGAAAAGTATCCTATCAATATGACGAAAAGGGTGACTATGAAGGTGTGAGTCGTCAGGTTCTTAAAGCATTCATTGATCACTTAGAAAATGTAGAAAAATAAGAGAAAAGCTAACACATTGTTAGCTTTTCTTTACGCTTAAGGTATAATGTATTAAGGTTATACATGTAGTTTAGAATGGAAATGATGTGGAGGTATAAAAATGAAAAACATGTCCTTCTTACAAAGAGTTGGTTTTGTTATACTAGGATCTGGTATTTTCGCATTATCTGTGAATTGGTTTGTTGTACCAACTCATATTTATAATGGGGGATTAACAGGAACTGCTCAGTTAATTCGAGATGCAATTGTCCACTTTACAGGATTTGATGGATTTGATTTATTGGGTCTTTTAATAATTATTGTTAACTTACCATTTTTTATTTTTGCATGGAACAAACTATCGAAGCAGTTTGTGTTATTAAATTTAGTCAGCATTGCTTCACAAGCCATTTTTCTTTCTGTAATTCCAACGCCGTCAAGCCCAATCGTTGGTGATGTTTTTGTTAATATTATCATTGCGGCAGCATTGGGGTCGTTTGGTGTATCACTAATGTTTAGAGTAAAGGGTGGTAGCGGTGGCTTGGACATGTTAGGGTTTTATCTTTCAAAGTATAATAAATTAAGTGTCGGAACAATTTATATAATACTGAACACAACAATCTATATCATTTGTATGATTGTGTTTGATGTTCCAACAGCAATTTATTCCTTGGTTTATGCATATTTTTATGGTAAGGGGTTGGATCGTTTCCATGAACATAATTTAGAAGCAAGTGTTATGATTTTTACGCGAGATATGGAAGTGAAAGACCGTATTATTGTGGACATGCATCGTGGTGTTACGTGTTGGCAGGGAATGGGAGCTTATACAAAAACGGATGTTGAGGTATTGGTTACCGTTGTTGCCCAGTCTGAAGTGAAAGAATTAAGGCGTCTGGTGAAAAGATTTGATCCACAAAGTTTTATAATCGTGAGCAAGAATATGGCTGTGGATGGTGGATTTGAAAAACGTTTGATTTGATAGAAAAGAGTTTATTGCTTCATTGCATGATGAATTAATGATAAAATCTTACAGTAATATAAAGTGAGGAAATGTGTATGAGTCAAAATTTTTGGAAAAGTCTTCCTAAGCCTTTTTTTGTTTTAGCACCGATGGAAGATGTTACAGATATAGTGTTTCGAAAGGTTATCAGTGAAGCAAGTCGACCAGATGTGTTTTTTACAGAATTCACCAATAGTGAAAGCTATTGTCATACGGAAGGGAAAGAAAGCTTACGTGGTCGTTTAACGTTTGAGAAAGATGAAGGGCCAATTGTCGCTCATATATGGGGAGATGACCCTGAGTACTTTAAAGAAATGAGTCTTGGTCTTGCGAAAATGGGTTATGATGGCATTGATTTGAATATGGGCTGTCCTGCACCCAATGTTTTTAAACACGGTCGTGGATCAGGTTTAATCTTAAGACCAGAAAAAGCAGCAGAAATAATTCAAGCTACCAAGGCAGGTGGACTACCAGTCAGTGTAAAGACACGATTAGGTCACCGTTCTACATCAGAGTGGAAAGAATGGTTAGGTCATTTATTAAAACAAGACATTGCGAATCTTTCAATTCATTTAAGAACAAAAACGGAGATGAGTAAAGTAGATGCACATTGGGAACTCATTCCTGAAATAATGAAGTTAAGAGATGAAATAGCTCCAAATACCTTGATTACAGTTAATGGTGATATTATGGATTACCAAATGGGTATGGAATTATATGAAAAATATGGGGTCGATGGCATCATGATAGGAAGAGGAATCTTCCATAATCCATACGCATTTTCAAAAGATAATTTTAAAGCTTCTCCTAAGCAATTGCTAAACTTATTAAGGTTTCATCTTGATACCTATGATCACTATGTAAAATTAGAGCCAAGTTTAAGAAAACCTTTGAAGAGATTCTTTAAAATATATGTTCGCGAAATGAAGGGTGCAAGTGATCTTCGTGTACAATTAATGGAAACAAAAACTACCGATGAAGTACGAAAAGTGTTAGAAGAATTTGAAAGGCATATGGATATCTAAAAACGATCATTTCAAATGATCGTTTTTTTTTATAGCTGAATTTGTTCTGAGTAGACAACATAATTTATAGCTTCAATGGAACATAATTTGTAGTTTGATTTGTAATTTTGTTTATGTTTTTCTAAAAGTACCACCTTTGTCTTGCTATGTTCGATTAAACTTTTCTTAACAATTGCCTCCATCATTGTACCTGTAAATAATGTATTGTCTTGGATACCATTAAAACCAATTAAAGCAACGTCAATGGTGTGACGAAGCATGGCTTCTTTAGTCTCTTCACCTTCAAAAGAGTTTGTACTCTTCATATAAGATCCACCTGTAAGAATAACACGAGAAAATTTATCTTTAATAATCTCAAAAACATTCATGGAATTAGTAATAACTGTTATATCCATCTTATCGGGCAACATTAAGCAAAATGTTTCATGAATCTTACTGGGGGTAACTGCTACAACATCACCAGGTTTAATAAGATCGAGTGCGTGTTTAATGATTTCGTGGTGTTCACCAAGATTTGAAATCGGTGAGCTCATGTTCATTCTATCAGCATACGATTCATCTAAAATCGCTCCTCCATAATAGCGTTTAATCATTCCAATTTTTTCTAATTGATCAAGATCTCTTCGAATCGTTAGAGGACTTACTTGGTAACGTTCACTTAAATCTTTAACTCGTACAATTTGTTTTTGTAGTAATAAATCAACAATTCCTGCTTGACGTGTATGTGGCATCATATCCTCCTTGTGAAATTATATCAATTAAATCATAAAACGTTCATAAACGTTCGTACTTGAACTCTTTAAAAATATTATACATCAATAATTACAATAAACCAGTCAAAAATGAAAGCGCATACTTTATACTTTAGTTAAGGAGGTGGAAAGAGTGTTCCAAGTATTGGTATTAAGTCATGGTAATTTGAGTGTGGGAATGAAAGAAACCCTTGATTTATTTGAGATCAATTATGATTGCTGTAGGTTTGTTAATGCTTATGTGAGTGAAGAGGATCCACGTTCACTGATTAAAGATTTTTTAACATTGACCCCAAAGAAAGTAATTTTGACGGACCTTAAATCAGGGAGTTTAACAAGACTTGCTATTGAAGAGGGTGTATTAGATAGAGATGATGTTTATTTAATTAGTGGATTCAATTTAGCAATGTTGATTGGTATTTTGACTCAACAATCACTGAATGACACTGTGATTGAGGAGGTAATCGCTTTTTCACAAATGGATATAGAGCGCTTAGAGAATCAAGAAGTGGAAGAAGAATCATTCTTTTAGGAGGAAGGTATATGATTGAATTAAGAGTTGATGATCGTTTAATTCATGGTCAAGTAGCACTATTGTGGAGCAAGCATTTAAAGATAAAAGGGATTATTGTCGCTAATGATGCTGCAGCTACAAGTAAGGTACAACAAGCATCTTTAAAAATGGCTGCACCACAAGGAATTAACGTATTAATTAAATCCTTGGATGAAGCAAGTGACATTTTAAATGATCCACGCGCTGGTTCAATGAACATCTTGTTGTTGTGTAAAAGTGTTACTGATGCATATGAAATGTTAAAAAATGTAACGTCAATTGATCGGATTAATATTGCGAACGTTGGTCGATTTGATGGGGAAGAACTATCAACGAAGCACAAATTATTTTCTACACTTTATTTAGATAACAGTGATTTGGAGAGTTTTAAGGCCATTCAAAAAATGTCGGTTAAAATGGTCCATCAAATCTCACCAGATTCAAATGAAAGAGACTTGAAAGGAGTCAATGTATGATTACGACGATGCAAGCAGTTATGTTGGGATTAGTACTCTTTGTAACGTTTGGTGGTAACTGGTTAACAGGGCAATCGATGTTAGATAGACCAATTGTGGTAGCGCCTTTAGTTGGTTTAGTTTTTAATGATTTACAAACAGGAATTATTATCGGTGCATCGTTAGAAGCCTTGTTTATGGGGGCAGTTAATATTGGAGGGGCAGCACCTATAAATCCATCTTTTGGAACCTTACTGTCCGCAAGTTTTGCATTAGCAACTCAAGGTGGTGTGGAAACGGCACTGGCTCTTGCATTACCATTGGGATTATTTGGTGGTGCATTAGAAACTGTTGCTGGAATAATTATGAGCTTATTTGTGAATAAGCAAGAGGAACTTGCTTCTCAAGGTAAAGTTAAAGAAATAGTTAGAATGCATTATGGTTTATGGTTTGGAAAATATATGGTATTTGGTATAATTGCAGCTATTTTAGTGAAAATAGGATTAGAACCTGTCAAGCACTTAATGGATATATCACCAGAATGGATCATTCATGGTTTCCAAGTAGCGGGTGGATTACTACCAGGCCTTGGATTTGCAATGTTACTCAAGTTATTGTGGGATAAAAAACTTGCAGTTTTCTATCTACTTGGCTTTGTTTTAGCAGCATATTTCAATATACCTTTAATTGCTTTAGCGGTCATTGGTTTTGCTCTTGTTTACATAATTGCAATGCAAAGCTATGAAAATCTAGGAAGCAATAAAGCTGTTGATGTAGAACAGGATGAAGTGGAGGGATTCTTTGATGTCTAAAAACCAATTAACAAAGCAAGAAGAGAAAAATATTAACAAAATGTTTTGGCGATCATTTACACTGTTTTCTTCCTTTGGATATGCAAACCATGGAGCAACAGGATTCTTGTACTCAGTATTACCTTTCCTAGAAGAATATTATGAAGGGGAAGAATTAAAAGAAGCGATGGATCGAAACATTGTATGGTTTAACACAACCCATCCTTTCTCAACCTTTATCATGGGGTTAGTCAGTTCCATGGAAAAAGAAAATTCAGAAAATCCAGATTTTGACACTGATTCAATTAACGCTGTAAAAACCAGTTTAATGGGGCCACTTGCGGGTATTGGTGATTCAATATTTTGGGGAATTATACGAATTATTGCAGCAGGGATCGCAATTGGTTTAGGAATGCAAGGAAATGTTCTTGCACCGATTGTGTTCATACTAATTTATAATATTCCATCAGTCCTTTTAAGATACTATAATGCAAGAATTGGTTATTTGTTAGGTTCAACATATTTAGAAAAAGTTTATGAATCAGGCTTAATTCACATATTAACGAAAGCCGCAAGTTCATTAGGCTTATTTATGATTGGTGCTATGACAGTTAGTTTTATTTCATTTAATACAAGCTTGGAGATTGTGTTCTCGCCAGAAAACACGATGGTTGTTCAAGATGTGTTAGATCAATTATTTGTCGGTTTAATTCCACTTGTTTATACCCTTGGTTCCCATTACTTAATGAGCAAAAAGAAATGGTCATTTAATAGAGTGTTAGTGGTAACCATTGTGATATGTTTAATTTTATCATTTATAGGAGTTGTATAATGTTAGTAAATTCAAAGAAAATATTAGAAATGGCAAAAGATATGAAAGCTGGTATTCCAGCCCCAAATGTTTATAGTTCAAAAAATATTAAGGGATTAATAGAAGTAGCTGATGAAATGAATTGCCCATTAATCATTAGCTTTGCAGAAGCGCAAGAAGATTTAATGGATTTAAGTATCGAAGAGATGGCGACATTAGTGCGCTATTATGGTGAAAAAGCCAACGTTCCAATTTGTCTACATCTTGATCATGGACAAACATACGAAGCAATTGAAAGAGCCGTCCATAGTGGATTTACTTCGGTAATGATTGATGCATCAAGTGAAACATTTGATGACAACGTTGCCATATCAAAGAAAGTTGTTGAGCTAGCAAGACCTTTGAATATAACGGTTGAAGCAGAAATTGGTCATGTAGGATCAGGGGAAAATTATGAAAATCATGAGCTAAGAGATTCTCAATTAACGGAAGTTGAAGAGGCAGTATCGTTTTATCAAGAAACAAAGGTGGATTCACTCGCAATTGCAATTGGAACAGCACACGGTAGTTATGTTGGTGTGCCTGAAATTGATTTTGTTCGTTTAGAGGCCATTAAAAACGCAATCGAAATACCATTAGTTCTACACGGTGGTTCATCGTCTGGTGAACAAAATTTACAGACGGCAGTTTCATTAGGTATTACAAAAGTGAATGTATTTACAGATTTCTTAACAGCGAGCATGAATGCATTAAAAGAAACAGATGACTTCATGGTTAATTGGAATCGAATGTATGAGGAACAGAAAAAAGTTTTACGGTCATATTTCAAATATCTGAACACTGAAAAAATTCAAGACCATAAAGACTGGCAAGATTTAATCAAATGATAGACAAGAAACTCCAAGTAAAATTTGGAGTTTCTTTTAATTCATAAAGCGTCATTGAATAAAAAAATTAAAAATATGCTATATTAATAGAGACGAAAGGAGTATTTTATGAAAACATATTCAGATATTATTAAAAAAATTGCTCCTGTACCCGATGTGGATGTTTTAATCTAAAGTCCCATTGTGGCAGGAATAAAACATCTAAATACTAAAAAAGAATCAAACTAACATTAACTCGGAGTTCCGATACAATGTCAGTGCTCCGAGTTCATAATAAAAGGAGTACTATGAAGAATATTAATATAGGTATAGTTGCCCATGTCGATGTTGGTAAAAGCACGTTTGTTGATGCACTATTGCATGAACACTATTTTAATAGTGCACAAACAAATGACCAAATCATTGATAAATTTGACTTAGAACAAGAACGTGGTATCACAATATATTCTAAAAATTGTTCCATAAACTATAAAAATACAAAAATAAATAATATCGATACACCAGGACATGCTGATTTTTCGAGTGAAGCCGAAAGAGTTGTCAAAACAGTTGATACGGTCTTATTGCTGCTTGATCTAATATATAACTTATTCATAGATCTTGATGCAAACGATACTCAGTTTAACTTTCCTATTCTTTATGGGACAGCACGGGATCGCGTATTTATAAAGATTTAAATTCTTATAATGAAGGCATAACAATAGTTTTAGATTAATTTATAGAACGATGTCGATTTCAAAATAATACATCTCTACCGGCTCTATATCAAGCGTATTCAAAAGAATACAATAATCATTATGGCTTATTAACCATTGGTCGGCTTTATCAAGGTACACTCGAGAAAAACAAATCGTACTTTAAAAAATCCGCTGATAAACAAGACTCAACGATTAAAATCAAACAATTATTTACTTATGATGGTCTAACGTTCAAACCAGTTAAAAAAGTTTGTGCTGGTGATATTACGATAATAGTAAGAATTGATACGATTGAATTAGGTGATTCACTTGCAGAAACGAGTGATCAAGAGGCTCTTTCGAGAGTTGAAATGGACAAACCTAAGATTTCTTTTATTTTAGGGGTCAATGGCTTAGCGATGTCAGGATTAGAAGGTCAGTACAAAACTTCGACACAAATATATGATCGACTTAATCATGAAACGAAAATTAACCCAGGAATAAAAATTGAAAAAAAGCAAACTCTAATAACTTCAAAGTGTTAACACGAGGAATGTTACAGTTTTCTGTTTTAGTAGAAACCATGCGTCGTGAAGGTTACGAATTTGAAGTCCCAAGACCCAATGTTGAATACCGTTTTGTTGGTGAAAAAATGGAACCGATTGAAAGGTTGGAATGCATTATCTTTATTGAATTCAATAATAACGTATCGCATGGCCTTGAAATGAGAAAAGCAGAACTTGAAAATGTGGAGTATTACGACACTTATTTAAAGCAAATTTGGTTAATGCCGAGCCAATCATTAGTTGGATTAAATGATTTAATTTTAAACCTTACAAGAGGGAAAGGAACTTTTTCTCGTCGATTCTATGATTATCTTTCTTATAAAGGTGATTTAATGAAATGCATTAACGGATCGATGATATCCAATGAAAACGGCATATCCATGTTGTATTCCATGTTTCACTTAAAGGATAGAGGCGATTTTTATCCAAGAGAAAACAATGGTCTATAAAGGAATGATTGTTGGTGTTGTCATCGAATCAATAATTAGAAGTAAATGTTATTAAAAATAAGCGTTTAAATAGTTTTAGAGGTAATGGAAGTGGTGGTAAAGAAGAAGCATTAAAAATTGATCCACCGATTCAAGTAAATTTTGAGTATTTGATTGCTTACATTAACGATGATGAATGTATAGAAATAACGCCATCAAATATTAGAGCAAGAAACAAGTAAAAAAGTTCAGGAAACTGAACTTTTTTACTTGTCTAAGTCAGCTGAAAAGTAGACTCCATTAATTTCGTGGTTAATAGCCTCCCCAAACGTACGAATACTTTTCGCTTCTTTTTTCCAAGAGATTGATAAGGCTTCTGAGGGAGTTATTCCAAATTGGTTTTTAAATGATTTAGAGAAATAAGGGACTGAATTAAAACCACAATAATTGCTAGTTTCTGATACATTCATTTTTTGTTTTATAAGTAAATTATAGGCTTGAAAACATCTAAACTTTAAAACATAATTACTGAAATTAGTTTGAGTTAATTCTGTAAATAGTCTAGATAAATAAAACTTACTGACACCAATACTTTCACTAACATCTTCCAAAGTTAATGGCTGTTGATAATTAAAATGAATATAAGTCATTGCATTTTGAACTAAATCTAATTTTGATTGTGAGTTTTCGATTGGAGTGTCAGCGACTAATTGGTTTCTGAATAGAGTAATTAGAATGGTATTACATAATGCTTTAATCGCAAGTTCATAGTGATTTTTTAATTCCTTTATTTCATATGCTACAAGCTCCATTAGCCGTATGAGTTCAGGATCTTGATTGATACTCTTAAAGGTATTAAGTTGAGTATCAAAATCAAAAGAACGGCAAAAACTATAATCAAGAATTAAACAGTAATATTCTACTTCGTTTGTGATTGGTTTGATTGCATGAATCTCATTACTATTTATAACAACCACACTACCCTGATTTACTGTGTAAATAGTTTGATCGAGATTTACTTCAATGGTACCTTCTATAACTAAAAGTAATTCTAGATTAGCGTGCCAATGGGGAAGGATATGTGAATAGCCTCTCACGAGTCGATCGTTATGAAAAATGATTGGAATATGAGGATTATCAAATGTATGAAGTTCATAAATTATTTTAGCCAAAATAATCACCCCTATCTGCACCAAGTATATCATAGGAAATTTTATAAATGAGAAAAATATTGCTATTTGATTAAACTGTTTTGTCGGAATTAAAGAAAATGATGAAAACGCTATCAAGGTGTGATAAATTTAGGGCAAAAGGAGGAAAAGTCATGAAGAAAATGATTTGTTTAGTTTTGGTTTGTATGCTCTTATCAACAGGGATTACTATAAAAGCGGAAGAAACTAATTTGTTAAGAAATCCTAGTTTTGAGGATGGGTTGCTAGGTTGGACTAAAGAACCTGTTAAACCATTAGAAGGTACAAATGTAGAAATACAAACGGATATCGTCTCGGATGGAAATAAGGGAATTGTCATTAATGACCAATCAAGTAAAGCATCCATTGGTTTGAAAAGTGATCGTTTTGCTATCGCAAGCGACACTCAATATAAAGTATCTGGTAAGGCTTTGGCTCATCAAAATCCAAGCAGAGTTTATATCTATTTCTTTGATAGTGAGGGTAAAACTTTGGATGCAACAACTTCATTTGCCATTAATCCTAGTTTAGAAACAATACGTGAATTAACTTTATTTTCTCAGGAAATTACAAGTCCTGAAAATGCTCATGAAGCTCAAATAATGTTGTATATAGGAGCTGGCCATACAGGAACAGCTTATTATGATGAATTATCATTTGTAGAGAAAGTAGAATCAGATCAGGTGCCAGATGTTAAGTACCATAAACCCAGATACATCAATGACCCTGTACAAACATCACTTGCTCAAGGATCAGCATTTACAAATCGAAAAGGCGATGTTTATCAATTTTTTGGCTTGTCAGGGTTACCTGTTCGTTTTACAGCATTAAATCACACAAAAAACACTATTGAAGCTGATATTGAAATAAAAAATGAGAATACTATTTGGGGAATAACAGTTGCTCCAAATGGTCATGTCTATTTTTCCGGTACAGAAACAGGAAACCTGTATGAATACAATATTGAAACAAAATCAATAAAAACATTGACACAATTATCTGATAATCATCGTCATGTATGGGACATTAAAGCCGATGAAAACGGCTTGTATCTTGGGACATATATGAAAGATAAACCAGGTGGAATTATTTATTATGATTTTGAAACTGAAAAATCAAGTGTGTTTGCGACTGCCCCAGAAGGGGTATCTTATGTCAGGGGGCTTGGACTTAGTGAAAGATTTGTTTATGCAGGTATTGGTGGTACTGTAGGACAGATTATGCGTGTTGATAAGAAAACAGGTGAAAAAGAAATCATAGATATAGTCATTGATAGCGTAAAAACACCGTCTATGTTTTCAGAAATAACGATTGTTGATGGAAAAATCCTTGCTTCTTCTGGTATCTTATTCGTTATTCTTGACGAGGAAACATTGGAAGTTGAAGGATACAGTCGTTTTGATGGAAAGGTAAGTGGGATTAATCCAATCGATGGTGTACACCATTATTTTAAAACAGAAGTTGGGACAATCCGCTCTTATAATATTGAAACAAAAAAATTCCAGGACATGAAAGAATTAGGACTGTTACCAACTCGTAATTTTAGAACAGCACAATGGATAAAAAATGAAAAAAATGAAGATGTAGTTGCCTTTATGACAACAAATCTTGAGGTGTTTTTCTTTAATCCTAAAACAAATGAACTTGAAGAAAAACAGAGTAACTTACCATCGAATGGTGTCATTATTCAATCAATGGAATCAGGAAATGATGGGAATATTTACATTGGTGGTTATATGTCGGGAATGTCAATCTTTGATCCAGTTCTTGAAGAAATAAAAACTTCAATTCCAACATTTCATCAGCCAGAAGGTATTGGATTTGTGGATGATGAGGTCTATTTTGGAACGTATGGTGGTGCAGTGATTTATAATTACAGTTCAAAAAATGATTTGAATTACCAAGAATTTAAAGAAGGGAATCCTGGTAAAATATTCACGATTGGCGACCAACAAGATCGACCATTTGTTATGCACGAACACGATGGATTATTGTATATTGGAACATTTCCGACATACGGAGTAACTGGTGGAGCCCTCACCATTTATAATCCTAAGACAAAAGAAAAAATTGTGAAGAGGAATATTGTCGACCAACAATCAATCACAGGCATTGATGTCGATGAAAACTATATTTATTTATCTACTAGCAACAGTGGCGGTTTGGGTGTTGATCCAAATATTAAATTACCTTCTGCAAGAGTTGCAATTTTGGATAAGCATAGTTTAGAAGTAATCAAGGAAGTAACACCAAATCTTCCGAATGACTCTAATCCTGACTTTATTGGCAGTATTAGTAAAGGTCCTGATGGAAAATTATGGGCAGCAACTGTTAAAGATGCGCTGATATTCTCAATGGATTCGAAGACACTAGAAGTGGAAAAAACGATTAAAACATCGCCAGGTACACAACATACCCCTGGATTTAGACCTTATTACATAAAGTGGGGAATTGATAATAAACTTTACACAAGTGCTGGTAAGCAACTGAGCGTTATAGATATTGAAAAACAAACTGTAAAAAAACTAGTTAGTGGAATTGTTACAAACTTTGCAATTGATGATATCGGAAATATTTTCTACAACATTGGTTCGGAAATGTATAAACTAACAATTATTCATAATGAATTAAATATGGACATAACTGACAAAAAAATAAAGCTTGGTGAAGTAATGAAAGTGGATTATAGATTGAGTAATCATTATATGGATAATGAACTCATTAACAATAATTTGATAACGATTAAATCATCAGATGAATTAATTATGAATTCAAATCTAGAAGCACTTGCAGTAGGACGTGTAAAAATACAAGCGTGTTTTGAGGATTTATGCAGTGATGAGATAACGATAGAAGTTAGCGATACTAAAGAAGAAAAAGAACCAGAAGTTAACCCAACCGAAGATAATTCAGAGCAAGAAGATAAACCAGAGCAGGATAAGGGAATTGCAGAATCCGACAAGGAACTACCAAAAACTGGAATGAACTACTCACTTTACCCTATATTTTTGGTTATTACTGGATCACTCTTACTTGCAATCAACTCGGTTCGAAAAGAACGACATTAATTTGAATAAAGGAGAGCAAATGATAAAAGACTTTATTTTAAACGAAGCAAAGCGTTTGGATATTGAAATAAATGTTAGTATTAAAGCAAAAGAACTAGAATATTTCACCTATGATTTTAAAAACAATGTATTGACCATAGTCGCTGATCAGCAACGGTCAGTTCTCTATGGACTTTATGACTATCATCGTAGCAAGGCGCCTAATGCGAATAAAAAAGCAAGGTTTAATCGGCGTGGTAATATTTATGAAGTGATTAATGATGTTTCTTATCTAAAAAGCCAAATTCAGTTCGGAGCAGAATACTATCACAATGAAATATTTTTCACATTCTTTTTGTGGGATGAGGTAAAAGAAGAGTTGAAAGAAGAATTATTAAAAAGAGAGATTAACGTAACATTAGGTGGACATAGTTTACAGTTTTTACTTAAAGAATCGATTAAAGAAAAAAAACTGGAAAACGTATTTTTATTTGAAAGCGAAATTTTACAGGAAATATTAGTAAAAAAAATTATAGACTATATTAAAGAATTTAAACTAATTACAAGAATATCACTGTGGCCAGAGGATCTATCAATCGAACGACACAATGGACAAGAATTTTTTAAATCTTATCTTTCGTTTGTGAAGTACTTACAAAAAGAAATAGATCGACAAGCCTTAGGGGCGGAAGTAGAATTCATTGCTTACAATGCTGGCTTGTCTTGGGAAATGTTAGAAGTAACAAACTATGAGGAAAATTTAAAAGACGTTAACGCTTTGTTCGCCTATTGGGGCCATAATTATGGTGACTATCATGAAAAAAATTCTTTAAGGGGAATGAAAACCCTAGAAAAACTCACATCAAAATGCTCATCAACAACAGTATTGGAATATTATAGTGATTTTTTTATGCTGAGTGAGATTTATCCAAGTTTACTCAGACGAATTGAAACAGACATGAATTATTATGAAAGACTAAAATTGGAGGGCGTACTGAATTTGCATGTACCTTATTTTACGGCACATCATTTTGATCAATTCAAAGAAAAATATAATTACCAAAGAATTCACCAACTTAATAATACTGCATACAGTTATCTTGGTTTTAATCCAACATTAGCAAGCTTGCATATTGAGGAGCGAAATGTTCATTTAGAAGTTGAAGATGTTTTAGCGCCATTAACTAAATATAACACGGTACTTTTTCCCAATAGGTTGACGGATGTTAAGAATCCAGAATATCAGGCAATAATTTCGAAGGAATTAATGGAAGCAAAGACTAAGATGAAAGAAATTAAAATAGAATCACATACTTTAAAAGTATATCAAAAGTTAATAATTGAAATCCTTAGTGCATATCAGGAAAGTTGGGATACACTAATCGACTAAAAAACCAATCTGAGCAATAAAAACTAACCGAAAAGCAAGATAGTTACGAATAGACCGACAAAAGAAGATGTTAGTATGGTGAAATAAAGCAAAAAAATAAAGAAATAACGTCTATATACTAGGGTTTTAGAGGTATATGGCAAGATAGTTATAATTATTGGCAAGTTCGGTAATTTTCTAAGAGAGCAATAAAGGGTATAATGAAAGCGTATACAAGGGAGGGGCGTTTGCATTTAAATGAAAAATGTAGGAAATAAATGTAAACCTGTAGTTTATAAAACCGATTATTACCTTGTTACGTTGGATAGGATTCTATCCTAATGAGGAGTCTTGAGCTGTATTGATGATCATAAGGAGGTGCACTCAAAAAGAAGCTCAAATTGGAAACATTAGTAACTGTAATAAAGTTATGACATCGTGAAGATGCGTATAAAAATCGTAGGAGGAAAATCGATGAAAAAAGCAATAAGAAATACAATAATTGTTTTACTATCATTATTAGTACTTGCAGGATGTGGAAAAAAAGCAGAAGAAACAAATAATGAGGACGTTGAACTTACAGTATGGGTTCATCCATATGTCGGTGCGGAGAAGAAAGAAGCCATTGAAGCAGTTTATGCTAAGATGACTGAAGAATTCAAAAAAGATAATCCAAATGCAAAAATTACATTTGAAGAAATTCCATGGGCAGACCGTGAAACAAAAATCACAACAGCACTTGCAGCTAAAGAAGGACCAGACGTGTTCTACTTAATTCCTGACCAAATTTCACAATTTGCTGAAAAAGGATTATTAGCAGATCTTAATGAGCATATTACAAAAGATGATTTAAACGGATTCACAGAAACATCAGTTTCAGCCGTTACATATAAAGATAAATTATACGGATTACCAATCTTACGAGAATCACAAACATTATTCTATAATAAAGCAGTTCTTGAAGACATTGGTGGAGATGTAAATAACTTACCAACAACTTGGGATGAGTTTAACGAGTTAGGTAAAAAAGCAGTTGCTAAAGGATACTATGCACGTACTTATGAAGGTGGAAATACATTAAACACCTCACTATACCCATTAGTATGGCAAGCAGGTGGAGATATTGTTAACGATAAAAACGAAATCTCAATCAATAATGAAAAATCAGTAAAAGCATTTGAACAAATTAACGAATGGTATAAAGATGGATTAATTGCAAAAGATTCAATCACATCAGATGACCAAGGATCAATGTTCTTAGAAGGAAAAATCTTAGCAACATGGTCAGCAAACAATATGATTAACTTGGCAAAAGAAAATGATGTCGAAGTTTTAATTGGTTCACCATTAAAACAAGAAGTTGAAGTAACTTATGGAACAACAGGAGCATTTGTTGTTGCAAGCACATCAACAAACCAAGCAAAAGCAGCAGAATTTGTTAAAGTTATGACAAACGAAGACAATATGCGTGAATTTAACACAGTTACAGGGCACATTCCAGCACGTGAAGCAGCAATGGATATTCTAAAAGACAATCCAGCAATGCTCCAAATGGCTGAATTAACAAAGATTGCTAAACCAGGTGTTATTAACTCTGAAGCACGTGTATTTATGCCAGATGTTCAAGCAGCAGTTCAAGCAATGTTGGAGGGTAAATTAACACCTCAACAAGCAGCAGATAAAGCAGCAGAAGATATTCAATCATACTTAAAATAATTGAGTTTTAGTTTAAAATTTAGAATGTGAGGGTTTAACATGGAAGAAATTAAACAAACAATTGAAACCAAGAAAAGCCCACAAGAACTGAGTATATTTCAAAGAGTGCTTCGTCATTTCAAGAAGCACTCTCTGATTTATTTATTTTTAGTACCAATACTAATTCATTTCTCAGTTTTCTATGTGTGGCCAATTATATTTAGTTTTATTATTACATTTACAGACTATCAAATTGTTGGAAGTCCCAAGTTTATTGCGTTTGACAACTGGAAACGATTTTTCAATGATGCGAATGCGTGGAGATCAATTTGGAATACATTCAAATTCTCCTTGTACTACATTGTGCCAACGATGGCATTAGGATTGTTCTTCGCAGTTCTAATTCAATCATTGAAACGTAAATGGGCGACGCTATTCAAGGGGATATTCTTTCTTCCTGTTGTAACCTCATTTGTCGTTATTTCTGGTATCTGGGCATGGATGTTTAAAGGGAACAGCTCAGGTTTTATTAATCAACTTTTATCGATATTTGGAATTGAAGAACAATTGTTCTTATCGAGTTCAACCCAAGCACTGTTTGTCTTAGCGGGTTTATCGGTCTTTAAAGTTGTTGGAAATACAATGATCTATTATTATGCAGGCTTACAAGGTATTCCAGATGATGTCTATGAAGCTGCAGAAATTGATGGCTCAGGTCGATTTAGAACATTTTTCAAAATCACCATGCCATTGCTATTGCCAATTCATTTATATGTCGCAATAACAACCACAATTGGTTCGTTCCAGATTTTTGATTCTGCTTATTTATTAACAAATGGTGGACCAAATTATGCAACAAATACAATTGTATTCTATATGTACCAACAAGGATTTAATGCATTCAACTTTGGTTATGCGAGTGTGTTAGCCTATGTACTATTCTTCTTTATCTTTATTATATCAATGATACAAAAACGCTACCTTGGAAAACAGGTAGACTATAATTAGGAGGAAATTATGAGCGAAAAAACAGCGAAGATAATTCGCAATATTATATTAGTTATATTTGGTATCTCGTTTCTAGTTCCTTTCATAATTATGATTACTGGAGCATTTATTGATGCGAAAATACCGGTAGGAAGTCCGTTTTTATGGTTAAAAACACATGAGATTACACTCAACAACTTCCGCCACATATTTAAGTATTCACAAATCTTAAGATGGTTAGTCAACTCGATCATAATTTCGGTAATACCAACAGTATTACAAATGTTCTTTGCAGCTATTTTAGGGTATGTATTTGCAAGAAAAGACTTTTTTGGAAAAGAAATATTATTCTGGAGCATGATGGCGGTTGTTATGGTGCCAACGCAAGTCTTGATTATTCCACGATACATTATGTTTAGTGGCTTTAATCTTGTGAACAAGCGTGCAGCATTAATTCTGCCGGCAGTCTGGTCGATTATGGGGGTATTCTTAGTCAAACAGTTTATGGCACAATTACCAAAATCATTGGAAGAATCGGCCAAAATTGATGGCGCAAGTGATATGAAAATATTCTTCTCAATTATGTTACCCTTATCCAAACCAGTTATCGCTACAGTTGGAACGTTTGCATTCATTTCAGCATGGAATGATTTCTTAACGCCTTTAATTTTCACAACAAGTAGTGAGATGTATCCAATTACGGTTGGATTAGCATCACTGTTGACTAAAGAAGGAAACTTTGGAATTGAGATGGCAGGCGCATTATTATCCTTTATTCCAACATTCCTAATATTCTTGTTCTTCCAAAAATACTTTACTAAAGGAATTGCATTTACGGGGGTTAAATAATAAATATGAAATATATTGGAGCACAAAATGGTCGTATCGATGTATATAACGATGATAAACCAGAAGTAAAAGAGAATTATGTTTTAGTTAAAGTTGTTTACTCGGCTGTGAGTCCTGGTACTGAAGGGACCATGAGCAGTCAATCTAAAGACGATATTGTTCGTTTAGGTTATTCTGCAGCAGGGATTGCTGAAGAAGTTGGGGAAGGTGTTGAGGGCATTAAGGTTGGTGACAAAGTTGCAGTCTATGGTGCACCCTATGTCGGTCATCGCTCATACTTGAGTGTGCCTAAAACATTAGTAGCGAAAGTTCCTGAATCAGTTTCGTTAAGTGATGCTTCTTTAGCAGGGCTTGGAGCGATTGCGATTCATGGATTACGTCAAGGAGAACTGCAATTTGGTGAGATTTGTGTTGTGGTTGGCTTAGGAATTTATGGTCAACTCATTGCTCAAATTGCTCATAATGCAGGAATGGTTGTCTTAGCGCTTAATCGTTCACAAAGTCGTGCTGATCTTTTAGCAGATGTCTCAGGCTTGAAAACATACTCAGATGAGGCAGAACTAGAAAAAGATTTAGATATCCTTAGTGATGGAAAAGGCGCAGATGCAGTCTTCTTGTGTGCAGGATCTGGCGCAAGTTACTTAACAGATAAAAGTTTGGATTGGTTAAAAGATAAAGGGAAGTCCGTGATTGTTGGGGATATACAACCTCACTATACTCGAGAAAAAATGTTTGCGAAAGAGATTGATATTCGTATTTCTAGAGCGGGTGGACCGGGTCGTTACCAAACATCCTATGAACGGGATGCCGTTGATTATCCGTATGGATTTGTCCGTTGGACAGAAGGTAGAAATACAGCAGAATTTATTCGCTTACTAGAACAAAAGAGAATTAGTGTCAAAGAATATTACGATACACCAAGTTCATATGCTGACTTTGAAAAAGTTTATGAAGAACTTTCACAAAGAGGTTGTGAGTACTTGACGCATTGCTTCACTTATGACGATGAACAGGGGAGTTAAAAATGAATACAATACTAGAAAACATTGAAAAACAAATGAATACAGCATCCTCAATTTTGGTTGAAGATGTAAAAAAAATAGACGGGGATATTATAATTTTAGGTGTAAGTGGTAAAATCGGTTATAACTTATCAGCGTTATTAATGGATGCATTAAAGAAAGCTGGTAAGGATACAACGGTTTACGGAGTTGCTCGATTCTCAGGTGGTCCAGAGTCACGACAAGATCTTGAAGACCTTGGTGTAAAGACCATCGTAGCAGATTTCATGAATGATGAAGAACTTGGATCATTGCCAAAGGTAAAAAATGTTATTTACATGGTTGGTTATAAGTTTGGAAGTACTGGTAATGAATCGTATACATGGGCATTGAACAGTTATTTACCAGGACGTGTTGCTGAACATTATAAAGACTCAAGAATTGTTGCCTTCTCAACGGGGTGTGTTTATCCGCTTGTTGATGTTAAAGATGCAGCACCTTCTGAAGAATTTATGCCAGATGCTATTGGGGAGTATGCACAATCTTGTCTAGGACGAGAAAGAATCTTTGAACATTTTTCAAAGACAAACAATACAGAGATGTTAATTTATCGATTAAATTATGCCATTGATGTTCGTTATGGTGTTCTTGTTGAATTAGGAACCGCAGTTTATGAGGGACGTCCTGTTGATGTTACGATGGGACAAGTTAATGTCATTTGGCAACCTGATGCAAGTGAGATGGCAATTCGTAGCTTATTACACTGTACATCACCTGCAAACATCATGAATATCACAGGACCTGAAACTTTATCAGTTCGTTGGATTTCAGAACGATTTGCAGAAGTTATGGATAAAGAAATTGAATTTGTTGGTGAAGAAGCCACAACAGCATTGTTGAATAATGCTTCAAAATCTCATGAGATTTTTGGTTATCCTCAAACAACAATTCGCGAGATGATTGATATTGTTGCGACATGGATTATGGAAAATGGTGCAATGATTGATAAACCAACTCACTTCCAAGAAAGAGAAGGAAAGTATTAATGATTGAAAATAAACGTGAGATTTTACGTAAGGGAACAGTCATCCCAGCTCATCCTTTAGCACTTAATGAGGATCGTAGTCTTGATGAATTAAATCAAAGAGCTTTAACTCACTATTACATCGATGCTGGAGTAGGGGGGTTAGCGGTGGGAGTTCATACCACACAATTTGAGATTCGCGATCCTGAATTTAACCTGTACGACGATGTGTTAAGAATGGCAAGTGAAGAAGTTGTTAAACGTGATGTTGAAAAAGAATTAATCATGATTGCAGGTTTAGCAGGGCCAACAGAACAAGCATGCAATGAAGCAAGGATTGCTAAAAAATATAATTATGATTCAGTCTTATTGAGTATGGGTCATCTTCCTGATTATTCAGAAGAAGAATTGTTGGATCGTGCTCGTAAAGTTGCAGAAATCATGCCAGTGTTTGGTTTTTATCTTCAACCTTCAGCGGGGGGGCGAATTCTTTCTTTTGATTTTTGGAAAGAATTTATGCAAATTGAAAATGTTATTGCTGTCAAAATTGCACCGTTTAACCGTTACCAATCCATTGATGTGATGAATGCAGTTCTTTTATCACCACGATGGAAAGATATTACGGTTTATACAGGAAATGATGACAACATTGTTGCTGATTTATTGACAGAATATAGCCTTGTTGTTGATGGGGAACTTCGACAAAAACAAATTGTTGGTGGATTATTAGGTCACTGGTCAGTCTGGACTCAAAAAGCTGTTGAATTATTTGAAGATATTCAAGCTTATCGTGATGGCCAAGGGTCAGCCCATGAATTGTTGAAACGCGGTACCCACGTTACTGATACCAATGCAGCATTCTTTGATGTACGTAATAATTTTAAAGGATGTATTGCAGGAATTAATGAAGTGCTTGCACGTCAAGGTCTTTTAAAAGGAAACTGGTGTTTATTAGACAAAGAACGTCTTAGTGCAGATCAAAGTGAATACATTGATTTAGTGTATGAACGTTATCCGGAACTGAATGATGATCAATTTGTTAAAGAAAATCTTGAAAAATGGCGAGGATATGCAAGTAAATAAGAAGATTTCAATAGGAATAATCGGTGCCGATACGACTCACGTATCGGCATTTGTTGAAGCATTGACATTGAATCCGGAGTATTCCCAAGTCTTTGAAGTCTTGGGGATATATGATGATGCCTTAACCCAGAATAGTTTTTTTATTCAACGAAAAGATGCAATAAAAACAAAATTAAAAGAGCTTGGTTTTGAGTGCACACAGGATGATAGTTTTTTGAAAAAATGTGATGGATTGCTTATTTTAACGGGTGATGCTTCTGTTCATTTAAAGCTATTTAAAATGTATGCTCATCAGAATCAAGCGGTTTTTATCGATAAACCAGCCACCTATGATCGTGCATCCTATCAAACGATGGTTGACTATGCAACTAAGCATGATATAGCAATGTTTAGTTCATCCGCGATGCGATTTGCACAGTTTGTTCAAAAGGCAAAAGAACAGGTACAAACTCATTCAAGTGTTGTTGTGAGGGGACCTTTGTCATTTATCGAAGGAATACCAGATTATCATTGGTATGGCATTCATTTACTTGAAATGTTGGATGAAGTTGTAGAGGGTCCATTAAGAATCAAAAGCTTTTCTATGTCAGACACCAAAGAGCGAATTATCTTTCACGATGAGACGAAACACTTGGAAATCGTAGGGATAAAAGTTGGTAATCCAAACTTTGAGGTCTTTGTCGATGATGTTAGCTACGAATTGAAGGATACCTTGTATGTATCGTTATTAAAAGAGATTACGACATTTATTCAAACAAAAGAAAGTCCGGTTAAGACAACTGGAAAAATAATGAATTTATTAGAGGAAATTAATCTGTGGAAAAGCGAGGCGAGCAAAAATGATTAAGGTTGGATTTATTGGTTGTGGAAAGATTTTTTATAAACATTGTCTCGCGTTGGAAAAAGTTGAGGGTGTTAAAATTGTTGCGATGAGTGATTGTAATTTCAATAAAGCGAAAGTTGCGACCTCACTTCATGGTGGTGTTGCTTATAGTAGTTATGCTGAGATGTTAAAACAAGAAAAGATTGATGTGGTTCATGTATGTACACCGACAAAGACTCATTATGAGATTAGTTCGTATTGTTTAGAACATGGAATATCAGTGATCGTTGAGAGTCCACTTGAATTTGATGCTGTAAAATCACTCAAAATCATGCAGAAGGCTCAAGAAAATGATGTAAATATTTATGTTGTTAATCCTTATGAGCATATTGAATCTCATATAAAATTGATGAGAACGATGGAAGAAGGAATTCTTGGTGAAATTCTAGGGGGACGGTTGATTTTGTCTTGGAAAAAAGATAGTCAACAAATGCCTGGAGTGATGAGTCATTCGATGTTTCAAATCCTTGATTATGTTAATCAGTGTATTGAACTTGAGATCAAGGATGTGAATTTTATGGCTGATCGTCGGTTTGGTGAAGTCTATGATGTATTGGATGGTATAATTCGCTATAAGAACGATTCTGTGCTAGCTGTATGGGCTAATTCTTATGCTTCAATGGATTATCCTATGCAGCTTGAAATTGAGTGTGAGAAAGGCTTAATTAAGCTTGTTGGTAACGAATTAGAAATTAACCGACATGATCATATGATTTGTCGTGAAAACTATTCCCTTCAAGATTATATTAATCAAGATATCGGAATAAGTAATCCCCTCCATCTTGCTTATATCCATGCTCTTGAAGACTTCTATCACAACTATGAATCGTATGAATTTTCAGATAAACACCTCATCAAAACTCAAATGCTTGTCGCTAATATTCAGTCATCACTTAATCATGGTGATTATTATGAATAATTTAACTCAATGGATCGAATCTCAAAGTCTGCGGCATCTTGAAAAAATTACGCAGTTAAGTGATACGATTTGGTCTTTAAAAGAAGTGAAATTTGAAACACAAGAATCTGCTAAACTAATGGCAAATACTCTAGAAGAGCAAGGTTTTTCCATTGAATTTGGTGTTGCAGGACTTCAAAGTGCTTTTGTCGCAAGCTATGGTGAGTTTGGTCCAACTGTTGGATTTTTAGCTGAATATGATGCCTTAGAAGGTGTTGGACATGCTTGTGGTCATAATTTACTGGGTTCAGGGTCCACATTAGCGGCCATTCTTTGCAAAGAATATCAACAAGAAACACACAAACCATTCCAAATAAAACTCTTTGGCTGTCCAGCGGAAGAAAGTGGTTATGGGAAATCAATTATGGCTGCAGCAGGGGTCTTTGATGATGTTGATATTATGTTAACATGGCATCCCAATAATTTTACTCAAATTTGGGCAGATGAAACACTCGCTGTTCGACAAGCTGAATTTGAATTTAAAGGAATTGCGAGTCATGCAGCAGGGGCCCCTGAATTGGGTCGATCAGCCCTTGATGCGTGTGAGTTAATGAATGTCGGGGTCAATTATCTAAGAGAACATGTTTTGCCAAGCGTCAGAATGCATTATGCATACTTAGATGCAGGGGGTCCTTCTGCTAATGTTGTGCAAGAAACAGCAAAGCTGTATTATTTTATCCGAGATGAGACCTTAGCAGGAGTCAATGAGGTCTTAGAAAGAGTTGAAAAGATTGCTCAAGGGGCAGCCTTAATGACTGAAACCACCTTAGATATTCACTATGATGGACTGTGTAAAAGTTATCATGCGAATCAAGAACTCTCAAAGCTGTTACATGAATCATTAGTAGCGTTAGGACCCATTGATTATGGGGATCAAAGTTCGGACTATGATTCCAAAATATTAGAGCCTATCTTTGAGCAAAAAGGCATGGTTTCAACCGATGTTGGCGATGTGAGTTGGATCACACCAACAGCCCAAGCCTTCATCGCTTGTGAGCCCATAAAATACCCAATGCACTCCATACAATGGACTGAAAATGGCACAACGAAAATTGCACATTTAGGCATAAAAAAAGCAGGAGAAGCACTCGCTCTCACTGCTATAAAAGTTATGAATGATTCATCATTGCTCGAGTCAATCCAAGCTTCATTTAAAGGGGAATAGGTTCCTGTTGCCCATTTGAGGCAATAAAAACAGAACGTTGTGTTGGTGTTGTATTGCTCTCATGAGCAACTTTAATCCCTTCTTGTTTAAAATGATGGATTTTAGAAGGTGGAAAACCAAATTGAGCTTTGAAGCATTTGGTAAAATATGCTGTTGAATTAAACCCACACAATTCGCCACATTCCGCAACACTAATATCAGACTCAGCTAAGAGTTGATGGGCATGATTACAACGGACTTGAATAATATAATTATTCACCGTAATACCTGTGATTTCTTTGAATATACGACAGAAATAATATTTACTAATCCCAACTTCTTGACTGATTTCATCAAGACTTAAATCACGTTGAAAATTATGATGAATATATTCAATTGACTGTTTAATTACAGACATTCGGTTAGATTTTGAACGGCTTGGTTCTCTTTTTTCAATTAATTGATTGCGATAAAGAAGAATCAACATGGTATTACATAAAGCCCGTACAGCCTTTTGGTAATGAGGTTTAGATTGATGACATTCATTCGCAATAATTTGAAAAATATTACGCATCTCAGGATCGCGTGTAAGGTTATGGAACCGACAATTAATCGTATCAAAATTTAATGAACGACAGAAATTGGAGTCCATAATCAAACAAAAATAAACGACTTCGTCGCTATAGCTTTCAATACTGTGGATTGAGTTCGAATTAATTATCACAATTTCACCACGGTTAGCGATGACTTTCTCATCATCAATTGAAACCAATGCTTTACCCGAAACAATGTATAAAAGCTCAATGTTTGCATGCCAGTGAGGCAGAATTTCAGATTGATGCTTACTGAGAGAATTAAAGTGAAAAATAATTGGATAACTAGGATTATCAAAATAATGTAATTCATAATGTAACTGTTTCATAGATACCCCCTATGTGATCTCTTTTCTATTTTAGTATAGGAGTGTTCACATAAAAGGTCAAGTAAACGCTTACACAAGGAGGAAAAGAAATGAAAAAAGATTTAATAATTTGTATTGCAGGTGCTGGTAGCACCTATACCCCAGGAATTATTCAAAGCATTTTGAGTCGTTATGAACAATTTCCAGTTAGTGAAATAAGACTCTATGATGTATCACAGAAACGAAATCATCGAACCTATGTGATTGTGGAATATTTAACGCAACGATTGAATCAATCGATTAAGCTCGTAGAAACAACAGACCCAGAACTTGCCTTCACTGGCGTTGATTATATTTTCTCTCAAATTCGTGCGGGTGGCTTAAAAATGAGAGAACTAGATGAAAAGATTCCGCTTAAACATGGACTTGTTGGTCAAGAGACATGTGGTGTAGGTGGCTTTGCTTATGGAATGCGCTCAATGGTCCAATTTTTAGATTTAGTCAAGGACTGCATCACCTATGCACCCGATGCATGGATTCTAAACTATACCAATCCAGAAACGATTATATCTGAAGCGGTTCGTCGTCAATTTCCATCTGCTAAAATTATCAATGCCTGTGACATGGCCATTAGTATTAGTAAAACAATTGCTGATATTTATGACTATGATCATGATGGATGGGTTCCGACTTATTATGGCTTGAACCACTTTGGTTGGTTTACTGAAGTTTATGATAAAAACTTAGATAAGGATGTTCTTCCTGAGATTATCAAACGAGCTCAACAAGAAGGTGTTTGGCTTAATGAAGGAGATGATAGTTGGAAAGAAACGTATGTTAATTTGGGTCGAATGATTCAATACTTTCCAGATAGTATTCCCAACAACTATCTTGAGTATTATTTAATGGGCGATGAGAAAGTTGCGAAAGCAGATCCAAGTTATACTCGTGCTAATTACGTCATGGATAATCGTGATAATTATATGGAAAACTTTTATCAAGCAATTCTTACAGGATCGAAAAAAGACCTTGAGGCTTATTCAATGGAGAATGAGATTCATGGTCAATATATTACAGATATTGCTATTTCATTGCATTGTGATCTTAACCAACGTTTTAATCTCATTGTTCCAAACAAAGGGGCAATTCCAAATTTAAGATCGGATGCAGTCGTGGAGGTTCCTGCTTATGTCAGTGCCAAAGGTGTAGAACCCATTGCCTTACGACATGAGATATCGGATTTCCATAAAGGGTTGATGGAAGCACAGGTCGCTTCAGAGAAGTTATGGGTGGATGCATTCTTTGAACAATCGTATCTTAAAGCACTTCAAGCCTTTACATTGAATCAAACGGTGCCTTCAATGTTAGTAGCCAAAAAAGTTCTTGATGATCTAATTGAAGCCAATAAAGGCTATTGGCCTGAACTGAAATAGGAATGGACAACCACGCTGAAAAATTGCTGGCACCATTATTAAAAAGTCAAGATAATGCTCTTTTAAAAGCCTATCATAAGGCACATGGAAACCTGTTAATGGGATTAATTTTAATCTCATTAACAAGTTTATTATCACAAGGAGTTACGCGAGTTTTGGGACATGATTTTGGAATGATAACACTCCTTCAAACTGTCTATCGTTATCTCAATGTGTTTTCGCTAATCTTAATTGCATATGAATTAGCAAGTAACTCTGACACATCTCCTTATAATTCAGTGCTCTTATCACTATTTATCTTCTTTTTAAGCATCAATGCATTCGATAAGATCGATGCCCACTCAGTTCTAGCCTATCCATTTGTTATGATAGCACCCTTGATATCTCAAGGATTGATTCAAATTATGACGTTTATAATTGAGAAAATCATACCCCAAGAATCAAAAAAGTTCCCAGATAAAATCAATTCACTTATCAGCGAATTGCTGGTGTTTATGATTAGTGTTTTACTTGTTTTTGTTCTTGTTCATATGTTTAAGTATCAGTTTGTAGTGCTCATATCTTTGTATCTTGATGTTGCTTCATCAATTTTTAACCTTTACCAAAGTGTGTGGGTGTTTTTAATCATTTTATTTTTACTGAATTACATCTGGTATTATGGCTTTCATGGTGATCAAGTCTTATCACTGTGGTTTGAACCGATGCTTATTATTTTTACAATGTTTAATCTTGGAAAATGGCTTGGTATTGCAGATCATACCTATATTATTAATGCATCG
This sequence comes from Erysipelothrix urinaevulpis, assembly GCF_009828835.1. Classification (GTDB taxonomy): domain Bacteria; phylum Bacillota_I; class Bacilli_A; order Erysipelotrichales; family Erysipelotrichaceae; genus Erysipelothrix; species Erysipelothrix urinaevulpis. The sequence continues at coordinate 353,888 of NZ_WTTB01000001.1, forward strand.
TTCTATACTGCATTTTCAGGTGTAACAGGGTCAGGGATTACGGGAGCAATCATCGTTAACCTCATCTTGAAAAAGAAAAAGAATCTTGCAATTGTGAAAAGTTCAATGGTCCCAGCCATTTTCAATATCAATGAAACAGTCATGTTTGGGTTACCAATCGTTGGCAATAAAATATTTAAAGTGCCGTTTCTATTGGCGCCAATCATTGCTGGGAGTCTTGCATACTTGGCAACAAGTGTTGGGTTGATGAAACCTTACATGTTGGCAGTTCCTTGGTATTTTCCGATTGGATTAAAAAGCTTAATTGCTACAGGGGGCCATTTACCCAGTGTGTTAATTGAGTTGGGAATATTTTTAACAATTGTATTGCTTTACTTACCAGCAACACTAAAATACATAAGAGAGCTTGATTAAGCTCTCTTATTTCATGGTGTCCAAATATGAGAAGACGAAGTAGTCTAACAATGCTTTCAAGGTTAAGCCAGGCCAAGGCATGATGCTGCTATGAATACTGTCATCATTAAAATAAAAACGAAGTTTAGATGCTTGTGCAATTTCATTCAAACCATACGAGGTTAAAGAGACGGTGGTAACACCTTTCAGAGTTAAGTATTGAATGATTTCAGCAACGGATTCTGTGTTGCCACTCAATGAACAAACAATCACCAAAGAATTAGGTTCAATACTTTTCGCAATCCGGTCAAAATCTTGCAACGCTTGAATATTAATGAATGGCTTATGGTAGGTAAACATATCATTGCTAAATAACTCCAGCATTTTTGCTTGTTTCCATCCAGTACCAAAAACATACCGTTGTGAGGATTCGTTGATCGATAAAAATAGTTCCTCTAAACTTTCGTTGTTGACACCATCAAGTGTAATGCGTATATTTTCGACAATGACTTGTTTGTAATCGATCGTGTGTGCAGTTTTTTCTTGTTTATTTTCTTGGATCATGGCGTATTTAAACTCACTATACCCATCAAAACCCAATTTCTTAATCAAACGATAAACCGTTGCATTCGAAGAATTACTCATTTTAGAAAACTCTTCGATTGTTAATGAATCAAACTGTAAATCTTCCTTCAACATATAGTTTAGAATATGTAAATCACTATCCGTTAAACGATCATAATATGTGTTAACTCTTTCTCTTAAAGTCATTCTGACACCTTTTTTCACAAAGTGAAAAAACACCCTTTCTTTTGATAATTATACATCATTTCCAATAACTATGGTCGACAAATTGTCTCTATGGTATAAGTAAAGTGTAGGAAATAAAATAAATTGTTCATGAGAAAAACAATAAAAGGAGTAATACTATGGGAAAAGTAATCATTAATGCCGATGATTTCGGCTACAGTCGTGGAATAAATTATGCAATAGTTGATAGTCATCAACTCGGAATTTTAACGTCAACAACAATCATGGCAGGAATGCCAGGATTTGAACATGCTGTCGAACTGTCAAAGAGCAATCCTAACTTAGGAATTGGCGTACACTTAACATTGACTTGCGGCTATCCATTATTGAAAGATCACAAAACAATTATTGACTCATCAGGAAGATTTAAAAATTTAGCTTTTTTCACTCAAGAGAATGATTATGATCTTGAAGAAGTGTATAGAGAATGGGAAGCACAGATTGAGAAAGTCATCGCTGCAGGAATTAATCCTAGTCACCTGGATTCGCACCACCACACACACAGCTTTCCAAAACAACAAGCTATTGTTGTAAAGTTAGCAAGAAAATATAATCTTCCAGTCAGAAATAATTTGTCATTACCATCAGATATCGTGAAAGTAAATCGATTTGAACCACTATTTGATACTGTTGCGATTGAAAGTGAAGAGGCTCTAAAAGTATATTTAGCAAATGTTAAAAACGATATTGAACATTGGGGAACTGTCGAAATTATGGTTCATCCAGGATACCTTGATTCTGATGTTTATCAAGGATCCAGTTTAACCGAAAATCGAAGTTATGTTGCTGATTTTCTGATGAATTCAACGTTTGCTAAAACGCTAAAAAAGAGCAAGGTTATCAAGCTGATTTCTTATCATGAGTTATCGGATCGATAAGAACCTTATGAATTGTTAAAGGTTATTATCTTTTATTATTCATAAAAAGGTGTATAATTAAAAATAGAGGTGATTAGCTGAAATGAAATTACAATCTATATAGCAAGTAAAGACCGTAAATCAAATCATAATGTATAATTTGTATTTTTAGGTCGCCGTATAGATAAAATGATCAGCCAAATCAAGACAAAGAGTTTGCATCATTTTTGCAAACTTTTTATTTTACCAAACATCACTATCTGTATTAAGCGACCTCTAGGAGGAAAAATGTTTAATATAAAGAATTTAAATATAAGTCGGAACAATCAATCACTTTCATTAGTGAAAAACTTCAGTTTTACCTTTGCTGATCAAGACAAAGTCGCTCTTGTTGGCGAGGAAGGGACAGGAAAGTCTAGTTTAATTAAAGCGATGGTTTTTAAAGATAGTTTAGACTATGCAAGTGTAAAATTTGACGAAATGTCAGATTCTTTAGTTGTTGGATACGTCCCACAATTATTGAGCTATCAAGGAAGTGTAGATGACATGTTTTATAAGAATGTTGACTGGGAATTTTTTGATTATGCACTGTTTAATGAATTACTCAACGACTTTGGACTTGTTGATTTAGATATTGACAAGCGACCTTATGAAGTCTTGTCAGGTGGAGAGAAAGTCAAGTTAAAAATCATTCAAGAACTCATGAAACAACCTGATATTTTACTTTTGGATGAACCAACCAATGATTTAGATATGAAAAGTATTGAAGCACTGGAAAAACATTTAAAAGCAGTAAATTATCCAGTTGTCATCTCATCTCATGATCGAAGTTTTATTGAAAATGTTGCGAATACGATCATTCATTTTGAACAAGTGAAACGACGAACAGAAAGTTATCAGACAATTTATCGAATGACTTACTCGGATTTCATTGAAGAACGACACTATCGAATGACTAAGCAAGCCAGTCAACATACAAAAGAAACTGAAGAATTTGATAAAGCTATGGAACGATTTGAATCAATTCATGATCGAGTCCATCATAGTTTAAAAACGGCAACGCGACAAGATCCCCAAGCAGCAAAAAATCTTAAAGATAAAATGAGAACTGTAAAATCAATGGAAAAACGATTACAACGTCAACAAGATACAATTACAAGCCGACCAGAGTTTGATAAGCCAATCGATTTCCAATTAAACAATAAAGGATCGATTCACACCACAAGAAAAGTGTTAGATATTTCCATAAAACCGTTAAAAATAAAGGACAAGGTATTGAGTAAAGGCGTTGAATTACAGCTTTATGGTCCTGAAAAAATTGCCATTATTGGTGAAAATGGAATTGATAAAAGCACATTACTTTATGCAATCAAGGAGTCTTTAGAAAGTAGCGGGTTGAACGTTGCATGGATGCCTCAAAGTTATTCAGAGGTCATGGATGTAAAGAAAAATTCAATTGAACAACTTGCTGATATAAAAGATAAAGAAGCAGTAACGAAGGCAAGAACTTTTTTGGGGAGTTTGAATTTTACAGCGGAGGAAATGCTTGTTCCTTTTTCTGAACTTTCTGGGGGACAAAAAGCAAAGTTATACTTTGGTAAGATGGCTTTAGATTCATCTGATGTATTGTTACTTGATGAACCCAGTCGTAATATATCTCCGCTTTCACTCGAAAGCCTTGAAACAGCATTGAAAAATTATACAGGAGCTGTGATTATGGTCAGCCATGATCGACAACTCATCGCCCATGTTGCCGATAAAATATACGAACTTGATGTTGAAGGATTACATTTAAAGGAGACGTTAAATGACAATGAAAAAAAATCTACATTTATACTCACAGATAATTAATACGGATGTTGCTGTGTTGTATGCATTGAGCGATAACTCACATTTATATTTACTTTGTTTTATAGACGAAAAAGAGAAAAAACTGAAGACACTAAGACAGTATTTTACTGTGGAGATAAGTGAACAACCCACCAGCATTCATCGAAACCTTGAAAAACAAATGAATGAATATTTCTTGGGAAATAGAGTTGAGTTTGATGTTCCGCTTAAATTATGGGGAACTGATTTTCAAAAAAAAGTGTGGAAGCAACTGATCAACATCCCCTATGGTACAACCATTAGTTATGAAGCTTTAGCTCATCAGATTGGTCATGACAAAGCCTACAGAGCAGTGGGAAGTGCAAATGGTAAGAACAATCATGTTATTTTAATTCCATGTCACAGAGTTATTGCAAAGGGTGGAAAATTAGGTGGTTATACTGGAGGGCTCCATATCAAGGAAAGATTGTTAGCCGTTGAAAATATTGAATAACAGTCAATATTTGTTGTCAAACGATAAATAAACATTGACAAACAGTAAAAAGAACGTAATATAATACATGAAGGAGTGATTGTATGAAACGTGTAGATTCAAGTCGGGTGTTAAGGGTTCTCATTCTTAGTTTTTTTATTTTAGGAGTCTATATCATGATAGGATTTGCTCCGAAAATATGGATAATCTACTTTCAACATCAGGTATCCAAGATTATCTTTAGTTTGTTTATGATGTTGAGTTCAATTCCATATTTTTTATCACTTGTGATATTATGGCGTTTAGTGGATTCGTATGCTAAGAATCAGTTTATTAATGCCAATAATGTGAAAGCAATCAAAACTATTTCGTACTTTAGTTTAATTGAATTCATTCTATATCTCTTCATTTCAATACTTTTAATTATTACAAATATAACAGTTGGAATTGAAGGGAAAATGTTTATCTTGGTTATTTTACTCGTCTCGTCGTTATTAACGATAACTCTTTCAGTATTTTCAACCATTCTTTATGAGGCAGTTCACTTAAAAGAAGAAAGTGAGCTGACAATATGAAAGATAAAATTGAAGTCAATCTCGATGTCATGTTGGCTAAACGAAAAATGTCTGTGACAGAATTAGCAGAAAGAGTTGGTATTACGATTTCAAATATATCGATTCTCAAAAATGGTAAAGCGAAAGCAATTCGATTCGAGACGTTGGCCAGCATATGCGAAGCACTTGACTGTCAACCTGGTGAAATATTATATTACAGAAAGGACGATGAAAATGAAGAAAATTAACAATAAAATCGTAACGATACCTTTTGTTTTGGCAATCGGTTTATTAATTATAAGTGTATTGAATCCAGCATACGTTGATGATGCAGGATTTCTACATGAAAAATTTTTCCTGATTCCAATGACTTATATGTTCTTATTTATTGGAATTATCTTAGTTGTTTATAATGTCGTTGTTAAAGTTAAAAAATAATACAAAGAAGACTGTTGTGAGCGTGATGTTTCTCTTAAATGAGATGGATCACTATCAACAGTCTTTTTTTAAAAAACGTGGAATGTAATCCTAAAAACTGTCTAAATGATGGGAAATTTCCCAAAAGAATGAATATACATTTATCAAGGAGACACTATAATGTAGTTGAAAGCGATATCAAATGAATCGCTATAGGAGGAAAGAAAATGGATCGTTTTATTCAATTTATTGAAGAAAAGATGGTACCAAAGGTTGCGAAAGTAACAAATACACGTTATTTTAATGCCTTGAAATCAGGGTTTTTGGTTATCATGCCACTGACAATCATTGGTTCAATATTTTTATTAATCACTGATTTTCCATTGCCGGGTTATGCAGAATTTATGGCTGGTATATTTGGAGCGGATTGGACAAGTTATTTAGACTCTGCTTACAGAGCAACATTCAATTTAATGGGCTTTTTGTTAGCAGGAACAATTGCTTATCGTCTTGCAGAAGATTATAATATGGATGCCTTATCAACAATGATTTTATCATTAGTTGCTTATGTTGTTGTTTTACCTAAATCTGTAATCACAGAATCAGGAGAAGTTGTTGGTAGAGTTCTATCATTTACTTGGCTTGGTACACAAGGGGTTATTACAGCTTTGGTCATGGCGTTTTTAACAGTAGAAATTGTACGCTTTTTTGTTGAGAGAGACCTGACAATTAAAATGCCTGATTCAGTGCCTACCATGGTATCTCAATCATTCAGTGCTTTAATACCAGGGTTTGCAGTTGTTATGGTTAGTTTACTGCTTGCTGGGTTATCAAGAGCAGTTGCTGGTTCATTTCCAGAACTAATTTATCAAATCATTCAAATTCCTTTAGAAGGTCTTACGTCATCTTTAGGTGCAATCGTGGTTGTCGCCGGATTAAATGGTTTCTTATGGTGGTTTGGTATTCATCCAACAGTTGTTAATTCAGTTGTAAACCCGTTACTAAACGCAAACTCAGTTAAAAATTTAGAATTATTTAAAGCAAATAATCTAACATTAGCTACAGGTAACGTTGGAACAATCCAAATGATTGATCAATTTGCAACAATTGGTGGAGCAGGTCTTACACTTGGTTTAGTGATAGCTATGTTATTAGTAGCACGCTCATCACGTTTGAAAGCAATGTCAAAATTAATTGGTGTTCCATCACTCTTTAACATTAATGAACCAATAATCTTTGGTTTACCAGTTGTTTTTAACCCATTGATGTTAATCCCTATTACAGTTGCACCAATGGTCTCAGTTTTAATTGCATATTTCGCAATGAAAATAAACTTTATGCCAATGTTCAATGGTGTAGTTGCACCTTGGCCAACACCACCAATCTTCTCAGGATTTTTAGTAGCTGGGTGGCAAGGGGCTGTCGTACAAATTATCTGTATCATTGCAGCCACAATAATATATTATCCATTCGTCAAGGCATTGGATAATCAATATTTAAAAGAAGAAGCATAAATAAATAGATAAAATAAGGTATAATTCAAGAGATAAGGGAGGTTAAAAATGGTACTGAGTAAACAAATTTCACTCCATGCTTATACACTCACTGAGATGGAAAAGCAACTTCTTCGAAATCTCTTGGATTATTCTGATGAGTTTGAATATAAAAATTTTACAATCGAATTTATTTCTGAACAATTTAATGTCTCAAAAACAAGTGTTCATCGTTTTACACAAAAATTAGGATATGAGAGTTTCGTTTATTTTAAAGATGACTATTTTAACCGGGATGTCATGTCGAAAACAAGTCAAGAAGAACCAAATCAATATGTTGATATGTTGAAACATACCTATGAATTAGTCAATGATTCTATTTCAGAAGATCTATTAATTGCAATGATCCAGGCAAAAAGAATTGTGATCTATGGTATGGGTATGAGTAATTTTCTTGGCAAAATGTTCCAAATTAAGTTGCAATTGTTTGGAAAAACAGTGGAACAATTTGATGATTCACGCTACATGAGACTGTCAGCGAAAAGTTTAAATTCAAAAGAGGATTTGGTGTTTGTTTTATCAAGAAGTGGTAAGCCACCTGAAATTGTTGAAGCAATTATCGAAGCAAATTTTAGGAAAGTAAAGATTGTATTAATAACAGAAGAACCTAAGTCTCCATTGGGGGGCTTATCGGATTTTATCATTCAAACTTCATTCAGTAAAGATTCTGACCAGGCAATTGATACAAGAATTAATGCTCATGTAGCATTAGATGTCTTAATGAATCGCTTTATTGAAAGAAAAGAGAAAGAAGTTTTAGAGAATGACACAAAAAGTATCGACCCTCAACAGGGAGAATAATGGTTCTAAAAAGTGGAACAGGAACTATATCGAAAAACGATTTAATATTCAAGAAAAACAAAAGATATATCCATTGTTTATTGCGGATATGGATTTTAGACATTCCGATAAAATAATAAAACAGCTGGAGAAGGTCGTTTTGGACGATGATTTTGGATACTTTGATGTCTGTGAATCGTATTATCATAGTATTTGTCGGTGGCAAAAGAAAGTCCATCACATTGAATTAAAGGAAGAATGGATTATTCCAGCAAATGGCACGATTGCAGCTTTACATATGGCGGCAAGTGCACTTGCAGTCAATGACAATTTTTTAATTATGACACCAGTTTATGGCGTATTTAAAACAATTGGGTTATCGTTTGGGAAACTATATGACTATGCATTAAAAGAAGTTAAAGGGCGATATAGTTTTGATTTAAAAGAAATTGAACAAGCGATTATCACTCAGAACATAAATACACTGATTTTTTGTAATCCACATAATCCCTCAGGTAGAATGTGGACAAAGGATGAATTGAAGAGCCTTGTTGGTGTTTGTAAAAAACATAAGGTTAAGATATTTTCAGATGAGATTCATGGTGATCTTATTTTAACTGACGAAAAATTTGTTTCATTGATAGAATTCAATGACATTTATTCTGACATTTTAGTCAGTACTTCCCCTAATAAATCCTTTAATCTGTCTGGATTAACAACGTCGTATTTATTAACGAATAATTCAACATGGAAAAATTTAATTGAGCAAGAAATGCTTAAGTACCACATCTCAATGAATCGTATGGGTATTGAAGCATCGAGAATTGTATATGATTATGGCCAAGAATGGTTTAGTGATGTCCTTGTCGTTATTAAGGAAAATATACTGATAGTTGAAGAAATGTGTCGGGACACTGATTTAGGATTTATGGCACCTGATGCTGGTTATCTTTTATGGATTAAGCTTGATAAAGTTAAAGATATTGACCGATATATTCAAGATTTGTCATTCAAAACAGGTGTTTTGCTCGAAACGGGAAGTCGATTTATTGGTAATTATAATCAGTATATTCGTATTAATGTTGCAACTGATCGAAACTTACTCATTGAAGCAATGACACTCTTTAAAAATCATTATGAAAACTATGAAGGAGATTCAAATGAAAACTAGTTATTACACGCCTAATGCACCAGAGGCAGTAGGACCATATGAACAAGCGTGTGCAAGCAATGGATTTTTGTTTACATCAGGTCAGTTAGGAATAGATCCTAAAACTAAGCAATTTGTTGATGGGATTGAAGCACAAACGCATCAAGTCATGAAAAATATTCAAGCAATTTTGGAACAAGCAGGTAGTAGTTTGGATGACATTCTAAAAACAACGATTTATTTAACGGACATGGATGACTTTGGTGTTGTGAATGAAGTCTATGCAAGTTATTTTACAGAAAGTGTTCCAGCACGTTCGGCATTTCAAGTGGTGGCACTACCCTTGAATGGTTTGATTGAGATTGAAGTTATCGCAAACCAATAGAAAAACGAACAATTTGTTCGTTTTTCTATTTTCTTAAGTAGCTTGGTTAAATTCATTTGCCCATTCAAAGGCTTTTTTTGATAACACAACGGCAATGATTTCGTTAATAACGGCTGCAGCAGCAATCGTACCTTGAATTAACAATGCTGCGTTCGGATCTTTTATCATAAGTGTACTTGCAGCAATCCCTGTAAAGACTAGCGAAACACCAGAGTGCGGTAAAAGGGTTAGACCAAGATATTTTTGTACTGTATGAGGAAGCTTGGTATATTTCGCTCCAGCATAAGCACCGATATATTTTCCCAACGCTCTTGAGAGAATATAAATTAACGTAAATAATCCAGCACCAAAGATTAATTCATAATTGAGCGGTGCACCTAAATTCATAATAACTAGTAAGAGCCCTAAACCAATCACTGGATTTAGATTATGCATGATAATTTCTTGTTTTTGTTGTGGAATGAGATTGGAAAACCCGGACGAGAAAGCCATGCCTAGTAGCATAAAATTAATTAAATCTTGTTTAAATACATAAGAGTTGATAATGATAGAAAAGCCAGCAATGAGTATAATCCCAAACAAAACCAATATTTCATTTGAATACGATGTTTTATTCATGAGATATCCAACACAAAGTCCGCTGACTAATCCAATGATTAAAGGAACGGCAATCATTGCGATGACATTTAATACAATAGAACCGATTCCTTGACTTGCATCGGATGCAATGAGTGAATTTGTTGTCAAGAAGATGACAATCGCAACAATATCATCCAATGCAGCCATTGGAATGAGGGTATCAGTTAAAGGTCCCTTTGTTTTAAACTCTTTCACGATGGACAACGCTGGTGCAGGCGCGGTCGCTAAAGCAATCGCTCCAAATAAAGGTGCTATGTAAGTTGGTTGTTTTAAAATAAATAATGCAATGTAAAATATAAAGGTAACAAATACAAACGTGAAGAGTGATTGGAAAAGTGTTGTTATCACGACCTTAGATCCTGTCTTCTTTAATTTATCAATGACAAGTTCCGAACCTATAATCAATCCAACAATTGTTTCAAAGACAGCAAGTAAAACATGATACCAATTCGAAGTGATAAGGTTATCACTCAGTATATTTAAACCAAAAGGTCCAATGACCATGCCGGTAATGAGCCAACCTAAAATTTCTGGTAAGCCAAGACGACTGACTATTTTTCCAGCGATAAAAGCTAAACAAATTGAAAAAAACAAGCGAATTATTAACATTATATACCTCTTTCTATTGTGCCATAAAGTAAAGTATCAATTAAGATATCAAATAAGTCTAAATATTCTGTCAATGATTCTTTATTGGTGAACATAAAGTTATGGTTAAATGTATCAAGTACAAGTAAGTAATAATTAATTACTTGATTTTTACTTAAACCTTCTCTTAATGGCGCATGACGAACAATTTCCTTTAAAATGTTTTCATTTAGTTCTTTAATATTATGATGTAATTGATTGATTTCCACTCTAAGGTGTTCTGGTGGAGTAATGATGGATTTGAAGAACACACTTGAATAAACAGGGTAATGGATCGAAAAATTTTTACGTGTATCAAGATAGTTCTTTAAATCTGACTCAAAACCATTGCCTAATACAACATTTTCTTTTAAATTAAGATAAAACAACGAATAAACATAGTTTACAGTTTCAAGATACAAGGCGTCCTTGCTCTGGAAATGATGATAAAATTGTCCCTTAGAGATTTTATTATCTTCACAAAACTGGTTGAGTGATAAAGAATCATAACTTTCATCTGCTAATACTTGACATGCAGAGTCAATAATCATCTCTTTGCTGCGTTTTCCTTTAATTGTTTTTGCCATATAAACCTCCAAACAGACCAAGTGGTTTGTTTATGATAACACAGAAAAATTCTAAACACAAGGATTCATAACATTAAACGAAGGATTTGTGAATCAAGTTTAATTTAATCACATAAATATGTTATTATAATCAAGAATTGGAGGAAATATGAAAAAATTAGTCAGTGTTTTAATTGTCTTGTTGTTGATAACAGCTTGTTCAACAACCAAGAAACCCGAAGAAGAAGTGAAAGTTCCTGAAGAAAGTGAAACAATCGCAACAACTGAGGATGAAAAAGAAAACGAAGTAGAAGAACCAAAAGAAGAAGAAAAAGAAGAACCAAAAAAAGAAGAAACTGAAAAACTAACAGAAACCCCAAAGGTTATGAGTCGTGATGAATTTATTGTTTCGACATTTTCTAAATATGGTTATAATGCCGATTTAGGAAACTTCAGAATTAATAACCAAGGTCCCAAAAAAGTTGTTGCAATCTACAAACAACCTGTTTCAAAGGGACGACCAATTATAAATAAAATGGTCTTCCTTGCTGATGATTCTAACGGTAATCATGAACTGCTCTTTGTCATGGTTAACAATCAAGTTAAATTTGGCAATGATCAATAATTTAAACAAGCTAGTTGTGTTAAACAATTAGCTTTTTATAGTCTTGAAGGCAACAAAAAAGAAGGTTGTAAAGACAAGCTAGAGAAATCCTTGTTAAATTTACCTAATTTTACTAAAATAGAGTCAGGTGATAAAATGGCAACATTAAAAGATGTAGCGAAAAAAGCCAATGTTAGTATTGCGACTGTGTCAAGAGTGTTAAACTATGATGAAACAATCAATGTTAAAGAAAGTACACGCGAAACAATATTTGAGGCGGCTCAAGCATTAGACTATAAAATAAAAAACAAACCAATTAAAAGTGAAATTCAAATCGGTATTGTACAATGGATTTCAAGTGATCAAGAAGACGAAGATCCTTATTATTTAGATTTGAGAAAAAATGTAGAGAGTTATTATATTAAACAAGGCATTCCAACCATGAAATTCTATAAAGAAAATTTAGAGTCTTTATATGACACAAAGAATTTGAACGGTTTGATTTGTATTGGGAAATTTTCAATGGAACAAGTGAGAGCATTTCAACAATTTACTCGTTCATTAATTTTTGTAGACTCCAATCCTGATGAAAGGAATGTTTCCTCTATCGTCCACGATTTAAAACTTGGGACGCAAATTGCACTTCAACATCTGAATGATATGGGACATACACGAATCGCGTACATAGGGGGTAGAGAGTTACTAGGCGAGCAACAGATACCCTATCAAGATAAACGCGAATTAACATATCTTGATGAAATGAAAAAAGATAGATTTGACTATGAGAATAAGTATATCTATATTGGAGATTATAATTCACAAACAGGGGTCGATGCAGTCGGATTTTATCTCGATGAAGTTGACCCAAATCCAACAGCTTTTTTATGCGCGAGTGATACCATTGCGATGGGCGTCCTCAGTGCACTTGGAACGCACGGTAAAATCAATGACTTCTCAGTGATGGGGTTTAATGATAGTGTCGCAAGTCAATTTTATAATCCACCCATCACCACAATTCATTTGGACACAAAAACTATGGGTCAGCTTGCAGCAAGTCAATTGTTACTTCTTGTGGAAAACCCAAATTCAATGCCAAGTAAAACAATTATAAAACCACGCCTTATTTCACGGAAAACAGTCCAAACGATTGAGTAGAAATTAAGTTTATCAGGTGTTATAAGTGTTGAAAGTTGTGATAACAAATGTTAGAAAGTAGGATAATCACTATGGAAGGTAGACCAGATTTGAAAATTGGATTAAATGCAGAAGAGTTTAGAAAGTATTACTATTTAAAAAAAGAATTGGTTAGTTTTTGCAAAGACAATGGTCTTTCTACTTCTGGGGGTAAGTTGGAAATAACTGATAGGATATATAATTATTTAGACTCAGGAATCAAACGAAATCATCAATCTCATTTAAAAACAAAAACTTTTGTTCCCGATAATTTAGATTTAACAACTAAAATCGAGGATAATATCAAATGTTCTGAATTTCATCGAGCATTTTTCAAAAAACATTTAGGAGAAACGTTCTCATTTAATGTTGTCTTTCAAAAATGGCTTAAAGAGAATTCAGGCAGGACTTATGCAGAGGCATGTGAAGCATATAAAAGAATTAAAGAAGAAAAGAAAGTAACAAAGACAAAAATTGATCGACAGTTTGAATATAATACTTATATAAGAGATTTTTTTGAGAATAACAAAGGTAAAACTCTACAAGAGGCAATACAATGTTGGAAATATAAGAAGGGTCTTTCGGGTCATAATAAATATGAAAAGGATGATTTAATAGTACTAGAGTGAAATGAGTACGTATTTTATTATCTATAAATAAATGTTAACAAATATTTTTTGAAACCAAACTAAATTTGGTTTTTTTTATATTGACCAAACGATTACTCATTGCTTGAGTGATCTTTAAACAGCTTTGGTTCAAACCTATGGAATGGGTGATATGTTTACTTCATTTATGGGACACTTCATGCTTGACACCTAAGCTTCCTTTTATTATAGTAAAAGAAAGGTAAAAATTTAGTAAAATAGATAGGTGGAAATGAAAAATGATAAAAAACGAACTAGAGAAAAAATTTGAGACAGTGTTTCAAAAAAAAGCTGAAGCGACATATTTTGCACCAGGAAGAATAAATTTAATCGGTGAACATATTGATTACCATGGTGGGAAAGTATTACCTGCCGCGATAAGTATTGGAACTTACGGTGTTGTCAAGAAAAGAGAGGATAACCTTATTCAATTTTATTCTGCAAACTTCGAGGGTGAAGGAATATATCAATTTACATTACCAGTTGGTGAGTATGATAAAAAAGATAGTTGGACAAATTATACAAAAGGAATCATAAAAATTTTAGATGATGCAGGGTATAGTTTAAGTCATGGATTTGATTTATTAGTCTACGGAAACATTCCCTATGGATCAGGTTTATCCAGCAGCGCATCGCTGGAAGTGCTCATGGCATGGATATTAAAAGAATTGTATAACTTTGATTATAGTCGTGTAGATACAGCTATTTATACCAAACAATCAGAAAATGACTATGTTGGAGTTAATTGTGGAATCATGGATCAATTTGCCGTTGCAATGGGGAAAGTAAACCAAGCGATGTTGTTAGATACTAATGATCTCAGTTACGAATATGTCCCCATTGAATTAACAGATAGTAGTATTTTAATTATGAATTCAAATAGAAAACGCGGCCTTGAAGACTCGTTATATAACCAAAGAAGAACTGAATCAGAACAAGCCTTCGAACTTATTAATTCAACGCTAAAAAAAGAGTATTTAAGTGATTTTACACTTGATGAACTTTATGAAAATAAAGAAATGATTTCAGATGAATTACTTTATCGAAGAGCCCATCATGTTGTTAGTGAAAACGTAAGAACAATGGAGGCAGTGCAAGCACTTAAAAACAACGATCTTATTGAATTTGGGAACTTACTAAATCAAAGCCATGCTTCATTAAAAAACGATTACGAAGTCAGCAGTTTAGAACTTGATCTTTTAGTCGAAACAGTTCAAAATCTAGAAGGTGTTTACGGTGCACGAATGACAGGAGCAGGTTTTGGTGGATGTGCAATTGCTCTTGTAGAGAATAGTCAACTTGAAAAAGTAAGTGAAATTGTTAAAAGGGTATATAAAGAAAATACCGAATATGAAGCAGACACATATGTTGCAGAAATATATAATGGGGTACAAAAAATATAAAATAAAAGCAGCTTATCTCAAGCTGCTTTTATTTTATATTTAATTGTTTGTCGATACGGGTTATCTAATGTATGAATTTGATTGTAGCCAAGATTGATACCATTGGGTAAACCTTGAGGCTCAATCGCAATCATTTCATGATTTTTTGCCAAACCATATTGCTTAAATTCATAAGACTTTTCAAAGAAATTTGCGAAGTAGATTACAGCGAAGTTTTCAGTGGATGAAATTTCTAAAGAGATATCCTTCATTGGACTAACTAAAGTAATCGGGTAATCATTAATCTTATAGGGATGGTCAATATGGCGAGTGATCTTAAACTGCGGGTGATCTTTGGATAAATGATCACAGATTTGACGTGTTTGATTAAAATCAAACACAGACTCAGTCGCAAATGAGTTCTCATTTGTGGGAACATTACTCGAATCTAAGGTCGATACAAAATGACTGTTAATGGTCAAATGGTGATCAGCAATTGTTTTTGATTGACCTAAATTAAAGTAAGTGTGTTGAGTCATATTGATTAATGTAGGTTCATGTGGAATGGCTTGAATGTCAATGGTAAGTGTATCATTCGATAGTTTGTAGTCAACCGAATAATTAACATCTTCATGGACAAGTGTTGCTTGTAGCCATCCATCCTTCATTTTAGTAATTTTGAAAGTTTGAAATGACACGCCACTGCTTCCACCATGCAAATGATTTGAACCTTGATTTTTATCTAATTTAATGACATCTCCATTATATTGATACCTTGCATCCTTAACACGACCCGCATGGGGACCAACCAAGGCATTTAGATAATAACCATTGTTTTGATAATCATCAAGCGAGACAAATTGTCTTGTTAAATCTATCCATTGTCCACTAACAAGTCGTTTTAGACTATAAATTGTACAACCATAATCTAAGAGTTCAAGTTCCAAAACATCATTCTTAATTTTATATACATTCACTATGGTTTCACCTCTTGTTTATTTTATCATAAATAAGAAAGGATAATTAAGACAAACTAGAAATTATAATGGCATCATTTAGAATGATTGGGAAAAGCGATGAATGTCATTATGGTTTTGCTTTACAAACATCTTAAGCATGCTATAATGAAAATGGAAAACGTTTTCTAAGGAGGAAATATGGAAAAGAAAATATTAGATTATCTAACACTAGATTTAGATACATGTACTACGGATGAATTATATAATGAAGTGCTTTCGATGACAAAAGAAATGTCAAAAATTAAAAAAGAAGTGACCGGAGAACGCACAGTTTATTACATGTCAGCTGAATTTTTAATTGGAAAGTTACTCAGTAATAATTTAATGAATTTAGGAATTTATGACGAGCTAGAATCTATTCTTGTTAAACATGGCCGCTCAATAACGGAATTAGAAGATTATGAACCTGAACCATCATTGGGGAATGGTGGACTTGGACGTTTAGCAGCTTGTTTCTTAGATTCAATTGCGACTCTTGGAATTAAAGGTGAAGGACTTGGTTTGCTATATCACTTCGGTTTATTTAAACAAGTCTTTCAAAATAATCAACAAACCGAGCATAAAGATGCCTGGTTGGATCGACCATCTTGGGCAATGCCAACAGATTTTAAAACAACATTTAAAATTGGTGATGTTGATGTCGTAAGTCGAATGTATAAAATTGATGTACTTGGCTATAATGAGTATAAAATACCGTTGAATTTGTTTGATCTAGAGTCTGTTGATGAAAAGCTTGTGAGTGACGGCATTCGTTTCGATCAAGAAAAATTAGAGAGTAACCTCACCCTTTTCCTTTATCCTGATGATTCAAATGAAAAAGGACTTCGATTACGGTTTGCGCAACAATTTTTCATGGTTAAAAGTGGATTAGCGTGGATTTTAGAAAATCACAAAAACCACTTGGAAGATCTTGATAAACATGCAGTGATTCAGATTAATGACACCCATCCAGCAATGGCCATTGTTCTTTTATACCAAGCGTTATTGAAGCATGGGATAACGAACGATAAAGCATTAAAAATTGTTGAAAATACATTTGCTTACACCAATCATACAATTTTAGCAGAAGCGCTTGAAAAATGGCCTATTCATTATTTTGAAAGTGTTGATCATTCTCTTGTTCCTCTCCTTCATGAACTTAATGAAAAAGCAAAATCAAGAAGCAATGATTCTAAAACATTAATTATCGATGAACAAGGTCTTGTCCACATGGCTGCCTTATCGATTCATTTCAGTCATAGTACTAATGGTGTTGCTGCATTACATACGGATATCTTAAAGAACACTGAATTAAAACATTTTTATGACTTGTATCCTGATAAATTTAATAACAAGACGAATGGTATTACGTTTAGACGCTGGTTGCAATTTTCAAATCCAGAATTAACTAAATACATTGAATCTCTCATAGGATCAGAATTTAAGGAAAACGCAATGGAATTAGAGAAACTAAGTCAGTTTGCAGAAGATAACACTGTACAAAAAGAAATAGAAAATATTAAATATATGAATAAAAAACGACTTGCGGAGTTTTTAAAGCGTGAACAATCAATCGAAATTAACGTTGATTCTGTCTTTGATATTCAAATCAAACGACTCCACGAGTATAAACGTCAACAGATGAATTTACTTTATGCGATTGATATGGTCGAAGAAATTCGTTCAGGTAAGATTCCATCGAGACCTCTAACAATGTTTTTTGGATCAAAAGCTGCTCCTGCATATACACTAGCAAAAGATATTATTCATGCTTTGTTAGTTTTATCGAAAATCATTGATAATGATCCAATTGTTTCACCTCATTTAAAAATTGTATTTGTTGAAAATTATAATGTAACCAAAGCTGAGTATTTGATCCCAGCCTGTGATATTTCGGAACAAATATCTTTAGCAAGTAAAGAAGCAAGTGGAACTGGTAATATGAAATTTATGCTTAATGGTGCATTAACGTTAGGAACTTTGGATGGAGCAAACGTTGAAATATCAGAACTTGTTGGTTCTGAAAATATTTATATTTTTGGTGAGTCTAGTGAAACTGTTATTGCTCATTATGAACATGAAGATTATGTCTCAAAAGTTTACTATGAAGATAATGTGAGAATTAAAAGAGCTTGTGACTTTTTAGTAACTGAAGAAATGTTGGCTCTTGGAAATCAAACTAATTTAGATCGTCTCTATCAAGAATTGTTGAATAAAGACTGGTTTATGACTTTATTAGATCTAGAAGACTATATCAACACAAAGAATCGAATGTTAGAAGATTATGAAGATCGAGAAGCTTGGAATACCAAGGTTATTCATAATATTGCGAAAGCAGGATTCTTTTCAAGTGACCGTACTATTGCCCAGTATAATGAAGAAATTTGGAATATCAAGTAAAAAAAGACCTACAGGTCTTTTTTTGTTAATTGTTCGTAAGAATTAATAATTCTTTTTGATAATGTTTCAATTTGAATTTCAAAATGTTGTCTTCCTAAATCAGCGTTTGATTCTTTGACAGGTATTTCTGTACCAACTCCCAAATCTTCGATAAGCATCTTGTCGTTTTTTGATAAATCCACCAGATCAGGACAAAGGTGCATCATATATGATGTTTCATAACCTCCCGCATGATCACCATATTTTAGAGGATGTCCGTCTTCTAATGCCTCAAATTCCATGAATGCTAGAACAGGTTCAAGACCATTGTCGTGTTTGAATTGATATGCTATTTGTTTCATCATATCATCTTGAACAGGTGGATTATGACCTGATATTAAAACGACCATTTTAATGCCGCGATCTAATAAGTTCTTAACAATGCTTCCAATATAACCAACAAGCACAGATGTTTCTACATGATAATAATTTCCTGGCAACATAAAACCGGCAACAGCATCCATACCAATGCCAATTCCATGTCCAGCATCCCAGTGAGCATCAGCAGCACCATAAATTGGTGGCATAACAATCCCGCCCGTTATTTTTGCACATGATTGACACAGAGCTTCAGCTTTAATCGTGTCCACGCCTAAGGGATTATGACGACCATGCCACTCAACAGTCCCTAATGGAATGTAAGCAATTGAAGCTTGATCCAAACGAGTTAACAGTTGTCCTGGTCGTAATTTGTTGACATCAGGGTCATTAGACGTTAATGATTCCAAGGGTACATGTTTGTGAACGGTATCGCAATTATATTTTTTTTCCATTTTCTATCACCTAGATTTAGGATAGCACTAGAAACCGCTTTCCACAATCTTTTTTTCTTGCATAATAACAAAACTAGGCTATAATAGAAAGTATAGAAAACGTTTTCTAGGAGGTTTAAGATGAGAAAGTCAGGTATACTTTGTCCTGTGTTTTCTTTGCCGGGCACTTATGGTATTGGTGACTTTGGTAAGGATGCATATGACTTTGTCGATATATTACATCATGAAAAGGTTAAAATTTGGCAAATCTTGCCATTAAATCCTGTTGGATTTGGCTATTCACCCTATCAACCATTTTCGTCCTATGCAGGTGATGAGATGTATGTTGATTTAGAAAATATAGCAGAATTAAAAGATGTTGTTTTACCAGAAAAATTTGTCAACAACAAGGTAAATTATTTAGAAGCAAAGAACATTAAAGAACGTTACTTACGCCGAGCATTTTTATTGTTTGATGCGAATAATGAGAATTATCAATTGTTTACAAAGGATGCTTTTTGGTTAGATGATTATGTAAAATTTAAAGTACTTAAAATGTATAATGGCCAAAGAAGTTGGACAGAATGGGATGAGAGTGTTGAAAATTATTACTTTCCTCAAGGAGAACCTATTTCTGAAGCGGCTTATGAAATGGATTTTGAACGGTATAAACAATTTATTTTCATGAAACAATGGCACGATTTAAAAGACTATGCAAATGCTAAAGGTATTGAAATTATGGGCGATATTCCATTTTATGTTGGTTTGGACTCAGCGGATGTTTGGGCAAATCAAGCATTGTTTGAGCTTAAAGATAAAGAACCAATTTTTGTTGCAGGGGTTCCGCCAGATTATTTTGCAAAAACAGGTCAACGTTGGGGGAACCCAATATACGACTGGCAGGCCTTGAAGGATGAAAATTACAAATTTTGGATAGACCGACTATCTTGGAATCAAGATCTCTATGACATTATTCGCCTTGATCATTTTAGAGCATTTGATACCTATTGGAAGATTAATGCTGATTGTGAAACAGCAATTGATGGGGTATGGGAACTTGGTCCAGCTTATGATGTGTTGGACGAAATTTATCGTCAGATCCCCAATATCAATATGATTGCGGAAGATTTAGGTGATTTACGTCCAGAAGTTCACGAACTGAGAAAACATTATCAAATGTATGGTATGAAAATTACCCAGTTTGCACTTGATGCCAACGAAAATAATAATGATTTTGATGATCATAGAACGTTGATTATTTATACAGGAACCCATGATAATGAAACAATCGTTCAATGGTATAAAGATATAAGTAAAGAAAATAAAAGGCATGTTGACAATATTTTGAGTGAACAAAAACTAGATGACCGACCTTTGAATCAAGCGTTAATTCAATTAAGCATGAATTCCATTGCTGATGTAGCAATCATTCCTTTGGCAGATATTTTAGGCCTTGATAAAAAAGGAAGAATTAATACTCCAGGTACAATTGGGAGCCCGAATTGGGAATGGAAGATTGAAGACTTTGATGATACAATTAAAGAAATGAATTGGTTTTCTCAATCAATCATTGCAAGTAAAAGATAACTCTATTAAAATAGAGTTATCTTTTACTGTAGAAAGTAGGCAAATCTATGTCAAATAATATTAAAGATGTTGCAAAAGAAGCGGGAGTTGCGATATCAACGGTTTCAAAAGTACTTAATAATTATCCTGGTGTCAGTGAAGCCTCGAAGAAAAAAGTATTAAAAGCTGTTCATAAATTAAATTATACACCCAATCGGGTTGCATCTGCTCTTTCTTCAAAGACCGGTAACAGAATTGGCCTTGTTATGATTATCAATAAAAATTATCAAGCCATTGATGAATTGAATATGCAGTATTTGTTAGGGGCAATTTCTGCTGCACATAAGTTAAAAATAGAAGTAATTCCGATTTTCTCCTCTTTTTTTGAAGGATTGAGTAAAGAAGAAACATTACAATACTTCAGTAAAAATCAAATTTCATCGCTTGTTTTATATGGGATGAGTCGAGATTATAATGTATTTCACGACATCATTAAAGAAGAACGCTTTTCAGTGGTCGTTGTTGATGCCCCCTTTATTAACGATAAGACATCTTCAATAATGATAAATCATACAAAAGCACAATATGAAATTGCTGAAATGGCAATTAAGGATACGTCCGCAAAGTCTATCCTCTATTTAGCAGGGGATGAAAATGGTTATGTTACCACCATGAGGATTAACGGAATAAAAGGTCTAATGGATCGCCATAATCTTACAATTGATATTGAGTATGCCGATTTTAGTGAACGACTTGCTTATACCAAAGTTTTAGCTTCAAAAAAAGCATATGATCTTATTATCTGTGCTTCAGATTTGATGGCAATAGGGGCAATGAATGCGGCAAAAGAAAAAGGAATAAATCCGACAATTACTGGATATGATGGGATAACGTTGCTTTCGTATATACCGACTGAAATTAAAACAGTAAAACAAAATTTCTTTCAAATATCATACGAAGCTGTTCATGAGGTCAACCAAATCAATGAAGGAAAAGAAGGAGAACCGATTTATGTCGCCTATGAAATTGGAACTCGAAAATATGAAGATATTTTTAATAATTGAGAATATACAAATCAAGTATATTCTTTTTTATTTAAAGCATTAGAAGTGCATATTTAGAAGTTTAATGAAAATGGGTCGATGATAATAAAAAAAGATATATTGACAACGCTTACATATGTTGATATTATGAAGACATGATAGAAAACGTTTTCTATAACGTTGCAAGGAGGAAGTATTGATGAAGAAATTAGGATTAGTTTCATTCGTAGTGTTATCTTTATTACTTACAGCTTGTGGTTCAGGAAATGGCAAAGGAGAAAAAAAGACTTTGACTGTTTTCCAAAATAAAGCAGAAATGACAGAACCTCTTCAAGCATATGCAAATGCATGGGGCGAGAAGAATGACGTAGAAGTCACTGTTAAAACATGTACAGGTGCATGTGATTATGGTGCACAAATGAAAGCAGATATTAATGCTGGGGAAGCAGCTGACATATTCTTGGTTGAAGGTGAGAGTGGCTATAATTTATACAAAGATATTATCGCACCTTTAGATGGAGAAAAATGGACAGAGCATACATCATACGCATTCAAACAAAATGATTCAGTATTTGGATACCCAGTTGCTGTTGAAGGTTGGGGCTTAGCGTATAATAAAGATATGATGGACAAAGCAGGTGTTGATATCTCAACATTAAACTCACTCGAAGGTTATCAAGCAGCATTTGAAAAAGTTTCAGCAATGAAGGATGAACTTGGGATTATCGATGTTGTTGCAAACGTAAGTGCAGAAGGACATACCTGGGTTATGGGGAATCATGACTTTGCAGCATACTTATCAGCTGGTTTAGCATCGGATGATAAGAAAATCTTAGATCTTACTTTAGAAGGTAAAGTTGATGAAAAACGTTTAAATGATTATGCAGATTGGGTAGAGTTGCTGTTTAACTATACTGATGAAAAATTATTAACAGTTGGTAGTGCTGATGATCAATTCGCATTATTTGGTGAAGGAAAATATGCATTTATGCACCAAGGAACATGGGCAGATATCAACGTTAAAAATGCTGGTGGAGAATTTGAAATGGGCTTTGCACCATACGGTAGTTTAGGTAGTGAAAAAACAGAAGGATTATTTATTGGATCATCATCCTATTATGTTGTCAATAAAGATTCCAAACAAGCAGATACTGCAAAAGCATTCTTGAATGATTTAGCAATGACTGAAGAAGGTCAAAAGATGTTAGTTGAGGAAGCACAATTGATTTCAGCATTTACAAATAATTCACTCAAACCAGAATTACCATTATCAAAATTTGTTGCAGATTGGATTGTAGCTGATAAACCAGCATATTCCTTTACCAATCAATACTCATTGCCTGATGGATTTGGAACTAACACTCTAGGTCAAATATTCGGACAATTTGCCAATAAGAAGATTGACAAAGCCAAATTTGTTGAGCTCGTAACAGACGCAATTTCTAAAATTCCGTCAGGAAACTAGACTGAGAGGGTAAGCATGGCTTACCCTTTTTTTGAAAGGAGTTAATGATGAAAAAAAGAGAATGGACATATTATTTATTTATCGCACCCGCTGTTATTGCATTTCTAATGGTTGTTGCTGTCCCATTTTTTATGGGAGTATTTTATTCGTTTACTGATTGGAAAGGTTTTGCCAGCTCAGGCATCTCGTTTGTCGGTTTTACACATTATATAGAAAGTTTTAAAGATCCACAGTATTTGTATTCAATCATTGTGACATTTGTTTTTGGTTTCTTTAACTTTGTTGTGGTGAACGTAGTTTCATTTGGGATGGCACTCTTAGTTTCATCAAAAATTAAAGGAAGAAACTTGTACCGAACTGGATTCTTTGTGCCCAACTTAATTGGTGGGTTAGTATTGGGGTACATTTGGCAATTTATGTTTAACAGTGTTTTACCAGCATTTGGAGAAATATTACAATTTTCTGTTTTAAAAGATACATTTTTCTTAGCAGATCCAAAACTTGCGACAATTGCTCTTGTTACAACAGCAACGTGGCAATATGCTGGATATATTATGATGATTTACTATACGTCACTACAGGGAATTCCTAAAGGTCTTGTTGAAGCAAGTGAGCTGGATGGTGCTTCTTGGTTACAAAAGTTGCGTCATATTATTGTTCCGATGATTGCTCCAGCATTTACAATTTCATTATTCTTAACCTTAAGTAATTCGTTTAAGCAGTTTGATGTTATTGTTTCGTTAACCAATGGGGGACCATCTGCAATGTTTATGGGACAAGCTGTAAAAGCAACAGAGCTACTGTCTGTTAATATTTATAATACGGCATCTATTCGTAATATGATGGCTCAATCTCAGGCTAAAGCGGTGATGTTCTTTATTGTATTAGCAATTATTTCATTTATACAGACGTCTTTAACTCGAAGAAAGGAGATAGAACAATAATGAAGAAAAAGAAAATAGGTTTAATATTTTTAGAAGTTTTCGCAATTTTGTTCTTTATTTTATATCTTTCTCCCCTTATTTTGCTTGTAATTAACTCTGCAAAAAGTGGTAGTCAAATTATTACCAATCCATTAGCACTCCCAGAGGATTGGGGCATGTTATGGAAAAATATTACAGCAGTACTTACGAGTCCAACGGTTAATTACAAGAGCTCATTTCTTTCAAGTACTATAATTACTGTTGGTTCGTTATTCACCATTACTTTTTTTGGAGCCATGGCGGGATGGGCGTTAACACGTAATAAATCAAAAACATCAACAGTTATATATTTTATGTTTGTTGCAGCGATGGTTATTCCGTTTCAAATTGTAATGTTTCCACTTGTTAGTTGGTTTAAAACATTAAGTGATGCTGTAACAGTGCCAATTTTTGGTTTTTCATTGTTACGAACTTATCAAGGAATGATCTTTGCTTACCTTGGCTTTGGAATGCCGATGACAGTGTTTATGTTTTCGGGATTTGTTAAAGGAATTCCTTATGAGATTGAGGAAGCAGCACGAATTGATGGATGTAATCAATTTCAAATATTCTTTCATATCATCTTACCGATGTTGAAACCGATTGTTGTGACAGTGTTAATCCTAAATGGAATTTGGATTTGGAATGACTTCCTACTTCCATTGCTTGTGTTAGGTAAAGGGAATGCAATTCAAACAATTCCATTGGCAGTTTCAAACTTTGCAGGTGCTTATGTTAAACAGTGGGATATGATCTTAACATCGACATTATTAGCGATAATACCAGTGCTAATACTCTTTGTTTTAGGACAAAAACATATTATTCAAGGGATGACTGATGGAGCTGTTAAATAATGATTAAATTAATTATTGATACAGATATTGGGAATGATATTGATGATGCTATGGCTCTATCTTTTGCGTTAAATCATTCGGAGATTGACTTACTGGCAATTACAACGACAAGTGGTGAAGCTTGGTATCGTAAACGGATTGCTGAAGAATTCGTAGCATTGAGTTCAAGCCATGTTCCTGTTTATGAAGGCTTATCGTGTCCTTTATTGGGAAAGAAACTTCAACCCGAAACCTTTCAAAGGTTGAAAACGGTTAAAAAAGATTCAATTGTCAGTGAGAATCCTTTCGCAGCTGTTCAAGCAATAGCAGATTTAGTCGAACGCTATCCTGATCAAATTGTCTTGTGTGCCATTGGTCCCTTCAGCAATGTTGCATTGTTTATCCAATCATACCCAAAGTTAGTTCCAAAACTAAAGAAAGTAATTGTTATGGGCTACAAGGTATCACAGGATATCGATGATATGCACAAACTTGATTGGAATGTTATGTGTGATGAGGTTGCAGCACAAAGTCTTGTTCAAGCGGATTTTAAAGAATTAGTGATTGTACCGTGTGATGTGACCTATGATATCCATTCAGATAAAACTGTCTTAGGTGAAAAATTGCATGGTGTTCATCATCAACTGATTAAAGAATTGGCTGCTTATTGGTTTGAAAAGTATGATGGCTTTAGTTATCATGATCCAATTACATTATTGTATCTCGTCAAGCCTGAATTATTTGATGTTGAGCATGGAACTTTAGTGTATAATTCTTCTAATAGTCCATTATTAACGCAGTATGATTGGTTAGAGTCAACGAAAAAAAGTAGTCATACCTTAGTGACAAAATTAAATAAAGAAGAGGTTTTAAAAGCACTTTATGAAACACTCAATAAATAAAAACACACACCAAAGAATTTATAATGGTGTTTTAGGGAAAGTCATCGCTGTGTATTTAGGAAAACCTGTTGAAGGGTGGAGTTATGACAAGATAAAAAATGATTATGGTTACATCGATTATTTTGTGCATGATGATTTAGAGAAAGCGATTATAGAACCAGATGATGATATTTCTGGAACATTTTCTTTTATTCACGCCTACAACAATGATTTTAAGATTGGAAGTAAAGAAATAGGTGACACATGGCTTAATCGTGTCATTGAACATAAAAATATATTTTGGTGGGGTGGACTTTATCGTTCGACTGAACACACAGCATATTATAATTTAAAAACGGGTATACCAGCTCCGAAATCAGGCAGTAAAGAGTGTAATGGTGTGATTGTCTCGGAACAGATTGGCTCACAAATATTTATTGATGGTTGGGGATTATTATTCCCTGATGATTTTAAGTTAGCTTACGATTATGCTTGTAAAGCAGCTGCTGTTTCACATGATGGTATCGCGATAAAAATGGCTGGATTTATTGCTGCTTTGGAGTCGTATAGCTTTGTGGAAAAGGATTTGGATAAAGCTGTTTTAACAGTACTTAATCATATCAATGATGTATATTTAAGCAATTTAGTTGATGAAATAATAGAGGTCGTTAACACTTCTGATCATTGGCGTTTAACGCGTAATTATATTGAAGATAATCACGGTTATGAACGATACGGTGGGAATTGCCCCATTGTAACAAATTTTTTGGTGATTATAGCAGCCTTGTATCATGCGCCAGATTCTTATATTGATGCGGTCGCAATTTCAATATCAATGGGTTGGGATACAGATTGTAATGCTGGTAATGTGGGTTGTATTCAAGGCATTCGTTGTGGATTAAATGAAACCAGAACTATAGCATTGAAACAGCGTGTTAATGAACAATTATATGTTTCAGATGCAATGGGAGAACATGTTCTAAGTGATGCATGTAAAGTTACAAATCAAATAATAGCGTTGAGAAATGATGATCTTAAACCCCGTTTTTCATTTAATTTCCCAGGTTCTACACAAGGCTTTGTCATGGCTGGACAGGGCCAAATAAGTAATAACACCGGGGAAGGATTAAACATTCTAAGTGACTCAGAGTGTCGAGTTAGTGTCGAATTGTTTAAACTTAAAGAAGACATTCCCGAAAGTGGTTATGAGGTCATGATGCTTCCACAAATTTATCCAGGACAATCATTTGTAATTAAGTCTACCCTTGATGATAAATCAAACACAAGACTTGGTTATGTCTATTGGAACGCTAACAATGATTTGTGCTTTTATGAAGAAAGGATTGCAAGTAATAATCATATTTTAAGAGTTGAACCGGAGACAGGAATGATTGTAAAAGAATTGTATTTTATTCTCCCAAAGAAAAACGACTGTACTATTTTCAGTGTTGATATTAAGGGCTCACCTTCAATTGAAATTAAATCAACAGATCAGATGAGTCCAAATTATATCGCAGGTTCAAATCAACCATACTGGATTCAACAGTTTATGGATACAACGCAGTATTCTACAGTCGATCATTTATCATCCATTTGTATATCAGATGAGCGGATACATCAGCTTGTTTATACAGGTTATTTAAACATGAATGCTTATAATATAAGAACAAAGATTGAATTAAGCGGGCATCAAGAAACAGGGCTTGTTTTTCATATGAGAGGACTTTTAGATTTTTATAAATTGAGTATCAATCAAGAGAAAAACAGGATTAAAATAGTAAAAGTTAACATCCATGAGGAAATATTAATAACGGAAGTCGAATGTGAACTTGATCGCTTCGTCGAAATAAAAGGCTGTATTCAGGATGATAAAGGAATGTTTATAATCAACGATACACTAAGCATTAATTTTGAAATGGAGTACAACTCAGGTTATGTTGGTTACTTCATATCTAAAGGAACACTGCAAGTTCATTCATTATCAATAGGAGGAATTAAATAATGAATTACAAAGAAAATCTAACTGAATCAATTTATCAAGTATTTACTAGAAATCATTCTGCTGAAGGGACATTTTCGAAAGTCACAAAAGATATCCCAAGAATTGCGGAAATGGGCTTTGATTATTTATATTTATTACCGTTTCATCCAAATAGTGAAAAGGGGAGAAAGGGTGATTTAGGAAGTCCATATGCGATTTCTGATTACTATGCAGTTGACCCTGCGTATGGTGATTTGACTGACCTTCAAGAACTAGTTGAAAGTGCTCATAATCATGGTTTAAAAGTTATGATTGACATTGTGATAAACCATACAGGGCGTGATCACCGTTACACCATTGAAAATCCAGAATACTATTATCATAACGAAAAAGGAGACTTCATTAATCGTGTTGAAGATTGGTATGACGTCTATGATTTAAACTACAGCAATCAAGCACTGAGACAAGAATTAATTGATATGTTAACGTATTGGGCTAAGTTTGGTATTGATGCTTATCGTTGTGATGTTGGATCGTTGGTTCCTGTTGATTTTTGGGTTGATGCGAAAGCGGCTGTTCGTGAAGTGAATCCTGATCACTTTTGGTTAGCAGAGAGCTGCCATGGTGAATTTATTTTTGACTTGAGATCAAGGGGTTATGAAGTGGCGTCAGATGCTGAATTATATCAAGCCTTTGATTGTCTTTATAATTACGATATCCATGATACATTGCTTCCAACATTACGACAAGAACTAGGATTAATGGAATTGAAGAAACGTTATCGATATCAAGAGTGGAGTTTTCCAAGCAATTATCTTAAATTAAATTGTCTTGAAAATCATGATCAACCTCGAATACAAGGGGTTCTACGAGATAGAATTGCAAATAGAAATTGGACTGCTTTTTCTTTCTTTAACAAAGGATTAGGATTTGTTTATGCTGGTCAAGAATTCTTTTCAACAAAGCAACCAAGCTTGTTTACCAAAGATTTAATTGAGGAAATGCATCAAGAAGATCATCAAATGGATTTTATTGCTTCATTAATTAACATGAAAAAATCAGGGTTTATTGAACGTCATACTCGCTATGAAATGATATTAAATGAAGAAGAATGTCTGGTTTCAAGATATGAAACAAATGAAGAGTATATTTACGGAATATTTAATGTTAAAAACATTAATACAAAGATTAATATCGGCTTAGACGATGGTTTATATAATGATGTTATAATAGGTGAAGCATTTACTGTTGAAAAAGGATATATTGATTTAGCAAGTGAGCCAGTAATCTTTAGAGTTAAAAAATAAAGTTGAAAAACTACCGATTAATATTTCGGTAGTTTTTTTGACATTCGTTTTAACCTTGAGAAAACGCCTAATTAATTATGTTGATTTTACTCTAACAAAGTATTAAGAAAGGCATGATAATGTTCGAGTGGATAGTCAATCTCACCTAATTTAATGGCAGGTTTTATTTTGCCATGAAAATCGCTTCCACATGTCACCAGTTTATGATGGCTCATAGCATAGCTTTCATAAAACTGAATCTGTTGAAGTGAATGATAGCTACTATAAGCTTCTAAACCATCTAAGCCTTCTTCCATAATTTCCTTGAGAAGCTTGGGGTTTTCATGAATATTGTGGCCAGGATGAGCAAAAATTGCGATGCCTCCCGATGCGTGTATCATGGTGATGATTTCCTTTAAGCTTGGGAGTTTAATGGGGATATAAGCAGGTTTTCCTTGAGCACAGTAATCCCAATAAAAATTGACATACGGATTATCAGAGCGATGTCCGGCTTTTTTGTAGGGTGCTAGAAGTTTGTTATTAATATTTTCAGGTTCATGGATACTCGCTTCCGCAATCATTTCTCCTGTCGCAACGCCATCAATCATCAATGTTTTTAATAGAGCATGATTAATATAAATACCAAGCTCTTCTAAACGTTGAATCCGTGTTTGAACGCCTTTTCTTTCTTGACTTAAAAGATCACGACCTAGTTGATTAAAACGATCATCCTTATAATCAATGTTATAACCTAGAATATGAAGATTAGTTTCTTTATATACACAATCAATTTCGATTGCTGGAATAACTCTGATGGATGATTTATCAGCAGCAATAATCATTCTTTCAACTCCCTCAACAGAGTTATGATCAGCTAAACTAACTGTTTTTAAATCACTTTTTTTGCATAAGTTAATTAACTCTTCTGGCGTAAAATCACCATCCAAACTGCAATTACTATGCATATGTAGATCAATATTTCGACTCGTAGTTGTCATATCACTACCTCCTTTATCCAATGATAAGTGATGAAACGCGTTTCATGTCAAGGATGAAATGATATAATGTTGAAAAGAGGTGGAAAATGGCAAACATTAACGACGTAGCAAAAAAAGCCAATGTGTCGAAAACAACGGTATCCCGCGTATTGAATAATCATGCTTATGTTTCGAAAGAATTGCGATCTAAAGTGTTAAAAGCGATTGAAGAATTAAACTATGTTCCCAATCAAAATGCAGTTACTTTGAGCAAAGGTAAAACAAATCTAATCGGAATTGTTGTTTCTCGAATGAATCATGCTTGTTATGATGAAATTGTTGAAGGCTTAGTTCGTAAAGCTCAAGAAAATGGTTATTACACGTTGATCTTATATTCGAATGACGAAATTGCTAAAGAACGAGAATTTTTAGATAAATTAAAAACTAAAGAGGTTGATGCATTAGTATTTATTTCTAAAGGAATAGAGGATGATGTCTTGCATCATTATGCTTCTTTTGGACCGATTGTTCACTGCCAAAGGCATCATATAGATAATGTCAGTCATGTTTATCCCAAACGAAAAGAATCGTATGAAGAAATAAGGGCATTCTTTCAAAGAAAAGGTGTGCTGCATCCTTTCATATGCGTAGAAAAAGATTATAAGACAAGTCAAAGTGTTCGTGAGAAAACAAGAGTTTTCCAAACAGAGTGCTATGAACATCTTTATAGTTATGAAGACGGTGTTCGATTGGCTAAGGAAAAAATTAAAGGTAATTCTAAAAAACTTGGTTTCTTTGTAGATTTTAATGATGTTGCTGTTGGGATAGTGGATGTAGCAACAACACTTGGGTACAAACTAAATCATGATTTATTCATTGTTAGCGAAAGTGATACACTCTTCGCAGAAAAATACGGGTTTTGTCGTGTAAATTATAATTTAAAAAGTGTTGGTAAACACGTGTTTGATGCAATTTTTAGTGATGAAATATGTGTTCAAGCTGTTGAGTATGATTTTAAAATATCGTAGTTCAACAATCAATGAAAGTTATACAATTATTATATATGAAAGAGGGATATAAGATGAAAAATATAGTTCTGATGTGTGCTGGTGGAATGTCAACGAGTTTACTTGTTGAGCGGATTAAAAAAGAGGCGATCAAAGAAGACTATGAGATGACAATTGGAGCCTATGGTGTTATTGAGACGGATAGGGTTCCTGATGATACTGATTTAATTTTATTGGCCCCACAAGTAAGATTTTCTTTGCCAACACTTGAAAAACGCTTCCCAAACTTTCCAATCGAAATAATTGATATGAAGCACTATGGGCAAATGAATGGTGTGGAGGTCCTTAAACAAATTAAAAATGCAATGAAGTAGAGGTTTTAACGAATTAGTTCTGCTTCATAAATAGCAAAATGCCGAGCATTCTCAAGTAGAGAACTCGGCATTTTTGAAGTTGATTCATAATGCTATTGTTTTTTTACACTGTTTCTGATGACTAGTTCAGGATTTAGAATAATGGTTTCAGTATGATGAGGGTTATCAAGTTGGATCATGATTAAGCGAATAAGTTCATCGTTTAGTTCGACCATGTTTTGGTTAACGGTGGTAAGTGAAGGTGTCAGCATTTCTGAAAAAATAACGTTGTCATAACCTGTGATTGAAATATCGTCAGGTATTTTTATATTGCGCTCGTTTGCTCGTTTGAGTAGTCCATATGCCATCATATCGTTGGCTGCAATGATTGCTGTATAGTGATGCTGATTATAGATTGTATCAAAGAGTTCATATCCTGATTCATAGGAGAAGTTTCCTTCATATATCTGGTCATTGGAAACATTGATTCCTTGATCTTGCATCGCGCGGACAAAGCCTTCTGTTCGACCAGCATTGCGAAGCATATAGCGATCACCTTTGATGTAGGCAATTTTTGTGTGTTGTTTTGATAAGACGTGATTGGTTAATTTATACATACCAATTGCATCATTATACTGAATTTTTGTTCCGTCATATTCATCGATAATTCGATCAACCATAATAATTGGCGTGTTTGTTTCACTAAACTTTTGGAGATAACGATCAGGTTGGTTGGCAGCTTCATTGGATACAGCTAAAACAATAAGATCAACCCCACGACTGACTAAGAGTTCAATCCCTTTGAGATCTTGGTCAACTTTATCACCTGTAGCTGCAATCATGACGAATATATCTTTATCACGCATGCTGTTTTGAATGTTGGTAACAAGTGTTGCGAAAAAATAATTTTCGAGATCAGGAACAACAATACCGATTGAATTTGATTTTTGTGTCACGAGTTGTTTAGCACTTAAGTTTGGAACGTAATTCATTGCTTTTGCTATGTCTAAAATTTCTTGGCGTTTCTCATTGGATACGCGTCCTGGTTTGTGATTTAGGACTAATGAAACAGTGGTAATTGAAACGTCTGCTTCTTTTGCTATATCTTTCATTGTGACCTTCATGGAGAATCCCCCTTATCTTTACCCATGATTATACGACAAATAGAGACCATTGTTAAGCATCAATCATGAATTGTTAACGAAAGATGATTAAGGGAAATAAAGAAAATTGAGAACCCTTACAAAACTGCTTGACAGTAGATTTGGTAATGATATACTAAAGTTAGTTTAACGTTTAACTAGGAGTTGACAGATGAAAGATATATTGATTGTAGGAAGTGCAAATATTGATTATATGATTGACTGTGAACGTTTCCCTTTGTTGGGTGAGACTGTTCGTGGTAAGGATTAT
This sequence comes from Erysipelothrix urinaevulpis, assembly GCF_009828835.1. Taxonomy (GTDB): domain Bacteria; phylum Bacillota_I; class Bacilli_A; order Erysipelotrichales; family Erysipelotrichaceae; genus Erysipelothrix; species Erysipelothrix urinaevulpis. Next base: position 386,683 of record NZ_WTTB01000001.1, read on the forward strand.
AGTCGTCAAATTGGGGGCAAAGGTTTAAATCAAGCGATTGCTGCATTTAAACATCAGAAAAATGCTCATTTCTGTGGTGCTATTGGCTTTGATGATGATGCAACTATGGTTGTAAATATGATGGATGATTTGGGAATGAGGACAAATTATTTATTCAAAGATAAGTCAGTATCTACAGGGATTGCAATGGTGATTCGTTCTAACAATGACAATGCTATTGTCATTCATGAAGGTGCGAATGGTGTCATTTCATTTGAGCATATCAAACAAGTCATTGATCGCTTGGATTTGGCATATGTGATGTTTCAGTTTGAAATTCCTTTAGAAGTAATTAAACAAACGTTAACGTATTGTAAGGAAAAAGGAATTAAGACGGTGTTAAATACTGCACCAGCAATACCATTTGATCATGATATGTATCCATTAATTGATACAATCATGTTGAATCAAACAGAGTCACAGTTTTATACTGGTATTTTTCCTGAGAATGAACAAGAGGCAAGGCGTGTGGGACAAGTCTTTGTTGATTGTGGTGTGAAGCATGTTGTTATTACATTGGGTGAGGATGGGAGTTATTATATGGATTCTCATCAATCGTTGTATCAACAAGCTTATCCTAGTGATGTTGTTGATACAACAGGTGCTGGTGATGCGTTTGCTGGCGTTTATGTCAGTGCACTCAATGAGTACGGGAATGTTGAGAAAGCCTTGCAATTTGCAAGTGCAGCAGGAAGTTTAACCTGTGAGAATATTGGCGCAGCGGTATCAAGTCCAATGAGAAATAAAATTGAATTAAAAACAAGGGAGGAACTATAGATGAAAAAGTTCAAAAGTTTATTAGCGTTATTCGTAGTGTTTATGCTTGTCCTAAGTGGTTGTTCAAAAGAAGCAGAAAAATCAGACAATTATAAAGTATTGTTGTTGATTCCTGGTAATTTAGGGGATAAATCGTTCTTTGATGCAGCGAACCGTGGTATTGAGGAGCTCGCTAAAAAAGATGGTTTTGAAACTAAAGTCATTGAGATGACAACAGATGAAACAAAATGGGAACCAGCATTCTTGGATGCGATTGATCAAGATTGGGATCTAATTGTTAGTGGTAATGCTGCAAGTGATTTGATGAATGAACTTGCTGCAAAAAATACAGAAAAACGTTTCTTAAACTTTGATAACTCAGGTACAGATGCAAGTGAAAATGTATATTCTGTAACTTATGCAACCAATGAAGGGTCATTCTTGGCGGGGGCATTTGCGGCTTTAGTTACACAAGATACTTCAATTGAAAATATCAATGAAGATAAAGTGATTGGATTCTTGGGTGGTATGGATATTCCAGGAATTAATGATTTCTTAGTTGGCTACATTCAAGGAGCACAACATGTGGATAAAGATGTGAAAGTTGTTACGACATATGCTGGTGATTTTAGTGATCCAGCGATTGGTAAAGAATTAAGTTTAGCAATGTATTCTTCAAATGTTGATATTGCCTTTAACGTTGCTGGTCAGACAGGCCTTGGCTTAATTGATGCTGCTTTTGAGTCAAACCGTTATGCAATCGGTGTTGATTCAGATCAATCAGCTCTTTATAAAGATTCTGAACCAGACAAAGCAAAGAGTGTTTTAACATCAGTTGTTAAACAAATTGATAATGTTATTATAGATAGTGCGATAAAAGCAAAAGAAGGAACACTTGAGTTTGGAAAACATGAACTGATTGGTTTGTCAGCCAATGCAATTGGTTTAGCAGATAATGAAGTTTATCAAACAGTTCCTGAAGGAATTCGTAGTCAAATTGAAACCATTAAACAAGATATAATTGATGGTAAAATTGAAATTGAATCAGGATTTAAATTAACAACAGAACAAATCTCAGACTATCGAGAACTTGTCAAACCATAATAATGAAGGGGATGCGAGTCATTCCCTTTGTCATTTAAAAGGAGCCGCTAATGAACACTGAACTATTAAAATTAAATAAAATTACAAAAGTGTATGACAATGGAATAGTAGCGAATAAAGATATTGATCTAACAATTTATGAACATGAAATCCATGCTATTGTCGGTGAAAATGGTGCTGGTAAGTCGACCTTGATGAAAATTATCTTTGGTATGGAACAACCGACGATGGGTGAGTATTTTCTAAGGGGCGAAAAAGTTTCCATTAACAGTGTAGATCAAGCCATCAATCATGGAATTGGGATGGTTCATCAACATTTTATGCTTGTAGAATCAATGGATGTAGTTGACAATATCATGCTTGGGATTGAACCTAAAAAAAGCTTGTTTATGAATAAAAAAGAAGCGCGTCAACGTGTTGAGGCCATTGCTGATAAGTATATGTTTAAATTAGATTATGATAAACCAGTTTCTGAAATTTCAATTGGTATGAAACAAAAAGTTGAGATTATAAAGGCATTAATTCGCGGTGCAAAATTACTGATTCTTGATGAACCGACTGCCGTCTTAACACCTCAAGAAACAGAAGAACTCTTTGTACAGTTAAAAATGTTAACAAAATCTGGTCATACAATCGTCTTTATTTCTCATAAATTAAATGAAGTCAAAGCAATTTCGGATCGTGTGAGTGTTATTCGAAAAGGAAAAACTCAAGGTAGTTTTCCTGCTCAAGATTTAAGTCTTGAAGAAATAACACGGTTAATGGTTGGGCGAAACGTCAGCCTTAATTATGAGAAAAACAATGTGTTGACGGGTGAAACACTTTTGAGTGTTTCGGATTTAAATTTAATTGATAATCGTGGACATGTCTTAAAGAATCTTAATTTCTCTGTTCGTGAAGGTGAAATTATTGGAGTATGTGGTGTTGAAGGAAATGGGCAAAGTGATTTAATTCAAATTTTAACAAGTCGAAATAAAAGCTATTCTGGGCATGTTAATGTTTTTGATGGTGAAATGAAGGAAGCATCGATTCAAAGTTTACGTGAAAAGGGATTTGGTTATATACCTGAAGATCGTATGCATGAAGGAATTGCGAAGGATGAAATGATTTCAGAAAATGCAATCAGTACGCGTTACAAAGAATCAAGATTTGGTCGTGATTGGCGTATTGATAAAAAGGAAATCGAGTTATTCTCGGATCAATTAATTGAAGAATTTCAAGTCGCTTGCCATGGGAATGATCATATTGTTGGATATTTATCAGGTGGTAATATTCAAAAAGTTGTGGTTGGTCGTGAAGCGGGGGATGATATTACATTATTGATTGCTGAACAACCAACGCGTGGTGTTGATTTAGGTGCCGCCGAGATCATTCATCGTCGCCTCTTAGCAATGCGTGATCAAGGTGTTGCGATTTTGTTGGTGAGTGCAGATTTAAATGAGGTCGTTGAATTAAGTGATCGTTGTCTTGTCTTTTATGATGGCGAGATTGTTGCTAATTTAGAAAATCCAAAGTCATACAGTGAACAAGAATTAGGAGAATTTATGTTGGGACTTAAACGACAAGAAGGGAGCCAATCATGAAAAATGCCTTGAGAAAGTTTGAAATGGTCAGAACATTTGTTGCGGTTGGTATTGCTTTGATTGTTGGTTTTACAATTATATTGTTATTAAGTAATCAACCACTTCAAGCCATCACAAATTTTGTTGTAGGACCTTTAACGAAAGTTCGTTATATGGGGAATGTTATTGAAACAGCAATTCCATTGATTTTTTCAGGTCTTGCAGTATCGTTACTATTCCAGGCAAAATTATTTAACATGGGTGCAGAAGGTATCTTTTATTTTAGTGGATTAATTGCTGCTATTGTAGGAATAAGTGTTACTTTACCAATGGGAGTGCATCCGATTGTTGCGATTCTTGCTTCAGGTATTGTTGGGGCATTAGTCATGGGGATTGTTGGTTTCTTTAAAGCTCGCTGGGATGTGAGTGAGTTGGTGTTGTCGTTGATGTTTAACACGATTTTATATGGATTAGGGCTTTACATACTTAATCACTTCTTTAGAGAAGCAAATACGGTTGTTATGAAGTCGGTAAAAATCCAAAAGAGTGCATTGCTTCATACAATAATTCCTAAAACCAACATTCATTCAGGCTTACTTGTTGCTTTAATTGCAGTGTACGCATGTCATCGTTTACTCTATCGTTCAAAATTAGGTTATGAAATTAGAATGACAGGAGCGAATGAAATCTTTGCGAAATATTCTGGCATTAACACAGCGAAAGTTATTGTTCAGGTTAGTTTGATTGCTGGATTTTTAGCAGGAATCGGTGGTGGAATTGAAGTATTAGGAATGTATGATGCGTTTAAATGGGTTGCACTTCCTGGTTTAGGGTTTGATGGAGCATTAATTGCGATGTTGGCAAAAAATGATCCTAAACGAGTCGTTGTTTCAGCATTATTCTTAGCGTATATTCGAATTGGAGCCGATTTAATGTCACGATTAACTGATATTCCTGCTGAAATGGTGGGGATCATGCAAGGTCTAATTATCTTATTTATTTCAGGAAGAAAGTTCCTGCAATTTTATCGAAATCGTCTTGTTATGAAGGAGGTTCAAACAGCATGAGTTTATTTGATCAGTTTGTAACGGCTACATTTTTCTATTCAATTATTCGTGTCACGGTTCCTCTCTTGTTGCCTTCAATTGGGGCTTTGATTACGAATAAAGCTGGCGTTCCTAACATAGGTTTAGAAGGAATTATGTTAATGTCATCGTTTGCTGGTGTAGTTGTAAGTGCTTTTTCAAGTTCTGCTTGGATAGGACTCTTAGGGGCTATCCTTACGGGAATATTTATGTCTTTGTTTTTAGCTTATTTTACTCTGAAATTAAAGACAGATGTTATTCTTGGAGGGATTGCTTTGAATTTGTTCTCATCCAGTTTGACGGTTTTCTTATTGTATATATTAACAGGAGATAAGGGGACTTCGGCTTCTTTACCTAGCAAAGTATTGCCAACCATTCAGTTACCAATTATTAAAGACATTCCGTTCTTGGGTGCTGTTTTGTCGAATCATAACGTTTTAGTTTACATTGGACTTGTGATGGTTATCGTTGTTGCAATTATTCTTGCGAAAACACCGTTGGGTCAACATATTAAAGCAGTTGGTGAGAATGAAGATGCTGCAGCTTCTGTTGGGATCAATGTTAATCGCACACGGATTATTGCTTTTATAATTTGTGGGGTTTTATGTGGTTTGGCTGGAGCTTATTTATCGATGGGTTATGTTTCTTGGTTTTCACGAGATATGACTGCAGGACGTGGATGGATTGCTTTAGCTGCAGAGGCAATGGGTCGTGGTACGATGCTTGGGACAACATTTTCGGCACTGTTATTTGGTTTGGCTTCAGCAGTTGCTAATATCTTACAATTGCAAGGATTACCAACTGAGCTTGTCACTATATTACCTAATATCGTTACAGTAATTGCTCTTGTTTCATATTCGGTTATTCGGAAAAAGAAGGGTGTTAAGTCATGAGAAAAGTAATCATAGATTGTGATCCAGGTCATGATGATGCGATGGCGTTGCTTTTAGCATTTGCTCATCCTGATACACTTGATGTTTTAGCGGTTGGAACAGTTGGTGGAAATCATCATTTGGATAAAATTACCCAAAATGCGCAACGAATTCTACAAGTTATCCACCAGAATGTTTTACTGTATCAAGGATGTTTTGAACCCTTTATTCAAGCCTTACCAATCCAACCTGGAGCACATGGTGATAGTGGCATGGATGGTCTAAGTGTTCTTGATGATGTGACTTATCCAATTGAAGCACAACACGCTGTCGAAGGGTACAAAGAACTTTTAATGCGTCACAAAAATGTTACGTTAATTGGGCTTGGACCCTTAACAAACATAGCAATGCTATTAAAAATGTATCCACAGGTTAAATCTTCAATTGAGATGATTTCAATAATGGGGGGTGGGATTGATCATGGTAATGTGACCCCTTATGCTGAATTTAATATTTATGCAGATCCAGAAGCAGCGAAAATTGTATTTGAAAGTGGGATTCCGATTACCATGGCAGGCTTGGATGTAACTGAAAAATCATGTTTATCTTATGAACAAATTCTTAGTTTAAAAAATCAGGGAACTGTTAGTCATTTTTCATATGAATTGTTAGAGTTTTATCACCAATCTGGAAAACAGTTTGGATTTGATGAGTCCGCAATCCATGATGCTGTAGCTGTGGCTTGTTTAATTTATCCTGAACTCTTTGTACATAAGGATTATGCTATTGAAATTTCATGTTCAGGTATCACAAGAGGAATGACGGCGACTGACTTACGATTAAAGCAAGATAAAGAAAAGAATGTCAAAGCATTAATTGATGTTGATCAAGAAAAATTCTCTAATTTGTTGTTACAAGCAATTCAGCTTCATGATCGGAGGCAATAGATGAATATTGAAGAAAAAATATACAGTGGTATTTTAGGTAAGGCAATTGGTGTGCGTTTGGGAGCACCCATAGAACCCTATCAATGGACCTATGATGCCATTAAAGAATCGTATGGAACGATTCAAGGGTACATTAAAGACTCACATGTTTTCGCAGCAGATGATGATACGAATGGTCCTATTTTCTTTGTTCGAAGTTTACTCGATGAAAATGAGTCAATGCTAACGCATGAAGCAATTAGTAAAGCATGGTTAAATTATGCCCGTGATGGTCAAGGAATGTTTTGGTGGGGTGGCGATGGAATTAGCACAGAACACACCGCTTATAACCGTTTGAAAGAAGGTTATATTGCACCAAAAAGTGGAAGTCAAGCAGTCAATGGTAAGGTAATATCAGAACAAGTGGGTGGTCAAATATTCATTGATAGTTGGGGATTAATTAATCCAGGTGATATTGATCAAGCAATGGCTGATGCTAAAATTGCTGCTTCTGTTGCACATGATGGTGATGCATTAATTGGGGCTCAATTTATTGCTGGAATGATTGCAGGTGCTTTTATTAGTGATGATATTGAAACACTTATATGTAATGTCATCAGTCGCCTAGATATGGAAACAGAGTATGTGCAAGTATTACATGATGTCTTCATGTTCTATGAAAAAAATCCTGATGATTTTAGGAAAGCATACGACTACGTACTTCAACATTATAGTTATGATCATTATGAAGGAATGTGTCATGTTATTCCTAACGCGTGCATTGTCTTAATCGGCTTACTCTACGGAAACAATGATTTTTCTCGAAGCATTGAAATTACTTGTATGTGTGGTTGGGACACAGATAGTAATGCAGGTGTTGTTGGAACAATCATGGGTGTGTTTTCAGGATTGGATGGGATTCCAATTCACTATCGAGAACCTATTAATGATACTATTATTGCATCCAGCATGAGTCCAAGTTTAAACACTGTGAATGCGGTTGACTTTGCACAGATGTTATTCCAATTTTCACAAAAAAGTTTGAATGAGAAGGAGAAATTTGACTTATCATTTCCTTTCAAAGGGTCATCCTCTGGACTGAAAATACATAATACGTTTAGGTTGGTACAAGACCAAATAACATGGAATACAGTAGGCAGTTACAATGTTCTCATTGATAATTTAGTCAAAGAAGATCAAGCATCAATCGTATATCAAACATTCTACGAGAAAGATGATTTCTATGATAACCGTTATGATCCAGTGTTTGCACCCCTGGTTTATCCGAATCAAACCTTAAAAATGCTTGTTCAAAGTGAGATCACATTTATCGATGAACTTTATGGTTCTGCGCTAATTACCTATACAAATGGGGAAACAAAACAAGGAGAATTTATTCATTTAAAAGACAAGCAAGATATTTTAATTGAATTTAAATTACCAGAAAATCAAGGCTATCCGATCAAGGAAATTGGTCTTGTATTAAAAACAGTCAGTGATCCCATTGATGGAAATGGGTTACTTGGGAGAATTAAAATAAAAGAATTTAAGGTTGAGGGCAAGGGTCAATTTAAGCTCAACCAGAATAGTTATTGCGATAGCTTTTTAAACAACGTCAGTCCCTTTGCAAATCATAGAATTAATTCACAATTAAGAAGTGATGGTCTTGAATTTAATTCGAAAGAGCAAGGTATTAGTATCACTGGTTTATATCACAGTAAAAATATTAATATGGACGCAGTAATAAAGGATTGTGTGGGAACAGTTTTATTACCATTTGGCGTGAAAGGCTTGGAAAACTATTATGCATTCAAAATCACTGAGTACAAAATAGAACTCATTCATCGTCATTTTTTAAAAAACGTGCCCCAAGTTACGTTTGTTAGAACAGAAAATTCAATGGAAGATCTGAACGTCTCTTTAAAAATCGAGGATAGGATTGTTAAATTACAGGTCAATGAGCAGTGTGTTGAGTATCACATCAATGATGATTTAAAAGGTCATTATGGCTGGGGTGTCATCGATGGCTCATTGCGATTGGACTCAATGGTTGTAGAATTTGATTAAACGTTATTGTCTAAGGATGAAAACGTTTTTTTTATTAATGACAATTGATTACGCTGTAATTGTGTCATAACAGTCAAAAAGATGATAAATTATGAAAATAAATTTCATAATGAATGAATATATCATAATTTCACAATAAACCTTGAAATATATTTTTAATCGTGGTATTCTTCGAATGTAAGCGTTAACAGGAGGAGAACATGAAAAAATATTGTTTGTTTTTTAGTTTGGCTTTAATCTTAATGGTATCTGCTTTAGGCATGAATATAGAGGCTGATACTGCATTGGAACCACTCTATACTTATGATAAATTACCAGATGGTAGTTTTGGATATAATCAAGAGAAGCCAATTATGTATTATTCAGGGAGTCAAGAACAAATTATGATTCCTAAGGTTTACGAACAAGAAAAAAACCAGATGAAATCAGGTTGGATTGCAACGATATTCAATATTAATATCCCAACACCACAAAGTGAGGAAGAGTTTCAAAAGTTATACATGGATCGACTTAATGATTTTGTTGATTGGAATATGAATGCGATGATATTTCAAATTCGACCACTGTTGGATGCCTATTATCCATCAGAAATCAACCCAACATCACAATATTTAAGTGGTAAACAAGGTCTTGATGTAGATTATGATCCCCTTGAGTGGATGATTGAAAAGACTCATGAAAAAGGATTGGAGTACCACGCATGGTTAAATCCATACCGTGTTACAAATTCACTCCATGAATCGTTATTACCAAAAGATGTTTATACAAAAGAAGAAGTAAATGCGATGAGTACAGCAGAACTATTAGAAAATATGACAAAACATGGTGTACTGTCGGAAGATAATTTCGGTGTGAAAAACCCAGAGTTTGTTATTAATTTTGGTGGAAAGATGATTTTAAATCCTGGTTATCCAGAAGTGAGACAACACGTTTTAGATACGGTAGATGAATTGATTACAAATTATGACCTTGATGCTATTCATTTTGATGATTATTTCTATCCTTATGGAACCGAAAAGAAAAATGAAGAGTTCAATGAACAAGATCGTGCAAGTTTTGAAGCCTATGGTCTAAGCACAGGCAAGTACGAGGATTCACAAGAAGGAGTCATTGCTTGGCGACGTGATAATGTAACAACACTTATCAGGGATTTAAATAGTTTAATTACGAATCACAATAAAACAAATAAACGTGCTGTACAATTAGGAATCAGTCCTTTTGGGATTTGGGAACACAAGGCAAATCATCCTGAAGGATCCAACACACCTGAAAGTTCAACATCAACGTATTCAAAGAGTATTTTTGCTGATACTAAAGGGTGGATTGATGAAGAAATTATTGATTACATTGCACCACAAATCTATTGGTCATTCGATACCAATGCAGCACCTTATGGTGAAATTGCTCGTTGGTGGAATAATGCCGTTGATGGTAAGAATGTTAAATTATATGTAGGTCATCCTAACTATAAATACATCGAAGGATGGAAACCAGGGTATGAGTTCTTGAACGCTGAAGAGATAAATAACCAAGTCAAATTTAACCAGCTTTATAAAAATATTGATGGATCAATCTTATTTAGTTATCGAAACATGAAACCCGATGATTTAAGTACGATTCCAGCAGATAAACAAGCAGAGCATAAAGCAATGAATGATTCAATTGAAGTTTTACAAGGTGATACCTTTAGTAAAAAAGCGTTGAGTCCTCGTTTAGAATGGTTATCAACAGGTGATGTTACTGCGATTGAAGATGCAACACTTGATGGTGATACCATTACAATCACGGACACTGTTAACACGAATGCTCGTTATTATCTAATTTATCGCGGTCATAAAGATCAAACAAATGATGAAATAATTAATGAGATCAGTAATCTAGAAACAAAAATATTTGCTAATGGGGAAAAAACGTATACTTATGCTGTTGAAACAGTTGGTGAAGATGATAAGTTTATTGTGACTGTCCTTGATAGAGCCAATGTTGAAACAGAGCCTTATGAAGTCCAAATCATTAAAGACACAACACCGACTCCGGATCCAGTGGATCCAGTGGAACCAGTGGAACCAGAACCAAAACCAGACCCAGTGGAGCCAGTGGAACCAAAACCAGAACCAGGAAAAGATAAGCCAAGTCAAGGTGAATCAAACTTACCAGCAACAGGAATGGACTCTAAAGCCATTTCAATTGCAGGAATGTCTGTTGTTTTAGGATCAATCATTTTATATATCAATAAAAAACGATCATAGAATTTATTACGACACTTAAATAATAATACAAAACCAAACCTAAATTCTTAGATAGAGAAGCGAGGGTTTGGTTTTTCATTGTCCTTTAGTTTGGAGAAAACAAAGATACATATAAATATGATAAAAAAAATCAATTGATCGAAACAAAAGAATCGGGTGCTATTTCAAGTTTTAAATACGATGATCGAGGAAGAATTATTGAAAAGAAAACAACAGAGGATAGATTCGACTACGAGTATGATGATAATAATAATTTAATCAAAGCCAGTAACAAAAAAGGTACAAGTTACTTAACATATACTGATTTTGGAGAAGTTTCTTCAATAACCGATATTAATGGTAATACCCTTAAATATAATTATGATAAATTAGGTAATTTGACAGATATATATTATCCTAGTGGTAAACGTGTATCCAGAAAAATTGATGAATTTGAACGAATAGTTGAGGTAAATGATGATGATGACATCATTAGTTATCAATACGATGAAGAATCTAGGTTGTTGTCATTGTCTAATTCTCAATCAACAACACTCTATAATTATTCAGACAATCATGACCTCACACATCAAAAAACAATTTCTAAAAAAACAAATGAAGTAATAGAAGAAGTACGTTATAAATACAATAAACAAGGTAGTATTACTGAAATACATCAACCACTTCGTGACGAAAAAGAGGAATATGTATACGATGAATTGAATCGAGTCATCCAAGTGTTAGAGTCTAAGAAAGGCGATCAAGTTAAGCGATCTTTTGAATATGATAATCGAGGTAATCGTATTCAAGAGAAAATTAAAACAAAAGATGAGGTCATTGATAAGAAATATATTGTTAACATGAACGACCAATTACTAAGAGTTGTTGACTCAAAAGGAACGTTTATTCAATATCAATATGATAAAAATGGAAATGTTATCAATAAGAGGTATCAAAATGATTTTGAAGAAAAATACAATTACAATGCCGAAAATATTTTAACATCAATACATAACTCCGATGATAGAACAATTAAATTTGAATATGATCACTTTGGTAATCGCAGTGCAAGGGAAGAGACCTTTGATCTTCATTCAGTTATTACAAGTAACAAACCAAAAAAAGATGATCAAAACGAAGACAAATTATCCCTAAATCAAGCTAAACACGCTTAGCAAAACTCTGTAAACAAAGAAAAAACATGTACATATTCTGATATACAAAGTGATAAAAGAACTATTCGTGAGGAATTTGTAAATGATATGAGCATGGAAGATGCTGTTGTAATTGAAAAAAATTCTAATGATACAGTGCAATCATTTATTTATGGTTATGATCTACTTAAGATAAATGAAGAAGAGAAACAAGTATATACAACAATGAATCTTAAAAATGATATGATTCTAAGCATAGATGAATCGGGGTTATCGAAAAACTATTCATACGATTTTTTTGGAAACCCTGAAAACGATCATCCTTTTATTGGGTATAGTGGTGAAGTTCATGAAGGATCTCTTCAGTATCTAAGAGCACGGTTTTATGATACTGAAACAGGAGTGTTTTTAAGCCGAGATATTTACCGTGGGGAATCAGAGGACTTAGAATCACAAAATCGATATGCATACACTCAAAATGACCCCATCAACTATATAGATCCCAGTGGTCACTTTATTAGAAATATTTTTCGCTTGCCTCTACGCATACCTAACCCAATAAACATTATCCGTAAAATAACAAGAGCGGTTAAAAGTTTTGTAAACAAAACAGTTAGGACAGTTAGAAAGATTTTAAAACCAGTTAAAAACTTCTATAATAATGTTAAGGCTAAAGTAAAATCAGTCTTTAGACCCAAAAAACGTGTTCCAGCTAAAAAGCTTGTTCAAAGTAAACCTAAACGATCAACAACTCAACAATCGAGGAAAGTTAAAGTTAACGTTGAAAAAGAAGCCAAGACGCTGAAAGCAAAGTTAAATCAACAGCAAGCTCTGTGGAAAAAACAAGGCTTAAGTCAAGAAACAATTCGCTATAAACAAATCGATTTCATTCAAAAGTATTGTCAAACATTAGGTCTTACAAGTGTTGAAACCAAAGCAATGCAAGCGAAGATGGGGCTCCTTAAAAACGAAACAAACTATTCAATAGCCCAAAACATAGCTAGACAAGAAATATTGGCTTTACGATCTCAAATTAATATGAACAAAGAATTTGAAGGAAAGTTCGATGTAGAAAAAGAAAAAATAATTCAATCCGTGTCACGTCGATATAACTTGTCATCAGAAGAAACCAAAACAATGCAAGAAAACTTAGCACATATAGAAGTCACCAGTCGTCCATCAACATTTTTGAAAGATCTGGAAAATGTTGTCGTAGAGACAGCTCGTCTTACGTTTCATGCTTTCAGTAGGATTGTTAAAGAGGGCTTAAGAATCTTAAAAAGTCTTGATATGCATCAAATAATGTTAGGTGTAACTATGATAGCACTTGCTGCTGTATCTGGTGGATCTATCCCTGGCGGCTTAGCACTTATTGGTATAGGTGGTGGATCGGGTGCTACTGTCGTTACAATAAGTAAAGCGATCCATCTATTGGAAAAGGCTATATCAATAGGATATACTGTTATTAAGTATGGAACATTACTCTATATTGCATCTTCAGGTTCAGCCAGTCCAAGTGGTGATTCTAATGAAGGTGGTGGCTCCTCATCAAGTGAGGGGACGGGGAATAATGACTTTGACTTAAATGACCCTGATTCATTTGAAGGAAAAAACATTAAAGATGTTGAGAAATATTTAGATGACAATTTAGAAGGTTATACTAAAGATGTATTAAAAAAAGGTGACGGAGTTAGATATTATGACGGAAAAGGCAATTCATATCAACTAAACTATGGATACGAAAATTATACAGATCCATTACATGGAAATCCATATTTAAAAATGACTAGTGGCTCAGAAAAATTACATATTCCATTAACAAAATAGGAGGAATAATATGAGTGAAAGTGATTTAATCTCTTTTCTTCAAGATATATGGGAGGAGACAGGGATGTTTAACTACCTGAGAATTTTCTACAGTGAAGGAAAAGGAATTAAAATTGAAACAATCCAAAATATAATTAATTATGGAATTGAATCAGGTATATTTGAAATCTACCAGCGTCAAGTAACGAATATTAATGATTTTGAACTTTTAGACAAAGAAACAGCGATAAGTGAAGTATCTTGCACAGAACATTGGTTTTCAGAAGAGAGTATTTACGAAGTTTTATTTGTAAACAATGATAAATTTTTTGAAAAACTATTTGTTAAAAGGGGTATTCCTGATATTTTTATTAGATTTATCAGAGATTAACAAAAGGGGACGGGGAGTGGACATAATATTGTTGGAACTGAACATAGTGATATCAAACCAACACAAGATATCGTGAATCCTGATAAAGTCAATGAGTATGCTAATAAATTGATGGATGGTGAAAAATTACCACCGATTGAAGTTTATGAAGTAGATGGGAAAGGGTTATTCATTTCAGAAGGACATCATAGATATGTAGCAAGCCAACAAACTGGTATACCTGTGGATATTAGGGTTCTTCCTGGAGGAGGACCTGTAGGACTTCCGAACTGGTTAGAAGTTCAATGGAAAAATTACATTAGTGAAGGACAATTTTGGGGAGATTAGGAGGATTTTTATGAAAATAATTAAACTAACAGAAAGTAAACTTAAGTATGTAGATGATGGCGTTAAAAAGTCAGTTAATTTTAATGAATGCCATATAAATTGGAAAGAGTATATAGAGAGAAGTAAGTCTGCTAATTCATCTAATCTTCGTACAGATAGAATAATCGGACAACGTGATATAACGGCTAATCGAATTTATATTGAGTTTTTTACAAAACCATTTACAAGAATTTTTTTTGATGACGCTGATGAATACAGAGACCTTGTTCAAAAACTGCAGAGAATGAACTGGCATACAATTGATCTTAGTTAATCAGTTCAATTGTACAGCGACTCAAAGTGAAAGTGGTCTAGAGGGCCGTCTTCTTTTCTTATGTGATATGTTTTTGAACACTGTAAACAAGAATTTCTGTTGAATGTATTCTACATAAGTTGACGGGAAATTCTAACTACACGGAAAATAGAAATACTGATGCTGATTTCAAGAATGGTAACGCACTTGATAAGCGTTTTGGAGATCATGGTTCGGACCTTGGCTCAAGTTCTAGTCAAGATTACCTAAACAGTGCTAGGGATTTCGTTGATAATCCACTAAGTGAAGTGGAAAGTTTTACCGATTCAAGCGGAGGGTATTATCAGTATGAAGCATCATCTAATACATTTGGAATAATTAATCAACATGGTGGCATATTAACATATTTTAAACCCGATGCAGGCATCAATTATTGGTTAGAACAAATTATGAAATATAAACCATAGAAGAGAAGGAAATATGAGTGAACATAGGTTAGATAAAATAATGTTAAGGTGCCCTTGCTGTGTTAACTATTATGAAGTAGAGGCAGGAGATGAACGATATATAGGAGAAATCTGTCCTATATGTTTTTGGCAGTATGATATTGTCGGTCAAGAGCAAGTAAATATTGCGATTGGACCAAACAAGGTATCACTTACAGAGGCTAGAAAAAACTACAAGAAGTTTGGTGCATCTACTGAAAGATTACTCCCATATGTTAGAAAACCACTTGATGACGAACTACCAAAGAATAATTAAAATAGAGGCAACCTGAAATAAGGTTGCTTTTATCTAAAATAAGTATAACTATTTGAAATTTAAATGTTATTTTACAAGTAACTGTTTTTGAAAGAGTCAAGTCCATAATCTTGTGTAAAATTCATTATGTCAGCAAGTGGATCTAACCAATCCACTTTTTTGTTGATTCAGTAAAACTAATATACTGTCTTGAACTCGATTGCCAATCTTCATGAATATC
>NZ_WTTB01000020.1 GCF_009828835.1 Erysipelothrix urinaevulpis
GAATAACTCTGACGAGTTATTGTTTTATTTTTGTTATCTATTTCTGTTTGAAATTGACGTTTCCTGTTCAGTTTTCAAAGACCATTGCTGCGTACCGTTTCCCGGTCAACGCTTGATTATAATACCACCCACATACTCCCTTGTCAACTCTATTCGCAAACTTTATACATTTATTTTACTTTTGTTTGTAACTCTCTTTCATAAAATAAATAAAAAAAAATTTAGACCAACTTATCTCGATCGTTACTTTAGTAAATTTCAAAAACCACACTCCAATTACTTATAAAAAAGACAATACCAACACCTCGAACACCTTCAATTCAAATATAAATATATAGACAATAAAGACGATTAGTAAACTAGTAAATGTTCCGATAACAAAGTATTCAGCAAATTTCGCATTGTCGGATATTTTCTTATATCTCGCAATTCCCTTCAAGGTGAATACAACCGCAATCCCGCTCACTAGATTTTGCGAAAGGAATAACAATGTTAGTAACCGCTCCAGTGTCCCCATTCGTGCTCCAGCCCCTGCAAGACCTTCATCAACACTCATTTGCTTAGGATCAAATTTATCTGTCAACATGACAATTAAAATATTAGCCGGCTTCGCAACTAAAAGCACCACTAGAATCATGCTTAAATACATTTGAAAATCATTAGATAATAGTTCTTTATAAAATGAACAATCAAACCAAATACATACAAGTTTGTAAATCATTACAATAAAAAACAAATGACAGAATTGATCTATTCCAAATATCGTGATTGGAGCCAAAGTTTTTTTACCATTATTGGATATTTCGTCATCACTATCATTTCTAGGAACATCATTCATAGCCAGTTTTTTAAATCCATTTAATCTCGTGCTTTCTATGAATCGGTCTCGTTTCACTGTATAGTCATATTGAAACTTTTGAGTATCATCTAAGTATGAAGTTTTCGTTAGTCTAAACTTCAAAACATCTATTGTTGCATGAATAAAAATAAAAATTAATGTTAATGTAAAGTCTAACAATACAGGCGACGTATTTCGTATTAAAATTATTCTCAGCATCATTAAAATGATAAATGTCAAAGCATACTGAATATTATGAATTTTAACACCTCTACGAGATATTTCTTTATAGTCGGAAAGTTCTTGTGATTGAAAGTAAAAATCACCTAAAACGTGCGAAATAATGTAATAGTAAATCATCTAATTATCCTCCAGACTAAGCTGTTTTGAAAGCTCGACACGTGATGTGACATATTGTCTTATTGATGTCGAAGCCAATCTATTTGAAACTTGCGACGATGAAAACCTCATCGCTTCTACAAGATTTTTGGGAATGATCTCATTATACCCAAAGATTGTGATTGCTTTGTAAACAAATTCTTTTTGTGAATAAGTCCAGTTATTTCGTATTAAATCTTGGAGTCTGATGACCGAATTAAGAAATTGTTCTTGAGGCTTGTCATCTATTTTTAAATATGTAGATGTATTACGATGATCATGTTCTTTGTGTATAACTTCTATCGCAAAACGCGCATTCCAATATGCTGGACCATCTGCACCTATACTAATATTCTCATCAATGTCAGTACTGATTGTACCTATCCCAATTCCAAACCTTAACTCTACGTCATTTAAACTCATGTAAAGACTGAGTTCATCAATGATAAGAAAACAAACCTCTACAGTTTTAATGAGACACTGAAATTCATCACCCAATGTGATTGTGATCGGTGATTTAAGATCTTTCTTATATTTGTCATTCAATGAATTAATTTTCTTACGAAGTAAATCTTGAATTTTATTCCGATTTTTATAATCTTTGGAGTTAATAATATCTCCAATTAATGCTATATACATATAATCACCTCAAGTTAATCATACACGATATATCATGAATAAACAACATTTCATGGTATATCGTGTAATTTGTCATTTTCATATTTATACATGAAATAACAATAATTAAACTCTAAACCTTTTAAAACTTAGTAGTGATCCCACCATTTATTAAAGACAAGTATTCGAATATCCCTTAATTTCAGGCAATATGAAGATCAATAGGAAAATATTAGTTAAATCGAAATACTCAAAACAACATAAAAAAAGGATAATCAAGTGAATGATTATCCTAAGTTTACCTGGCAATGAGCTAATTTCACTATGGCTAGCATAGCTATACTCGCCGCTAAAGTGCTTAACTTCTGTGTTCGGGATGG
>NZ_WTTB01000021.1 GCF_009828835.1 Erysipelothrix urinaevulpis
TTTTGTTATCTATTTCTGTTTGAAATTGACGTTTCCTGTTCAGTTTTCAAAGACCATTGCTGCGCTCCGTTTCCCGGTCAACGCTTGATTATAATACCATCCACATACTCCCTTGTCAACTCTATTTGCAAACTTTATTCATTTATTTTACTTTTGTTCAAAAAGCTATCTATTGTCAGGTTATTTTACGTATTATTTCAAAAAAACAAGGCTTAAGGGAGTTTATTCCCCGCTGCCTTGTACAGTTCATACCACTCGTTATGTGACAACTTAAATGTACCCGCTTTAGCAATTTTATTAATTCGACTTGGTGTCATTGACCCAACCAGTACTTGAATCTGAGCAGGATGTCTTAGAATCCAAGCTACTGCGATTGCTTCTTTCGAAACATCATATTTTTTTGCCATTTTTTCAAGACACATATTTAATTCTATAAACTCATCATTATCAATAAAGATAGATTCAAAATACCCACTATAAAACGGTGACCACGCTTGTAGAGTTTGATGATTTAACCTTGCGTATTCTATAATACCAGCGCCACGATATATTCCAGACTCATGATTCATGTTCACATTAAAGCCATGATCGATAAGATTAGTGTGTTTTAAACTAAATTGAACTTGATTTGCAATTAACGGGTAATCAACGCCGCTTTGCAGTAATTCCATTTGATATGCAGACTGGTTACTAACTCCAAACCATCTAACCTTACCACTTGCATGAAGTATTCTAAAAGCATCATTTACTTCGTTTGGTTCAACCAAAGCATCAGGTCTGTGTAAAAGTAGAACATCTAAATAATCAGTATTCAGTCTTTCCAAAATACCATCGACCGCTTTCAAGATATGATCTTTACTAAAATTAAATGTGCCATTATCAATACCACATTTAGATTGGATAATTATATCCTCTCGTTTAATTCCCAACTCTTTAATTGCTTGAGCAAAAATTTCTTCTGATTTCCCTTTTCCGTATATATCAGCATGATCAAAAAAATTAATACCATTTTGTAACGAAGCTTTAATGACTGCTTTTGCTTCATCGACCGTTTTATCAGCCATTCTCATGCATCCCAATCCAATTTCCGAAACCATTAAATTACTTGTACCCAATTTAATTTTCTTCATATTATCGCTCCTTTAATTTATTATAGCACCATAACCCCTTTAAACAATAAAATAAACGAGTATCCCCGTTTATTTTATTGTTTTTATATTTTCAATTAATATATTTACAATTGATTCCATGATTCTTTCATCCTCTTTTGTAAATCGATTGAATAAAGGCGAATCAATATCTAAAACACCAAAAGGTTTATCATCAATATAAATCGGCACCACTAATTCACTGTTAGATGCACTGTCACATGCAACATGACCTGGAAATTCATGAACATCTGGAACATTTAAAGTCTTTCTTTCAATAAGTGATGTACTACATACACCTTTTCCCGGATATAAGTGAATACAAGCTGGCTTGCCTTGAAAAGGACCCAAAATTAAATGATCATCTTTATAGAGATAAAATCCAACCCAATTTATATCTGTATAACTCATATTTATTAATGCAGATAAATTACTTAAATTTGCAATCAAATCGTTCTCATTTTTTATCAACTCAATCGCTTGTTTTTCTATTATAGTCATAAACACCCACCTTTCTCACATCTTATGATATTGATATTAGTTTTTCAATCATTTCTATTTTATACATTTTATCTTAATTCATAAATAAACAACATTGTAGAGTTTCTTTCACATTCTTTGAATGTATATTATCAATCAGCCTCAAATATTTATTGAAAAATAACTTAATTTTTTATGTATAAAAAAAAGGATAATCAAGTGAATGATTATCCTAAGTTTACCTGGCAATGAGCTAATTTCACTATGGCTAGCATAGCTATACTCGCCGCTAAAGTGCTTAACTTCTGTGTTCGGGATGGGAACAGGTG
>NZ_WTTB01000022.1 GCF_009828835.1 Erysipelothrix urinaevulpis
GATAAAGTCCATATAATTGTGTAAAAGTAAAAAAAGCCATAGAGGCTCTGTTATTATGTTAGTACCCAAACAAACATAAGGAGATCTCTATGACACAAATTAATTTTACTTTAGATTCACAACAGATTCAAGACATTATTACAAATAGTGGTGCAAATGAAGTCGCCAAGCAAATGCTTACCATGATTTTCAATCAGTTAATGGAAAAGGAACGTGATCACTATATCAATGCAGATAACTACTCACGTGATAGTGAGCGTGTCTCATCGCGAAATGGTTACTACGATAGAAGTTACACAACAAGAGTGGGGAGATTAGAGTTAGCGGTTCCGAGAACTCGTGATGGTGAGTTTTCTCCATCTGTATTTGAGCGCTATCAACGTAATGAAAAAGCATTGCTTTCTACCATGCTCGAAATGTATGTTCAAGGCGTTTCGACACGTAAGGTCTCAAAAGTTGTTGAAGAGCTATGTGGTACATCCGTTTCAAAATCCTTTGTCAGCACATTGACTTCTGAACTTGATTTAATGGTTAATAGTTTTTTGAATAGACCTCTTGAAAGAAAATATCCATTCATATTCAGTGATGTCCTTTATATTAAAGTTCGAGAAAGTGGGAGAGTAATATCAAAGGCTTTTCATGTTGTTCTTGGTATAAATGATATAGGAGAGCGCGAACTACTTAGTTTTTCAGTTTCAGATACCGAATCTTATGAGACATGGAAACAGCTCTACCTAAGCCTTATAGATCGTGGTCTTAAAGGATTAAAGCTTGTTATTTCAGATGCACATAAAGGAGAGGTCGCAGCGATACGCGAGGTTTTCGTGGGAGTTTCTTGGCAAAGATGTCAAGTACACTTTATGAGGAATGTATTTGATAAACTTCCACGAAAAAATACAGAAACTGTCAGAGACGAACTTAAGGTGTTATTCAAGACAAATAACATAGAAATCGCAAGAACTATTAAGAATAGTATTGTGAAACTCTACTCAGACAAGTATCAAAAAATGGTAGAGTGTCTTGATGAAGGCTTTGAAGATAGCTTTCAATACTGTTCAATCGATGAAACAAATTATTCGCGTTTGAAAAGCACTAACATGCTAGAACGTGTTAATTCTGAAATACGACGAAGAGAAAAAGTTGTACGAATATTTCCAAATGAACAATCTGCGCTTAGGTTAATAGGTGCAGTATTAATAGATATTCATGAAGATTGGCAATCGAGTTCAAGACAGTATATTAGTTTTACTGAATCAACAAAAAAGTGGATTGGTTAGATCCACTTGCTGACATAATGAATTTTACACAAGATTATGGACTTGACT
>NZ_WTTB01000023.1 GCF_009828835.1 Erysipelothrix urinaevulpis
TTGTTTTTAATTTCATAAACAACTGTGTTGGAATGTTTGAGTATTTCTGCGTCGGTTCCTTCCATACTCTCTACCCACACTGCAAAGTTTTGTGCTTTAATAATATAATTTGTATCAACTGGATTGACATAGTCACCCACAAATACATATTGCACTGCTTCAACTGTATTGTTATCTGAATCTGTTACTGAATAATGAACTTCATACTCACCTTTTTTACTTGTATCCACTGTATTTGATACAATGCTTACATTTTGAGTAATATCGCCATCTTCTTCATCCAACGCTTTAACGCCTGTCATTGGATCAAAGGCATCATTGACTTGAAGAACTGTGAAGTCTGGAACACTTAAGACCGGTTTGTTTAGATTATCAACCGTTACTTTTGAAATTGTGGATGCTTTTTCATCTTTAATGACATAGAATCCAACTTCATAGTAAACACCTTGTGGTGTAAATTCTGCCTTAACAGTGTCTTTTCCTATTTCCACTGCTTCATCAACGACTGAGAAACTTTCTTTCTCTCGAACATAAACTTCTGATCGTTCTTTGTATAAGTCTTTATCATGCAACGCTGCTTCTTCTAAGTTTAGGTTGAAGTCTTTCGTATAAATAATAAACTCATCACCAATCACTGGGTTAACGTTTTCTGCTGTTACCTCTCCAATGATTTGGTCACTTGGCGTATCTTGACCTTCAATTCCGATCACAATATCATGTAATCCTACTTCTTTATCTGCATAGTTTCCTTTAGATTTAACGACTAGTTTATCATTTGCGCTTGTAACACTCACAACATTTCCTAAGTCATCAATATCAAAGAACCACGCTTCTGCAGAAGAGAGACGAATAATTTCACTGTCTGTTCCATTCATCACTGTTTTATTAATGGCAAAGTTATTGGCATTCACTGCATAACCATCTTCATAGTTGTAACCAACCAAGACAGTTCGTTTGCCAGTAACTGTATTGTCATCACTATCAGTGACTGAGTATTCAACCGCGTATACACCACGTTTGCTTGTATCGACTGTATTCTTAGTAATCGTAATTTGATCACTTAA
>NZ_WTTB01000024.1 GCF_009828835.1 Erysipelothrix urinaevulpis
GATAAATTAGTATATTAAGTGCAACACTAATAAAAAAGACTCATAACGGTCTCGTGGTAAAATGTATTTGTCGATACAACCAGGAGGAAACGTCATGAGCTATAAACATATTACCATAGAAGAACGTGCATGTATAAAGAAAATGAGGAGTGAGGGATCGTCTATTAGAGCAATAGCTAGATGTTTAGATAGAAGTCCATCAACGATATCTAGAGAACTAAGACGTAATAAAGGTAGAAACGGAGTCTACCACCCCGTTACTGCACAAAGACTATATTATGAACGGAAAGATAATTGCGGAAGAAGGATTTCGATTAACTATGATATTCAAAAATATATTAACGATAAAATCAACCTTAATTGGTCACCTGAACAAATATATTTTAGAGCTAAATTAGAGCGCCCTGCATTGTGGATTCCATCGTTTTCTACAATTTATAGATGGATTCATTTAGGTTTAATCGCAAAAGGCGATATGAGAAAACTTAGAAGAAAAGGAAAGTTTAAAAGGCCACAAGAAACCAGGGGAAGATTTAATGTAGGGAAAACAATAAAAAAACGCCCTAAATCAGTATATAAACGTGAAGAGATAGGACATTGGGAAGCCGATACTGTGGAGTCAGGAAGGGTTGGACATGTAAGAAAGAGTTCTTATTGTCTAGTCACCCTAGTTGAAAGGAAATCAAGATATACATTATCAGTAGTTTTGCCTAATCGAAGAGAAGAGTTAGTTACGCAAGCCATAATAAACATGATGTCAGTACTACCTAAACATATGGTCAAAACAATAACATGTGATCGAGGTAAAGAATTTTCTGGATACGAAAAAGTAGAATCTTCATTAAACTGTGACGTATATTTCGCAGACCCTTACTGTTCCTGGCAACGAGGTACAAATGAAAATACTAATGGATTATTAAGAGAATACTATCCGAAAGGTATGGATTTATCTTTAGTTACACCAAATGACCTAGAAGAAAAAATAGGA
>NZ_WTTB01000002.1:0-334936 GCF_009828835.1 Erysipelothrix urinaevulpis
CACCTGTTCCCATCCCGAACACAGAAGTTAAGCACTTTAGCGGCGAGTATAGCTATGCTAGCCATAGTGAAATTAGCTCATTGCCAGGTAAACTTAGGATAATCATTCACTTGATTATCCTTTTTTTATGTTGTTTGGTGTCATGACGCTTGTTAGTTGACTAACTTATTTGATAATAACTTCTTCATTTGTTATGGTATTAAAGTGACTATTTTTTTATATAGTATTGAAACAGTGCTTTATTTAATTTTTAGTGATGCGAGGATGAAAGGAAGATTTTATTTTTTATAAGGGAATGAAACGTTTTAAAAAGCTTACAGTTGTAAGTAAAATATCATTAGTGTTTATCTTGTTATTTGTAATGTGGGGGGCATTTGGGTCTTATTTACCTCATCAATATCGTTTGGGTCTTGTGGCTGAACAGTTGAATGCTTCACTCACTCGAAATTTTGATTGGCTTTATACATTAATTATGTTTTTAATTTTTGTATTAGCGGTCTATTTAATTGTATCAAAACATGGTACAAAGCGAATTGGTGGTGATGATGCTACACCTGATTACTCAACCTTTGCTTGGCTGTCGATGTTGTTTAGCGCTGGTATGGGGATTGGATTAGTCTTCTGGGGTGTTTCTGAGCCATTGTCTCATTATGAGACGTTCTTGGCGCTTGATGAATCTGTTAGGCCTAGTGTGGGTTCTACACTTGTTCAGTCGTATGTGCACTGGGGAGTCTTACCGTGGGCATTGTATGGAATTATGGCTTTGATCATTGCATACTTTACATTTAACAAAAATAGAAAATCACTTGTAAGTGCTTCGGTTGAAGATTTATTTGGGCAACGCTTTAAAACACCACTCATTATCATTGTGGATTCACTTGTCGTTGTTTCCACTGTGTTTGGGGTTGCGACGTCTTTGGGTCTTGGAGCGAAACAAATTGGTGGTGGGATTGAATTTATTAATCCAGCCATCGTGAATGATTTTAATTTACAATTGTTGATTATACTTGTTGTAACGGTCTTGTTTATTTTTTCAGCGATTTCCGGACTACAAAAAGGGGTTAAAATGCTGTCGACCAGTGCAATTGCTATTTCGATTTTTCTTTTACTCACTGTTCTCTTGCTTGGACCAAGTATTCAAATATTGAGTTTACTGGTCACAACATTTGGTAGTTATGTTAATAATTTTGTTGAACTGAGCCTTGAGTTGTCGCCTTTGAATGCACCCAAACAAGCTTGGCTTGATGCTTGGAAAATATTTTATTGGGCATGGTGGTTATCATGGTCACCTTATGTTGCATCATTCATTGCCAGAATTTCGAAAGGACGTTCATTTAGAGAGTTTTTACTCGGTGTTATTGCTGTTCCTTCTGTTTTCGCGATTATTTGGTTTAGTGTGTTTGGTGGATTAGCGATTCTTGAAACACACAATGGTAATATGACACTTCTTAATGTCATGAATCAACATGGTCCTGAATCTGCAATCTATGCTTTGTTTGAGTTATTTGGCATGATTGCGCCTGTTCTAATTGTGATTGGGATTGTATTGATAGGAATTTATTTTATAACATCTGCTGATTCCGCAACGTTTGTGCTTGCTATGTTTTCAGATGATGGTAATTTAGTACCATCGAAGGGATTACGAATATTTTGGGGCTTAGCTCAGTCAGCCGTTGCGATTATTCTCTTGATGTCTGGAAATTTAAAAACAATTCAGTCAGTAGCGGTGCTTGCTTCGTTTCCAGTCATATTCATCTTAATCCTGATGATTATTAATTTTATAAAGTCGATCAAACTTGATTAAGAATAATTGAAGGGTAGTCTTAAAAAACTACTCTTTTTTGTAGTTTAAATCAGTATAAATTAGGATGAACTATGCTATAATTAACAAATGGTGATAGAATGAATAGACAAAAATATAAAACAAAAAATGTTCAAGAAACAATTGAATTAGGAAAAAACTTTGCCCAAAGCTTAGAGCGAGGCGTTGTAATATTTTTACAAGGTGATTTAGGCGCTGGTAAAACTGCTTTTACTAAAGGGATTGCGAAAGGTTTAGAGATTGAGGATGTTGTGAATAGTCCGACATTTACCATCTTAAAAGAATACGATGGTCGTTTGAATTTAAAGCATATCGACGCTTATCGCTTAGAAGGGGTCGATTCTGATTCATTAGGTTTGTATGATTTAATGGATGATGAAAATGTTGTGGTTATTGAATGGGGAGAGTTCCTTAATGATTTAGACATTAGCTTTGATTATCATATTAAAATAGCTATTAATGACGAAGATGAAAGAGAAATTGAGGTTATAACATGTTAACATTAATCATAGACACATCACATAAATTTTTGGCTGTAGGCTTGGTTGATGGTGAAAAGATTAACGCAAATAAACAAGCGGTTGTTAGGAAACAACAATCGGAATTTTTGATTCCTTTTATTAATGATATTTTGACTCAAACCCAAACGTCAAAAAAATCGATTAAAAGCATTGTTGTGACCAATGGACCTGGCAGTTATACGGGAATGAGAATTGCACTAACATTTGTGAAAACACTCTGGTTAACACAGCCTGATTTGGAGGTTTTTACAGTGAATACATTATTAAGTTTAAGTGGATCTAAATCAGGGTTTTCAATGATTGATGCTCGTTCTAAGCGTGTCTTTGGAGCGTTTGTTTCTGAAGGACAGGTAATGGATGAGAAAATATATCAATTGGAAGACGTCAAAGAAATAGAGGGTAATATTTTTGGTGATATTGCGCTTCTTGATCTTGAGGAATCCAAAATAGATGTCGTTCAAAATATCCTTGATGTCAAGTCAAGTTGGCAACCGGTCGAAGTTGTGGATACATTGGTGCCACGTTATCTCAAATGATTCGTGAAATTGATGTTAATGAGCTTGATCAAGTGTTAAAGATTGATCGATTGGTCTTGGGAACAAATTGGGAAGATCATCATTATCATACAGAAATTTTCAATGAAGATTCTATTTTTTTAATTGATGTTTGTTCCAATGTTGTGAGAGGCTTTATCTTGATTTTGGTCTTAGGGCTGGATGCAGAAATTCTTCAAATTGCAACCCATCCTGATTATCAAAAAAAAGGGCTTGCGAGTCGATTGTTTGGAACAAGTGTAGAAATTCTACAAGACGTTGGCGTAGAATATTTATTTTTAGAGGTTAGGGAATCGAATTCCTGTGCAATTGAATTTTATCGAAAAAAAGGATTTATACAAACCGGTGTTCGTAAGAATTATTATGGTTTAAATAGACATGCAAATTTAATGAGAAAGAGGTTGAGTTATGATTGTATTAGCGATTGAGTCGAGTTGTGATGAGACATCATGTGCTATTGTGAAAGATGGGCACGAAGTATTGTCGAATGTTGTTTCCTCACAAATTGAAGTGCATAAAGAGTATGGCGGGGTATTTCCAGAAGTTGCCTCACGACTGCATATTCAAAACATTAATTTTGTGATCAAGGAAGCACTTGATAAAGCTGACATGACTTTCTCTGAAATTGAAGCCGTAGCAGTGACACAAGGTCCAGGGCTTGTTGGGTCGCTTCATGTTGGTGTCATGGCTGCGAAAACATTGGCTTGGTCATTGGATGTGCCTTTGATTCCCGTTCATCATATCGCAGGGCACATTTATGCTAATAAGTTATCGGGAGATTTAGCGTTTCCATTGCTTGCTTTAGTTGTTTCGGGAGGTCATACGGAATTGATTTTGATGGAGAAAGATTATTCATTCGAAATTCTAGGGAAGACCCAAGATGATGCAGTTGGTGAGGCGTTTGATAAAGTGGCTCGTCAAGCGGGTTTGTCCTATCCTGGAGGACCTATCATTGATAAATTAGCCCAACAAGGAAAAAAGAATTATCAATTACCGAAAGTTAAGACAGAGAATCCACTTGATTTTTCATTTAGTGGATTGAAATCAGCCGTTCGACAACTTATGTTACGAGAAGAAAGAAATGGTCGAGACATTATTATTGAAGATTTAGCGTTTGCGTTTCAAATGGCTGCCGTTGATGAATTGATGAAACGTCTTGAATTGGCGCTAACGAAGGTCGATGTTAAAACGGTTGTTTTAGCCGGTGGTGTTGCTGCGAATTCACAAGTTCGTGAACGTTCAGCGTCAATTAAGAAAAACAATCCTGAATTATCGGTCCTAATTCCACCGCTTTGGGCCTGTATGGATCAAGCGGCAATGATTGGATTAGCGGCTGAACATGCATATCAAGCAGGTTTTGTGGCAGATTGTGAAATATCGGCAAAATCTAACATAAAACTACCGCATTAATAAAAGATTCACATACAATCGCCGTTAACTTTGTGATATAGTTTATTAGTAGGTGGTGTATCATGAAAAAAATATCAAATGTGCCTAAAGCAACGATGCAACGGTATCCTGTTTATTTAAAGGCTTTAAGAAAATTATATGGTATGGGAGTTGAGCGTATTTTATCACGAGAACTCGCATTGTTTGTTGACATTGAACCAACAACAATTCGACGTGATTTTTCATTCATTGGTTCCCTTGGAAAACAGGGGTATGGTTATGATGTGAAAACTTTAATTGAAACATTCGATGATTTACTGGGTGTTTCCTTTGAGGAAAAACTGATTTTAGTCGGGGCAGGTAACTTAGGACGTGCAATTTTAAATTATAATCGTTGGAATCATGTTGTGGGAGAAATCTCATGTGCTTTTGATATTGATCCAAATCGTTTGGGACAAGTGTCAGATATTCCAATTTATCATATGAGTGAATTAGAAGAACACATTCCTGAAGGCTGTCGTATTGCGATTGTAACTGTTTCTAAAAATGTACAGGAAACAATCGATCGATTAGTGGATTTAGGAGTTGTTGGAATTGTTGACTTTTCAAGTGAACACATTCAAGTTCCCCAAAATGTTGTTGTGAAAACAGTCGATGTTGTATCGACAATTCAAGAGTTAATATTTGAAACAAATAATATATAAGTAGAGGTGTGAAGATGATTTCATATTTAACAGTAAGAGAATGTTATGATTTGTGTGCGTTAGCAAGTGATATGGAACAAGACTCAATGGAGTATGTTCAATTACAAGGCTGGATTCGTACGAATAGAAAAAGTAAAAATGTTGGTTTCATTGAATTAAATGATGGAACATATTTTAGAAGTGCGCAATTGGTTTATTCAAAAGACTTGGAAGATTTTGAAGAAATCGGTAAGTATGGAACAGGGACGGCAATTACAGTTACAGGTAAGTTTAAAGTGACTCCTGATGGGCGTCAACCATTTGAACTTGATGTTACTGAAGTTGTATTGGAAGGTGCATGTGATAGTGAATATCCTTTACAAAAGAAACGTCATAGTTATGAATATTTAAGAGAAATTTCTCATTTACGTGTCCGTACGAATTCATTTATGGCAGTTTTTAGAGTTCGTTCAGTCTTGTCGATGGCGATTCATGAGTTTTTCCAAAATCAAGGCTTTGTGTATGTTCATTCACCAATTATTACGGGGAATGATGCGGAAGGTGCAGGAGAGGCGTTTGTTGTCACAACACGTGAGGATGGACAATACGAAAAAGATTTCTTTGGTAAAAAAGCGAGTTTAACCGTATCAGGTCAACTCCATGCCGAAGCGTTTGCTTTAGCGTTTAGAGATGTTTACACATTTGGTCCAACATTTAGGGCTGAGAAGAGTAATACTCCACGTCATGCGTCCGAATTTTGGATGGTTGAACCTGAAATTGCATTTGCTGATTTAGACGATAATATGAATTTAATTGAGGATTTGGTTAAATATTCAATTGATTATGTCTTGCAAAATGCTCCAGAAGAAATGAAGTTCTTTAATGAGCGAATTGATAAAGGCTTAATGGATCGTTTGGAGTTAATTCTTAAGAGTGAGTTCAAACGTATGCCTTATACTCAGGCAGTTGAGTTGCTTCAAAAATCAGGAAAAGAATTTGAATTTGATGTTGAATGGGGTCATGATTTACAAACAGAACATGAGCGTTATTTAAGTGAAGAAGTTGTGGGTGGTCCTGTATTTATTACGGATTATCCTAAAGACATTAAATCGTTTTATATGCGTATGAATGAAGATGGAAAGACTGTGGCAGCTTGCGACTTGTTGGTTCCTTATGTTGGTGAACTTGTTGGTGGATCACAACGTGAAGAGCGTTTAGATTACCTTGAAAGTCGTATGGATGAATTAAACATTCCTCATGAAGGCTTAGAATGGTATGCAGATTTACGTCGCTATGGTGGCGTAAAACATGCAGGATTTGGAATCGGCTTTGAGCGTTTCCTAATGTACATTACTGGTATGACAAATATTCGTGATGTTATTCCATTCCCAAGAACTCCACGTCATTTAGATTACTAGGAGATGTGTTATGGAATTTAAACCAAATTATATTCCTAAAAACAAACGAAAAGTGAACTACAAAATTGTAGTTCCTTTTGTTGTTTTAGCGGCGGTATTATTCTATTTTGGAATTCAAAAGTTCATGCCCAAGCTTGATGAAGATCGTTCCTATGCCATTTGTAATTTGAATTCAAATGATTCTCGTAATTTGATAAAATCGCGTGAATACAGTGCTGATATTCTTATGAAGGATTATGGTGTTTATGGTGAATCGTTGGGCTTATATCATGAAGAAGTTAAAGCGGGTGTGAGTGATGAGTTTTCTGGAAAGACATTCTTTTTAAATAATTTATGTCATGAAGATGAACGGGCCTACATGATGGATGTGTCATTAGATCGTAAATTACCCATTGCTGAATTGGATGATGGTTTCTATGAATTAGAAGTTCTAGATGGTCTTGATCGTTTCTTTTTAATGAGTGAAGAAAAAGTTGATGAGACATTTTATGGTATTAATCGTAATGGCTTTAGAAAGCAAGTTAATGTAATTGCTGATAAATCGATATTTTATGAAAATGATGAAAGCATCCATGATAAAAACTATGTTTATTTAGAAGTTAAAACCGTTGAAAATAAAGAGATGGTTGATGTGGTCATTGATCCTGCTCGTCTGAATGAACTTTGGGAAGGTTACATTGACTATGGTTCAAGTAGAGATGGCGTGAGTGAATCGGAAATCACGTATCGTATAGCTGAAAAATTACAGAAGGAACTCGAAGCGACTGGATTAAGAACTGAAGTTTTAAGAGAAAAAGATGAGCCACGAGATTTTTTAGGTACGAATGGTCGTGCTCAAGAAGCTTATGATTTAAAAGCTAAGTATTATATTAACCTTGCATTTCCAAGTAGTGGAGCGACTCATGATCAAGGTGTTACGGTTATTTATTCTTCGTATAGTTCTAACAAGCTTGCTTCGGATGTGATGAACCATTTGCGAAAAGGAAGTAGTGTTGTTCCTTCGACTTGGACTGGAAGTAATGATATCGATGGAGTTTATCCAACGTATCGTGATGGCCACTATGATCGTAAATTAGAAATCAGAGAAGTGGGTGGAAAATTTACGCTGGCGGGTCAACTTGAGGAAAATAAGAGTGGTAAAGAAAATCGGAATGGCATGCAAGGGATAACGATTGAGCTTGGCTACATGTCAGATGAAAAAGATTATAAAACGGTTGTGAATGAAGAAGATAAGATTGTGGCAGCAATCGTAGAGGCAATGAAAAAGTACCTTAGAATATGAAGGTGATTGAATGATAGTACAATTAAGAAATATTGAAAAATCATTTGGACATAAAGAGTTATTTAAAGATTTAAATTTAGAGATTAAAAAAAATGATAAACTTGCGATTGTTGGGCCGAATGGTGTTGGTAAAACGACCTTGTTTAATATCCTTAGGGATGAAGAACCGTATGATGCTGGACAAATGTTTTGGAAGCGTAATATTCGTAAAGGGTTTTTAGAGCAAATTCATGTGAGTCAAGAAGATTTGCGTTTGGATGATTATTTTTCCAGTGCTTATCACGACTTGATTCAGATGGAACAAGATATGAAAGAACTTGAAGAAACGATGAAGCATGATCACAGTGATAAAATACTGAAGAGTTATGATTCGTTGCAAGAAGAGTTTCTAAGGCGTGGTGGTTACACAATTCAGTCCGAATTAATGACGTTATTAACGAAGTTTGGTTTTAATGAGCATGATTTGAAAAAAAATATCAAAGAGTTTTCAGGTGGGCAGGTGACGCGTTTGGCGTTTGTCCGATTGCTTTTACAAAAACCGGATGTTCTCTTTTTAGATGAACCAACAAACCATCTGGATATTGAAACAATTGAATGGCTTGAGAGCTATTTGATGTCTTATGATGGTACGGTTGTCCTCATTTCCCATGACCGTTTATTTTTAGACAGAATATGCAGCAGTATTGTTGATATAGATGATTATCAAGCGTATCGTTATGAAGGAAATTATACTTCTTTTGTTAAATTAAAAGAACAAGATATTCAACGGAAAGAAAAACAGTATATTCAACAACAAAAGGAAATTGTTCGACTTGAAACATTAATTGATAAGTTTAGAGCGAAGAGTTCAAAAGCAGCGTTTGCGAAATCTAAACAAAAATACTTAGATCGTATGGATAGAGTTGAGCGTCATGTTGATAAAAATTATGAGTTTAAAGCACAGTTTAAGTCAAGGCTTCGCGGTGGTGGTGATGTTTTAATCACTGATTCTTTGGAAGTAGGCTATGATAAACCTTTGTTTTCAATTGATTTAGATTTAAAACATGGAAGACGCTACGCTGTCTTAGGTGATAATGGAACTGGGAAGTCGACATTATTAAAAACAGTTGCGGGTCGTTTAGAACCTTTATCTGGTGAAATGATGTTGGGACATCAAATTGAATTAGGTTATTTTGATCAACAACTTCTTGATTTTTCTGACAAAGAAACAGTTTTGGAGGAAGTTTGGGATGATTTTCCTGAGCTTGATCACACAGAGGTTCGTCAAGCGTTGGCTCAATTTTTATTTAAAGCTGATGATGTATTTAAAGCTGTTTCCGTTTTGTCGGGTGGTGAGCGGGTTCGTTTATCATTGGTTAAGTTAATGTTGAAGCAAGCTAATTTTCTTGTTTTGGATGAACCGACCAATCACTTAGATATTTATGGAAAAGAGGCTTTGGAGAAATCTTTGAATAATTACGATGGAAGCATGTTGTTTGTTTCTCATGATCGATACTTTATAGAAAAAGTTGCGACCGATATTCTACTGATTAAAGATGGAAAAATATACCACAGTGAGAAGGAAATTTCGCAAGTTCTTCAAGATGAAGCGGATCAGGTTAATGAAGAGAAGGTTGAACGTAAATTAGAGTATAAGGACTTTAAACGATTACAAACACGTCAAAGAAATTTGGAACTTGAACTAGAAGATTTACATAAAGATTTAGACGTGCATCGTGAGTTTAGATTTGATCCGGATTATTATCATGATTATGAAAAAATGGCTGAACTTAATGATGTTATTGATGCAATTCATAATGATATAAAAAAACGTGAGATTGAGTGGGAAGAAGTATCTTTGCAATTAGAAGATAAATGATTTGGTAAAAGAGTAAATTTTGTGTATAATAAGAGTTGTAAAAAAAGGAGTAGATATAAGACTATGGCAAATTGTTTAGTGGCTCAATCAGGTGGGCCAACATCAGTTATTAACGCAACTGTTGCGGGTATCGTAAAAGCGAATCAATTGAATCCTATTTATGATACAGTTTACGGAGGATTACACGGAGTTGAAGGAATCTTAAGTGAAATGTTTGTTGATCTAACAGACATGAGTGACTTTGAGAACAAAGTATTACGTCAAACACCTTCAAGTGCTCTTGGATCATGCCGTTATAAATTGTTAAGAGAAAATGAAGAAGACTTCAAACGTTTATTTGAAATCTTTGCAAAATACGATATTCGTACTGTTTTCTATACAGGTGGTAATGACTCAATGGATACAGTCTATGCATTGACTCAATACGCAGAAAAAAATAACCTTGAAGGATTCCAATTTGTTGGTTGTCCTAAAACTGTTGATAATGACTTGATGGTCATGGATCATAGCCCAGGTTATGCTTCAGCTGCAAAATTCATTGCAACAACAGCTTACCAAACATGGTTAGATTCAACAGTCTATACACGTCAAGACGTGTTCATTTTAGAAGCTATGGGACGTGATGCTGGATGGTTAGCAGCAAGTGCATGTGCTTCAGGTATTGTTGATGTGCTTGTTTTACCAGAACAACCATTTGATAAAGAAAACTTCTTAAAAGTTGTTAAAAAACATGTTGATGAGAAAAATAAATGCTACATCGTTGTTAGTGAAGGTGTTCGCTACGAAGATGGAACATACTTGTCAGCACAAGAATCAAAAAATGATACATTTGGTCACGCAGTCTTGGGTGGATCAGGTGCAGCATTAAGAGATATGATTTTAGATGCAGGTATCTCAGAGCGTGCTAAAGTTCAAGACTTAAGCAATGCGCAAAGATCACATGCAACAGAACAATCAAAAGTTGATGTTGAAGAGTCATTTAACTTAGGAATGTCAGCACATATGCGTTCTGTGGATCCTTCATTCACAGGTAAGACAGTTATCTTAAATCGTGTTGAAGGTGATGATTATGATGTTGTGTATTCAGCAACTGATTCATCAAATATCGCTAACCATGTTAAACATTTCCCAACAGAATGGATTCTTCCAGACTATGCGGGAATTACAGATGAAGCATTAGCTTACATCGAACCATTGTTAGTCGGTATTCCAGAAATCATTTATGATGAAAAAGGATTACCAGTTCACGTAACACCATATTACATGCGTAATAAATAAATAAGTAAATAAAAACTAGAATCCTTAGGGTTCTAGTTTTTTTAATAGTTGATTGCTCGATAAATTTCAAGTAAGTCTGTTTCGTTTGGATAATCATTAATATGAACTGTAGTCCCTTGATGCAAAATGTCTAGGTATGTTGTAGAAATGATTATATCATACTGATTGGTTTCGATTTCGTTTTTAAGGTCAGGACTAATACCATTGAGAATTCCTTTGCTACAGATTGTATGTTGTGTAAAATGGTTTCTAACAAAGAGTTGTAAGTCATAGGCGTGATTATCACCAAAATCACTCAAAACTAGAATTTTTTTTGAAACAGGGATAATAAAATCAGGTATTTCCATTGATACCCAGAATATTATTTCATCGATATTGCGAGCAATGGTTTCTGTGAATTCGTATTGAGAATCAAAAACAGCTTGTCCAATTTTATCGGAGAGTAATTTGTTTTGCAGTCTGAATTTTTCTCCATACATTTTACTACGTCTTAAAAATGCTTTTGGGTGACCGTTGTAGTGTTTTTTAAGAATTAATAATTGATAGATTGATTCTGTTATGACTTTTTCGTTGTAGATATCTGTGTTAAATTTTTGTTCTGTTAAAAATATTTGTACTTCGTTTAAGATTTCATTTTTTAGTGCTTTGTTGTCAAGGTATGATTGACCAATGATTTTGATGGCTTCTAGACCTGCTTGGATTTGAGATTCTGTGAGGACATTACTGTGGATTGGAACTTTTCCAAAGAGCGTTTTTGAATTGAGTTCAAATCCTTGAGATTCTCTTAGAATACTGACATAGAAAAAGAGATTGAGATGGTTTAGATGGAGTTCATCTAAAAATAAATCGTACTGACTGATTTCGGTTTTGAGTCGTTGTAAAAGTTCTACCATTGTTTTTTGATCGGGAAATGACTGACGTAAGGAACGTACATCGACTAAAAAGTCTGTGAGTAAGAAGCGTAATGTTAATTCTGATTTAGCATTAATGTAATAATATCCTTTGTGTTTTGATAATGATGCAGAGTGTTCGTTTAGAAAAGCTTGGATATTACTGAGTGATCGTTGTGCGTGAGAGGCACTGATGTGTGCATTTTCTGCATGAAAATCAATGGATTGGTAAGGATTGAAAAAAATGGATAAAAGAATATTGACATGATTGGATTGGTTGAGGATTTGTTGATACACAAAACGAAGGTTTCCGATGCTTCGATGTTTTAACGAAACAGTGTCTCCGATGGTGTTAAATTCAAGTTTTGGGTCGTGAAAAGTCTCGATAAACTTTAAGTCGTTGAGGACAGTTCTGTCACTGCATTGATTCATTTCTTGAATTTCTTTAAGTGTCATAAAGTAACGATAAATTGTGAGTTCTTTAAGAATATTAATAATTCTATTTTCTTGGTAATTTAACAGTTGTTTCATATGAGTGCCCCTTTGATACTAAATATATCACAAAGTTTTCATGGTAGAGTTAAATATGCTCATAAAAAAAATACCGATTGACGGTATGTTATGTTTTTATATGGCGGAGAAGGAGGGATTTGAACCCTCGCAAGCTTTCACTCCTATCGGTTTTCGAGACCGACCCCTTCAGCCTCTTGGGTACTTCTCCAGGCTTTTAAAATTATAACATAAAAGCTGTATCAATTAAATAATTATTTTGATTATATTATAGAATAATGTTAAAATTAGCATTGTAGGATAAGGAAAAGGAGAATTAGTTTATGATTAAAGGGATTGCTGCTTCGGCAGGTGTTGCGGTATCGAAAGTCTTTAAGTTATCACATCCTGTTTTAGAGATTGAACAGAGAAGTGCTAATGCAGATGAGGAAATTACAAAGTTACATAATGCTGTAACTGAAGCTCAAAAAGATATTGAGCTAATTAAGCAAAATGCAGTGGGTCGTTTGGCTGATGAAGAACTTGCGATTTTTGATGCTCATTTGATGGTTACTCAAGATCCAGAATTTATTGGTCAAGTAGAAGCGAAGATTAACGATGAGTCTGTTAATGCTGAATTTGCTGTTAAAGAAATTTCTGATATGTTTATTGGAATGTTTGAATCGATGGATGATCCATATTTCCGTGAGCGTGCAGCAGACATTAAAGATGTTACATATCGTATTCAGTGTCATGTTATGGGTGTTCAGACAGCTGATTTATCAAGTATTTCAGAAGAGGTTGTTATTGTAGCTGAGGATTTAACACCATCAGATACGGCTCAATTAGATCGTCGTTATGTTCGTGGGTTTGCGACTGAAATTGGTGGTCGTACATCTCATTCAGCCATTATGGCACGTAGTTTAGAAATTCCAGCTGTTGTAGGAGCAGGGGCATTACTAGACAAGTGTGAGCATGGTGAAGCAATGATTCTTGATGCAATTGATGGAACGATTATATTTAGTCCTGATGCTGATCAAAAGAAAGAGTATTCTGCTAAAGCAGATAAGTTTGCAGCGCATAAAGAATCTCTTAAAGTCTTGAAAGATGCAGAAAGTGTTACAAAAGATGGTCGTGTGGTTGAGTTAGCTGGAAATATTGGAACACCTAACGATGTTGAGTCCGTCTTAACAAATGGTGGTGAAGCAGTGGGGCTTTACCGTACTGAATTCTTATATATGGATAACAGTGAGCTTCCTTCAGAAGAAGTTCAATATGAAGCGTATAAAAAAGTATTGGAAGCAATGGCACCTGGTCGTGTTGTTGTTCGTACATTAGACATTGGTGGCGATAAGGAACTTCCTTATTTACCATTGCCAGAAGAAATGAATCCATTCTTGGGGTATCGTGCAATTCGTCTTTGTCTTGATCAACCTGAAATCTTCCGTCCACAAATTCGTGCGTTATTAAGAGCAAGTGTTTTTGGAAAGTTAAGCATCATGTTCCCAATGATTGCAACGGTTCAAGAATTCAGAGATGCGAAAGCGATTGTTGAAGATGAGAAGAAAAATCTATCAAAAGAAGGAATTGCTTTCTCTGATGATATTGAACTAGGTATGATGGTTGAGATCCCAGCAGCGGCAATCCTTGCTGATCAATTTGCTAAAGAAGCGGATTTCTTTAGTATTGGAACAAATGACTTAATTCAATATTCAATGGCAGCAGACCGTATGAATGAACAAGTATCATACTTATACCAACCTTATAGTCCATCGATTTTACGTCTTGTTAAAATGACGATTGATGGTGCTCATAAAGAAGGAAAATGGTGTGGTATGTGTGGTGAGATGGCTGGAGATGAACGTGCAATTCCATTGCTCTTAGGACTTGGTCTTGATGAGTTTTCAATGTCAGCTTCATCAATCTTAGAAGCACGTCGTATTATCCGTGATCTAAGTTATGCAGAAATGCAAGAATTAACAGACAAAGCACTTAATTGTTCTACGACTGAAGAAGTTCTTGAGTTGTTGGATAATGTTAACGTCTAAAGAAAATAAATGTATCCAAATTGTTCGTCATTACGTTGAGTCAGTGTTTATTGATGATGAAACGGGTCATGATTATGAACATATAAAGCGTGTTGTTACTTTAACAACGCGCTTTATTACAAATGAGGATGCGTTTGTAGCAATCATGATCGCCTATATGCATGACTTATTTGATGATAAACTAAATAAAGTTGATTCCATTGAAGAGGCTTTTGCGTCAATGGTAAAAAAAGAAGGTTTAGACCTTCTTGGTAAGGATAAAGAAATTCTTAAGGGCATCATGTCAATTGGCTTTAGGGGTGGATTTAACACCGTTAAACAAAGTCCAGAAGCAGTTTTGGTGAGTGATGCTGATTATCTTGATGCAATGGGAGCAATTGGGATTGCACGGTGCTTTTATTATGCAGGCACGAAAGGGCATCCAATTTATGATGCACAGTTAGATTCTGTTGTCATAGACAATGAACAAGCGTATCGCAATGAAAAAAGAAATGCTATACGCCATTTTGATGAAAAATTGTTGAAGTTGAAAGACCGTATTCAAACACCCTCTGCTCAAGAGATGGCAAACGATCGTCATCAATTTTTATTAGAGTATTATCAAAGGTTTTGGGATGAAGTTTTATAATAAAAAAAGCGTACTTTTGAATGTTAAGTACGCTTTTCTATTGGAAATAGATTGTAAGATTTAAGCTAAAAGGGTCAACATATTCACGGATGTTTTTATCGATGCTGGGTTTAATTCTATAATTACCGCCACTTAATGTTGCCTTAATATTTTTTATCTGTTTGTATTGGCGATTAACATCATCAACATACATTTGGGGAACATAGCCTACATGAATCATTGAATTATGACGCATCCCAATTTTAACTTTAATAATACTCTTATTTTTATGGTCTTTGGAAAAAGAAACAAGTGGAATTGGATGGAATTGATATTTGTAATGTTCAATACCAACTAATCCAGATTCGATCAGTTTTTCATCGCTAAATCGATACTCTAATGATTCTAAAAACATATTTTCATCAATAGTATCTTTTATATAAAGCATTATTTTGTCATTGAAGCCATCATGAATTGGTAAAACAAAGTTTAATTGATCGATGAAATCGTCATGGGACTCAGTTTCATTTTGTATAGAAGACTCATCAACTTCAAAGGTTGTTTCAAGTTCGT
The DNA here is from genome assembly GCF_009828835.1 of Erysipelothrix urinaevulpis. GTDB lineage: Bacteria > Bacillota_I > Bacilli_A > Erysipelotrichales > Erysipelotrichaceae > Erysipelothrix > Erysipelothrix urinaevulpis. Next base: position 15,413 of record NZ_WTTB01000002.1, read on the forward strand.
TCTCATTTTCCTTGTCTTTTCTTGAGAATAAAAGAACGAGCATCATACTGAACAGTGCTAAGACAATCAGTGGAATTGCCAGAATATACTCCTTTTGAATGATAAGAAATAACGATATCAGTAAGATAATCAGAGATAATAAACTGATGGATCGATATAGAAATTTAGATTTATTCATTAAATTCACTCCTTGGTGACTATTATACGCTAAAAAATAAAAAAGTCTTATAAATAAGGCGTATTCCTTCATAGAATCTTTTGAATTTATTATAATACATAAATAAGGGGTGATTGTTATGTTACCAGAACTTTGTAATCCGTCATTTGGAATTTATATTGGAATTGTTCTTTTGTCTTTGGGAATGATATTGTATGTCAAAAATAGTTAATGAGCTATGATACAATGTTAAAAAAGGATGTGGTTATCATGTTTGAACAGATGGTATTGTTGGTGGTTTTATTTTTTCAAATACTTATTCTAATTAAATTAGTATTAACAAGTAAAAGATCCGATGATAAGTTAATGGATCGTGTGGTAGAACAGCTTGAAAAGTCGTATGAAAAACAAGATGTTAAATTAAGCATGTTGAATGAACAGACTGTTCGTTTAGAGCGTGAGAGAAGTCAATCTCTTTATGAATTTCAAGGAAAAATCGATGAGAAATTAATGGCTCTTTTTCGTCAACAAGAAGAAAGCATTGAACGTAAATTATTGTTGATTGATCATAAAGTTAATGAAAGTTTAGAACAAGGATTTGAGAAAACAAATCAAACATTCACAAATATAGTATCACGGCTAACTAAAATTGATGAAGCGCAGAAAAAGATTGATACCCTTTCAAATGAAATTGTTTCTTTACAAGATGTCTTAACGGATAAAAAAACACGAGGTGTTTTTGGTGAAGTGCAATTAAATCAAATTTTGACATCGGTATTTGGAGAAAAAAATGATGCGGTTTATCAACTGCAACATCAATTTAAGACTGGGACCCGATCAGATGCGGTACTCTTTGCACCTGATCCTTTAGGGACGGTTGCAATTGATTCTAAATTTCCACTTGAAAACTATCGTAAGATGACAGATACATCATTAGAAGCTGGCCTTAGAGAAGGGTATAGTAAAGCTTTTACAAATGATTGCATCAAGCATATTGATGATATTGCCAATCGATACATTATTCCCAATGAAACAGGGCACCAAGCGTTTATGTTTGTTCCAGCTGAGGCTGTGTTTGCAACCATCAATGCGTATTATCCTAAAATCATAGAATATTCACATCATAAAAACGTTTGGATTGTTTCACCGACAACATTAATGAGTACACTAACGACTGTCCAAGCAATTTTAATTAATATGCAACGTGATAAGTATGCTCAACAGATTCATGAGCACCTCAATCTTTTAGCAATTGAATTTGATCGATATAAAGTTCGATGGGATAAACTAAGTCGTAACATTGATTCTGTGAGTACAAGTGTGAAAGATATTCATATCACAACTGATAAAATAAGCAAAAAATTTGACGATATTTCACTTGCAGATAGTGGTTTGATTGATCAAGATTAATTTGTTAATTATTAACGTTAAATTAATGTATAATAATATGTATACTAAAAATTTAGAAAGGGGTATTTATTATTAATGTATTAGTAAAAAAGTTTAAGGAAGTTTCTTTTTCTGTCTTACCAATTACATTGCTTGTCATCATATTACATTTTACTTTAGTGCCGTTGGAGGGAGATGTCTTACTTCGTTTTATCATTGGAGCCATCTTTATCATCATTGGTCTTGGAATTTTCTTGCTAGGAGCTGATTTGGGTGTTGTTCCGATTGGTCATCAAATGGGTCGTTCCATTGCAAAGAGTAATAAGGTTTGGATTGTTGGGGTTCTTGGGTTTATTCTAGGCTTTCTCATAACTGTTGCTGAACCCGATTTACAAATTTTAGCTAAACAGGTTGAAACAGTTTCGAATGGTGCATTGTCGAGCTGGTTGATTGTCATCGTTGTTTCAATTGGTGTTGGAATAATGGTTGCTTTTGGATTATTAAGAATTCTATTCTCTAAAAAACTCAATCATTTTTTCTTAATTGCTTATTTATTTATATTCGTTTTAGCGTTTGGTGTTTCAGAGAGCTTTTTAGCCATCTCAGTTGATGCATCGGGTGCAACGACAGGAGCAATGACCACACCTTTCATTCTTGCGTTGGGTTATGGTGTTTCTCAATTAAAAGGGGGAGCACAATCGGAAGAAGATAGTTTTGGAATGGTTGGACTTGCCTCAGCAGGCCCTATTTTTATGGTTATGTTACTCAGTCGATTTGCACCAAATGCAGGGCAAGGTGGTGTGGAAATGGTATTTGAAACAGCGACAGGTATTTTAACGCCGTTCTTAGAAAATATTCCTCACATCATGAAAGAGTCGTTATGGTCACTTTTACCACTAACTCTTTTATTTCTCTTATTTAATCGCTTTGTCTTTAAGTTAAAAAAACGTAAAACAGCTCGTATCCTCAAAGGATTAGTCTATACCTATTTTGGTTTAAGTTTATTTCTAATTGGTGTTAATGCTGGGTTTATGGATGCAGGTCGTGTAATTGGTCAAGCACTTGCTTCGATGGAAAAAACCTGGATATTGCCGCTTGTTGGATTTTTATTAGGGATGGTTGTGGTCTTAGCAGAGCCAGCAGTTTATGTCTTAACAGAGCAAGTTGAAGAAGTGACATCGGGTCATATTAAAAAGAATATGATTTTAATTACACTATCTATTGGTATTGCCCTTGCAGTATTATTGTCAATGCTTCGAATTATGACACCATCACTTAAATTATGGCATATGTTATTACCAGGGTTTGCCTTGGCGATCTTCTTGTCCTTTAAAGTACCACCCTTGTTTGTAGGGATTGCGTTTGATTCAGGGGGTGTTGCATCAGGACCGATGACAGCAACCTTCGTGATGGCATTTGCTCAAGGAGCAGCCTTAGCGATACCAACTGCGGATGTTATGATTGATGGCTTTGGTGTTATTGCTATGATTGCAATGATGCCAATTGTTTCGATTCAAATTTTAGGGTATTTTTATCAAAGAAAACAAAATCGTTTGGAGGGAGAATAAGTGGAAGAAAATCATCAGTTTATACTGGTTTGTTCGATTGTTGAAGAGGACTATGGAAGTTCTGTTTTAAAAGTTGCAAGAGAGACAGGGATTAGTGGAGGAACGATTATAAAAGGAAAAGGAAGTGTCCGTTCATCGTTCTTAAATTTCTTAGGTTTATCTGATTCACGTAAAGAGATTTGCTTAAATATTTTAAGAGAAGATAAAGAAGAAACGTTCTATTCACAGTTAAATAATAAATTGAAAATAAATCAAGAAAATCATGGACTCGTATTCAGTGTACCGATTGAAGCGGTTTATGGCTTAAGATCACATAAAGAAATAACCATTAATAAAGGGAGGGATATCATGGGATTTGATGCGATTTTTACAATTACTGATATGGGTCAAGCAGAAGATGTTATTGCAAGTGCTAAAGAGGCAGGAGCAAGTGGTGGAACTGTTATGCACGCTCGTGGTAGTGGTATTCAAAAAAATGAAACATTATTTAACATTGAAATTGAACCTGAAAAAGATGTTGTCTTTATTTTAAGTTCAAAGGATAAAACAGAGGCAATCACCGAGAAACTTAATCAAGATTTTGAATTTGAAAATCCAGGACATGGCATTTTATTTGTCTTAGATGTAAGTAAGACAATGGGTCTTTATCAAAAATAATTCGATAAAGCATTTGTATTTTATAAATGATTAATAATACTAAGTTTTAGTTATCTAAGAACCTACCAATTAACTTTGGTAGGTTTTTATTTATAGAATTAAAAAAACGTGTAATTTAGATTATTAAGGTAGATTGAAGATTTATTTCACATATGAAGGATTATATTAATCAGATGATTTAGCTCATAGATACTATAAAAAAACTGTGCTACCATGAAGTAAAGCGCTTACACGAAAGGGGAGTTTTATGAAAAAATACCGCTTAATTTATACAGTTTTACTTTCGATATTTTTGATATTACCAAAGGGGAATACGTTGATTGAGGCTGAGAGTTCAAAAGAAGTAGATTTGGAAGTCTTAGTTGATGAAAAGGTTGATACACCTTTTTCTTCCGGGAAAGATGGTGGTCCTGTTACTATTTTTGATGTAAGTTTTGGAATAGAGAATAACCAACAGGTGGCATATACAGCATCAAAAGGTTCTGGTGACTACGGAGCTATTTTTAATGTCATCAACGTTGATACGGGTGAAAATTTGTTTAATGCAAAAATGGAGGGTGCAACTCAAGTTTGGTCTATTATAACTGTAGAAAAAGATGTATATATCGGAACTACGGGTAGACAAGCAGGACTGTGGAGATATAATTCAGTTACGAAAGAAGTAATGAATTTAGGTAATCCGCTTCCAGGACTTGTAACGTTATTCACATTAACAAGTGATGGAAAGAAAGTCTATGGTGGAGGTCATCCAACAGGTAAATTGTTTGCATATGATATTAAATCAAATAGTTTTGAAAATTTAGGCGTTGTAGATGTGGGAATAAGAGAAGAGGGAATTAGTAACCTTCCTCATCCAGAAGATTATGTTCGATCAAGTGCAATTTATAAAGATGAGTTATTTGTTGGGACGGGTTCACAAAATGGAAGGATTCTCAAGAAAAATATTTCAAATGATTCACAATGGGAATTGATTGAAATGCCTATTGCAAGAAATATAGAAGAATTCAAAAGTCTACAGTTTGCTTACGATTTAAAAATTGTTAGAAATTATTTATTTGCTTTTTTTAATGGAAACCGAACTGTATATATTTATGATTTGGAAAAGCAGGTATGGTTAGACACGAAGATTCCAAATATTAGAGGACAAGTGGGTGTTTCAAGTGAGTATAAGGAACACGTATATTTCTCATCGAATGATAAAAATATGTATCGTTTTAATTTAAATACGATGACGGTTGATGAAACACCTCTATTTGATTACGACGCCAATTTACGAAATAGTCAGATAATAACTAAAAACAATCGTGATGTTCTAATGAGTATTGAATTTGATGGTAAACTTCGTATTTTTGATTTTAATGATGGTTTTAAGAAAGATACGCTTCAAACAGACGTACATGGACAACCTCAAGCCATTCAATCAATGTTTTATGACAGAAATACGGATAATCTTTTTGCTTCAGCCTACCAAGGAGCGCAAGGCTATCGTAGAAAATTGTCTTCAGGTCATGTTGATAAATTTAAACTTGGACAAATTGAGAATATGGACGTTTTAGATGGAACGGTGTATTTTGGTGAATATCCTGCAGCACGAGTTTTTACCATGAAATCTGATGCACAAGATCTTCAAGTCAAAGAACAATTTAATTTAACTTCGGATAAGCAAGATCGACCGTTTAAGATGCATGCACACGATAAAAAAATGTATATTGGTACTATAGGAGATTATGGTGTTTTAGATGGAGCCTTAGGCATTTATGATCCATCAACGGATAACCTAAAGGTTCACAAAGGACTTATTCCAAATCAATCGATTGTTGGAATTGCTGTTAAAGATAACTTAGTTTATGGTTCTACATCGATCCATGGAGGATTAGGAATTGAACCCACTGAAACAACAGCTAAACTTTTTATTTTTGATACTATTACGGAAGAAATAGTTTTAGTTAGAGAAATTGAAGAACTTGCTCATCAAAAGGTTAGTATGATTAGTGGCTTAAGTTTTGATGAAACAGGAAAACTATGGGCAAGTGCGAATGGTAGTTTATTTGAACTTGATCCAGACGATTTGTCTGTTAAAAGAATGAAAACAATATACCCAAGCTTAGAGTCTTATGGTAAATGGCGTCCAATTGAGATAAATTTCATAGATGATAGAATTTATGCCAATGTGGGTGGAATTGTAAATCTATTTAATAGAGAAACATTAGAGAACGTTGAACTTGTTACAGCAGATAAATATATTGTTACAAATGATCACAAGGTCTACTACGCTGACCAGGTTGATATAAGATCAATGGAATTTAAATTACATGAAAAAGAATTTTTAAGCAAAGAATTATTTATCGAAAATCATTCATTCGAAAAACATCAAGATTTAATTCCAGTTGGATGGGAACCTTATTATTCGGTAGTAAAAGATAATACGAATTTTTCGATTAATACAGAGTATAAAACAGATGGAGAATCAAGCTTACATGTTTATGATCGTGATGGTTCGGGTTCTATGTTTGTTAGATCTAGTTTGGTTGAAGTAAAAGAAAATGCTGAATATAATGTTTCGGTAGATCATTATTTAATGAATGGTAAAGCTACAATGATGTTACGTTTCTATGATGATGATGGTGAACAAATCGGAAAAGACATTGGAAATAAATCAATTATTCATACATCAGGAGACTACAATAAATGGAATACGTATCAATTAAATGGAAATGCACCAAAGGGTGCGACGCATTTAAGGGTTTCCCTGGGAACTAATAATGCAGCTCAAACAGATGGAGCTTTATTTGACAATGTAAGAGTTTTTGAGAAAAGCGAGCAAATGAAAACAGAGTCTACAATCACAATTCGACATCAGTACTTGAATTTTGATGGGAAAGTTATTGATGAGGATGTCGAAACTATGACCCAAAACATTGGAGAAAAATTAGCTATAAGCTATAAAGAAAGAGAAAAATTTGCTTTTAATAAATCTAAGGAAGAAGACTTAAGTGATATTTATTTTGATGACAAAGACAAAGAAATTATTATTCAGTATAAACAGCAGTCGACGATTATTATCAATCACCATTATATAGATAAAAAAGATAAGATTGTCAAAACTGAATCTCAAGTTTATCACTCAGACAAACTTAATCTTCCTTTAAAACATAATTACACACCTGATGAAGGTTATGAAATAGCAAATTCGAATATAGATTTATCAACCATTACTTTCAAAGAAAAAGATCAGAGTTTCGAGTTATATTATAATGAAAAAGATCTAGAAAAGTCGGATAGTGACATTGATAAGGCAAAAGAAACATTACCCGAAACTGGAGTCGTTAATTTTATTCCTATCGCGATTCTATTTGTGGTGATTGGCGTAGGGATAAGAAAGGCTGAGTTTATAACAAGAAAAAAGAAATAGGTAGAGTTTTAAATCTATGAAGCCAATGGGGCTTTATCAAAAATAATTGAAACAATAATGAATGAATAAGTGTATAAAAAGACAAATCGACGATTTGTCTTTTTATTTTTTCATTAAATTAGTGTCTAAAGTGTTGACATCTTGTTAAGAGTTGGTATACTTAAGTTAGAAGTTAGGCACGCCTAATTCAATGAAGTGGCAAACCTAACGTCTTTAGAAACTGGAAGGTGATGGTATGATAAAGGTCGAGAATCTTCATGTATCTTATTATGGTAATGAGGTCGTGAAAGATGTAAGTTTTGAGTTTAATACAGGCTCGTTAATTGGGATCATTGGTCCTAACGGTGCAGGTAAGTCGACCATGATTAAGGCCATACTGGGTCTTATACCAAAAGATAAAGGAACAATTACAGTTGATCAACAATCAATTGATGAAGCAAGAAAGAAAATTGCTTATGTTCCACAACGAAATGATTTAGATTGGGATTTCCCAATTAATGTTTTTGATACCGTTCTGATGGGAACTTATCCAAAGTTAGGATTAATTAAAAGACCAAAAGAACGTGAAAAAGAATTAGCAAAAGAAAGTTTGAAACGTGTTGGCATGCTTGATTATGCAAATCAACAAATTGGTGAGTTGTCTGGTGGACAACAACAACGTGTATTCTTGGCAAGAGCTTTGGCACAGGAAGCGGATTTATTCTTCTTGGATGAGCCGTTTGTTGGAATCGATGTTGCATCAGAGAAAAAAATTGTGGATATTCTTAAAGAGTTAAAAGATGAAGGAAAAACGGTATTTGTAGTCCATCATGATCTTTCGAAGGTGGAGTCTTACTTTGATGAGTTAATCTTAATTAATAAAGAACTAGTTAAAGCGGGTAAAGTAAAAGATGTGTTCATTTATGAAACGATGAATAAAGCGTATGAATCAAGTTTCGCTTTTCCAAGAATAGAAGGTGCTAGAGCATGATTGTACATTTAACATTTCTAAATGATATCGTTCAATATGAATTTTTACAAAAAGCGTTATTCACAGCTGTTATGGTTGGAATTCTTGCAGGTGTCATGGGAAGTTTTATCATTCTTAGGGGCATGGCTTTAATGGGAGATGCAATTTCTCATGCGATTCTTCCTGGTGTTGCTCTTTCTTACATGTTAGGGATCAATTATTTTATTGGTGCTGTTGTTATGGGAGTCTTGAGCAGTGTTGGGATAGGATTTGTCAGTCAAAACAGTAAACTAAAGAATGATACAGCGATTGGAATTGTCTTCTCAGCCTTCTTTGCATTAGGGATATTACTCTTGATGAAGGCGCAAACTGCGGTTGACTTAACTCAAATTCTATTTGGGAATGTCTTAACTGTGCGTAGTTCTGATATGTGGTTGACCTTTGGTGTAGGTATCTTTGTTTTAGTCTGTATTTTTGTTTTTTACAAAGAATTTCTTATTACATCATTTGATGCAACGATGGCTAAATCATATGGGATGAACACCAATGCAATTCATTATTTTATGATGATTTTATTAACATTGGTAACAGTGGCTTCATTACAAACTGTTGGTGTTGTATTGGTGGTTGCGATGTTAATTACACCAGCCGCAACGGCTTATTTATTAACCAATAAAATGAGTAAAATGATTGGTTTATCAGCAATATTTGGAGCATTGTCAGCGGTCATCGGATTATATTTTAGTTTTAGATATAATCTGACATCAGGAGCAGTGATTGTTCTTGTCGCAACATCATTCTTTATTGTTGCATTTCTATTCGCTCCAAAACAAGGGGTTGTATGGAATAAATTGAAACAAAGTAAAGCTTAAATAAAAAGGAGAAAATTATGAAGAAATTATTATTAACAACAGTGTTAGCATTTACATTATTATTAACAGCTTGTGGTTCAAACACAGCTAAACCAGAGGATGATGGAAAGATCAAAGTTGTTTCATCATTCACAATTATTACAGATATGGCTCAACAAATTGGTGGTGATTTGGTTGATGTATACAATCTAGTTCCAACGGGAACAGATCCACACGAGTATGAACCAAAACCTGATGATATTAAAGCAGCAACGGATGCGGATGTTCTTTTCTTTAATGGGATGAATCTTGAAGGTGGAGAAACAGGCTGGTTTGCGAAAATGATTGATTCAGTGAATCAAAATAAAGATCATGTCTTTGACCTAAATGAAGGTGTAACACCTAAATATCTTGTCGGCGATACAGGCCGTGATGAAGAGGTAAACCCACATTCATTCTTAGATCCAAAAGTTGGGATTAAAATGGCAGAGAACTTAAAAGATGCTTTAATCAAAATTGATGGTGACAATAAAGAAGTGTATAAAAAAAATGCTGAAGCTTACCTAACACGTTTGAATGAAATTGATGCTAAGTATACAGATGTCATCAGCGCATTGCCAGAAGAACGTCGTATTCTAGTCACCAGTGAAAGAGCATTCCAATATATGACTGAAAGTTATGGATTGCGTGAAGCATATGTATGGGAAATTGATACAGAAGAACTTGGAACAACAGAACAAATCAAGACTTTAATTGATACATTGAAAAAAGAAAATCCTCCGGTCTTATTTATGGAATCGAATGTTGATCCTAAACCACTTGAAACAGTTTCGAATGAGTCAGGGATTAAAATCTTTGAAGAACATATTTATTCAGATGAAATTGGTAAAAAAGGTGATCAAGTGGATACCTATGTGAAATTACTTGAACATAACATTCGTATTATCGAAACAGGACTAAAATCATAAAACAATTGAAAACTTAATGACTCCTCTCATTAAGTTTTTTTATATGCGTACGTGATTAAAGTGATGACAGTATATGCTATAATAAACAAAGTAAAAGGGGTGTTATCAATGAGTGCATATCTTGAACCAATAAAAATTGCGTTGTTTTTATTTCCAGTTTTGTCTTTCTTTATTTCTTTACCCTATATGATCTATCAATATCATACGTATGGGTCGGTTAATCGTAAACGTACAGTTATTATCTATTCGTTTATCTTTTATTTGATGGTTGCTTACTTTCTTGTTATTTTACCGTTGCCTGATCGAGCGTCTGTTACGAGTAGCTATCAAGAGATGATGCAGCTTAGACCCTTTGCATTTGTACGTGATTTCTTTACGCATACCACGATTGTCATCAGTGATCCTAAAACCTATCTATCAGGTTTAACGCAAGGTGTTGTGACGCAGCCTGTTTTTAATGTCCTAATGACCATTCCATTTGGTATGATGCTTCGTTTTTATTTTAAAAAATCGTTGAAAGAAGTGTTTGTTTATTCTTTTCTCTTGTCTTTGTTTTTTGAATTAACACAATTAACAGGTTTATACGGAATTTATTCAGGCCCATATCGTTTATTTGATATTGATGATTTGATGTTAAATACAATGGGGGGCTCAATTGGTTATTTCTTATCACCCTTAATTGGTATCTTCTTTCCAAGTCGAGAAGCCATTGATGAGGAAAGTTATTTAAGTTCATCGTATGTATCATATGTCCGTCGGTTTGTTAGTTTTCTAGGTGATATGGTTTTTATCAAGATATTCATGCTTGGTTTTCAAATCATTCTGGCACTTTTTAAGGTTTACTTGGTTGAGGGTGAGTTTAGTACTAATTGTGTTGAATTTGTTTTGTTGATGCTTTATTTTGTGGTCTTTGTTTATAAAAATCAAGGTCAAACAGTCATGCAAAAATTCTTACACATCAAGCTTAGTTCTACGAAAGAAGAGCTTAAACTAAGTCAAATACTGAAGCGCTTTTTACTGATTTATGTATTTATGATTAAATTTTCTGAAATCTTTGCAATGATTCAATCGATTGTACTTGTTAATCAAGAGCCTAACATCATTGCTTTAATCATGTATTTAGGCGTTTTCTTTATCGTCCAGACTACGATTGTGTTTCATATTGTCTTTACAGCGATTAAAAAAACTCATGTTATGTTTTATGATCAATTAAGTGGTACTCGAATTATTAGTCAAGCAGTTAAAAAGTAAGATGAAAAATATGTGAGGTTTTGGGATAAACTATGAATGAGATAGCTAATAGTGTATTATATTAGAATGAATGGGATGGTAAAAAAATGAAAAAAAATAATAAAAAGACTTTTTTTCTGTTTAGAAATTCAGTCATTGTTGGAATATTTTTGGTAGCGAGTGCAGTCACTGCTTTTTCAATTATTAAATTAAACGTCTTGGTGACAAAGTATTTATTAATTGCCATGACTGTCTTGGCGTTGTTATTCTTAATCGTAAGTATGACTGTCTTTAAAACAGAAGAGGGCAGCAAAAAGAATTTATTTGCGAAGATTGTATCATTGCTGTTGAGTTTAGCGCTTCTATTTGGTACGTTCCATGTCTTTGGTATGGATGCTTTCTTATCAAAGGTAACGGGTGCTAAAAAGGATAGTTATGAGATGTCAGTGATTGTTCTTAAAGAAAAATCATATGAAAAAATTGAAGATGTGAAGGATTTGGAATTTGGTGTTAATAAGTTGATGGATAAAGAGAACATCGAAGAAACATTTACTTATATTAATAAAGAAAAATCATTCACGCCTCAAGCGAAAGAATATACAAACTATAAAGCACTTGTTGAGGACTTAGAAAATGGTGTGGTGGAAGTCATTGTCTTGAATGAAGGCCATCGTGATATTGTTTTAGAATATGACAAAAACTTCAATGATAAAACAAAAGTTATTCACACCGTTAACTTTGAAAAAGAAGTTCAATTAGCTGACTTAAATACAAAAGTTAAAGAAGATACATTTAGTATGTTTATTTCAGGAATCGATACTTATGGGCCTGTGTCCTCAGTTGCTCGATCAGATGTAAACCTTATTATGACCGTTAATCCTGTTGATAAACAAATTCTTTTAACCAGTATCCCGCGTGATTACCATGTCCCACTTGCAACATCAGGTCAACTTGATAAATTAACGCATTCTGGTATTTATGGTATTAATGAATCCGTTCAAACATTGGAAAACTTACTTGATATGGATATTGATTATTATGTTCGTGTTAACTTTACATCCGTTGAGAATATAGTTGATGCGATGGGTGGTGTTGAAGTTGAGTCTATGTATGACTTTAATGCTGGTGGATATAGTTATAATAAAGGTATGAATCATATGGATGGTAAAATGGCGTTAAGATTTGTTCGTGAGCGTTATACCTTACCAAATGGTGATATGGACCGTGGACGTCATCAACAAGCCCTAATGACAGGGATCATTAACAAGGCATTATCGCCATCGATTCTGATGAATTACAATTCAGTCTTAGCATCTGTTTCAGATAGCTTAGAAATGAGTATGCCCGAGTCTCACTTGAAAGATCTTGTGAAGATGCAACAAAAAGATAATGCAAGCTGGGATATCCAATCCTATCAATTACAAGGATATGGTGCTAAATCAACGACAACCTATTCAATGCCAGGCTGGAATTTATATGTCATGGAACCAGACAGAGATAGTGTTGAATACGGTAGTGAATTAATTAAACAAATGGAAAACCATGAAGTTATCCAAGTCAATCAATAATGAATTAAAAAACCCGAATGATTAATCACTCGGGTTTTATATTGGATGTTTTTTTAATTTATCCTGCAACAACTGAGAAGAATAGGGCAGTTGCATTAGGCATGTTTTTAATTTCTGTTTTTGCAATTTTAACTGCGGCTTCCAAGTCCTCACTCTCTGTTTCAAAATATAATCTTATTCCGTCCTTTTTAACAAATGTAAATGTTGGCGATTCGATGGCTTCGACCGCAGCTTTGATTTCATCTTGCATTAATGGACTATTTACAATAATCATAATAACCCCGCTTTCTATACCACCTAATGTTACCAAAAAGATAAACAATAAACAATGGTATATACCAATATAATTGCACAATTTTGTAATTGATAAAAGGAGTGAGGTGATTGCATTTACATTTGTGAAAATATACCCTACAATAATATAGAAAAGAGGTCATTATGTACAAAGAACTAAAGAATAATTTAATGAATCGAAATATTTCGTTTGTCAGTGATTTAGACGTCATGCTTGATTATGATGATATGATTAAAAACCTTGAAGGTGTTCAACGATTAGTTTTTGATGAAGTATCGATTGAGTATCGTGATTTAAATAAGCGGTTTGTTGATTGTGCTGTTGAAGTTGGTGTTGAGCACATTGTTGTTTTAGAAGCTTTCAATCAAGATGATGTTGAGTTGACTGAACTATCAGAACTTAAAAAATATCTAAAAATGTATCCTGATACTAAGCAAAGTTTTATTCGCTTACCTATGTTTATGGAAATGCTATACCAAACAATGATTGATGAATATGAATTATCAAAGAAAGATTTTACAGTCATGAGTAAAAAGAATGTTAATGAGGTCTTGACTGCATGGTTGAGTCAAGAAACACTAGCGTTAAATTTAGAATTAAAAGGAATAGCCTACGATTCGATTGAATCTTACTACCGTGTTTTTGATGGTCAAAAACCAAGTCATAAAAAATATCCTATTAAAAACTGTGATATTGAAATTATGACATGGCATGAATTTGTTCAATCAAAGAAAAATTAAATGTTAATTTAGGATGAAAAAAGAACTTTCCAATTGTCAGAGAAAGTTCTTTTTTCGTTCTAGGTTAAGCGATAATCAAGTAACGAAGAATCATAAGGATCCATAGATGAGCAGGATACACAATATAAAACAACCATTTTGAAAAACTGTCGTTACGACCTCTTTGATTCGAGTATAACAGTAATGGAACAACAACAAAGGCCATGGCCCATTCATTGTTAAATAATAGGGTATCGATCAGTGAAATACCTGAAGCACCGGTTGCGTATGTAATAATAGCTTTGATAAAAAACAAGAGGGACCAAGCGATGATGCCAGCTGATAAAGTTTGTTTATCGTTCATAAATGAATAACTCAAGAAAAGAATTGGATATAAATATAATCCTCCCTCACTAAAAGCAAGGGATACGAACGTGATTAGAATAAATGCCACAGCATAGATTAAACGATGTGCAGCATTAACACGTTTAAATCGTTCGATACAGCCTAAGAGAAGCAAGTGTAGTGATAAGGTAAAAAAGATATTGTTTCCCTGAAGTAAGGAATAAAGTGTCATTTGATTTGTCATTGGATCCACATTTTTAAAATAATAATTGATTGAGATATTGCCAATAAACATTAGGGTGGCAAAGATAGCTACGCGAGTAAAATATTTACGCCGATCTGAGGTGTAGTGAAAACCTTCGACGAGGAAGTAAACGAACAAGGGAGCAACAAAACGTGGCAAGAGTGCAATCCATGTTGGTCCAATTCCAAGATAGGTATGACAATGATCGAGAATCATAAAAAATAATGCGCCAATTTTTAATTGATAAGCAGTAAAACCTTTATTGTGTATAATTTGTTTCATAAAAAAACTCCTTCTATATGTGACCTATGTCATTATAGCAAGGAGTTTATTAAGATGTTTTGAGGACTTCTTAAGAATTGATTAAGAATCACTCACTTATTCAATACAACCACTGGTTACAGATTTTTGAATGAAATTATAGATATTTAATAAATCCTCTTTTAAGGGATAGTCTCGAATTATAATCGATGGAATGAGTGGATTGTCGATGTGAAAGTTTGAAATAATAAAATCAGGATCATCTTCAACATCATTTTCTAAAATAACAATATTTTCAAACATCTTTTGAATGACGCTCTCATAAAATAGTTTATGATCATGACCAATATCGGAATAGATTTTAGTGGTCACTGTTTTTTCAATTTGGTAGAGGTCAGGGCTAATTAAATGAAACCAAAAGAGTAATTGGTCAACCAAAGGATCTAAATCTAATTCAAGAATGTTTTTTGTGTTGTAGACTGTTTCGACAAAGCGATAATAATATCGTGGTCTTCGTCTTTTTAATTGATCAGTAAATATTTCTATCCGATCAAAAACAAGCGTATAGACATTGGGGTAGGTATTAAAACTAGCGTATATTACAATGCTAGAGAACATTAAGCGGTTATATGTATCAAGGTCATAATTGATTTTATTGAGATCAAACACTTCTTTAATCATGACATCAATCGACTCGATAATATCATATTTCTCTTGCTCATTGGACCATGGAATCAACTGATAATAAAGAGATTGACGGATTCTCAGTAAATGATTATGTTCAAGTTCTGGGAAAAATGGTTTAAGTTGGTCCATTTCTTTGTAAACGATATCAGTGGTATCATCGTTTAAATTAAACCCTTGGGTTTCTCTGAATAAAGAAATATAGGTAAAATAAGTATAATAAGAAAACTGAAGTTCAAATTTAAACGGTAAGTGCTCAAGTGTCATGGTATAGAGAATCGTATAAAGTGTCATAAAAGGCAAGTCAATAAATATTTCTTCAGGTGGCATTGATTCAGATATAATCGAGACCATGAACCGTCTTAATTGCAGTTCTTCTTTGGCTTCTATAAAATAGCCATGGTTTTTATGGACGATTTTAAAATCATACATTTGTAAAACATTATTGATTTCTGTGACCGTTCGATAAAAACTGGCTTCACTAATGCCCAATGATTCGCAGTAAAAAAGTCGGTTCTCAAAGGGGTTAAAGAAAAATAACGTTAAGGATTGAATGTTTGTTGAGTGTTTAAGTAAATCTTGAAGCACCATTTGCAAGATTGCTGGACTTTTCTTCGTAAACTCTAATGTATATCCTGTTTTTTTTATGTTAAATACATCACTGTAATCTTCAACTACACACATGATATCGTTGCGAGCAGTAGCAATTGAGGTATTATTTAGGTTTGCTACGTCAGTGTCATTCATTGTTTTCTCAGTTAATACCAGTGCTTTAATTATATTCATCTCGCGTCTAATCGGATTTTCGATTAAATTTTGCACAAAATCTCCTCCATCTTCTACATGGTATTCTTGGTATCTCTTATTATAGCGTGAAAACGCTTTAAATTATGAAAATAATCATATTTTTTGTAAAAAGAAAAAAAATGATGATGCATTATACTAAAAAGTCTATATAATTACTAGGGTATGAGTTAGGGAATGAGGATAAAAAAATGAAAAAGTTTAAAATCTTAATCATTGTCAATTTACTTGTTTTAGGTGTGTTGGCTTTTTCTTTATTAAGTGTTAATTCAAGAAAAAAAGATAATGAAACACCTTGGACAGCGTCTTCTGTTTCAAAGGATCCAGTGATGACTGCGAAAACGCAAGGTTCTTCGCGCACACCATAACAATATGATATCGTGTTTAATAGAAATAATCTTCGGTTTGAAGATTTTTTTATTTGTTTATGACAAAAACATGGTCTTTCGAACCGAATCATCCTAAAACATGTCGAATTGACTACAATAAGATTAGGTGGTGATAATCATGATAAAACGGTTACATTTAAAAAACTTTTCTTGTTTTGAGGATCAAGAAGTTGTTTTTACAGATGGACGAGGAACAATTAAACAAAAAGTATTTGTCGTTGGAGAAAACGGATCAGGTAAAACAGCGTTGTTAGAGTCGTTTGCTTTCATTAAGAAATTGACAATGGGTTTATTAATTAATGATCATCTTAATCATTATAATTTTAAACATGCTCATTCAATTGAAGCCTTCAATTTGGTTGAAGAAGTTAATGGTTTCAAGACGATAGGCTTTAATCATTCGATGTCTTTAGAATACGAATTTTTAATTAATGGTGATAGTTTGGTTTATAATTTAAAGTTTGATGATAATGGTGGCTTACTTCACGAGAGCCTTTATAAACGAACAAGTCGTAAAAAATTGATGTTTTATGAATATAATAAAAAAACACTTGAATTTGGTTATGGTATTATTCTGAATAAAAAAGAGGCTTGGGTGCGTAGTCTTATTGAAAAACATGATCATGAATACACACTCTTAGGGATTCTATCATTTGCTGTGTTGAAGAATAATATTCATGTTAAAGAAGATCTAAAGAATTTAATAAATTTTATTGCTGATTCATTTGTGAGTGTACCTGGTTATTTTTACGGTTTAGATTATTATAATTTCTTTTTAGATATAAAGTTAGATGGACCCAGTGGTATTGTTGATGAGTATACAAAGACAAGGTTGAAGACAGCGTTACCACTTTTAAATGGTTTGATTAATTATTTTTATCCTCATATTGAAGAAATAGAAATTGATACTTTTAAAGTAGATGAGGATCAATTTAAAATGGAAATTTGTCTGAAGAAGAAGTTTAGAAATGAAATTGTGAAAATCTGCTCTGATAATTTTTCGAATGGTTTTAAAAATATGATTTATCTTTCCTATGCATTGTTAAGTATGTATGAAGGTAAGTTTGTGATGGTTGATGATTTTACAGAAAATGTTCAATATAAAACATTGGAACACTTGATAAATTCAGTCATGATTGAATTTGAGCAACAAGTAATTGTTAGCCTTAATGGTCTTGATGCTCTGGAAATTGTTGATCCGAACTCTATTTACATCGTTCATTATCGAAATGGTAGTCACTACATTGATTCATTAAGTGATATAGCATCCATTAGAGCGAATCATAATATTAGAAAACGATACATTGAAGGTGTCTATACTGAAGTTCCCCAATATGGTAAATTACCATTTAGAGAGATTACGAACTACAGAAATGACATGGATAACCTTGATATCCACAATTTCACACAAAATAAATACGGTATAAAAGAGTAGTTTATATTTTTAAGAAACATTAAAAGAGCCTTTAACCAAGGCTTTTTTAATGTAAGATGTGGAAGTCTTGATGGAATATTTTAACGCCAGTATTTATAATTTCATTTAGATTTCATGTTTTATAATGATTAAGTGGTACTATTAAACGTAGCGTGAATCATCAAGGAGGAAGTTATGAGAAAGAATACGATACTGTTAACGATTTTTATGATGGTTTCAAAAGTCTTAGGGATTCTAAGAGAATCAGTTTTATCATATTTTTATGGGGCGGGAATTTATACTGATGCATACAATACAGCCAACTTAATTCCAACAGTAGCCTTTGGAATTGTTGCGACGGGACTAGTTTCTACCTTTATCCCAATCTATAGTCGCATCTATTTAGATGATGGTGAAAAAAGAGCAGATGAATATCTGAATAATATCATGAATATTATTTTTGTCTTAACCATAATTCTAACAGGTCTTGGTTTAATGTTTACTGAGGAGTTAGTGTGGATTTTTGCGAAGGGGTTTACAGGTAAGTCTTTAGAAGTTACGGTCATGTTTACTAGAGTTTCGCTCTTTGCTATCTTATTTACAGGGATATTTAATATTATGAATGGCTATCACCAGTATCATAATCGATTCTTAGTTTCGCCAATTTCAGGGTTCATTATGAACTTTGTAATTATTACTTCAATTATTATTAGTGGTAAAACATCACCATTGGCGCTTGCATACGGAATTACAATTGCGGCAGCGGCTCAAGCGTTGTTCTCATACCTTGTTGCTCGTAACAAAGCAGGCTATAAGTTTAAACTACAGTTTGATTTAAAGGATCCTTATCTAAAGCCGATGTTAGTCATGGCTGTACCGATAATCTTAGGTTCTTCCATTAATCATATCAATACGATCATTGATCGACGCATTGCATCAGATCTTATGACAGGTGCCATATCGATCTTAAACTATGGTTCAAAAATTAGTGATTCAATCTATGGTTTGTTTGTAACCACGATTACGACGGTCATGTATCCAACATTAACAAAACAAGCAGCATCGAATGATTTAGACTCCATGAAGAAAACAGTGATTAAAATTATGACCATGGTGTTTATTATCATTATTCCACTGGTCATTGGATTGATGACGTTAGCAGATCCGGTAACCAATCTATTTTATGGTCGAGGGGAATTTAAGAAAAACCCTGCTGCTTTAGTTTTAACGTCTCAAACCTTATTCTTCTATGCCATTGGAACCGTTGGTTATAGTTTACGAGATGTTTTAACTCGAACCTTCTATGCAATGCATGATTCATTTACCCCTGTTATCAGTGGTATTATTGCTGTTGCAGTTAATCTAGGGCTTAACTTATATTTCGCCCCACGTTATGGTGTTCCAGGTCTTGCTCTAGCGACAAGTCTTTCAGCCTTAGTATCTGTGGCCTTGCTTTATGTGAGTCTACATCGTAAATTACCAGGTATTGGTCTTAAACAATTTACAATTTCTGCGATGAAGACCTTATTTTCAGGACTCCTCATGGCGTTGCTTGTTTATCTTGTTTACTACAAAGCAGGATCAATTATCTCAAGTTCAACCATTCGTCTCTTTGTTTCAGTAGCTGTTGGTGCTGTAACATACATTGGTACGATGTACTTTATGAAAATACCGGAATTTGATGAAACACTGGATATTATCTTAAGTAAAATCAAATAATTTTCAAAAAGCATTCGATAATAAATTGAATGCTTTTTATTTTTTTTTACATATTTTAAACAAATTGAATTTATTATCTATATCGTTCGTATTGAAAGGCTTGATATTTGTCACTAATTGTCTATTAAATAAAAATATTTATGCTATAATTTTATGAGTGACAGAAGGGATGTTTAATTTTTATGACTAATATTAATGAAATGAAAAGCGTAGAAGAAGAGATAAACCTAGTTGAAATTTTCAATGTTTTAAAGCAAAAAGTACTTGTTATTCTTGGAGTAACTGCGGTATTTGTTGTGTTTGGTTTTTTGTACACAAAACTGATGGTGAAACCACTTTATACGAGTGAGGCAACTGTAATTGTTAATAATAAACGTGAAGAAGGAGCATACGTATCAGCTGATGAAATGAACTCAGCTCGTAATTTAGCCAATGTTTATTCAATTATTATTAAATCTGATAACGTTACAGGCCAAGTAATTGAAAATTTATCATTGAATATGAAATCTGAAGAACTTAGTAAAAAAATAACTGTTTCTCCTGTAGATAACAGTCAAGTTATTAAACTTGTTACAAAAGATACTTCTGCTGAACGAGCCTATAAAATAACTGGAGAGTTAGTTAAAGTATCCCCAAAAATAATTGAAGAGAAAGTTGAAGCAGGATCAGTAAAAGTAATTTCTGATGCTAAAATGAATTCAAACAAAGTTTCTCCAAGTTTGAGTAAAAATTTGATGCTTTCCGCAATCTTAGGGCTTGTATTATCAAGTGGATATTTTATTGTTTCTTATTTGTTGGATAATACTTTTAAGTCAGAAACAGAAATCGAGAAAATATTAGGACTTCCAACGATTGGAATTGTTCCTAATGTGGATTCAGTAAGAGGGGTACGTTAAGATGATTAAACGATTTAGAAAACCGAAAGAAAGCAATCGAAAAACAACTCAAGTTATTAATGAACGCTCTCCGTTTCCATTTGTAGAAGCGTTTAACTCATTAAGAACAAGTTTGAAATATGTATCGGGATCAACTGATTCCAAAGTATTTTTGATTACCTCTGCAATCCCATCTGAAGGCAAGTCTACAACTGCGATTAACCTTGCCATTACCTTAGCGAAAGATGATAATAAAGTCTTGTTGATTGATGCAGACTTAAGAAAACCTTCATTACAGCGGTATTTAAAGGTTCGACCTGGAACAATGCCTGGTTTAAGTGAAGTGGTCACAAAACAAGCAACGATCGCGGATGCAATTGGTAATTATGAGATTTTAAATATTGACTTAATGATGTCTGGGAAACGACCACCTAATCCGGCAGAACTCTTAGCATCGCCAAACATGCCAGATATGATTAACAATTTAAGAAGTGATTATGATTATATTATTATTGATACACCACCTGCAGGGGTGGTAACAGATGCATCAATTATGAGTGAATTTGTTGATGGCGTTATCTTAGTTGTCCGTCAAGCCTATTCAACTCAACAACAAGTACTTCATGCAAAGCATAATTTAGAACAAGTTAAAGCAAATATCCTTGGTGTTGTCTTGAATAATTATGATCTTTCGAAAAACGCAAAGGCAGGAAGTGCCACGCAGCACTACTACTATTATGGAGACTAATTTAGTAGATATACATTCACACATACTCTTTGGGATCGATGATGGGGCAAAGGACCTTAGCGAATCCTTAGAAATGGCGCGAGTGTATTTACAGCAAGGAGTAGGAACCGTTGTGGCTACTCCTCATTTTGACATAGTCAAGGATAATCTAGAAAATTTTCTTGGTGTTAGGGATAAGCATATTGAACTATTAAGAAACTCGTTAAGTAATGTTGATGTTAATTTGCAAGTTCTGCAATCTGCTGAGTTGTATTTCCGACATGAACTTTTAGAAATCGATCTAAGCCCATTTATTATTGAAGGGACTGACTATCTTCTAATCGAGTTACCTACACGAACTGTTCCTAATGGTATCTTGCCATTCTTTGAGGAATTAATTTATCAAGGGTACAATCCAATCTTAGCTCACATGGAACGGTATGCTATCTTAAGAGATGACACACAGTTGCTTCATGATTTAGCTGAAATTGGTGTTTTATTCCAAGTGAATAATGAAACGATCATCAATGGATTAGACTCGTTTATGAAAGCATGTTTTAAAAAGGGATATATCAGCTTTGTGGGTAGTGATGCACATGGGCTTGGTAAGCGTAAAATTAACTATCAAGATCTTGAAACTGATTTTAATATCACAAAGTATAATCAACACGCTCAGACACTAATTCATAATCAATGGGTTGAGCCAGGAACTAGAAAAAGAATTAATAAGATTTTAGGAAAATATATTTAAATTAATAAAAAAGTTTTTTATAAGTAATAGGGGAAGAAATGGGGATTTTATGAGAAGTTTTATATTATTAATCGTGGATGTTTTAATTGTTATTGTGTCGTATTTTTTCGCGACCGCCATCCGATTTGATTTGCAGGAAAGTTTTATCGAGTATTTCCAAACAATCAAGTCTTTTTTACCATATATTGCACTAATCCACGGCATATTATACAAAGTTTTTAAGACAGATAAAACAGTTTGGTCAAGAATTAGTGTTGATGAAGCGTTGAGTGTCATTGTAGCAAACTTTATTTCAATGATCATCATCATTGTTTTTAGATTGGCAAGACTTTTTCCAGGTATTTCAATAGGAATAATTTTAATTTCATTTGGTATTATGACACTCCTTCAAGAAATTATGCGGTTTTCATATCGAGTTTATCGAAGGAAGTCTCTGCGTAACAAACGAATACTAAATAAAAATGAACGAATAATTATTTATGGGGCAGGAAGTGCAGGTCATTTAATAGCTCGAGAATTTATTGAAAATCCTAATTTAACTGAATATATTGTTGGATTTATTGATGATAATCCAGAAATGAAAGGTAAAACAATCCTTGGTCTCACTGTTTTTGGTAATCGCAAAATTTTACCTAAAGTTATTCAGGAACAATCTGCTACTGAAGTTATTGTGGCTATGCCAAGCGCCGATTATAAGAAACGAAAACAGATTATGCAACACACATTAAATCTTGGTATAAAAGTTCGAACTGTTGGTTCCGTTCAAAACTTAATGAAAGATAACGGTGTTGAAAACTCACTGCGTAGTTTAGAAATATCTGATTTACTGGAGCGTCCTGAAATCCAAGTCGATTGTTCAGAAATCAATACAATTATTACGGATAAAACAATTTTAGTGACAGGTGCTGGAGGATCAATCGGAAGTGAATTAGTTCGTCAAATTGCAAGTTATGGACCCAAGGCTCTTGTATTAGTTGATATCTCTGAAACAGCACTTTATGATATTCAACAGGAACTTGAAATGAAATTTAGAAGTGGTGATCTTGACCGTTTTGACTGTGTTGCTCGAATTGCGTCGATACGAGAAGAAGATACCTTAGAACGTATTTTTTCAAAATATAGTTTTGATATGGTCTTTCATGCAGCAGCTCATAAACATGTTCCGTTAATGGAATATGCTCCCAAAGAAGCAATCAAAAATAATATCTTAGGTACTCGTAATCTTTTAAAATTATCGGATAAATATAATGTAAAACAATTTGTGAATGTTTCAACAGACAAAGCGGTTAACCCAACGAATGTCATGGGTGCTACGAAACGATTCAATGAAATGATGCTTCAATCAATTAATCAAACATCACAAACAAATTTTGTTGCTGTGAGGTTTGGAAATGTTTTGGGATCTAATGGATCTGTGGTTCCTTTATTTCAAAAACAAATTAAACAAGGTGGTCCAGTAACGGTGACACATCCTGATATTATTCGCTACTTTATGACAATTCCCGAAGCAGTCAGCTTAATTCTACAAGCTGCAACTTACGCGGATGGTGGAGAGATATTTGTTCTTGATATGGGGGAACCAGTCAAAATATTACAATTAGCAGAAAACGTCATAAAACTATCGGGTTATGAACCCTACGTTGATATCGAAATAGAATTTACTGGTTTAAGACCGGGTGAAAAACTATTTGAGGAATTATTAATGGCAGAAGAAGGATTACAAAAAACAGAAAATGATTTAATTTATATTGCGAATCCAATATATTTTAGCGAAGAAGAAATTAAAAAAAGCATAAAAACACTAGAGAAATCACTAACTGTTGGCCCAGATGCAGCGATTCAAGCACTTAAAAATGTTGTCCCAACATTTGTGGATGCCAATGTGGTTAATCAACCTAAGACTGAAAAGGAGGAACAATAATTATGTATTTAAAGATAGTGAAACCTTTCATTGATACTATTTTGTCCTTAATAGGTCTCATTGTATTATCACCAGTTTTTTTAGTATTAATTATCCTAATTAAGTTTGATTCGAGAGGTCCTGTCTTTTTCAAACAGAAAAGAATTGGAATTAATAAAACACATTTTAATATTCTAAAATTCAGAACAATGAGAATTGACACACCACAAAATATGCCGACGCATATGCTAGAAGACCCTGATTATTGGATTACGAAGGTCGGAAAATTTTTAAGAAAAACTAGTCTTGATGAACTACCTCAAATAATCAATATATTAAAAGGGGAAATGAGCATCATTGGTCCTCGACCAGCATTATGGAATCAATACGATTTAATTGATGCAAGAGACCTGTATAAAGCTAATGATATAAAGCCTGGTTTAACGGGTCTAGCGCAAATTAAAGGGCGAGATGAACTACCTATTGATGTGAAAGCAGCTTATGATGGTGAATATGTTGAAAATCTAGGATTTATTCTCGATGTGAAATGTTTTTTTGGAACAATTACCTCAGTTTTAAAATCAGATGGTGTAGTAGAGGGGAAAAAGGTTGAGTAATATGAAAAAAATCTTGATAATTACAAATGATGCTCGCTCAACTTATAACTTCAGAAAAGAAATTGTACACAGTTTACTTGAAGCAGGGTTTGCTTTAACAATGACGTGTCCACTTGATGACAATGTGGATTATTTTAAAAATATTGGTGTAGAATTTTTTCACAGTAATTTGGAGAGACATGGTATGAATCCATTGAATGAACTAAAACTATTGTCAGAATATAAGAAGATAATTGAACAAACAACTCCTGATTTGATATTGACGTTTACAGTAAAACCCAATACATATGGTGCTATTGCAGCATCAAAATTTGATATTCCAGTCATTGCTAATATCACAGGACTTGGGAATGGATTTCAAAAAGAGGATTTAAAAAGTAAGTTAATTACTAGTCTATATAAATATTCATTTCGAAATGTAAATCTTGTATTCTTTCAAAATACATCGAATTTTAATTATCTTAATTCTAGAATTAAGATTGAAGAGAAAAGTATTGTTCTACCAGGTTCTGGCGTTAATCTGAATAGTTTTAAACCCTTAAATTATCCCGATAATTCACCCAAAAAGATTTTATATTTTGGTAGATTGATGGAAAGCAAAGGAATCTATGAATATTTGGACGCAATTGAAATTGTTAATCAAGAGTCGTCAGAACTTGAATATCATTTCGTAGGGTATTTTGACGATGAGAATGTTGAACATAAGTTTAAGAAGATGTTACAGCAACATAAGAATATTATTTATCATGGATATTCAAAAGAAATTGAAACATT
This sequence comes from Erysipelothrix urinaevulpis, assembly GCF_009828835.1. Taxonomy (GTDB): domain Bacteria; phylum Bacillota_I; class Bacilli_A; order Erysipelotrichales; family Erysipelotrichaceae; genus Erysipelothrix; species Erysipelothrix urinaevulpis. The sequence goes on from NZ_WTTB01000002.1 coordinate 40,680, forward strand.
CATTGAAAAAAGTGATGCAGTAATTCTACCGTCTCATCATGAAGGTATGTCTAACTCACTTTTAGAAGCTGCGGCTTCTGCACGACCTTTACTTGCAAGTAATATCCCAGGATGCAAAGAAATAGTTGAACATGAAAAGAATGGATTTTTATTTGAAGCAAAGAACTCTACTGACATTGCGCAACAAATAACAAGCTTTTCGAAACTAGATTTCTTAACTCGAAAGAAAATGGGAGAGTACGGAAGAACTAAGGTCGAAAGTGAATTTGATCGAAAAATTGTAGTTAATCAATATATGGAAGAAATAAATAAAATAATTGGAGGGAATTATGAATAATTTAAAAATTAGTTTAGTTGGTTTAGGATATGTCGGGATGCCTATCGCCGTTGCCTTTGCAAAGAAAACAGATGTAATAGGGTTTGACATCAACTCTGAAAAAGTTAATCAATACATAAATGGATACGATCCAACAAAAGAAGTCGGTAATGATGTTATTAAGAATACCACAGTAAAATTCACATCAGATAAAAACGAGTTGAAAAATGCTAATTTTCATATTGTAGCTGTTCCTACACCATTGGACGCAAATAAATCTCCCAATCTTAAACCGTTAATTGGTGCAAGTAATACTGTAGGGAGTGTACTAAAAAAAGGTGATTATGTCGTTTATGAATCGACAGTTTATCCTGGTGTAACAGAAGACATTTGTGTTCCGATTTTAGAAGAACAGTCAGGTCTAAAATATGGTAAAGATTTTAAAGTTGGATACTCTCCAGAGAGAATAAATCCAGGCGACAAAGTCCATACTTTAGAAAATATTGTTAAAGTGGTTTCGGGATGTGATCAGGAATCATTAGATTATATTGCAAAGGTTTACGAACTCGTTGTTGAGGCTGGTGTCCATAAAGCCTCGAGTATAAAGGTTGCTGAAGCAGCTAAAGTCATTGAGAACTCTCAAAGGGATATTAACATTGCATTTATGAATGAATTAAGTAAAATATTTGATTTACTTGATATTGATACTAATGAAGTTTTGAATGCTGCACAAACTAAATGGAACTTCTTACCTTTCTCACCTGGTTTAGTAGGTGGCCATTGTATCGGTATAGACCCTTATTATTTAACTCATAAAGCACAAGAAGTTGGCTATCATCCGGAAATTATTTTATCTGGTCGAAAAATAAATGATAGTATGGGACGATATGTTGTTGAAACAGCTGTTAAAAAAATGGTTAAATCGCATATCGATATGAAAAATCCAAGAGTCGCTGTCCTAGGTTTAACATTTAAGGAAGATACTCCAGATATAAGAAATACTCGGGTTATAGATATCGTGAATGAATTCAAAGAATATGATATTGATGTTTTTGTATGTGACCCTCAAGCAGACCCGCTTGAAGTTAAAGAGGAGTATGGTTTCGAATTAACCGCTGTGGAAGATTTAAGTGATATTGATGTCGTTATCGCTGCTGTTTCACATCAAGAATATAAATCATTAAGTACTCAAAATTTATTGAAATTATACCGAAATAATACAAAAATATTGTTGGATGTAAAAGGTATGTATAGTGATATGAGAGCAGAGTTTGATTATTGGAGTTTATAGGAGGACAAAATGAAGTATACAGATTTAGAGTTTGAAAAAGATAGTATTTTCTTAGTTACTGGTGGTGCAGGTTTTATTGGATCACATCTTTGTGAAACTATATTAAAAATGGGATATAAGGTCCGCTGCTTAGATGATTTAAGTAATGGTTTTCTACATAATATTGAACCGTTTATGACTAATAATAATTTTGAATTTATAAAACAAGATATCATGGATTTAGATGGTTGTATAGCGGCCGCAAAAGATGTTGATTACATATTACACCAAGCCGCATGGGGAAGTGTACCTAGAAGTATTGAAATGCCTGTCTTTTATGAGCAAGTAAATATTGGTGGAACACTAAATATGCTTGAAGCTGCACGAAGAAACAATGTTAAAAAATTTGTTTACGCATCAAGTTCTTCAGTTTACGGTGATGAACCTAATCTTCCGAAAGTTGAAGGTAGAGAAGGAAATGTTTTATCTCCTTATGCACTAACAAAAAAAGTTAACGAACAATATGCAAAACTTTATTCAGAATTATATAATTTAGATACCTATGGATTAAGATATTTCAATGTTTTTGGACCTAGACAAAATCCTAACGGAGCTTATGCTGCCGTTATTCCTAAGTTTATTAATCAATTAAAAAATGACGAGCAACCTACAATTAATGGTGATGGTCAACAATCAAGAGATTTTACTTACATAGAAAATGTCATTGATGCTAATTTAAAGGCATGTAAAGCTGATTCAAAATATTCGGGTGAAGCATTTAATATTGCTAGTGGTGGTAGAGAGTATTTAATTGATGTTTATGATACGATAGCTAAGGAACTCAATAAAGAACATATTAAACCAATAATGGGGTCAGACAGAGTAGGTGACATTAAGCATAGTAATGCTGATGTTTCAAAAGCAGAAGAATATTTAAATTATGTTGTCTCAGTTTCGTTTAAAGAAGGTTTAAAATCAATGTTAACAAAAGAGAATAGGTAATGATATGAGTGGAAGAGATCAATTTCAACGGTTGAAAAAAATAATTAATTTCTTATCGATACTTATGAACATTTTCCCTAAAAAATTTCAAGTTTTTATGTTTAACCGATTTAGAAATATTAGAGGAAAAAAGGGTATGCTTTTAAGATACATTCTTCTAAAAAATATATCAAAAACATGCGGTGATAATGTATTGATTAATGAAGGTGTTATCATAAAAAACATTCAAAACATTTCGTTTGGCAATAATGTAAGTATACAAGAAAACTCATATTTCGAAGGGAAGGGTGGGATTGTGTTAGGTGATGACATTTCAATTGCTCATTCCTGCTCTGTTTTGTCAACAACACACACCTATAGTGATTTTAACACCCCGATCAAATATCAAGAAATTGAAGAAAAAATGGTAACAATCAATAACAATGTATGGATTGGTTGTAAAGTAACAATTTTATGCGGAGTTGAAATTAATACAGGTTCAATTATTGGAGCAAACTCTTTGGTAAATAAAAATGTAGATGAAAATGTAATTGTTGGCGGTGTCCCGATTAGATTCTTAAAGAAAAGAGGTTGAACAGATGAAGGTATGTGTAATCACTCCTACGTATAATAGGGCTGTACTTTTACAAAGGCTGTACGCTAGTTTACAGAAACAAACTAGACAAGATTTCACGTGGTTGATAGTGGATGATGGTAGTACTGACGAGACTGAAGATTTCATAAATAGTATTAAAGAAGAAGAGTTCAAAATTGAGTATATTAAACAAGTTAATGCTGGGAAATCTAAAGCATTGAATTTTGGTTTTGATTACGCTGAAGAAATGTTTGATTTCTTTTTAATAATTGATAGTGATGACTTTCTAAAAAGCGACGGCATTGAAAAGGTAATTAAGAGTACTGAGAAAATGAGCCTGTTAAAAAATGTGGGAGCGATATTTTTTCAGTATGATTTTCTTGAAAAGTCAAAACTTGTTGAAAAATCACCTACATATAAAAAAGAATTTGAAGTCCTAAGTCGTGTAGAGCATGATAAAATATATGGAAAGTATGATGGCGCAATTGGTTACTTTAGTCATGTCATAAAAAAATATCGTTTTCCAGAATTCGAAAACGAGAAGTATGTGGGACCTACTGTCTTACAAATGAAAATTGATCCGGAATATATGATTGCTTTTACAAATACATTAATAGGCACAGCAGAATATCAAGATAATGGATTAACAAAAAGCGGAAGAAAATTAAGATTTTCAAATCCACTTGGTATGATTGTATATTGTGGTTTGAGTCAAAATATTAGCTTTCCAAAATATATTCAATATTCAATTTTTGCTCAAATGTATCGATTTTTTTCTTCCAAATCCAAGAAGGATTTAGAAAGTCTAGGTTTGAAAAACGAACTGAAAATGTGGGCAACTATCCCAGGTTATTTACTATATTTATATTACAAATAATTAGAGAGGATGATATTTATGAATGATGTTTTTAAAAAAATATCATCTATATATTTAATAATCATAATTGGAATCTTAACATATTTGACATCAAGTCCCGTATTTCATGTGGTTTTGATTTTAGGGTTTCTCTTATACATTATGGTTATCTATGATTTTGAGATTACACATCCGTTAGTATGGTTTTCAGGTTTTTATATTATGTATTCATATGGCTATACAATGATTCATATTCTTGAACAAGATAGTTTGTATGGTTACACCAATGAAAACTCACTATATTCTTTAGCTGGTTTATTAGCTTATTTTTTATTTATTTCATATAAATCAGAAAAAAAGAGTTATTTAGCTGTAGATGACGATTCATATGGTGAAAATACAATTAAACAAAAATTATTAAAAATTATAATTATAATTGCTTCGTTGTTTATTATCATGGGTTCTCTATATGTATCTCGTTTTGACTTTAATCGTAAAGCAGAACTGGTTGGTGAAGCTAATCTTATTTTCCGTCTAACAACATATTTAACGAGATACGTCGCTTTATTTATTACATTATATATTTTGAAAGACAAAGAAAAAATGCATTTACCCTTGGTTCTTTTTTCAGGGTTTTCAGTGATATTGTTTTCATTTGTAACCGCAGAAAGAGATGCAATATTTAGGTTCGTTCTTTTAATTTTTATTGCATATTTTGTTTCTGGAAGACTAAATAAGAAAATGCTTCTTTTTTATTTTCTAATTGGCTTTTTGTTTATAATATTTATGTCAAACATGAAATATTTCTTTATAAGTGGTGAAATAAGTCAACATAGTGAAAAGTCTTTTTTAGTTAGATTATTATACGGAGACTTTTATGCACCTGGGGAAAATATGCAACTGCTAATAAATAATAGTTGGACTAAGTCATCTGTAGGTTATAGTCATATATTTCTAGAAGTAATTACGCCATTTATTATGATGAAAAATATGAATTTGTCACTTTGGTTTCACGATACGTTTTATGCGGGAAGTCACTGGTCAAGAGCCTTTACACTGATAGGGCAAGGTTATGTAGTGGGTGGCTATTTTGGTGTTATACTAATCTTCTCTATAGTTGGTGCTCTCGTTAATTATTTGTTTAAAAAAAGTAAGAAATCTTTATATTGGCTAGTTATTTATCTTTATAGCATTGCAAATATATCCTCATCATTTAGAGGAACACTCTACGGAATTATTGATAATACAATTAAAGTTCCACTAATTGGTATTGGTGCATTGATATTAATAGATCGCTTAAGTAGAAGAAGACTTTAAATAGTTTTCTTCTTGTTTTATGTTAAAATAGAAAAAGATACCTTTGTTTCAAAATTAGAATATTAAATTTTGATCATTTTTTTAAAAAAGTAACTAAAACCCCAAAAATATGGTACTATAAATTATGAAAATAAATTAAGAGAAAAGGGAATAATTATGAGAAAAAACGCAATTTTATTAACGGTTTTTATGATGATTTCGAAAGTGTTTGGAATTATAAGAGAGTCAGTTCTAGCATATTTTTATGGGCGAACGGCGTATGCTGACATTTACTTTACAGCAAGTTTAGTTCCAACCGTTTTGTTTGGTTTAGTCGCTGCAGGCTTGGTTTCTACATTCATCCCGATTTACAGTAGGGTGCTTCATAATGATGGAGAGAAAAAAGCAAATGAATTTTTAGATAATGTTCTTAGCATTGTTTTTGTCTTAACACTTTTATTTACTGCTGTTGGGTTAATATTCACAGAAGAACTTGTGTTTGTTTTTGCAAAAGGATTTAAAGGAGACGTTTTCACAACGACAGTTGCTTTTGTAAGGGTGTCGCTGTTCGCTATTTTATTCAATGGTGTCTTCAGTATTTTTAATGGTTATCAGCAGTATCATAATCGCTTTTTGGTTGCACCTGTTGCTGGATTTATACTAAACTTTTTTGTCATTACATCAATTATTATAAGTGCACATACGAATCCAATTGTTATGGCATATGGTCTTGTTTTTGCTGCCGCGGGTCAAGCGATTTTTACATACTGGATTGCACGTTCGAAAAGCGGGTATAAATTTAATCCTGGAATTAATCTACAGGATGAGTACTTGAAACCAATGTTGATTATGGCAGTGCCAATTATCCTGGGGTCATCCATTAATCAAGTCAATACGTTGATTGATCGAAACATTGCTTCTGGCTTAATGACGGGGGCTATTGCTACTTTGAATTATGCGTCGAAAATTAGTGATTCAATTTATGGATTGTTTGTGACGACGATCACAACAGTCATGTATCCTACCTTGACGAAGCAGTCAGCGAAGGGTGATTTTACCGCAATGAAGGAAACTGTAAATCGTATTATGAATACGGTTGTGATTATTGTGATGCCTTCGATGATTGGTTTAATGGTCTTAGCGGTTCCTGTGGTTGATTTATTTTATGGTCGTGGTGAGTTTGCGAAAGATCCGATGGCTTTATCGATTACATCGGCGACGATGTTCTTCTATGCGATTGGTATCATTGGCTATGGCTTGCGGGATGTGCTCACACGAACCTTCTATGCATTGCATGATTCAATGACACCGGTCATTAGTGGTTTTATCGCTGTTGTCATTAATTTAATATTAAACTTAATTTTAGCCCCTAGAATGGGTGTTCCAGGGCTTGCTTTAGCGACCAGTATTTCTGCGATTACCGCGGTGATTATTCTTTATATTAGTTTGTATCGAAAAATACCGGGTATCGGCTTACGTAAGTTTTTATGGTCTGCGATAAAAATTACATTTGCAGCAGTTGTAATGGGTGTTGTGGTTCATTTTGTTTATAAGTTACTTCTAACAACTGGCATTAACAGTAAAATTATTCTCTTTGCTTCAGCGGGCTTGGGTGCAATTGTTTATGCAGTTATTATGATGTTTATGAATGTACCTGAGTACGATGATACATTGTTGTTAATTAAGAAGAAATTGAAACTTGCTTAAGCGTTAATATTCTATGGTAAACTTCACATTTTTGTGAAGTTTTTCTATGTTTATAGTATAATGGGTAAAGGTTAGTAGGAGAGTGTATGTATGACTAAGAATATTAAGGAATTTATAGTGCTATTGGTGAAGGTAGCATTATACAGTTTGCTCTTTACAGTCTTTTTTGTCGTGTTTGCGACAAAGAACATTGGCTTAGCTCATTTATCAAGAACAATGGTCATTACGATGATGACGTTTGTTATTGTAGGGGTCTTGATGTTAATTGTTTATGGGAATTTTAGAATTGGGGAAGAAAAGTCTAAACCGATTATTTATTCAACAATGTTAGCTGTGTTGATTACGGATGTTATTACCTATCTGCAGTTGATGATTATGAATACAAATCCAAGTAATAATGTTTATTTTCAAATTGAACATGTTGATTTGTTTTTAATTGTTTTTATGATTCAGTTTGCCTTAATTGTTGTCTTTGCTTATTTAGGGAACCATATTTATTTTAAATTATTTAAACCAATGAAGACGGTTATTATTTATGATGAAGATGAAGAATCATTGCATAAAGTTAAGCATATGATTTCAAGGTATAAATTACAGTACGAATTAATTGGTGTCGTGGATTCATATGATGATTTGGCGTTTGAGATTATTCAAGATTGTGACTTTGTTGTCTTGCTTGATATGGATGCAAATCGTCGTGATTTGTTTGCGGAATTTTGCTATGAGTTTAACATTGACTTTACGTTTGAGTCCTCAATGGCAAGTATCATTGCTATGAGTGGTCATCATGTTGTGATTGACGATAAACCAATGGTGGATGTTTCTTTGAATGGTTTATCGATTGAACAGAAAATATTTAAGCGATTAATGGACCTTGTTGTTTCAGTTGTTGGTCTTGTTGTCTTGTCGCCATTCTTATTGATTACCGCAATTCTTATCAAAGCAGATGATGGTGGTCGTATTTTCTTTCTTCAAGAACGATACACCCAAAACGGACGAATTTTTAAAGTGATTAAATTTAGAACGATGAAAGAAAATGTTGCGAATTACTCAGCAACAGCAGATGATGATCGGATTACGAAGGCGGGTGCCTTTTTACGTAAAACTAGAATTGATGAATTGCCTCAGTTAATCAACGTTTTATTAGGGGATATGAGTCTTGTTGGACCACGTCCTGAAATGTTGGAAAACGTCCATAAATATGAAGGTGAACTACCTGAGTTTAGATATCGTTTAAAAGTTAAAGCAGGAGTAACCGGTGTTGCTCAAATCGAAGGTAAGTATAATACATCACCCATGGACAAATTGTTATTGGATATGGTGTATATTGAAAACTTTAGTGTTTGGAATGATATGAGATTAATTTTAAGAACATTGATTGTTGTTTTTAAGAAAGACAGCACTGAAGGTTTTGATGAGAAGGAGGGGAAATAATGGCTCGAATTAAAGTATTTACGAATCATTATTATCCTGAGAATTTTAGAATTAATGAGCTTGTTGAAGGAATGACAGATGACGATGTTGATGTTATCTGTCAGATTCCTAATTATCCTAAAGGACAATTTTTTGATGGCTATAGTTTGACGAAACGACGCAAAGACAAAGTGGGTCATGCCAATGTTAAACGTTTAGCGGTAATACCTCGTGGAAATAATTCAATCATGTTAATTTTAAATTATCTATCCTATATTGTGTCGTCTTTTTTTTATGGGGTTTTTACCAAAGATAAAGCAGATTATGTTCTTGTGTATATAACATCGCCAATTTTTGTGGCTTGGTCTGGTTTGCGTTTTGCCGAGCGGAACAAAGCGCGTAGCACGTTGTATCTTTTAGATTTATGGCCCGATTCACTGGAAACAATGCTGGGTATAAAGAATCAATTCATCATTAAAAGACTAGAAGCAATGTGTCTTCGAATTTATGATCGCTTTGATACCATTGCAGTTTCATCAATGGGTTTTATTAAAGCGTTAGAGGACTATGGTGTTGATTCTAATAAAATTGTTTACTTGCCGCAACATGCTGATAAAAACGATGAAAAATTAAGGTTTGATTTTAAATCGGAAGTGTTAAAAATCGTTTTTACAGGGAATATTGGTGAAGCACAAGGACTTGATGTTTTAGTTGATGCAGCATCAGCTCTGTCGAAACAAAATAATGAGTCCGTTCTCTTTGAAATTGTGGGCGATGGGCGTTATCGTAAAACCTTGGAACAAAAAATTAGTGATCAAGGTTTAAGTCATTACTTTAAGTTTAAAGGTCAAGTTGATAAAAAAGAAATACCGTCGATTTTATCAAACAATCATTTTGGGTTTGTGTCACTGGCGGATGAAGAGATATTTAGTAAAACGTTGCCAGCAAAAGTTCAATCGTATATGACCTATGGTATTCCTATTTTAGCGAGTGCCAATGGTGAGATACCTTATATCTTGGATAAAGCTAAATGTGGGTTTGCAAGTCCTGCTCAAGATGGTCTTGCTTTAGCAAACCTTATTACTGAACTACAAGGATTATCCGTGGAAAAACTAGAAGAATTGAGTCAAAACGGGTATAATTACAGTGTTGAGCATTTTAATCAAGATAAGTTAACGAAACAATTATTACAGATAATGAAAGAAGGAAAATAGATATGTTTAAAGATAAAGTATTATTGGTGACAGGTGGAACAGGTTCATTTGGTCATGCACTTGTGCGACGTTTTATTAAATCAGATATCAAAGAAATCCGTATTTTATCACGTGATGAAAAGAAACAAGATGATATGCGTAAAGAATTCAACGATGATCGTTTGAAATTCTATATTGGTGATGTAAGAGACCGTTCGACTTTAGTTCATGCTGTAAAGGGCAGTGACTATATTTTCCATGCTGCTGCTTTAAAACAAGTGCCGACGTGTGAATTTTTTCCAATTGAAGCGGTTAAGACAAATGTGATTGGAACAGATAATGTTTTAGAAGAAGCGATTAGTGCAGGTGTGAAACGCGTTGTTTGTTTATCGACGGACAAAGCAGCATACCCAATTAATGCAATGGGGATTTCTAAAGCAATGATGGAAAAAACATTTATTGCGAAAGCTCGCTTAGCGAAAGATAGCGGTACGGTTATTTGTGGAACACGATATGGTAACGTCATGGCTTCCCGTGGTTCTGTAATTCCTCTTTTCTTTAACCAAGTAAAAGAAGGAAAAGACTTAACAGTCACAAATCCTCATATGACACGCTTTTTAATGAGTTTGGATGAAGCGGTTGATTTAGTCTTGTTTGCCTTTAAAGAAGGACAGGCGGGAGATTTGTTTGTTCAAAAATCACCAGCAAGTACAATTGAAGATTTAGCACAAGCCATTGTGGAAATTACTAAGACAGATACCAAAACACGTGTCATTGGTACACGTCATGCAGAAAAACTGTATGAAACATTGCTGACAAAAGAGGAATATGTTCAATCTGAAGACTTGGGCGATTATTACCGAGTACCAATGGATGAACGTGATCTAAACTATGACAAATATTTCGTGGAGGGTGAGGAAGAAACATCTGAAGAAGAATATAACTCACACAATACGTATCAATTGAATGTTGAAGAAATTAAAGAAAAACTCTTTGGTTTATATGAAATTCAAGATGAATTAAAGAAATATATTTAGAGATTGAAAGAGGGATAATATGAAAGTATTAGTAACCGGATCATCGGGATTTGTGGGTAAGAACCTTGTCAGTACACTTGAAAACACAGATGGGTTTGAAGTCTTGACATTTGATCGTGAGAATAGTTTGGAAGATCTAGAGAACTATACGAAAGTGTGTGATTTTGTTGTCCATTTAGCAGGCATTAATCGTCCTGAAAATCCAGAAGACTTTTATAAGGGAAATGCTGGCTTAACCGAAAGCTTATGCGAATTATTGGAAGAAGCAAAGAATCATGTTCCAATTCTAATATCAAGCAGTATTCAAGCAGAACTTGATAATGATTATGGTCAAAGTAAAAAAGAAGGTGAAAATCATCTTTTAGCTTATGGCAACCGAACGGGTGCCCAAGTGATGATTTATCGCTTCCCAAATTTATTTGGAAAATGGACTCGACCATTTTACAACTCAGTTGTTGCCACATGGTCATATCAAATTGCTAGAGATGAAGAAATCCAAATTAATGATCCAAGTTATGAACTCAATCTTGTTTATATTGATGATTTAATTCTCGAGATTTTACGAGCAATGGAAGGTAAAGGTCATAAAGTTCATGATGTTTACTATTCAGTACCAGTATCTTATTTTATCTCCTTAGGTCAGCTTGCTGACACCTTAAAATCATTTAGAGACAGTCGAAATAATCGCTATATCGCAAACATGTCTGATGATTTAACACGGAAATTATACAGTACGTATTTAAACTATTTACCAACCGATGCTTTTTCGTATCCACTTGTGATGCATCAAGATGATCGTGGTAGCTTTACGGAGTTTGTGAAATCAGATTATGCAGGACAAGTCAGTGTGAATGTATCAAAACCTGGTGTGACAAAAGGCGAGCATTGGCATCATTCTAAAAATGAGAAGTTTTTAGTGGTTAAAGGAAAAGGTGTTATTAAGTTCAGGGATATCTACAGTGATGAAATTATAGAATATTTTGTTTCTGATGAAAGCCTTGAGGTGGTTGATATTCCAACGGGCTACACTCATAACATTATTAATTTAGGTGATAATGATATGGTTACAATCATGTGGGTCAATGAACCCTTTGATCCCAATACACCAGACACATTCTTTATGGAGGTGGAAAAGTGAAAAAAGTAATTACATACGGTACCTTTGACTTACTTCACAAAGGACATATTAATATTCTTAAACGTGCAGCAGACTACGGTGATTATTTAGTTGTTGCTGTATCAAGTGATGAATTTAATGCAATTAAAGGAAAAAAAGCATTTCATAGCTTTGAAGATCGAAAATATATTTTAGAAGCCATAAAATATGTTGATGAAGTCATTCGAGAAGATGATTGGGATCAAAAACGTGATGATGTAAAAAATCACGATATCGATGTCTTTGTAATGGGTGATGATTGGGAAGGGGAATTTGATTTCCTAACCGATCAATGTGAGGTTGTTTATTTGGAAAGAACCCCTGATATTTCAACAACACAAATTAAAGAAAAGTTAAAACAATAGAAAGGGAAAACGATGAAAAAATTTAAAGTAATGACAGTTGTGGGGACACGACCAGAAATAATTCGCTTATCTTCAGTGATTGAACGCTTGGAGGAAAGTGATGCAATTGAACATATATTAGTGCACACAGGTCAAAATTATGATTATGAATTAAATGAAGTCTTTTTTCAAGATTTCAACATGCGTAAACCTGACTATTTTTTAAACGCAGCTCATGGTGGACCCATTGGAACCATTGGTCAAATTCTTATAAGTATTGAACCAGTTCTAGAAGAGGTCAATCCTGATGCATTTCTAGTTTTAGGTGACACCAATTCATGTTTATGTTCAATCGCGGCTAAACGAAAGAAAATTCCAATTTTCCATATGGAAGCTGGAAATCGTTGTTTTGATCAAAGAGTTCCTGAAGAAACAAATCGTAAGATTGTTGATCACACTGCAGATATCAACTTGACCTATAGTGATATTGCTCGGGAATATTTACTTCGCGAAGGCTTACCAGCAGATCGTGTTATTAAAACAGGAAGTCCTATGTATGAAGTTTTGATGGCTCGTAAAGATAATATCGAAGCATCAAATATTCTAAAGGATTTAAACTTAAACGAAGGTGAATACTTTGTTGTTTCAGCTCATCGTGATGAAAACATTAGCAATGAAATCAATTTTATGAATCTTGTTGAGAGTTTAAATGAAATTGCGAAACAATATCAATTACCAATCATCATGAGTACGCACCCTCGAACACGCAATATGCTTGAAGCAAAAGGGGTTGAATTAGATCCATTGATTCAAACACTCAAACCACTTGGATTTAATGATTATGTTCATTTACAAAAATATTCAAAAGCAACCTTGAGTGATAGTGGTACAATCAGTGAAGAATCCTCAATTCTAGGATTTAAAGCACTAAACTTAAGAGAAGCACACGAAAGACCAGAAGCCATGGAAGAAGCTTCTGTGATGATGGTAGGACTTCATAAAGAACGTATTTTACAAGGCCTTAAAGTTTTAGAAACTCAAGAAAAAGATACACTTCGCCTTGTAGCAGATTACTCAATGCCTAATGTCTCTGATAAAGTTGTTCGTATCATTTTATCTTATACAGATTATGTTAATAGAACAGTTTGGCACAAGTAGAATTGAGGGAATATGAAAATTAACAGTAAAAAATTATACAATACACTCTTTAATCCTAGTTATATTCAGCTATTTTTTATAGTCTTTCCACTAGTATTAGAAACACCAATGCTTCTACCCTTACTAAATTCATACTTAAAAATTGGTTTAGTATGGGGAGCGGCATATTTAGCGTTTGATCTATTTCATGAAAGAAGGTTTTTAGAAGATAAACATAGGCGTTTACTCCTTCTTTTCGTTGGTTTTTATACAATAACTATGATTATTAATATAAAAAATCCTAACTCAAGAATGAATTTAATCGGATATTTCTACATTGTTGTCCAAATGTTGATTATTACTATACAAGACACTGACCGTCAAGTTGCTTTAAGAAAATTAAAGTTTATCTCTAAAACAATTATCACAGTAACATTAGTTTATTCAATTATTGGTCTTATATTGTTTATAATTCAGTACCATGATATTTTAATATATTCTAATAAACGCTATGTTCTTGGGTTTTATAGTAATCGCCTAGTCGGTATCTATCGAGGAATCACTTCCGCTACGATATCTATAGGAGTAATGTCAGCGTTCACTTACATGAATATAGTTTATCGTGAAGATAGAAAAGTTTCAAAATATGCATTGGTGACTTTGTTAGTAAATTTTGTTCACTTAAGCTTGTCTAGTTCGCGAGGAATTCTCTATAGTCTTCTTGCTTATGTTTTAGTATTGTTTTTTCTATATGCAATATATTTCTTTAAGGAAATCACAATTAAAGGAATCGTTAAATCACTTGTTGTCTCAGCAGTGATTGCTGGGTTACTATCAGGTGCTATATCCGGAACTAAAAAAGCCATGTCTTATCTACCATCATGGTATGCTCATAACTACGTTTATGTGAGTCAACTGGATGAGGAGACTGGAGAAGCACCCGATATAGATGAAGGTCCTATTGATTTACATCGTGAAATACCTGAAAAATACGGTGCGTTAACAGGACGGCCAGTAATTTGGAAACAAGGTTTCGAAGCAATTAAGAAGAAACCAATATTTGGGTATGGAGCTTATAGTCATGCGAATATGATAACGTTAGGATTCAGTAGTGAAGTGTTTTCTCATTACCATAGTTTTTACATTCATAGTATGTTTAGTGCAGGAATATTAGGATCATTACCACTTTTCGCATTTATTGTAATAGCTGCAATTAAAGTATTAAAGTATTTATTTGATAAAAACAACTTAACTGATAAAGATTATCTAATTATTGCCACATTGGCTGCTAGCTATGTATTCTTTGTTGTAGTAGGTTTTTCTGACACTACCAACATGTTTATTAACCGTTTTGAAGAATACTACTTCTGGACAATTCTAACAATCGGTTTATCCTTTTTGAAAATTAAAAAGTTAAAGAATTAAAGGAGGTCAAGTATGAGTAAAATTATGTTTATCAATTCTGTGGTTGATTTTGGGAGTACTGGTCGAATTGTCCGAACTTTGGCGGAAACTGCAAAAGGACAAGGTGATGAAGTTTGTATTGTTTATGGTAGAAAAGATTCAATTAAAATGGATGACACTTTTTATATGGGTAATACAATAAGTACTTTAAATCATGTTTTTATGACGCGACTATTTGGTAATCATGGTTTACACTCTAACAACGCTACAAAAAAATTAATTGATAAAATCAAATCATTCAATCCTGATATCATTCATTTACATAATCTGCATGGGTATTACTTAAACGTACCCATGCTTCTTAAATATTTAAATGGGACAGATATAAAAATTGTTTGGACACTTCACGATGCTTGGATTATATCTTCAAGTTCAGCAAGTTTTCTCTACAATGGATGTAAGGAGTGGGATGAAGGCTGTGTTAAATGTAATAATACAAAAGATTATCCTGAAGTTATCTTATTTCCTAATGAGAAACGTAATTTCAAATGGAAGAAAGATCTAATTTCTAAAAATAGAAATTTAACGATTGTAACGCCTTCAGAATGGTTGAATAAACTTGTGAGTGATAGTTTCTTAAAAAACAAATCAATTATTACTATAAACAATGGTATTGATACAGAGGTATTTACTCCGAACGCATTCAACAAACTAAATACTGAACTATCACAAAAAATTGGAAATCGCAAGGTTTTACTAGGGGTTGCCAGCGATTGGGAATTTAGAAAAGGATTAAGTTTTTTGGAAGAGTTAAGTCAAAAAGTAAGTGATAAATATGTTGTAGTAGTTGTTGGAGTTTCACAACAACAAAAAAATCATTTGCCAGATAACATGATTGGAGTATTACGAACTAATAACACTGAAGAATTAGCCGCTTTGTATGCCAATGCTTTTGCTTACATAAACCCAACGTTGGATGATAACTTTCCAACTACAAATCTAGAAGCACTTTCATGTGGAACACCTGTTATTACATTCGATACGGGTGGCAGTGGTGAGTCAGTATCACCGACGACTGGTATCGTCGTTCAAGAGCGCTGTACTGAAGCAATTCAACAAGCGATTCTTTTCTTAGAGACGAATAAAGAAGTTATTAACTACAAAGAAGAATGTAGAAATAGAGCAATCAATAAGTATGATCATAAGCGTTTTGTTAAGGAACAAATTAAACTTTATAATGACATTTTAAAGAAGGGATTGGTTTAAATGAATAAAATTGATTTTGTAATTCCATGGGTTAATGGAAATGATATTGAATGGCAAAAGGAAAAAGAACAGTATTCACCAAATAAAGGAACAGATGTTGGTGCGGTAAGATACCGTGATATGGATAATCTTGTTTACTTTTTTAGGGGTGTTGATAAATTTACACCGTGGGTCAATAAAATCTATTTTGTCACATGGGGTCATATTCCAGATTTTTTAGATATAAACCATCCAAAACTAGAAATTATTAACCATAAAGATTATATACCTGAAGAATACTTACCAACGTTTTCTTCTCATCCGATCGAATTAAACTTTCATAGGATTCCTAATTTAAGCGAACAATTTGTCTATTTTAATGATGACATGTTTATTTTTGATAAAATGGAACCAACTGATTTTTTTGAAAATGGTTTACCAAAAGATCAACTTGAATTAGATTACATTACATCAGATAAAGGAACTATTTTCCCTCATATTCTTCTTAATAATATAGATTTATTAAATCAAAATTATAATAAAAAGCAAGTTATGAAGACCCATAGAAAAAAATGGTATTCATCAAAATACGATTTGAAAACAAGAATCAAAAATTACTATTTTGGAAAATTAGGAAATTTCTCAGGTATTAAATGGCATCATTTACCTGCGCCATACTTAAAAACTACATTAGAACATGTATGGGAAAAAAATTATGAAGTATTACATAAAACATGCCTTAACAAATTCAGAAGTGCTAGTGATGTTAACCAATACGTGTTTAGAAATGAGCAATTTGTAACTGGTCAATTTGAGCCAACTAATTTGAATAAATTAGGGAAATTTTATAATATGCCACATTTGAAAGAACAATTAAGAATTGATTTAAAAAATAACAAATACAAAATGTATTGTGTGAATGATTCTGCAGAAATCGAAGATTTCGACCCATTGAAAGATGAAGTAAATTCATATTTAAATGAAGTCTTACCTGATAAATCTTCATTCGAATTATAGGAGGGTTTTTATGACCGAATTAGACAAACTACATACTGTTCATTTAGAGCTAGCTGATGAACTTCATCGGATTTGCCTGGAAAACAATATAGAATATTTTCTAATTGCTGGCACGCTTCTCGGCGCTGTTCGACATAAGGGCTTCATTCCTTGGGATGATGATTTTGATATAGGGTTGAAACGAACAGAATATAATCGTTTGCTTGAGGTTCTTAAATTCGATCTAAATTCAAAATATTATACGATGACAATGTCGAATAACGAAAGATTCTCGTTGCCGTTTCTTAAATTAATGAAAAAAGATACACTTCTAGGGGAAGCAAATCTTCCTGATGATATTGACGATTATGGGATTTTCATTGATGTTTTTCCTTTTGATGTAGTTCCTGAAAACGAAAAAGACTATAAAAAACATAAACGAAAGACAGAATTTTATAAAAAAATGTTGCTGATAAAAAATAATTATAAATTGAATTTACATTCTATGAGTCGTAAAATAATTTATTATATACTAAAAACTTTTTCGTTATTCTTGAGCAATGCTAATTTAAAGAAAAAGTTAGAAATCCAATGTACTTTATATGAATCACCGACATCCAATAAGAGAACCAATCTTGGGGGGGCGTATGGTTATGATCATGAAACAATTTCAACAAACTATTTCAATGAGTTAGAGTTGTATGACTTTGAGGGACGTAAGTATTACTCGTTCAAAGATTATGATGGGTATCTTACACAATTTTACGGAGACTATATGCAACTGCCTCCAAAAGAAGAACGTGGCGACCGTCATAATTACAAGTATATTGTTTTTGATAAAAAGGAAGTGTAATTTTGGAGAAAAAAGATTTCAAAACTATTGCTCTTAAAGTAGTTTTTATAGGCGTTTTCGCAATTTTTGGTTTTATCATTTTGGAGCTAGGCCTTAGAGAATTTAAAATATTATCTGTTTTTAGATTTGTTAGGAATCACAAAAAAATAATGGTTCTATCAGTGTTCACCATTGCAATGCTACTTACATTTATGAGTGTGATTTTTAATAATTTATGGACTTCAGCAATTTTATTGGTTTATGGTACACTTATTTTATCGGTATCAACCTATTTAAAAATTGAACTGAGAATCGAACCAGTATTCCCAAGTGACTTACTGTTTGTGACGAGCCTAAATGATTTAATTGGAATGGTAGATTTTAAGTACCTTATCATATTAATAGTTTTGACTTTATTTGTGATACTACTTATTAAGTCATTGACAAAAATAAAACCTTTCTTTCTTTTTGAATCTCGTAAAGACTCATGGCGTTGCTCAAGTATCTTATTGATCGTCACAATTTTGTTCTTTGGCTTATCAAAAAATGTTCATGCCCAAAATAGTCGGTTTAGTAAAGTAATGAGTAAAACAGGGTTTCATGAAACAGGATGGAATCCATTAAGAACGTATCATGAAAATGGATTTGTTCTTGGATTTATCAACAACTTTTCAGGAGAGGCTATTCCGAAACCTCATGAATATTCCAAAGAAAAAGTATTTGAAGTTCTTAGTGAATACCAAGAAAATGCAGACATTCGTAACAGAGATAGAGAAAATCAAAATTTTGAAGATATTTCTATTGTGTATATTTTAAGTGAATCTTTAGCAGACCCTGAGAATTTTAATGGCGTAAGTTTGGAAAAATCGCCAATCGAATACATCCAGGACCCTAGTGATAAGTATATGACTGGGAAACTTATTGTTCCTGCATATGGTGGAGGAACTTCTAATACGGAGTATGAAGTTTTAACTGGATTTTCGATTCAAGATTTAGAACAAAACATGGCAATGCCATTTCAACGTTTCTTATCAAACCACGACATGTTTCCTTCTATTGTTAGAGAGTATAAGCAAAGTAATAATCAAGAAGCTATTTCTATTCATAGTTTTCATTCGAAGTTGTACAAAAGAAGAACTGTTTATAAAAAACTTGGTTTTGATTATAGTTTGTTTGAAGACGATATGAAGTATAAAGAAGTTGTTGATAACGGAAACTTTATATCAGATGCTTCCTCTTACCAAGAGACTTTGGATTACTTAAAGGCTGACGATAAAAGCAAGTTAATACATTTAGTAACCATGCAAAATCATACTCCTTATACAGATGTATATAATAAATATGACTTTGAACCTAAAGTTGAAAATGGAAGTGAAAATGCATTAAATCAAATTAAGTATTATACTCAAGGTATTCACATTACAGATAAAGAAACAGAAAAATTCATTGCGGAGATAGATAAAATGGACAAAAAAATTGTAGTACTATTATTTGGTGATCATCATCCAGGACTATATAATGATGTTAGATCCTTAAATAATCCATTCAATTATGCAATGACAGATTTCTTTGTTTATAGTAATTTCACTGACAAAAAAGCTAAATTAGAAGGACCAGTTTCATCGACAGCACTTACAAATTTTGTTTATGATGCAGCTGATGTCAAAGTTAATGCAATTCATCAGCTAATATATGAATTAAGAATGAGTGTGGCAGCCAATAAAGGGACAGACTATTTGCTTAAAAGTGGATCAATTGTTGATGAGAATGATTTAGATACTCAACAACGTAAACTTCTTAATGATTATAAGTTGATTCAGTATGATTATATTGAGGGAAAAAAATTCAGTGATGAGTTCATAAAGAATGAGGTTATAGAATGAAATTATTAGTTATTTATAACCCGGCTGCTGGATTAAAACGTCGTGATGAATTACAGATAATTATAAAGTATCTTACAGAAAATAATTTCGATTATGAAGTCCATAAAACTCAGGTGGATTTTGGTCCGGATGAAATTTTAGCGTCTTCTGAACATAAAGTTGATGTGATAATTGTGGCAGGTGGGGATGGAACAGTTAGTCAAAGTATAAATGCTGTTCATAAGTATGGATGGGCATGTCCCATTTTGTTACTTCCTCTAGGTACCACAAATGAAATTAGTCAAAACTTAGGACAAAACACTAGTAACCTTATTTCACAACTAGAAAAATTAAAAACTATGAATACCATTTCGTTAGATTATGGTCTAGTAAACAATTCAAAGACTTTCACATATGCGTTAACCTTTGGAAATTTTACAGAAGTTACTTATAAAACTCCACAAAAGATGAAAAATTGGTTGGGTTATCGAGCTTACATATTGTATGGGTTTTTGACTTTCAGGAAAATAAAGAAATACCGAGTACACATTAATTCTGATGAAGCATCACTGGGTGGTAATTATGTTTTTGGAGCAGTAAGTAATTCGTCTTCTATGGGTAACATTTTCCACTATAATGATGACAAAATATCTTTAACTGATGGGCTATTTGAAGTATTGTTAATATCTAAACCAAATAGCGTAAAAGAATTACGACTTATATTAACTGGAATGATGCAGAATGACTACAGCAATGAAATGTTCACAACATTTAAATCCAGAGATTTAATTATAAAAACAAAACAAGATATTGACTGGAATATTGACGGCGAGTATGGTGGTTCTTATAAAAAACTAGAAATAGAAAATAAAAGACAATCAATTCAATTAATAATTTGAATATTTAGCTTCCTTAACGTATAATTATATCGTTTAGAGAAGCTTTTTCTTACGTAAAATAATAGGGGGAAATAATGACAGATTTAATAGTAGGTCCATTTTCAAAGTTTATAGAAATTGTTTTTAATGCGATACTAAATTTCACAGATAATTATGGAGTGGCCTTAGTTATTTTAAGTATGGTTGTTAATATTATATTACTACCATTTTATAGTTTTGCCGAAAAAATTGAGAAAAAAGAAAAAAACATTCAACAGAAAATGAAACCAAAACTTGATGAGTTTAAGAGTGTTTATAAGGGTTACGAACTTTATTTGTATACTAATAATGTATATAGATTGAACAATTATCGCCCAGCATATGCACTGCGAGGTTTAGTAAGTTTATTGATACAAGTTCCTTTTTTTATGGGGGCATATGCATTCTTATCCAATTATACGCCTTTTCAAGGCAGTTCATTTTTGATTTTGAAAGATTTAGGAAATCCAGATGGGTTACTTGTAATAGGGGCTCTTACGGTTAATTTATTGCCTTTTGTAATGACCATTGTGAACTTAGCGTCAGGGTATATCTATGCAAAAGAATCAGGACTTAACGAAAAGATTACTATCGTTGTTATTGCTCTTTTCTTTTTAGTAATTCTTTATAGTTCACCATCTAGTTTATTATTATATTGGACGTGCAATAACATATTCAGTCTATTCAAAAATATGATAACTCATAGAAAAATTGAGGGTGAAGTGATATGAGAATAATATACATTGATCCAGGAACAGGAAGTATGTTGATATCTGCAACAATTGCGATGGCATCAGTTGCTTTCTTTATAGTCAAAGGATTCATATATCGTCGATTAGGTTTTTCAGGCAATAAAGGCGAAACCGTTAATCTTGAAACTGAATATGATATTGTTTTTTATTCTGAAGGAAAACAGTATTGGAATGTGTTTAAAGACTTAGTGATTGGCTCAGTAGAAGCTGGATTACCTGTTGTATATTTTACAAGTGACAAAGAGGATCCAGGGCTTCTACTTGAATTAGATGGTTTTCAAAGCTATTATATTGGTTCTGGCAGAGAGGCGTTCTATATTCTAAACAGGTTACGCTGTAACATCTTGATAATGACAACACCAGGTCTTGATGTTTTAGAAATTAAGCGAAGTCCTCATGTTAAACACTATTGTCATCTTAGTCATGCAACAAGTAGTGTTGCGGGTTATAAAGCATATGGGGTTGATTATTTCGATAGCGTTTTAATTGGGGGGATAGGAGATGTTGATGTCATCAGAGAGTTGGAATCTGTTCGTGGTCTTCCTGCTAAAGATATTAGGGTGATTGGACAGCCATATCTAGATGTTTTGAGAGAAAAATTGGATACTTTGAAAGAAGATACACATTACTTTAATAATTCTAAACCAACGGTATTAATTTCTCCAACATGGGGAAATCATGGACTATTAACAAAAGTAGGTGATAGTCTCCTCAATGAGTTTGATGAATCCGATGAATTTAATGTGATCATTCGTCCTCACCCTCAATCTTTTATTTCTGATAAGGAATTGATGACTAACTTAATGAATAAGTATCCTAACAATAAACAAAGAATTTGGGATAGAGATAGAGAAAATCTAAAATCAATGGCGCAAGCCGATCTCATGATTAGCGATTTTTCAGGGATTATTTTTGACTTTTTTGTTCTATTTAAAAAACCAATATTAACGATGCATGAACAGTATGAAAAACGAGGAAGAGATGCAAGTGACCTATTAGACGATCCATGGGACATTAAAATTTTAGAGAGCATTGGGCAAACTTTTAATGAGAGTGATATTGATAAGATAATTGAAATTACTCATAGCAATCTGGATTATATGTCTGTTGAAAGTTCGATTGATTCTTCCGTTTTAGACATTATTGATAAGTTTCCTCAAGAATCAAAAGAAAGAGGAATGGCTTTTATTCATGAAAAACATAAAGAAATAAGTCAAGAAGCAGTTTCAGTCAATGAACGTAACGACGTTGTTTTCGAAAACACGTTGAACTTCGATCTATTGAAAGATAGAAATATAAAAACTTTCATTCAGTCTTTTTTTAATTCTTCGTCGTTATTGCAGTATACAATGACCTCAATTTTATTACTGTTCATGATGTTATTAGGGTTGAAAGTATTGCCTTCCAATGGGCTCAACGAATCTTATATTAGATTTTTGCTTCCTTTTTTAATAATAATGTCGTCAGTGATAGCTGTCCTTACCTTATTAAGAATTAAAATCAATAAGAGTAAAGTATTTACTTATCAAAAGAAGAGCGAATCACCTGATGCTATTGCTGTTTTATTTATTACGTTACCCATGACACCTATTGTTCAATATATTATTTCAAATCAGGATATTTTAGGTTTTAGTGATAGTTTAAAAGTCATTGGGTTCTTTCTTCTATTTTGTTTATTATTTGTGAATGTTATTCCACATTTCTTGAGTTCAGTTCTTTCAAAATCATTAAGCCAAGCGTTGATGACATCAAGTTTATTCATTCTATTTAATATGGCAAGTTTTGGAAGATCGACTAGTTATCCTAAAATCAATATCATTTTCTTCGTATGCTTTATAATAATATTCCTGATTTCATACTTTAATCGAAAGAGAGTGTTATCGTTTATCTTTACATTAGTCTTAATTGTTAATTCGCTTTCTTCTTTAATCAACAAGCCAAATGAAGAAATAGTGATTGATGAAAATAGTGTTTCCGAAAGTGAATTGTTGGCAATGGTGAAGGATAAAAAAGTAATTAATAAACCGAGTGTCTATCTTTTGGTTTATGACTCTTATGAAAATCAGGAAACTTTGGAAAAATATGGCTTTAATAATAGTGAGCAAATGGATTATTTATTAAATGATGGCTTTGCAATCTATGATGGTACTTATAGCTTGGGGGCTAATTCACTTAATTCGATGTCGACTGTACTTCACGCAGGGGAAGTATTAGAAACCCCGGAAGAGACAAGAAGAATACTAGCAAAAGATGCTTCTTCTACTATTCTATTTTCGTCTTTAGATTATACTTCTCAATTTATTTTTGATTCTGATTACTTTGTAAAAGGCTATGAAACAATTCAAGATTTTATATATCCCGATGCAAAACTTTCTATTGAATCAAGTAAAATAATTATTTCAGCAATTCTAGAGGGTGAATTTAGGTTTGATGCAGATTTTTCTGCGGTCACTTATGAAGATTTTTTAAGAGTAAGAGCAACAAAGTTAAATGAAAAAAAATCTAATCCAGTTTATTTTTATGCACACGATAATTACCCAGGACATAGTCAAAACTCAGGGGTTCTCTTACCTAATGAAACTGAACTTCACCTAGAAAAATTGAAGTTTGCTAATCATCAAATGAAAGAGAATATTGAATCAATCCGTAAGAATGATGAAAATGCAGTCATTGTTGTATTCGGAGATCATGGTCCTTATCTCACTAAGAATGGGATTGGACTCCATGCTTATGATTCTAGCGAGATAAATCAACTTGATATTCAAGATAGATACGGAACATTTTTAGCTATTTCTTGGCCAGATAAATCTTACGTTTACAAGTATGACATTAAGACTATCCAAGACATAATACCAGCGATTGCCTCCTATATGTATGAGGATGATGCCATCTTTGATGCTACAAAGATGACTCCTTCAATTAATAAATCTAAAATAATAGGAGGACTTTCAATTGTAGATGGATTAATTGTCGGTGGACCAGATGATGGTAAACCTTTATTCGACAGAAGTGGTGTAAGATTTAGAGAGTAACTGAAAACATTAGCAATTAGTTGTTAAAGAAGGGGGTATTATTTCTATCCCCTTTTTTTTATTCTGTTTGCTTGATATCAAAAAAACATAAACAGGAGTTGATTTTCAATTTATGGTTTTCAATCACACTATTGTTATTAAATTGCAAATGTATTATAATAAATAAAGTGAAGTTTGAAACAAATAAGTACAAATTGAATGTTTTGGGGGATGAAAATGAAAAAAGAATTAATAATCTTAACAACTGTCATGTTAGTGTTGATTAGTTTGGTAGGTTTTAAGCAAAAAGATACAATAATTATCTATTCTAGCTTAGAACAATTTCGTGGTGAAGAGCTTCAAAAACAATTGGATGAAGAGTTTCCGGAGATAAAAACAAAACTGATGTATGTTCCAACTGGGAAAGTCGCTGCAAAAGTAGTTCTTGAAGGTGCTAGAACGGAAGCGGATATTATCGTTGGCTTGGAAACAAGCTACATGATTAAAATACAGGAACATCTTGCTGATATTGAGGGTTTATCACGAATTCCATATGAGGACCATTTTATGCCTGAGTTAAACGATAACAAATATGTTATTTGGGAGCGTCAAGCGGGTTCGTTTATTGTTAATAAAGATGTTTTAAAAAAATACAATATAAAAACGCCGAAGAACTATTCTGATTTACTGAAACCTGAATTAAAAAATCTTATTGCAATGTCTGATCCCAAATCGAGTGGAACAGGTTATTTCTTTATGAAAAATAGAATGAATGTACTGGGTGAACAAAACGGTTTTTCATATTTTGATAATCTATCTGAGAATGTAAAACAATTTACTGAATCAGGTTCTGGTCCGATTAAGTTATTGAATCAAGGAGAGGTTGCGGTTGGTTTGGGCTTAACATTTCAAGCAATGAATGAAATTAACAAAGGAAAACCATTTGAAATTATCTTTCCACCTGAAGGTTCACCGTATTCTTTAACAGGGACTGCCATGATAAAGGGGAGAGAGAATAATCAAAATGTTCAAAAGATTTTTGACTTTATCATCAATGACTTTATTATTTATGACAAAGAATATTTTTCTCCGGAAATGATTTTTGATGGGCAAGTTAATAGGATTAAAAATTATCCTGAAAATATTAATTATGCCGATATGGAAGGTATTCAAAGTATAGAAGACAAAGAGAGGTTATTGAAATTATGGAAGTATTAAAACCGAAATTAATGATTGAAAATTTAACAAAGGTTTATGATGGCAAAACAGTTTTAAATAATCTATCTTTTGATGTGAAGAAGGGTGAGTTTTTGAGTGTTTTGGGTCCGTCAGGTTGTGGTAAAACAACTCTTTTGAGGATTATAATTGGTTTAGAAGAACAGGATAGCGGGATGATTTATAACGAAACACACGAAATATCTAATCTTAAACCGGTTGAGCGAGGAATGGGCATTGTATTTCAAAGTTATGCATTATTTCCTAATATGACTGTCTTAGAAAATGTTTCATATGCTTTAAAATTTAAAATGGATGCTGCTGAAGCTAATCGTATTGCTAAAGAAACCTTAGTGATGATTGGTATGGAAGCGCATTTGCCAAAAAAACCAGGACAATTATCGGGGGGTCAACAACAAAGGGTTGCCATTGCTCGGACATTAGCAACTCAACCAGATGTCATCTTGCTAGATGAACCTATTTCAGCTCTTGATGTTGAAAATCGTGAAATCATGAAAACAGAATTAAAGGAAATTCAGAAAAACTTTAATGCTACAATGATTTTCATAACGCATGATCAAGAGGAAGCGTTTTATTTATCTGATCGGATTATGGTTATGAATAACGGGGTTATTGAGCAAATAGGCACTCCGCAAGAAATCTATAGTAAACCTAAGAATGATTATGTAAAACGGTTTGTTGTTAATCACATAGATCATAAATTAAGATCTATGCGTCGTTATGTGGGGGAAATTGATGAAGAAGAAAAATAAAAGCCGATTAATCTTAATTATATTTTTTTTGTTTGCTGTAATCTTACCACTTTTTAATTTATTTACATATGTAAGACGTGATGATATTAAGATTTTAATTTTCACAGATGGGTTTTCTGAATTGATGTTTAATAGTTTATCGACAACAATTTTGGCTACCTTTATATCTGTTAGCCTGGCTTTGTTTGTGTCAGGAGTTTTGAGGCGTTCCCAAATTAAATTTAAAAATATGTTTAATGTTGTTCTTACAGTACCGATGCTAATCCCATCAATATCTCATGCTATAGGACTAATTATACTTTTTGGACATAATGGAATTATCACACAATTTCTTGATTTACATTTTAATTTGTTTGGTTTTGTTGGAATTGTGATGGGGTCCATTTTATATTCTTTTCCAGTCGCTTTTTTATTAATTAGTGATGCTCTATCATATGAGGATTATACAAGTTATGAGGCATGTGAGATTTTAGGAATTCCTAAAGTAAAACAGTTTTTAAATATAACGCTTCCGAATATTGGTAAACCATTATTAGCTGCTTGTTTTGCTGTGTTTACAATGATTTTCACTGATTATGGTGTACCGCTCATGATTGGTGGTAAATTTCAAACATTATCCGCTTATATGTACAGAGAAATTATAGGACTGCTGAATTTTTCAAATGGAGCAATTATCGGTGTTGTTTTATTGATTCCAGCGTTCATAGCGTTTATAGTTGATCTAAAAATAGAGAAAGAACGCCATGATTCTACACTTGTCCGAAAGTTTGTAGTCAAAGAAAATAAAAAGAGAGACTTACTCGCAAATATAATTCTGATTTTGATTTCGGTTATATTTTTATTGCCTATTTTTGCATTTGTTCTCTTAAGTGTGGTTGAACAATTTCCTAAAAACATGTCTCTGAGTTTAAGACACTTTAAAGACGCATTACAATTAGACATTGTGGATTATTTGATTAATTCATTGACGATTGCATTATCGACGGCTCTTTTAGGAACCGTTGTTTCTTACTTAACCGCATATATAACAGCACGAAGTAATAAAACCCCAACTGTCTTGTTTCTTCATCTATTATCGATGTTTTCGCTTGCAATTCCAGGGGTAGTATTAGGTCTAAGTTATGTTTTGTTTTTTAACTCAACTTTTATTTACAATACAATATTTATTCTGATTTTAGTTAATATCGTACACTTCTTTTCTTCTCCTTATTTGATGGCGTATAATTCCTTGAGTGGTTATGGAAGTTCGTTTAATGATCTTGCAGAAGTGCATGGAATTTCTAAGTGGCGAATGTTAGTGGATGTTTTTATTCCCAATACTCAATTAACAATTTTTGAAATGTTCTCATTCTTTTTTACCAATTCAATGATAACAATATCGGCTGTATCATTTTTATCAAATGTTCGAAATCAACCGCTAGCACTCTTGATCCCTCAACTTGATGCGCAGTCACTGATAGAAGCGACTGCTTTGGTATCGTTGCTGATATTAATATGCAATATTATATTTAAGTCAGGAATGTATTTCTTTAAACAACATAAATTAAAAGGAGAAAATAATGAATAGAAGTCAATTTAGTGTTTTGGTTTATATTGAACGTATGGCTGGAAAGAGTTTTACACAAAAGGAAGTAGCACAAGTTTGTGGTATTTCTGTTGGTACTGTAAATTCTGCTGTTTCCTACCTTCAGGAGCAAAAATTTATTGAACTCAATGAAAATGGAGATTATGGAGTTAGTGAATTGGGTTATCAAAATTTAGAGCCTTACAAAGTTAAAAGGGCGCTATTTTTTGCGGCTGGATTTGGTTCTCGTCTTGTTCCTGTGTCCTATAATACACCTAAGCCTTTGATTCGTGTTAAGGGAGTTCGAATGATTGATACACTTTTAGATGCTGTTATTGAGGCTGGGATTGAAGATATCACAATTGTTCGAGGCTTTTTAAAAGAACAATTTGATACATTGTTAATCAAGTATCCTATGATTAAGTTTATTGACAATGATTACTACAATGAAGCAAATAATATTTCCAGTGCCTACATGGCTCGTCATTTATTTGAAAATACATTAGTATTAGAATCGGATTTGCTCTTATCAGATCCATTAATCATCAATAAATATGAGTATTCAAGCAGCTATAAAACTAAAAAAGTTGATGTGACGGATGATTGGTGTTTTGATACACGTGGCAGCCTTATCACAAAAGTTAAAATAGGTGGTGTGGATACCCATCAAATGGTTGGCATATCCTATTGGACTAAAGAAGATGGAATTAAGTTAGCTGAAGATATTGCAGCAGTTTATAAATCACCTGGTGGTAAAGAAAAGTATTGGGATGAAGTCGCTTTGAAAGATATGAAGGAAAAATATGCAGTGAATGTAGTTCCTGTTGGTCAAGATGCGATTATTGAAATTGATACGTTCGCTGAACTATGTGAAGTAGATCCTATCTATAAAGTTAAATAAGCTAGTTCAATCGTATTTTGTAATAGAAATTGCTTTGATTATGAAGAGTCTTGTCTATCAAGGCTCTTTTTTAACGGTTTAGAATTAATGTTTTGTCATTGTATTAAATTGCTTACAGTAAGAGGTTGGACTGAATTAAAATTGTTTAGAGATATGAAAATAAGATAAAATGAGCAGTTAAATAATAAAATAAATATTATACCCATAGAGGCATTTTATCCCCCTAATAAATAGAAAACATGTTAATATAAAAGAGGTGAAAAGGGGTTATTTAAAATGAAAACGATTGTAACAGTTGTAGGAAAAGATCAAGTTGGAATCATTGCAAGTGTGAGTCAAATGCTTGCCAATGAAAATATAAATATTCTAGATATCGATCAAAGTATTTTAGACGGTTATTTTAATATGTTTATGATTGTGGATATGACAAATTCCAAGCATGAATTTCAAAAAGTTGTTGGACTCTTTGATGATTTAGCGAAACAAATTGGTGTGTCAATACAATTACAACGTGCAGATTTATTTGAAGAAATGTATCGTATAACAGGAGGAAACCAATGATTCGTTTAAAAGAAGCCTTTGAAACAAAGCGAATGGTTGATGATTTTAATCTTGATGTGCGTACCTTAACCATGGGCATAAGTCTTTTAGATTGTGCAGATAAAGATGTCAATAAATTCAATGAAAATATTTACAATAAAATAACATATTATGCCAAGGATTTGGTTAAAGTTGCTGATGATCTAGAAAAAGAATATGGTATTCCAATTATCAATAAAAGAATTTCAATCACTCCGATTGCGATTGCGGCAGCAGCTTGCGAAACGGATTCGTATGTTTCAATTGCGAAGACCTTAGATGCGGTAGCAAAAGAAGTGAATGTTGATTTTATTGGTGGTTTTTCTGCATTGGTACAAAAAGGAACCTCTTCATCAGACCAAATATTATTTAATAGTTTACCCGAAAGCTTAGCGGTTACTGATCGTGTTTGTGCGAGTGTTAATTTAGGGTCAAGTCGTAATGGCTTGAATATGGATGCTGTAGCTGCAATGGGCCCCATGATTTTAGACATGGCTCATCGAACCAAAGACAAAGAAAGCATTGCATGTGCTAAATTTGTCGCCTTTTGTAATGCCGTTGATGATAATCCGTTTATGGCGGGTGCATATCATGGAGTCGGTGAAAAAGATGTTGTTTTAAGTGTTGGAGTGAGTGGGCCCGGTGTTGTGAAAGCGGCACTTGTTGCATCAAAGAAACAAAGTTTCAATGATCTATGCTCAACCATTCAAGAAACAGCTTTTAAAATAACTCGTGCTGGTCAATTAATTGGTCAAGAAGCAGCAAAGCGTTTAAATGTTCCGTTTGGTATTATCGATTTATCCTTAGCACCTACGCCAGCTGTTGGAGACAGTATCGGTGAAATATTTGAAGTAATGGGTCTAGAAGTTGCGGGTGCACCAGGCACAACATTAGCCCTAGCTTTGTTAAATGATTCCATAAAAAAAGGTGGCTTGATGGCTTCAACTCATGTCGGAGGATTAAGCGGTGCTTTTATACCAGTGAGTGAAGATAGAGCCATGATAAAAGCGGTTAAACAAGGGGCTTTGTCATTAGAAAAACTAGAAGCAATGACAGCCGTTTGCTCGGTTGGCCTTGATATGGTTGCAGTCCCTGGCGATACGCCTTGGCAAACATTATCGGGAATCATTGCAGATGAAGCAGCGATAGGCCTGATTAATAATAAAACAACCGCGGTTAGAATTATTCCGGTATATGGTAAAACTATTGGAGAAATGGTTGAATTTGGTGGTTTACTAGGCTATGCTCCAATTATGAAAGTGAACCAGTTTTGCAATAACGATTTTATTACACGAGGAGGCTTTGTTCCTGCTCCAATCCACAGTTTTAAGAATTGAAAGGTGATGTTAAAATGGATTATATGAAGCATTTAGGAATGAGTGTTGTTGAAGCAAAGGAAGGGTATGCTCATTTAGAAATGGAGATTACTCCAACTAGTCTAAATTACTTTGGTTATGTTCATGGTGGTGTATATTTTAGTCTATCTGATACAACAGCAGGTTATGCAACTCACGCATATGAAGGATCATACATTACTTTAAATTCTTCGATTAATTATTTAAAAGGTATTCAAGAAGGTGTTTTATCTGCAAAAGCGACTGTGTTAAATAAGACAAGAAAAACAGTTGTGATTGACGTGAAAACTTATTCAAATGAGATTCTATGCACCCAAGCAACTATTACGATGTACCGTGTGGCATAGGTGTATATGAGTTTTATTTTATTTAAATACTTGGTATGATAAAAAAAAGAGAAAGAGGTGGTAAAATGAATGTAATATTCCATTTAAATGAATTAAGACGATTTGATCATTGTTATGCAAATGTGAAGAATTTACTCAAAGAAGATGAAGTCAATGAAATCCATATCTTAATGAATGGGGAACCGGTTACACTTGCAATTGTAGATCAAGAACCAAGAATTGTTGAACTAATTGAATTAGGAATAGTTGTATCTGTTTGCCAAAACGCTCTTAATGCCAATGATATTTTAACCAGTGAGTTAGAGGACACTGTAAATGTTGTTCCAACTGGTGTTTTCGAATTGATGAAACGCCAGGAACAAGGGTATTCGTATATAAAGCCATAAAACCGCTTTATAAATCAACCTAGGAGGGCTAATATGAAAATTGTAATTCGAAGTATTGTCACGATTATGATGATGATTTCGCTCATATCGCCTGTTAATGCTAATAGTTCAATTAATGAACAAGTATTACAACATGTCAACCAAGAACGAGCGAATCTTGGAAGAAAAGCCCTTAGGATCGACGCGAAATTAAGTACAGCTGCTGCTAAGCGATCGCAAGAAATTGTACAAACATTTTCTCATACGCGACCCAACGGGAAAGAGTGGAGCACAATCTATGATGACTTTAATATTTTTCCATTGTATATCGGTGAAAACGTAGCGAAAAAAAGTTATAATAAAGTGCCAGATAATGCGGAACTCGCACAAGACTTTTATACTTTATGGAAAAACAGTCCAGGTCATTATCAAAACATGGTTAAACCTGAATACGATATGATTGGCTTATCGATTCATAAGGTAGGGAATGTATACTATATGACTCAACTTTTTAATTCAGATGGTGCTGAGAAACCTCAAACATCAAAACCACAACCCAAGCCTGAAAAGAAAAAAGAGCTTGTAATTAAAGAAGAAATTAAACCGACGCATATTCCGACCAAGGATAAGCGTGATGTACCCCTAGCTAAAGAAATACCTAAAAAAGATGTGAAAGAAGCAAAAGTTGATCAACAAGAAGAAGAATTAGCCAATAAGCAAAGAGACGAAATTAAAGCATTAAAATTAACGGAAAATCAACTGAAATTTGAACAAGAACAAGTAAAACTTCAACAGGAAGTTTTGTTTCAACAAGAAAAAACAATTAAAAAACAGAAAATCATTCTGATAGGTTTAATTGCTTCGATCGTTTCGTTGGTGATGATTATTATATATGTTTATATTAAAAAATAAAAATGCCTTACTCAAATTGAGTAAGGCATTTTGTTATTGGTTTAAAGACCTTCTTTTTCACAAGCTGCTTGAGCAAGAATGTTTAAATAGTTTAAAGGTCTATCGAAATGAGGTTGGAAGAAGAAGTCAACATAAGCTAAATCTTCAATCGTCATTTTATTTTGGACTGCAAGTGATAATGTGTTCGCTGATTGTGTGATGTCATATTTTGACATAACCTGTCCACCAACGATGACTTTCGTCTTCTTATCGTAAACAAGTTTCATGAGTACTTCTTCAGTTGTAGGCATGAACTCTGGGCGATACATATCTTTGACAACCACTGAATCAACCTCTAAACCAAAATGAGGTGCAGAGTTGACGTTGACGCCTGTTGAACCGATGTTGTAACCAAATAAGTAAAGTCCGGATGTTCCTTGTGTTCCGCGATATTTTACACGATGACCACCGATGTTTTTACCGATGAGTGTACCCATACGTACAGCATTCGTTGCAAGAGGGATATAAGCGTGATCACCTGTTGGATTATAGTGAACCGCAACATTGTCGCCACCTGCATAGATATCTGGATTGCTTGTTTGCATGTATTCATTGACTTTAACAGCACCATTTGGCAAGGTGTCAATTTTACCCATGACAAGTTCTGCATTCGGACGGAATCCAACACACATAATGACTAAGTCTGCTTCAAAATCTCCGTTTGGTGTGTGAACTGATTTAACATTTCCGTTTTCGTCTGATTCAAAACGTTCGACAGTTTGGTTCAAGGCTAATTTTACGCCGCGATTTCTTAGATCGTCTTCGAGAACATCTGTGAATTCAGGGTCAAGATATTTATTTAAGATACGATCTAAACCATCGATTAAGGTAACATCTTTTCCAGTTTCAGCAAATGCTTCGACTAATTCGATACCGATGTAGCCACCACCCACAATAACAACTTTTTCTGCGTCTTGTTTTCTTGCGAAAATTTCTTTGGCTTGATTATAGTTTTTACATAATAAGATATTCTCTGCATCAACACCAGGAATTGGCGGCTCAATTGGCCATGAACCTGTCGTTAAAACGAGTTTATCGTAAGATTCTGTGAATGTTTCATCGGTTAACATGTTTTGAACTTTGACTTGCTTTGCATCAACATCAATATCTAAAACATTATGTTCCATATGAACATCGGCGCCTAAATCACTAAGCTCTTGAGGGTTGGAGTAGAATAATTCTTCTGCCTTGTTAACGACTTCCCCAATATATAGAGCGATTCCGCACGATAGAAATGATACGTTATCATTTCTTTCAAATACCTGAACTTCTGCACCAGGATTTTCTTTTAAAATTGTTTTAACTGCTGCTGTTCCAGCGTGTGTACAACCTACAACTACTACTTTCATTTCATCATCCTCCTATGACTAAATTTAGTTTAGCAATCATTAATCCTATAATCTACTGATGTACACTGTTGAAGCGATATTCGTTGGGACAACTTTGTGCAAAACCCTATTTTTCTAACAAGCAGGGTTTTATTTCTTGACAATTCTGAATGCTTAACGTTATAATTGTATTTGCAAATGATTCGCAAGTGGAGGTTAAGTATGAAGAAAAGATTGTTAATAATTTTAGTTTTACTCTTATTTTTAAGTGCTTGTTCAAAAAAAGAAAATCATGATGTTGTGACAAGTTTCTTTCCAATTCAAAGTATGGTAGAGATGATAACGGGTGAACCTGTTAATGTTATATTAGATGGAACAGGCGATGCGCACGATTTTGAACCAACCGCAAAACAAAGAGCAATGATTTTAGAATCAAAGTTATTTATTTATAATGGTGGAGGTTTTGAATTTTGGTTTGAAGACGATATGGTCAGCAATGGGAAAGCACTCGCATTGAGTGAATCCTTAGAGTTGTTGGAGAGTAATCATGATCACGAGCATGACCACGACCATGGCGATCATGATCCTCATGTATGGCTTGATCCTCATCATGGAAAATCGATGTTTAACCAAATCTATGAAGCATTGATCGTCCTTCATCCAGATCAAAAAGAAGTGTATACAAAAAATTATGAAATGCATCGTCAACGTTTGGAAGAGATCATCGTAAATTATGAGGCATTATATGATGTTGAACACAAAGAATTTGTTGTTGATCATCATGCTTATGAGTATTTAGCCCATCGATATGGTTTACAGCAAGAAGCAATTATTGAAGGAATCAGTGATGGAGATGCCAGTTTCAAACAAACGGAACGAGCTATTAAAATGATCAACGAAAAAAATGTCAATGCAATTTTTGTCGATCCTTCCCATAAAAATGATGTCATTAAACTGGTTGAAAAAGAAACAGGTGCTCAAATTTTAGATTTGTATACCATTGAAAAAGCAGTAGAGGATAAAACATATTTTGATCTGTTAGAATACAATTTAGAGCAATTACTTGAAGGGTTGATGTAAGATGATTGAAATAAAAAATATGAGCTTTTCTTATCCAGATATGACTATTTTTTCTTCGGTTAATTTAAAAATTGAAGCGGGTGACTTTGTCGCGATTGTTGGTGCTAATGGTAGTGGCAAGTCGACCTTATTAAATTTAATGTTAGGATTTTTAAAAGCACAAGAAGGAACCATTAAACTTCTAGGACAACCAATCGAAGATTTTAATCAATATGCCAAGATTGGTACCGTATTTCAAGGTGGACTGACTAAAAGTCAAGGGTTTCCAGCAACAGCTCTAGAAGTGGTCATGTTAAAGGCTAAGTCCATGAACAAACAAGCGCGAAAGGATGCTTTAGCGTCTTTAGATCATGTCGGTTTGAAAGATATTGCGCATAAAAAAATTTCTAATTTATCAGGCGGGCAATTGCAACGGGTCTATATTGCTCGCGAACTTATGTATGAACCTGAAGTCTTATTTTTAGATGAACCAACAACAGGTTTAGATAAAACTTCGACTCAAGAACTCATGGAACTTTTAGCACATCTCAATGAAGTGCATAAAATGACCATCGTTATGGTAACTCATCAATCTTATGATGAATCATTAAAAGTGTTAGAAGTTGTTGATGCAGGAATTATAGAAAAAGGGTGAGTGTTAATGTTTCAATATGATTTTGTAAGAACGGCATTTATTGTGGGTGGGTTTTTGGCTCTAATTTTGCCTTTATTAGGTGTCACAGTGGTCTTAAAGCGTTTATCAATGATTGGGGACGCTTTATCACATGTTGCTCTGAGTGGTGTTTCACTGGGGTTGATTTTAGGGTTTAATCCTTTGGTAGGCGCCATCGTAATTTCCTTAGTCGCTGCCTTAAGTATCAACACGATTCAAAAACATCTCGGGTCTTATCAAGAACTCGCGATCGCCATTATTATGTCATTTGGCATTGGGTTGTCAGGGGTTTTATTAGGATTTGTTAATAATCCTAATAATTTTAATGCTTATTTATTTGGTTCAATTGTAAGCATCAACCAAAGTGATAACCTTGTCTCTATTGCTTTGTCCATTTTAGTTATTGGTATCGCAATTCGCTATTATCGAGAATTCTTTTTTATAGCGTTTGATGAGAAATCAGCGAAATTATCAGGAATATCAATTAATAAAATGAATTTCATCTTTCTTTTCTTAACGGCAATTACTGTTGCAATTGGATCTCGTGTAGTGGGTGCACTTGTGGTGTCCTCCTTGATGGTTTTACCCGTTGCTTTAGCGATGAGAGTGTCAAAAAGCTATAAAACAACCGTTCTTTATTCGATGATATTTTCCCTTATCTTTATGTGGTTAGGTTTAACGTTATCATATTATTTTGATTTAAGACCAGGCGGAACCATTGTGTTAACGGCAGTTGCAGGGTATCTGATCTCGTTTTTATTTGTTCGTAACAAATAAATGATAACTCAATCAATGACTATAATTATGCTATAGTTAAAGATGGTGATAGACAATGAAAAAAACTGGTTTCAAAATAACAGTGATCGCAATTCTCTTAGGGTTTTTACTGATGA
This sequence comes from Erysipelothrix urinaevulpis, assembly GCF_009828835.1. Taxonomy (GTDB): domain Bacteria; phylum Bacillota_I; class Bacilli_A; order Erysipelotrichales; family Erysipelotrichaceae; genus Erysipelothrix; species Erysipelothrix urinaevulpis. The sequence goes on from NZ_WTTB01000002.1 coordinate 77,003, forward strand.
TTACCCCTTACATCCGTCCAAAGTCCTTAACCTTTGAACAAAAAGAAGTCATTGATAAAAAACTAAGTGATTTAGAGTATAAAGGTGAGCAGGTTTATTTAGTGAGTGATCCCAATGAAGCCTTTCAGGTTCGTTTAGCGATGATACAAAATGCGAAAGAACGAATTGTTCTATCAAGCTATATTATTCATGAAGGGGACACAACAACCGCAATTTACTCTGAATTAATTAAAGCAGCCGATCGTGGCGTCAAGGTGACACTTTTAACGGACTATAAATTAGGAGGAACACGAAACAAGACAGGTAAAGCACTTGCAAGTCATCCTAACATCAATAGTTACACCTACAACCCACTTTCTTTATTTAAGATAAGGTCTTGGCAATCAGTTCATCATGAGAAATACCTTGTGGTTGATGGGGACTACGCTTTAGTGGGGGGACGAAATATTGGTGATAAATACTTTACAAAGACAAAGGACCTTAAAACTGTTTCGGATTTGGATGTCTTAGTGATCTCTGAACATGGTTTTGCAAACGCACTTCATGACTATGCGAATAACTTCATCGGAAATTCTGAAATTAAACAGATCAATACGAAGCAAAAGCGCGCCTATGAAAAACAGAAAAATATTTGGCGCAAACAATTAAATTCAAGCTACAGTTTAGATAATTATATTTTAAAGGCAGGCACTGCGGACTTAACATTCCTTACAAATCCAATGATCCCCACGGAAACCCAAGGGTATATTGGCTATGCACTGACTCAGCTCGCAGCGAATACAAATGATAAAGTAGTTGTACAAACACCCTATGCAACAGCGCATAAAGATAGTCTAAGGATCCTTAAAGATTTAACAGATCAAGGTGTCAGTGTTCAATTTTTAACGAATTCAATCGCTTCGTCTGCTAATTATCCTGCTTTTTCAAATTATTATAAAAACAAAGAAAAGTTCTTAAAGACTAAGATTGATATTTATGAATACCAAAGCGATGGTGGGCATTCAATCCACACCAAAGCCTATCAATTCGATGATATTTTAGTTATTGGTTCATTTAATTTAGATGATCGTAGTTTTTTTGTTAACACTGAAATGGTGCTGATTGTTCGATCAGACGCACTCAATAAACAATATAATGATGTCATCCATGAGCAACTCGAACAATCCTTTGCTCTAAGTGGTGATAAAAGTATTGCGGGTAAGGACCAGGAAGTCCATGTATCGTGGTTCAAGCGATTTATGATGACGGTGAGTTCGGTCTTTTCTAGAATTTTCTCATTTTTAATTTAAAATTAAAACACTTTTCTTGACAACAGCGAGAAGGTTGATTATTATGAACGATGTAACATATATGTTAAATTTATTTGGAGGACCCATTATGAAAAAATCATGTTGTTGTAAAATCATAAACAATAAATATAACCTTACAGGTGATTTTTAGCCTGCAACTTTCGAATGTCAAAATTTAAACAATTGAGTGTCGAGAGACACTTTTTTTTATGCTCAAAATAGGAGGAAAGCATGAATTATTTACCCATTATCGCTTTATTATCGACTGTCTTAGTGTTTTATGGTTTGTATGGATTAAAAAAGAAATATCACTTGTCATTTGCGAAACGCACCTTTATCGCAATGGCGTTTGGATTACTAATTGGTATAATTTTTAAAGGGAATGTTGAGTATGTCAGTGTATTTGGACGGATTTATTCCCGATTAATTTCATCCGTTGTTGTTCCGTTATTGTTTTTCAGTATTATTGCAAGCATTGCATCAGTTAATAACCTCAATCGCCTCAAGTCTTTAGGTGTACGATCAGTTTTTTGGTTGCTTCTCAATGCCTTGTTAGCAGGAATTCTTACTGTTCTTGTCACCACACAAATAAAGTTTGGTTCAAGTTTTAACTTAGACTTACCCAGTGATTATGTGGCTCGTGAGGTTCCCACATTTATCGATACAATCATAAGTTTCTTTCCAAGTAATATCGTCTTGCATGCCGCAGAGAATCAAATCATCCCAATGATACTCTTTTCGGTGCTCATGGGTATTGCGTTGGTAAAGCTCAATACAGCGAATCAAGATAAAGCGATGCCTGTTTTACAGTTTTTTGAGTCAATGAACCATTTAATCAATGAGTTCGTCAAAATTATTATTAAATTGACCCCCTATGCAGTGGTTGCTTACATTGCATCAGTGCCAAGCCGATTTTCAGGAAATGAAATCAGTTCTTTATTTTTAGTCATCCTGGTTGGTTATGGTCTTAGCTTCTTTCAAGCATTTATCATACATGGTGTCTTAGTGAAATTGTTTGCTAAAATGAGTCCAGTGAAATTTTTTAAGGGGATTTATCCTGCACAACTTGTTGCTTTCACATCTCAAAGTAGTGTTGGTACAGTACCGGTTGTGATTGACCAGTTAAGCCAAGACCTTGAGGTTGATGGTGATATTGCCTCATTTGTTGCTGGTCTTGGAGCAAATGTTGGCATGCCAGCATGTACAGCAATTTGGCCCATTATGTTAGCGGTGTTTACAGTGTATTCGTTCAATATCCCATTTACAAGTTTACAATTTGCTATGTTAATTGTTTATGCTGTCATCGTCTCGTTTGGTACGGCCGGTGTACCAGGAACTGCTACAATTGCAGCCACTGCCGTTTTAACAGCAGCTGGATTACCATTAGAAATAATTTTCATTTTTGCTCCGATTTCAAGTTTGGTCGATATGGCCCGTACAATGGCTAATGTCACCGGATCAGCAACTGCAGCAGTGATTGTTAATTATAAAGAAACTAAATTTGATTAACTTAGTGTTGACAAATGAAAAGATATGCGTAATAATGTAAAAAAGCGATGAAAAGAAAAGTAAATCTATGAAAATTTTACAGAGAGTTCTGATTGGGTGAGACAGAATGAATGGAAGTAGATTGAAAATGGTCTTGGAGCTGTATAAGTGAGACAAGTGTTTAGCTTATATCGGGTACACCCGTTACAGTGTTAGAGTATGATTGTACTCGATAAGGTTATTTGTCGTGAGGCAGATAATAAATTAAGGTGGTAACATGAGCACGCTCATCCTTAGGGATAGCGTGCTTTTTATATTTCATGAAAGAAGGAGGAAAATGAAATGAAAAAAATACTATCGGTTTTCTTGGTTTTATTGATTGTAAGTGGATGTGGTGCAAAAAAAGGTGATGACGATAAAATTATTAAGGTCACCGCAACGGCATTACCCCATGCAGAAATTTTGAAACAGGTTGTTGAGCCTTTAAAAAATGAAGGTTACACACTCGAAATTAATGTGGTGGATGATTACAAAATTCCCAATACATTATTAGATGATGGAACAATTGATGCGAACTACTTCCAACATATTCCATACTTAAGTGATTTCAACAAACAGGCAAACAGTGATTTACAATGGGCTTTAAAAGTTCATTATGAACCCATCGCAATTTATGCAGGTAAAAAAGATACTTTGGATGCTGTGAAAGAAGGGGATACCGTCTTGGTTCCAGATGATCCAACAAACTTACCACGTGCACTAAGCTTACTTGAAGAACTGGGATGGATTGAATTAACAGGCGAAAAATTACGCTTAAAAGACATTGCTGTCAATCACTATAATTTAGATATTAAAGAAATTCAAGCAGACAATATTACACCTCTAATCGATGATGCAGACTATGCAATCATTAATGGAAACTATGCTTTAGCTGCAGATATTACTCAAAGAGGGTTGCAAGCAGAAAGTATTTCGCAAGAGAAAGTTGACGAAATCGTGAATGTGATTGCGGTGCGGAAAGATGATTTAGAATCCGATAAGACCAAGGCGTTAATCAAAGCGTTTAGCGATCCGAAAGTCAAAACATTTATTGAAGAAAAGTATGCACCATCTGTCATTAGTACTCTAGATTAGGATAATGTTTAAATCTCTTTAACTTAATGAGGAAGGAGGGATTTAATGAGTTCATCAGTTATTGGATATCTCGTTTTAGCCGCTGGTGTTGTAACCGTGTATCGCTTATTAACATCACGATCTGGACGAATTCAAGTCCGCGGCTTTAGAGCTTCTTGGTCACGTTAATGAAAATTCGTGAAATACCCAAAGCACTTCGACCCCGTGAAAAAGCATTGGCTTATGGCTTAACGTGCTTAAGTGACCATGAATTACTTGCGCTTTTAATTCGCACTGGTACCAAACGAAAGTCAGCCATTGATGTGGCGGCCGAAGTTTTGCTTAAAAGCAATGGACTGGGTGGTCTTCCGCAAATGAGTGCATTTGATTTGATGGGAATTGACGGAATAAAAGAGGCGAAGTCATTAGAGATTTGTGCGATTATGGAGATGAGTCGACGGATATTTCGCTACAAACATAAAGAAAACATTAGCTTGGAAAATCCTAAGTCATTGGTCAAGTGGTTAAATTCTGAAATCGGATTTGAAAACCAGGAACATTTTATCGCTGTATTTCTCAATCATCAACTTAAAATTTTGGGTCATAAACTTCTCTTTAAAGGAACGGTGGATAAAAGCCTTGTCCACCCTCGTGATTTATTTCGAGAGGCAGTCCGATTCAATGCGAGTTGCATGATTCTTGTGCATAATCATCCGGGTAAAACGATGCGAGCAAGTTCAGCAGATTTAGAAACCACTAAAGCTTTAGTTAGTGCAGCACAACTCTTAGATTTGCATATATTAGATCATATTATTGTTAGTTTTGGTGATTTTATTTCACTACGACAAATGCATCCTGAGATATTTAAAGAATCATAAACCACGATTGAGTGATTAATCGTGGTTTTTAAATGCCTAATATTCAAGCAATGTGAAAATTACGTTAAAGAGACCCAACAAACACGCCAAAGTCACTTGTTTTATTTGTATCTTAGAGCAATAATTCGTATAATATAGAAGGTGATTAAATGAAGCAAAAAAGTAGATTGCAAAAATTTCTAGCAACGGTCTTAATTGTACTAATTATTTCTGTTTTAGGTATGGGTGTTATTAAAAGGACGAGTTATTATGAAAGTGCTGACCGGAACTTTTTTAGTTTCATTTCAATGCTTCGTTATGGACTGGTTGATTATCCTGTTGAGACTCTTGGCAGTATTGCAAGTGACAGTGCAACGATGTGGGATGTTCGTTATGAAAATGATATGCTGCGTCGTGAACTTGAAGGTATTCATCATTGGAAAGCTCGAGTTCAAGAACTTGAAAATGAATTAGAAGAACTCAAAGAAATGAACGAACTTCAGTCCCTTTATTCAGATTATACCTTGATTAACGGACAAATTAGAGCTCGAAGCCTTGAACAATGGGATCAAGTCGTGAGCATTGATTTAGGCAGTAAACAAGGGGTTGAAGTTGGCGATGGTGTGGTCAGTAATCAAGGGTTAGTTGGACGAGTTATCAAAGTTCAACAAGACTCTTCATTAGTATCTTTGTTGACAGCCAATAATGAATACAGTGAAGTATCCGTTAAAATTCAAATTAATGATAAACAAACTGTACCTGGAATTTTGACGAGTTATGATACAAGTGAAAACTTATTCTCCATTAAACTCTTGGAATCAAGAAGTACGATAACTGAAGATATGGTCGTGACGACCTCGGGTCAAGGTGGGGTTTATCCAAGTGGCTTGTATGTTGGTAAAGTTAAGTCAATCAAAAAAGTTCCAGACAGTGTCGGTGTCATTGTTTATATGGAATCAGAGCAAAGTTTTCATAACTTAAGATACATATCGGTGGTGAAAAAACCATGAGATATATACGTTTTATGCACTTTGCCTTTATTGTTTGTCTATTAATGGTTGATACGGTCATTGCAGGTGTTGTGAATAGTTTAAATATTGGTAATATTACCTTTGTGAGTAACTTGGCTTTTTTAGGGTTAATCTTGTTAATTCAAACCGATACTTCCAAAGAGAGTGTGATAAAAGCTTCGCTTTTATCAATGTGGATGGATTTGAATCATATTAATTCATTTCCAATCTTTTTTGTTTCCTATGTGTTGACTGTTCTACTGATGAGAATATGGCAACGACAAATTGGTGGAAATATTGTTGAATTTGCAATTATCGCAATCGTAGCACTCTTTATAAAGGAATCATTAACCTTTATTCTCATTACGAATCTTAATAATATTCATATGACCTATCTTGATTTTATAGGACAAAGGATGTTTTGGGTCATTATTATTAATGCCTTGTTTGTTTACCCACTGCTTGAATTTTATAAAAAAATTCACAGTATTATTTTAAACAAGACACAGGATTTACGAACCTATTAATATGATATAATGAAAAGAAAGTAAAGAGGTGAATTGATGACGCCAGTTCAAAAACTTATTAAAAGATTTAAAGAAACATTCAGTTTAGATAATATTTTGCCTGTCATACTATTTATGGTCTTAATCGTACTATTGTCGATTACGTGGCCAATCTGGTCTGATTTATTTTCTAAAATAAAAATTATTCTTTTACCATTTGTTATCGGATTTATCCTTGCTTATATATTGCGTCCGATTGCAGTATTTTTCGAAAAGTATAAAATCCCACGAGCACTTTCTGTGTTTGTAACAATAATTGGTTTTTTAGCCTTAATTGTTCTTTTATTTTCCCTCATCTTACCCTCGATGTATGATGATATGATGCAGTTTGCTACAACCATTATCGATGGAATTCAAAAACTTTATGATTATTATAAAGGTGGGAATGCGGCCAGTACACCGTTGATGGATTCACTCTTTAAACAAGCACTTGATAGCATGGATAAAATCGTTGGATCAGTGTCTAATTTACCGGCCATGGCTTCAGTATTTATTGGGAAAATATTCTCAGCTTTAACCCTAGCGATGTTCTCGTTTGTCATTGGAATTTATTTTATTTTTGATTATGAAAAAATAAGTTCGTCTGTGATGAAAAAAGCACATTGGGTTTCTCCGAAGCTGTCTGCAAGCATTCGGGTGGTTGATCAATCAGTGAGTTCATATTTGCGAAGTTTCGCAATCATTATGCCAATTATTGCTATTGAATATTCATTGATGTATTTCTTGTTAGGTCATAATTATGCTCTGATTTTGGGTGTTCTTACAGCACTTTCGCTTTTGATACCTTATATTGGACCAATGATCGTTCATGCAATTGGTGTTTTAACGGCACTGAGTATGCCGACAAGTAAAATCGTCATCTTGATTGTGATGTTAATGGTCCTATCAAATATTGATGGCTATGTGACATCGCCCCTTATTTATTCAAAACGAAATAAAGTTGAACCATTATGGTCCTTGTTTGCTTTCTTTGCTGCAAGTACAATGTTTGGGTTTGTCGGTGTTTTAATCTCAATGCCTCTGTATTTATCAATTCGATCATTACTTGAACTAAAATCGATGAATTGGGATCTTGAAAAATATGAAGAAAGTAGGCTATCATGAAAAAGAAATTATTAAGCATTATGACGTTATTTGTATTACTAGGCTCCTTGAGTGCTTGTGTTCCAAAACCACTCAATATTGTTGTCAGTAACTATCCTTTAGAATTCTTATTTGAACGCATTGCCGGTGATACCGTTAATGTCACCAATATTTCTGAGGGTGGTATTGTACAAACTTCGCAAATCAGTAAAGACTATGAGAAGATATTTAAAGAAGCAAATGTCATGTTCTACATTAATGAACTTGACCCATATTTTCCATTATATCTAAAGGACTTTGATGAAAGTAAAATAAAGAAAATTGATTTATCTGAACGTTCATCATTGTATCCATTTAAACGATTTACCACGGTGGTTTCAGGTGATCAAGAAGCCTTAATTGAATCGGAGTATTATGATGGTGAAGAATTTAAATCTGTAGATAAATATGAGCAAGATCCAATCTTATGGATGGATCCGATTGCGATGACATCTATGGCACGAACGATCAAAGACTATTTAGTTAAAGAAAGACCCGATCACGCTAAATTATACAAGTCCAACTTTGAAGCTCTTGAAGTGGAATTAACGCGACTACAAGCAGATTTTCAAAAACTAAGAGATGAAGATTATGGCATCGCATTTGCGACAATGACCCCAAGTTTTGGAAACTGGCAACGAAGCTTCAATGTGGGTGTGTATCCTATAACATTGTCGAAGTATGGTGTTTTACCCAGTGATGAACAACTTGAGATTATTCGTAATCGAATCATGATGGATGATGTTAAGTACATTGCTTATGAAGACAATCTACCAGACGATTACATCAAGTTGTTTAATCAATTAAAAACTGAATTAGAATTGAAGCAAATTAATTTGAGTAATTTATTTAAATTAACTGAAGAAGACAAAAAAGATAAGTATGATTACATCGATAAAATGTATCAAAATTTAGAAACCCTTGAGGCTATGACAAAAGAGCAATAAGGGTTTTTGTCACGAGAAATAAGAAAGAAGGAAACTATGAAGAAAATATTATTGTTGGATGGTAATTCAATGTTGTTTAGAGCTTATTATGGAACGTTGTCACGCGGACACATGCGTTCTAAAGAGGGTCATGTAACCAATGCAGTCTATGGTTTTTCAACCATGCTCAATAAAGCCATTGAAATTATGGAACCCAGTCACATTGTTGTTGCATTTGATACGAAAGATAAGACATTTAGACATGATTTATTCGAAGACTACAAAGGAACCAGAAAAGAAGTTGATCCTGAACTTGTCTCCCAATTTGAATTAGTCCGAGAGTTTTTAGATGAGTACCCAGTTAAACGTATTGAGTTATCAGGCTATGAAGCGGATGATTTAATTGGGACCATTTCAAAAATGTTTCCAAACGATAAAATTGAAATTTTAACATCTGATCAAGATATGTTACAACTCATCGATGAACATGTTGATGTTGTTTTGATGAAAAAAGGATTAACAAATCTACAGGTTATGAATCCAACAACCATGCTAGAGGAAAAAGGTTATCGTCCTGATCAAGTGGTTGATATTAAAGCGTTGATGGGGGATGCGAGTGATAATATACCTGGAGTCCCTTCTATCGGTGAAAAAACAGCGTTGAAATTAATCAATCAATACGAAAGTTTTGAAGGTGTTTACAATCATGCAGACGAAGTTAAAGGAAAAATGGGGGAGAAACTTCGTGAATTTGAAGATCAAGCAAGACTTTCTTATCAACTAGCAAAAATAAATTGCGAGGTCCCCATTGAATTTGACATTGATGATTACCTCTATGAAAAACCATCTGAAACCTTGAATGCGTTTTATCGACGTTACGACATGAACTCATTGATTGTTGAAGATACAATCGTTGATAAAGATGAAAAAATTGAATTAATGGAGTCAACACTTGACAAAACATGGTTAAATCATCCGACATCCCTCATTATGGATGTCGATAAAAAAGGTGAATTGAACGGTGCTTATCTTGCAGCAAACAATAAAAGCTGTTATTTAAATTATCTAGAAATGACGTCGTCATCACTTTTCCATGAGATATTAGCAACAAATCCACTGATTACATTGCACTCCAAACATTTATATCGATTTGCTTTAGAATACCAGCTAAGCCTTAACTCAAGCATCGAAGATGTATTGCTTTTAGCGTTTATTATTGATCCATCCATCACAACCTTGGCTCGTCTTCAAGATGAGTACGAATTTTGGTTTCATGAATTTGAGGGTGATCAAAAAGGATTGGCGATGGTTACCCAACTTCAAGGTCTTTATGAAACGATGTCAATGAAAGCTAAAGAGGATGATTTAACATCTCTTTATGACGATATAGAAAAACCATTAACAAGTGTTTTGGCGTTATCTGAGCATTATGGAATTCATGTTGATTTAAATGTTCTTGATGAAATTGCAGATAAAACAGCGGCAAAAATTGCTGATTTAACCGATGAAATCTATCGATTAGCCGGCACAGAATTTAATGTAAATTCACCGAAGCAATTAGCAGAAATCCTCTTCGATACGCTTGAACTTCCAATGGTAAAAAAACGATCAACTGCCGTTGCTGTTTTAGAAGAATTAGAAGACAAGCATCCAATTATTACACCCATACTGGACTACCGTAAATATCAAAAGCTGTATTCAACTTATGCCCATGGCTTAAAGAAATATGTTCAAAGTGATGGTAAAATACATACAACCTTCAATCAACACGCGACCCAAACTGGTCGTTTATCGTCCTCGGATCCAAATTTACAAAATATTTCCGTTCGAGATGAAGAAACACGCCAAATTCGACGTGCTTTTGTTGCATCGGATGATTCTTATCTTGTTTCAATCGATTACTCTCAAATTGAGTTACGTGTTTTAGCGTTTCTGGCCCGTGAAGAAAAAATGATTGAAGCCTTTAATGCTGATCTTGACATCCATACAAAAACAGCGCAGGAAATTTTTATGGCTGAGTCTGTTGATTCAGAAATGCGACGTCAAGCAAAAAGTATTAATTTTGGGATTGTTTATGGCATGAGTCCTTATGGTTTGAGTAAACAGTTAGATATTCCAATCAAACAAGCATCAGAATTTATCAAAGCGTATAACGATGTTTATCCTGGAATTCAAGGCTATATGGATACGTTAGTTGAATCATGTAAAAAAGAAGGCTATGTCACAACTCATTTTGGACGTCGTCGTTATATCCCAGAAATATATAGCAGTAATCGTGCCAATGCTCAATTTGGAGAACGGGCAGCGATGAATGCACCCATCCAAGGAACCGCTGCCGATATTATTAAAATGGCAATGATTAAAACAGCTAAAATTATCGAAGATAAAGGCTTTAAATCACGAATGATTCTTCAGGTTCATGATGAGCTTGTCTTTGATGTTTTAGAATCAGAAAAAGATGAATTTATTGAATTAATGGTTGACGCGATGGAAACGATCGTTGATTGGGATGTTAAAATGAAAGTCTCAGTCAGTGTTGGTAAAAATTGGATGGAAGATCTTAATGCCTGAATTACCAGAAGTTGAAACCATTGTACGAACACTTGAACGATCTTTATTAAATGAAACAATTTTAGGTATTGAATTTTTATACCCTGATTTATTGGAACAAAATTCAAGCTATGATTTAAAGGTTTTACAAGGAAAAACCTTCACTAAATTTGACCGTCGTGGTAAATACTTGATTTTTGAATTCGATCATTCTCTTTACTGGGTTCTTCATTTAAGAATGGAAGGGAAATTTCACTTATATCAAGAAAATATTAAACCGACCAAACACACCCATCTCATCATCCAAACAACCCGTCATTGGATTCATTATTTAGATGTTAGAAAGTTTTCAAGAATGGCGGTTGTGGATGATTTAGATTCGTATATGAAGACAAAAAACTTAGGGTTAGAACCTTTTGATTCAAACTTAACACCAGACTACCTCAAAGAAAAAATGGGGAAGAGTGGACGCAGTCTCAAAACAATGCTGTTGGATCAAAGTATTGTGAGTGGCATTGGAAACATCTATGCTGATGAAATATTATTTGCTACAAAACTTCATCCTTTAAGAAAAGGCCCATCACTCAAAATGCGTGATTATCGTGCTCTCTGTGAAGAAATCCCCAAAATACTTGAAGCAGCAATTTTGCAAGGTGGAACAACGATTCGTTCGTACACCTCTGCATTAAATGTGAATGGACTCTTCCAAGTCTCTTTGAAAGCATATGGTCAAAAGGGTGAACCTTGTGTTGAATGTCAAACAACGATGGAAGCCATTAAAGTGAGCGGTAGAACGACTGTATTTTGTAAGAGGTGTCAGAAATGATTATAGGAATAACAGGAACAATGGCGGCAGGAAAAAGTTCTGTCAGTCAAATAATTAAAGATGCTGGGTTTACATTTTATGATACGGATAAAATGGTTCATGATTACTATAATCAAACAGGAAGTTTGTATCACGAAATCATCGATTTGCTAGGAAATGACATCGTCAATGAAAATGGTGATTTAAATCGAAAGAAAATCGCTGAAATTGTCTTCTCCAATCAAGACAAACTCAAACAATTAGAAGCTTTGGTTTTCCCACAAGTTATGCAGGATATTCAACGTCTATCAAAGAATCAATCCCTCATATTTTTTGAGGTTCCACTCTTATATGAAGCAGGATATTCCGATTTTTTCGATAAGGTGATTGTTGTCGATGCTGATGAATCACTCAGAATCAAACGTGCTGTTGCAAAAGGGATACCTGAAGATGAAGTCATAGCCAGAATGGCACGTCAAATGAGTGCTCAAGAAAAAAGGGAGCGTGGTGACTACTTGATTGAAAATAATCATAGTCTCACCGAACTAGAAGAAGAAGTTAGAGATGTCTTGGAGATTATTAAATTAGAAAGGAGCAAAGAATGGATTCAAATTTCATAAAAGTTCAATCTGGCTTTGATTTATCGTCAGAAGAATACGAGAGTTTGATTGTTTTATATCAACCCTTATTCGCTTACCCGGCCATGCCACTTTATCTGACACTTTTTCAGTTTTCGAAAATTTCTGATAAAGTTTGTGTTGATGAACTGAAACGTACTTTACAAATTTCTTTAGAGGAAAGTGTTCAATGGCGAAAAGAATTGGAACGCTTTGGTTTAATTCGAACATTCAAAGGCGATGTTGAAGAAATTATGCTTGTGAAGCCGCTTGCTCCGTTTGATTTCTTTCAACACTCAACCTATGCACGTTTATTCTCTATTGTCATGGGGTCCAAGAAATTTATTGATTTATCCCATCGTTACCGTAAAGAACCTTTGAAAAATAGAGAAGAAATTAGCGAGAGTTTTGATTTAAATCGATTAGCAATTTGGGATGAAACGTTGGAACAAAGCTTTAATAAACATGATACTGGTCAAACAACTGTGTCATATGATGTGGATGGATTTTTTAAGCGAATTTCCATACGCTTATTCCCAATGGAATTACGAACCGAAGCAACACGCGGTCTTATCAGTGAAATGGCAACCATGTATCAATTAAATTTTTCAGATTTACGTGCTGCACTTTTTTCTGCGACAAACTTTGAAACAAAAGTATTCAATGAGAAAAAGTTCCGCTATTCCATTGAGCGTCAATTTGGAACGATGAAACCTGATGATGTCGAAGATATTTATCAACTCGATCCAATCAGTTTCTTAAAACATATTCAAGGCTATGACTATGTCGGGACAGCAGACAAGAATTTAATTCAATCTCTTATCAAAAATTTTGGGTTTAAATCTGAAGTTATCAACGTCTTAATTGAGTATGTCCTTAAGAGCAATGATAATAACTTAGTAAGAGCTTATGTTGAAAAAATCGCTTCAGTTTGGAAACGAGACAAGATTAGCACGAAAGAAGAAGCTCTTGCACTGATAGAAAAACCTGTGTTTGAGAAGTCATCAGGAAAAAATAAAACGATAAAGCATCATACAGCCATGCCAAGCTATTCGGAGTATATTGAAATTGATGAAGATGTTGATGGACTCCAAAGTGAGTTTGAAGCATTTATTAAGAAAGGATAAATTCTATGAGCCTAAAACATATTAAATTTGAATTAAGTGAAGAACAACTAAAACGTCGCGATGAAGAAGCGGTGTTTTATGCAAAAGAACCAGAAATTAAACAATTTTTAATTGATACTGGTTGTCCTTATGAAACCTATGTTAATCATTTACCAAAATTCAAGCGGTGGTTAAAAGCAAAACGTGAAGCCTATGGATTAAGCAAAGAAGAGTTGGAAAAAGATGTTCGTAAAGGTGAGTACTTAGGGCTTGAGTATGATGAGAATTTAGATATGATCTTTGAGGTTGTGATGCGTGTTGAATTAGCCAAGGACATTGAAGAAGAACAATTGTTTTTAAAACGTTATCAAGTGTTTCCATTACCTGAATCCTTACGCAAAGCGACATTTCAATCCATTGACTTACAAAAAGAAAAACAAAATCCAGCATATATTAAAGTGTTGGTTGAATTAGCGAAGTTTGTTGAGGATGATGAATTAGGTTACTTTTTATATGGGAATTTAGGTGTTGGAAAAAGTTATTTGGCAGCGTGTGTCAGTAACCAGATGGCCAAAGAAGGAAAACGTGTTGCTTATGTCCATGTTCCAAGTTTATTTAATCACTTAAAGCAACAATTTGGAAATAATAAGCAGCAAGAACAAACCCTTGATACCTTAAGAAAAGCAAGTTTGTTAGTGCTTGATGATTTAGGGGCTGAGCCGATAACACCATGGGGTCGTGATGAGGTGCTTCTGTCGATTTTGAATGATCGTTTGGAGAATAAACGAAAGACAATTATTACATCAAACTATAAACCTGAAATGTTAAAGGACCTCTATCGAGTTGATACAAGAGGGGTTTCTGATGAAATTAGAGCGTCACGATTAGTGGATAGAATCCTCTCGCTCACAAAGTCTTATGAAATCGCAGGAAAGAACCGTCGACATCAATAAAAACAAGTAAAAATATAAGACAAAATAGCAATATAATGGTATGATAGTTCGTAGAGGTGAATTATGAAGAGAATTGGTATATTGACATCAGGTGGTGATGCACCTGGGATGAATGCCGCGATCCGTTCTGTGGTTCGTTCTGGTTTGTCTCAGGGGATTGAGGTTTTTGGTATTTATGATGGATACCAAGGATTAGTCGAGGATAAAATAAGACAGTTAGATCGTGGTGATGTGAGCGACATTATCATACAAGGGGGAACTGTTTTAGGAAGTGCTCGTTTGGAAGAATTTAAGTTGTTAGAAATTCGCCAAAAAGCAATTGAAAATCTGAAGAAACATGAGATTGAAGGCTTAGTCGTAATCGGTGGGGATGGAAGCTACCGTGGCGCCTTAGCGCTTCATGAAATGGGCGTGCCATGTATCGGTGTTCCAGCAACAATCGATAATGATATTGCATCAACAGAATATTCAATTGGGTTTGATACTGCTTTAAATACAGTGATTGACAATGTTGACAAATTAAGGGATACGTCAAGTTCTCATCATCGTTGTTCAGTCATTGAAGTAATGGGTAATCGTTGTGGTGATTTAGCGATTTATGCTGGGATTACAACGGGTGCTGAATTGATTATAACCAAGGAAACGGGTTATGATGAAATGGAAGTACTTGAACGTCTTCAACATATTGAAGAGTCAAAGAAAAAACGTCATGCAATGGTTATTATCAGTGAAAAGATAACAGACGTTGAATTGCTTGCAGAGAAAATTTCAAGACATACAAATTTCTCGGGTCGTTCAACTGTGCTTGGTCATATCCAACGAGGTGGATCACCGACAGCAAGAGATCGAATTCTTGCTACGCAGTTTGGAGATCGAGCTGTCCAGTTACTTTTAAATGATGTGAGTGGTCAATGTGTTGCTGTAAATCATGGTGAAATTGTTTCGATTGATTTACCAGAAGCCTTGAAGATACCGCGTCGTTCTAGAAAAGATTTATTTGAGTTACACGAACGTTTAGTTTAATTAGGAGGAAATCATTAATGCATGATATTAAAAAAACAAAAATAGTTTGTACAATAGGACCTGCTTCTGAAAGTCCAGAAATGATTGAAGCATTGGCTAAAGAAGGAATGAATATTGTCCGCTTTAACTTCTCACATGATGTTCAAGAAAATCATTTGAGAAGAATGAATACAGTTCGCGAAGTCAGTGATCGTATTGGCATCAACTTAGGAATCTTACTTGATACCAAAGGACCAGAAATTCGTACAGGATTAATTGAAAACAGTGGTGTTGAATTTGAAACAGGCGATATCGTTCGTATTGGATTTGATATGGACTTAGTTGGTAACAAGGAACGTTTCGCTATTTCTGTGCCAGAAGTTTATGATGATGTTGATGTCAATGACCATATCTTGGTTGATGATGGTTTAGTGACCTTAACAGTTATTGAAAAAGAAGAAAAAGAATTAGTGTGTCGTGTTGAAAACCCAGGACCAGTTAAAGACCGTAAAGGAATTAACATTCCAGGGGTTGTCTTATCGATGCCATTTATGTCAGAGAAAGATGCAAACGATATTCGTTTTGGCGCACAAAACGGAGCCGATTTCATTGCTGCATCATTTGTTCGTCGTGGAAGCGATATTGAAGAAATTCGTGCAATCTTAAAAGAAGAAGGCGCTGAAGAAACTCAAATTATTGCGAAAATTGAAAACCAAGAAGGATTCAATAATGTTGAAGAAATCTTGATGGTTGCGGATGGAATTATGGTTGCTCGTGGAGACTTAGGGGTTGAAGTTGCAACTCACTTAGTTCCAATTTACCAAAAGAAAATGATCGAAACAGCGAACCGTTTAGGAAAACCTGTTATCACAGCAACACATATGTTAGAATCAATGCAAAAAAATCCACGTCCTACACGTGCTGAAGCCAGTGATGTTGCGAACGCAATCTTAGATGGAACTGATGCAATTATGTTGTCAGGTGAATCAGCAGTTGGAGATTATCCAATTGAAGCAGTTCGTGTTATGAATGAAATTTCACGTGCAATGGAAGGAATTATTCCTTACCGTGAGCGTTTAGAACATTCAATTTCAAGTTCAAAACGTACAATCCAAGATTCAATTGGAATGTCAATTGCTGAAACAGCTCTAAACTTAGATGATGTTGAAGCCGTTGTTGCCTTTACACAAAGTGGTTCAACTGCACGTCGTATTTCAAAATACCGTCCAAATGTTCCAGTTATCGCTGTCACATTTGATCGCGCTGTTCAACGTCGTCTTGAAGCACATTGGGGCGTTATTCCTGTGTATTCAGACATTGTCAACGAAATGACAAACGATGATGATATCGCATCAACATTTGCGAAAACATTTGGAATTGAAAAAGGTAAAAAGATCATTATTGCAGCTGGTTACCCAAGTGGTATGGGTGCGACAAACTTAATGAAAATTATTGAAGTAAAATAAACAAATAAGGAGACATATCATGAAGTATTACTTAGCAATCGATTTGGGTGGGACAAATGTAAGGGTTGCAGTTGTCTCGCCTCAAGGTGATGTCGTTGAGGAAATTAAGCGTCCTTCACGTGCATCCGAAGGACCGACTATTGTTTTGGACAATATAATTGATATGGCACAATCGCTCAAGTTATTGAGCGATTGTCTTGCAATTGGGATGGGATTACCCGGACCAGTTGACACGAAAAAGGGCTGTATCACTCTCTCAACCAATCTTAACGGATTCACTGGTTTTCCAGTTGCCGCTTACTTAAAAGAACGTTTGAATTTACCGGTTTATATGGATAATGATGCGAATGTAGCGGGTCTTGCTGAAGCTGTCTTTGGTGCAGGAAAAGGTAATGATGTTGTTTATTACTTAACGCACTCAACAGGAATAGGTGGAGCGCTTGTTGTTAATGGTAAAGTTGTATCTGGACGTAAAGGGTATGCAGGAGAGATTGGGAATATTATTATTGATCGTGATCGCGCATCCTATGCTCACATCAACAATCTAAAAGTAGGGGCAGTTGAGAATGAAGCGAGTGGATCAGCAATGGTTCGAAAAGCAAAACAAGAACTGGATGATTCCATTGTTTCGGCTGGAGAAATTTTTAAACTTGCTGAAGAAGGCAATGACAAAGCTCAACATTTACTTGATGAGATGACCCTTGATATGGGAATGCTTCTTCAAGCAATTGCTCATGTATGTGATCCAGATATTTTTGTAATGGGTGGTGGGGTGACCAAATCAAAAGATAAGTATTGGCCACAAATGATTGCTCATTATAGCGATTTAGTCCATGACGATATGCGAGATACACCGTTTGTTCAAGCAGAACTTGCAGAGCCTGGAATTATTGGAGCTGCAGCACTATGCATGGCAATGGAAAAGGGGAATTAAGATGACAAAATTAGAAAAATATGCACAATTAGCTGTTCGTAAAGGCGTTAATGTGCAAAAAGGGCAAACACTTTTAATTAATGTTAAAGCTGAACATTACGAATTTGCTAGAATGTTAGCAAAAGAAGCGTATGAAGCGGGTGCTAAAAAAGTCGTTATCAAATTTAATGATGATATTATTGGCAAAATGCATGTTGATTATCAAGATATTGATACTTTAACAACCATGCCTCAATGGCTCATTGATGAATATGATGATTATCTTGAAGATGATTTATGTCGTTTATCAGTTTATGCTCCTTCACCTGGCTTAATGGCTGATACAGATGAAAACAAGTTGGCTGCACTCAATAAAGCTCAAGGTGAAGCACTTAAGCGTGTTCGTGAATATACAATGGCTAACCGTGGTCAATGGTCTCTTGTATCGTTACCAACAAAAGAATGGGCGGCCGTTGTATTCCCAGAAATGGCGATTGATTTAGCGTATGACAAATTATTGGATTCAATTCTCTATTCAGTTCGTATTGATGATGACAATGATCCAATTGAAGAATGGGATAAGCATAACAAACGCCTTGCTTACCAAAATAATCTTCTCAATGACTTAAATTTCAAATCACTTCATTTTAAAAACGATTTAGGTACTGATATTGTTGTTGGTTTAGTTAAAGATCATATTTGGGCAGGTGGAGAAGAAACATCGGAAAAAGGCTATACGTTTAATCCGAATATGCCAACCGAAGAATCATTCACAATGCCAGACAGAATGAATGTGAATGGCGTTGTATACAGTACAAAACCGCTTAATTATAATGGTAAACTTATTGATGAGTTCTGGTTAAAATTTGAAAATGGTCGTGTTGTTGATTTTGATGCTAAACAATCAAAAGAAACGTTACAATCACTTTTAGATACAGATGAAGGAAGTCGTCATATCGGAGAAATTGCTTTAATTTCTCATGATTCACCAATTTCAAACCTGAATATTTTATTCTTTAACACACTATTTGATGAGAATGCCTCATGCCACATGGCTTTGGGACGTGCTTATCCGATGAATATCAAAGGTGGGTTAGAGATGACTCAAGAAGAGTTGCTTGCTCATAATTCCAATGATTCAATCAATCATGAGGACTTTATGTTTGGTTCAAGTGATATGAAAATTGTTGGACTTAAACAAGATGGTGATGAAGTTATTGTCTTTGAAAACGGTAATTTTGTTATTTAACTTGTATTATTGTTTAAAATATTGTATAAAGTAATAGAAGAAGCGTTGAAAAGGATATGAAATCTAAAGTTTGAAAAGAGAGGGTAACGGCTGGTGAAAGTTACTTGTAAAACTTTTTATTTTACCACCTTGGAGCTTGGTCTAATCAACCACGTATGCTGGCGATAACAGCAATGAAGCGCATGATTTTTAATCATGAACTAAGGTGGTACCGCGTATAAACGTCCTTATTGTGATGTTTATGCGCTTTTTTTATAGATAAAGGAGAGATAGAATGGAAAATTCAAGTATAAATATTAAAGAGAACGAAGCTTTGAATGTTCTCAATCACTCAACAGCACACTTGCTTGCTCATGCAGTAAGTCGCTTATACCCTGATGCTAAATTTTGGGTTGGACCTGTGATTGAAGATGGTTTTTATTATGATATTGATTTAGGTGACAAAGTTTTAAAAGAGGAAGACTTGGAAAAAATCGAGTCGATGATGCGTAAAATATCTAAAGAAAACAAACGAATTAGTCGTGAGGAATTAACAAAAGAAGAAGCCTTAGACATGTTTTCAGATGATCCCTATAAGTTGGATATCATCAACCGCTTAGCAGATGATGAGACAATATCTGCTTACCGTCAAGCAGAGTGGGTTGATTTATGTCGTGGACCTCATGTTGCATCAACAAAAGTCATGAAGAACTTCAAACTTACAAAAGTTTCAGGTGCATATTGGAAAGGTGATGCAAACAATAAAATGTTGCAACGCGTTTATGGAATATCCTTTGAAAACAAAGAAGATCTTCAAAATTATTTAGATTGGTTAGAAGCAGCGAAACAACGAGATCACAAAAAGTTAGGTCGTGAACTTGAATTATTTATGATGAGTGAATATGGTCCAGGAATGCCTTTCTGGATGCCTAACGGTATGAAATTACGTCATGCACTGGATACCTATTATCATGCTGCTCATATCCGCCGTGGGTATGAATTTATTGAAACGCCAACCATGTTAAGTAAAGAGTTATGGGAAGTTTCAGGTCATTGGGATAACTATCGTGAAAACATGTATATTTCAAAGGTTGATGATCGTGAATTTGCGATTAAACCGATGAACTGTCCAGGTGGAATGCTTGTTTACAAAAATGGGCTTCATTCATACCGTGATTTACCAATGCGTCTTGCTGAGATGGGACATGTACACCGTCATGAAGCCAGTGGTGCCTTAAACGGTTTATTCAGAGTTCGCTCGTTCACACAAGATGATGCTCACTTATTTATGCGTGAAGATCAATTACAAGATGAAATTGTAGAAATATTAGATTTTATTGACGAAGTTTACTCAGTTTTTGGCTTATCATACACCATCGAATTGTCAACTCGACCTGAAGAAAAATACATCGGCGATATTGATGTATGGGATCGATCAGAAGAAGCCTTGCGTCAAGGATGTATTGCTGCAGGGAAAGAATTTAAGATTAATGAAGGTGATGGCGCATTCTATGGTCCAAAACTTGACTTTAAAGTTAGAGACTCCTTAAATCGAATCTGGCAATGTGGTACTGTCCAATTAGATATGAACTTACCTGAACGTTTTGACTTAAACTATGTTGATGCAAAGGGTGAAAAACAACGTCCAATTATGCTTCATCGAGCAATCTTTGGATCAATTGAGCGATTCATTGGTATTTTGATTGAACACTTTGGAGGGGCATTCCCATTATGGCTTGCACCAAAACAAGTTGAAATCATTCCTGTGAATGCTGAATATCATTTAGATTATGCTCATGAAATCTTGAATGAATTGAAAGCGATGGGAATTCGGGCAAGTGTTGATGGTCGTAATGAAAAATTAGGCTATCGCTTACGTGAAGCCCAAAAGAATAAAACACCAATGCAAGTAATTATTGGTGATCAAGAACTTGAAAATCGTTCAATTAACTTACGACGTTATGGTGAACGTAAACAAGTTTCAAGTTCACTTGAAGATTTCAAAGACTTGTTGAATCAAGAAATAAAAGATAAAACGATTCACACCATTGAATAAATAATTTTAATAACAATTGACAAGTAAAAGACAACAACGAAAAGATTGTTGTCTTTTTAAATCATTAGAGGGTGATTTAATGTCAATGTGACTGTGATTTATTGATATATATTGTATAATTTAAAATGAAAGGATGATTTTATGAAAAAATTTAAACAAGGAATCATACTTGTACTCATGATTAGTTTATTGAGTGCTTGTTCAAAAATACCACAACAAAAGAAAGAAGAAAATATCTCTACCGATAATAATGCGGTTTTAGAACGTGATAAGGATGTTTTAACACCAAAAGAAATTGCTGATGCATTCAAAAAAGAGACCAATAACGCATATAAAATCAAAAGCATTGAGTTTATCAATGCCTCAAAAACATATAAAATTGATGGCTATGGTAAAAACGATGAAATAGAAATGAAACTGGATGGAAAAACAGGGGGCGTCATTGTTCAAAACTTGGATGACCTTGACAAAAACAATCATGAAATTACTGATAAGCATTTGGAATCCATTGATAAAATAGTTGATCTTTCTTTAGCGGATGCGAAAGGAAGCTATAAACTTAAAGACTGGGAACTAGAATACGATGTCAAACGATTTGAGTTGTCTGTTGAACTTGTTGATAACAATCAAAATGACATCGATTACACCTATGACATTGAAACAGAAAAATTAATTGAAAAAGATATCTAATAAATAAAAAAAGTTTAGGGTTCCCTTGTCGGAATCCTAAACTTTTTTATGATTTTAATAAGAAAACAAAGACTATCTTATCTTAAACTGACTCAGCTCTTAACTATCAGAATTAAAGGGATTAAAATAGATTCAAGAGGTGAGCTTATTGTGGAACATGAATTAGGATTAAAGTTTTATAGTTTTAGTGTTGCACTATGGGATATCTTATTAAGCAATGCCATGTTTTTATTATTTAATATATTTATTCCATTTGCATTTATTAGCTTGAAAACGAAGAATATTCTGGTACTAATCATCCTGATGATAATTTTTAGTTTAAATCTTATTCCTTCATTTATTGCTATGCAATATGCCTTAAATAAAAAAATAAATCAAGATCAGTCAATCATAAAGTTATTTCTTGTAGGTTATAAAAATAGTTATAGAAATTGTTTGAAGGCTAATTTATTTTTTGTGATTTCGTTTTACTTGTTTTACTTAGATTATTTGTATTTTTCAAGCAGAAATTTGCAATCTGTTGCTCTTTTATTTGTAATCTTAATGATTGTGGAAGCGTATTTTGTCATGGCTTTTTGCACGATTCAGTCAAAATTTAATTTCTCATTTAAAGATACAATTCAACTAAGTATTATGTATATCATGAAATTAACTAAACCAATGATGTTGAGTTTAGGTTTTTTATTAGGGTTTTTACTGTTAGTGAAGAATGGGGCTTGGATGACACTCTTTTTTATGTTTGCACTTGTTGCAAGGATAAACAATAAACAAAGTGAACAAGTGTGTGATGAAATTTATAGATTTCATACCAAGGAGGGTCTATTAGTCAATGAGTAGAAAAAAGGTGTTGGCGATTGGTGATTCTTTAGTCTATGGTTATGGGTTAAAAGAAGAGAATCGATGGGTTAATGGTGTTAGTTCGCAATTAGATCTAGATTTGGTGAATTTATCTGTGAGTGGGAGTACTGTTCAAGATGTCATAAAACAGTATGAACGTATCAAACACGATCAGTTTGACTTCGTCTTAATGGGGTTTGGAATGAACGATGTTGCTCAAATGATGGATAAGCGTGGGGCCTTAGATTTTAATGTCCTTGAAGAAAGGTCAAACAATTTATTGATGTTACTTGATAATTTAGATATTCCGATTCTTTATGTATCGGTTCACCACGTTGTTGAAAAAACGTATTATCAAAGACATCCTCAAAAAATGTATAAAAAAATCAGTATCAATGAAAGTTTAGGCTTATTCAATGACTGGATACGCAAACGATTAGAATTGAATGATATATGGGTTGTTGATTTATTCAATGATGATACATTTAAAAAAAGACGAGAGACCTTACTAAGGCTCGATGATGGGTTACACTACTCTAAAGAAGGTTCAACGTTTGTTGCAAATAAAGTATTAGAAAAATTGGAGGAACAGTTATGATTGGTGTTATTTCACGAAATGAATCAGATATCACAAAAGTCTTAAAAAGTAATCATGTACCGTTTGAAATACTAGATGTTGATTTTAATAGTCTTGCTCAGTATGAACAATTGATGATTTTAGGGGGAACTGATGATCAACCTTTAACATTTAATCTAAGACAGTATAGAATAATCGAAGATTTTATAAAAACGGGTAAAAAAGTATTCGTCGAATACGTTGCTTCATTTGGCGCTTTTTTAACAGATGGTACGAAGCGAACGAGTTTTGAGAGAATTGCATTTGTTGAACAAGGTTGTGATACTTTATCCCACTTTGATTTAGTTGATACACAACAAGCACTACGGACGATTCCCTTTGATGAAGTCGAACTGGAGGCAAAGGTTAAAGCAGTCTTTACCCAAGAACATGCTCACTCAAGATTAAAAAAAGACCAGCTTAAATATTGTATTAAGGATTATGCCTTATTTGAGCTGAATGACAATGTCTTGATTTCTACAGTCCAATTAGCGAATTATCATCAGGGAGCCTATGCACCAATCCAAAAGGCAAACGGATTGATTGATTATGTTTTTGAGTGGTTGAATATAGGGACAGCCATTCAGCATTTTGAACCGCTTGTTAAGTTTTTTAACGAATCCGATAAAAATAAAGTTATTGATCATATTCTTACATGGTTCAAAGAGAATGACTTATTGATTAATAAAGGTCGTGATGGTGTATATGAGGGATTTGGTTCAGAAATTTATCCAAATGGTGAGAGACGGTTTGCCGATGTTATTCGAGGAGATTGTAGTGGTGAAGTCTCTTTGTTTTATTGTCTGGCGGGACTATATTTTGATGATTCATCTTACATAGAAACAGCAGAAAATCTTGTGGATGCGTGTTTAAATGACTTCACCATCCATGATGGAAAATGTCAAGGTTTTGTTCGTTGGTCTTCTGTTGCACTGGAAAGCACATACGGAGATGATGTTGCTCGGATGATTATACCCATTCTATTAAAGAATCTTTTGTATCAAGAAAATTTAGATGAATTGAAAACACTCGAAATGATTTGTGATTTTCATGTTAAGACGACTGGTTATGATGGTCAACGTCAAGCAAGATTTGAGCTAAGTAAATTAAATGAAACTGACTTTAAAGACTTGCAAGAAAAAGAGTGTCAATGTCCAAGTGCTCATTATAATGCCTATCTTAGTGCTTCGTTTCTTTTGGCTTACCTTCTGTTTGATAAAGAATCGTATTATCACTTAGGTTTACAAGGCCTTGATTCTTTAATGAAAATTTATCCAAACACTCGTCGTGAACAATCTCAAACTCAAGAACTCGCTCGTTTATTGATGCCATTAAGTATTGCATATTTAGTCAGTCAAGATCAACTCTACCTAAATTATATGAATCAAGTCTATCAAGACTTATTGAAGTACAAACATGAATCAGGGTGTTTCTTAGAATGGGATGAAGGGTATAAAGCAGTGATGCGCCATACAAAAGGGGACGGTGAATGTTCTCTTTTAGCAGAAAATGGCGATAGTGTGGTGGACCTTCTTTACACTAATAATTGGCTGCCGATGGCTTTCTCACTTGCGTATATTGCGAGTGATGATGAACGATACTTCAATGAAGCAAAGAGTATTGTCCATTTTCTAGAATCAATTCAAATGAAATCAGATGATCAACGATTGAATGGTGTATGGTGTCGTGCATTTGATCCAGAAATATTTGAGTATTATGGATCACCTGCTGATAAAGGGTGGGGACCGTATAGTATTGAAACAGGTTGGACTGTTGCTGAGATTGGAGCAGGTATTTTGTTCTTAGAAAATATAGATGAGTTCAAGAAAAAATTATGGAGGGCTAAATGATGGTTGATGTAGCAATTATTGGTGGTGGTTTGGGTGGTGTTGCCGCAGCACTCGCTGCTTTAAGAAATGGCAAGAAAGTGTTTATGAGCGAAGAGTCATCTTGCTTAGGAGGCCAAGTTACAAGTCAAGGCGTCCCACCTGATGAGCATGATTATATCGAAAAATATGGACGAACAGCAAGTTATCAAACATATCGTGAAAACATTCGTGACTATTACAAACGATTCTATCCCTTAACACAAAATGCGCAAGCGGATCTTACCTTAAATCCAGGAAATGGCTGGGTAAGTGCGCTGTGTCATGAGCCAGTTGTAAGTATGAAAGTATTGCACTCAATGCTTAATCCATATATTTTAAGTGGTCAATTAGACTTAAGATTTAATACAAACTGTATTTGGGCTAAAATGAATGACAATACCATCGAATCGGTCGGATTTAAACAAGGTCATCAAGAATTTAGCATCAGTGCTCAATTCTACCTTGATGCAAGTGAGATTGGTGATCTTTTACCACTGAGTCAAACTGACTATGTCACAGGAAGTGAATCTAAAGCAAAGACAGGGGAATATCATGCTAGCGATCATGAAGATCCTCTTGATATGCAGGCAATTACTTGGTGCTTCGCAGTTTCTTTAGAAGATGAGGGAGATTATACCATCGAAAAACCTGAACTTTATGATTTTTTCAAACAGCACCGATCTGATTTTTGGACCGGGAGTCAACTGAGTTGGACGTATGTTGAACCACACACACTTAAGCCTGTAGAAGGTTCAATGACCAAGGAAAAAGGTAAAGTTGATTTATTTGGCTATCGAAAAATTCTTGATCGTCATAATTTTAAAGATGGATTTCTAAGTGGTGATGTTACACTTGTGAACTGGCCACAAAATGATTACTGGTTAGGCCCCATCTATGAGATCGATGACCAATTAGCAACAATGCATTACCATCAAGCCAAAGAGTTATCACGTTCGTTTTTATACTGGTTACAAACAGAAGCGGATGGTCATGGCTACCCAAATCTTAAACCACGGGGGGATGTGATGGGGACTGATGATGGTTTTGCAATGCGTCCATATATTCGAGAATCACGGCGAATTGTGGGAGAGTTTACCGTCTTAGAATCCCATATTGGAGCTGAAATGCGAACAGATACTAGAGCTGAATTATTCGAAGACAGTGTTGGTGTAGGTCATTATCATTTAGATTTACATCCAAGCACTGGTGGGCGAACTTATATTGATATGGAAAGTTATCCATTTCAGATACCTATGGGCGCCTTGATACCCCAAAAAACAAGCAATCTTTTAGCCGCTGGAAAAACAATATCAACAACCCATATAACTAACGGAACTTATCGTCTTCATCCTGTTGAATGGAATATTGGCGAGTCAGCAGCTTTAATGGCTACGTATTGTCTCGATCATGAGATATCAATCAATACGTTATATCACCATCACATCAAAGAATTTCAAGAGTTTATTGTTAAACAAGGCGTTCAAATTGAATGGCCTGAAGAAGTTTTAAAAATTAGAGAAAACTATTTTTCAAAGGAGAACTAAATGAAATTAGAAATTTTACCCTTACCCAAATTTTATGAGTTTGCTGATGGGGTTTATGGTTTAAATCATAAAAGTAAGCTCATTGTTGATCCAAAGATTGACCATAAACTTATCGATACACTCGAATTTTTTCAAAAACGATACAATGAAACAACACATTTAACCATGGATACATATCGTGGAAAGAAGGGGCGTTTTGGTGGTGTATCTTTGACAAAGGAGTATCATCTTGAAGGCTATAAACTGATTGTAGATGAAAATGGCGTTGAGATTAAAGCAGGGTCTAATGTAGCGTTTCATTATGGTCTCATGACCTTGCTGCAACTTATAAAATCATACGGTCTTACTTTACCCTTTATCACGATTTCTGATGATGCTTATTTTAAACATCGTGGTGTGTATCATGACGTAACACGCGGTAAAGTCCCCAAATTAGAAACGCTTTATGATTTAATTGATCTTTTATCAGAATATAAAATTAACGAATTGCAACTTTATATTGAACATACGTATTTATGGGAAGGATTAAGTGAAGTTTTTCGTGACAAAGATGCCTACAGTGCTCAAGATATTCTTAAGCTTGATGCCTATGCCCAGAAAAGACATATTGAACTGATACCATCCATTGCAACTTTTGGTCATATGTATGAAATTTTAGAAAGTCATTCCTTTCGTCACTTGTCAGAAAAAGAAATTAAGGATGAAATCCCCTTTTCCTTTGTGAATCGCATGGCTCATCACACACTGGATGTGACCCAGAAAGAAAGTCTTGAATTAGTTCGGAGCTTGATTGAACAATTTATTCCTTTGTTTTCTTCAAAAAAGTTTAACATCTGTGGTGATGAGACCTTTGATTTAGGACGTTATAAGAATCAAGACTTAGCAAAAAGGCAGGGTGTCGGTCGTCTTTATGTTGACTTCTTAAAGAAAATCATCGAAATTGTTCAAGAAAACGATCGAGAAGTCTTGTTTTGGGGTGATATAATTCTTAATCATCCTGAATATCTAAACGAAATACCCAAGAATGTTATCTGTCTTAATTGGGGATACATGGCAAAGCAAAGTGACGAAGCAACCAAGCTAATTTCCGCATCGTCGATCCCCCAATATGTTTGTCCTTCAACAACGGGCTGGAATCGGATGATTAATTGGTTTGATAATAGTTCTGAAAATATCAGAACAATGGTTAAACATGCCGTTAAATATGATGCCTATGGAATTTTGAATACTGATTGGGGTGATCATGGGCATGTCAATCTCTTGTCGTCCTCATTGCCGATGTTGGTGTATGGAGCGGCTCTATCTTGGAATCCTCAATCCATGCGTGATGATACTCATGATGATCAGTTGATTTCAAAGTCGCTTTATGGTCCAAATAATTCAGGGCTGGTTGATTTATTGCGAAGAATTTCTAGAGAGCAAAATGCGAATTGGTCTTTTATTAATTTTCATTTAGAGAAAGACTATGCAAACAAAGAAGTTATTGATCCTTATAAAGAAATTATGAAACAGCTTGACAGCAAAAAAATATACCAGTCGAAAGAAAAACTAGAGATTTTACAAAATGAATTGTTAACATATTCAATGACACTAGGAACGAAGCACAGCCAAGATTTTAACGAATTTTTAGTGATGATTGATTTGATGTCGTTAACCCAAGAAGCATTTCTTTATTTAATGAAATATGAAATGTGTGTTGAAAACATTGAATTAACGCGTCCTGCCCTAGAAATTGCAGTGGATCTAGAATACACATGTCTTGATTATCAACGTGTTTGGAGGGAAAGAAACAGAGAAAGCGAACTAAGACGAGTTCTTGATACATTTTACAAGCTTGCTGATCGTCTTCGTTCATTTGCCTAAAATAAGAGCCAAGCGCTCTTTTTTTAATCTATAGGAACGCCATCTTAATTTTGTCCTTGTTATATGAAGTTTCCCATATTGAACTTGTCTTAATGTAAGCGTATTCTATAGTTAGAAGTCAAGAGTAACTTGTTTTTCACAGTTATTGGATAGGAGAATGTTTATGTCAAAACGACGAAAAAAGAGGCCAATGTCAACGGGGACCAAAATATTTACTGTATTAAATTATACTTTTTTTACTCTGTTGGGGATCACAACGCTCTTCCCATTTGTCAATCTATTGGCTAAATCTCTTTCAAGTGAAAGTGCATTGATTTCAGGAAAGGTTCATTTGTTTCCTGTAGAATTTCAAACAGGGACATACCAGTTTGTTTTAGGTAATCCGCAATTTATTAATGCGTTTAAGGTTTCTTTGTTTATCACGATTGTGGGGACGTTATTTGGATTGATCATGACAATTCTTATTTCATACCCACTATCAAAACAACGCTTAAGAGGTCGTGGAGGATTTCTATTGTATTTTGTCTTTGCCATGATCTTTAATGGGGGACTAATACCTACTTATTTGGTAATGCAGAAACTTGGATTAATTAACAATATATGGGTTTTGATCTTGCCTACGTTGGTCAATGTCTATAATATGTTAATCATGAAGAATTACTTTGAATCATTGCCAGACAGCATTGAAGAATCGGCTAAGGTTGATGGTGCATCAAACTTTAGAATCCTTTTTCAAATTATGTTACCCTTAGCCAAACCTGTTCTAGCGACCATTGCCTTGTTCTTTGCGGTTGCTCATTGGAATAGTTATTACAATGCGATGATCTACATAACTAAAGTTGATATGAAACCCTTACAGCTTTACCTAAAAGAATTGGTAAGTTCTACAAAGAATACCTTAGATCAAGCAGGATATGAACCTGATATCGATGGGATGTATAATTCATCACCAGAGGCAGTGCAAGCAGCATCGATTATTGCTGCGACAGTCCCAATATTAATTGTTTATCCCTTTTTACAAAAATACTTTGTAAAAGGGGTGCTTGTCGGATCTGTTAAAGGATAAAAGGAGGAAGTATGAAGAAAATTAGTAAATTTACAGGGGTTGTGATGTTGAGTCTAATGTTATTACTTGTTAGTGCTTGTCAAAAGAAAGAAGCAGTTGACAATGGTGACAAACCTGAATTAAGACAGCTTGGATTCCAGAGAAATTTTGATCCAAACGAAGACCCAGTTTCAAAAATGTTGGAAGAAGAAACGGGATATAAAGTTCAATATGAAATTTTACCGATGGAAAATTATGATGATAAATTAAATCTTATGATGGGGAACAAAGAAGAAATTGATATCGTTAAGATGTCAGCGCCACAATATCATAAGTTAGCTGCAGAGGGTGCTCTAGAACCACTTGGCGATCTGTTGAAAGAGTACGGGACGACATTGATGGATGTGAATGATGAAGAAAGTTGGGAAGCATCTAAAATTGATGGAGAAATTTATGGGATACCAGAACGTGCACCCCGACCATTTGTTGGTGATGCATTAGGAATACGTAAAGATATTCTCGATGAAGTTGGGAAAGAAGTTCCTAAAACACTCGATGAATTTTATGAATTACTGATTGCAATTCGTGATAAAACTGACTATATTCCAATGACTGGATTTCAGCCAATTGTCCAGCAGATCTCAGGAGCTTTTGGATTTAACGCTCAATGGGCAGATGTTAAAGGTGATATTGTGCCACGAATTGAACGTGAAGGAATGAAAGAATACATCGAGTTTATGCAAAAATTGTATGCAGAAGGACTCATTGATTCTGAATGGCCTGTGAATGATTATGAAAGTGCACGTGATAAATTTGCCAGTGGAAAAGCAGCGATTATGTCATCCTATGGATGGGGTGCATCAGGTATCTTAGTGCCAACGATTAAAGATGAATTCGATACAGAAATCGAATTAATTATGGGCATCACAGGACCCAATGGAGATCGTGGAGCGTGGGTTGAAGCGACGGGTGTTTCTTGGTATATCGGTATCCCTAAAGCATCTAAACATAAAGAACATGCAATGCAATATCTGAATATGAAAGTTCAACCGGAACTCTTTAAAAAGATGACCATTGGTGAAGAGGGGGTTCACTGGGAAAAAGAAGGTGACCGTATGGTTCCGATTTTACCAATCTTTAATGATGAACGCGGAAACTCTGATTGGTTTATGACATCAACAGACCAAAAAGTTTATGGTGATTACTGGATTTTAAGAACACGTAAAGACGAAAATATGGGAAACACATTTGAAAAAATGTTAGAACAAGTCGACTATGGTGAAACAGAAGCCATTCGCTTTGCTCCGCCTTTAGAAAGCAATGCTAAATACGGACAACGTCTCAATGAGATGGAATCGAATTATATTATTAATGCCATTGCTGATCCCAAATCTGCTGAAAACTATGAAGATTTCCTAACTAAATGGCGAAGTGAGGGTGGCGAACAAACAACAAACGATTTTAATGATTGGTATAAGACATACACAAAACAATAAAACAAGCAGGCAAAACGCCTGCTTTACAATCAATAAGGAGATGATAGGATGGAAGCAATACGTGACATTAAAATAAAAAAAGGAAAGTTTGCTCAGTTAAAAACGGATGTGATGAAAGATTGGGAACTTTACGTCATGTTAGTTCCAGGGATTTTATTCTTATTTATCTTTAATTATCTACCCATTAGTGGTATTGTTATTGCTTTTCAAGATTTTAATATCTTTAAAGGGATTTTAGGAAGTGAATGGGTGGGATTTAATAATTTTATTAGATTGTTTTCTTCAGCTGACTTTGCCTTAATTTTTAAGAATACAATCATAATTTCAATTCTCAAAATTCTGATTCTCTTTCCTCTTCCTATAATCCTTGCTATTTTGCTCAATGAAATTAAAAATCTACGATTCAAAAAGACGGTTCAGACAGTGGTGTACCTTCCTCATTTTATTTCATGGGTTATTGTGAGTGGCTTATTCATTAATTTACTATCAGTTCATGGTGGTTTTGTTAATGAACTGATTAAATCTTTTGGTGGAACTCCAATTCCGTTTTTCCTTTCAAAGCAACATTTCCGTGGCGTTTTAATTTTCACTGAAGGATGGAAAGAAGTTGGTTGGGGAACCATTGTCTATCTTGCAGCAATTACAGGCATTGATCAAGAACAGTTTGAAGTTGCTCGAATTGATGGTGCCAACAAACTACAAGAAATTATTCACATTACGATTCCAAGTATTGCTCCCACGATTATTCTTATGTTCATTTTACGTTTGGGTGGACTGTTAGAAGCGGGAACAGAACAGATATTGGTCATGTACAATCCTGTTGTGTATGAAGTTGCGGATGTGATTGGAACCTATGTCGTGCGTGTCGGACTGGGCACTTCAGATTATAGTTTCGCAACAGCTGTTGGTTTGTTTAATTCAGTCATCAGTTTTGTTTTAGTCATTGCGGGTAATAAACTTGCAAAACGCTGGTTTGATTCAAGTATTTGGTAGAAAAGAGAGCGATCTCTTTTTTAACTTGTAAGCGATATCATGTATAATGAAAGGGGTGATACTATGTTAAAGGTAATCGTCATTGATGATGAGAGTATAACACGAGAAGGGTTAGTGAATTTTGTTGATTGGGAAAAGTATGGGTTCAGAGTGTTTGGTGAAGCAAACGATGGACTACAAGGTTTAGAACTTGCTGAAAGAATTCAACCAGATCTCGCAATATGTGACATTAAAATGCCCCACATGAATGGCATTGAGATGGCAAGTAAAATGAAAGAAATTGCCCCTAATTGTAAACTTGTTTTTTTAAGTGGTTATAGCGATAAAGAATACTTAAAATCTGCTATTAAACTAAATGTTGTCGACTATTTAGAAAAACCAATTAATATGAAAGAGATGGAAGATCTTCTACGTCGTGTTCGAAACCATTACGATGAAGAGTCAAATCGTGTCAATCGAAACATTAAACTCAAAGCAAAAATGGATAAAAGTCATCAGTATTTATTAAATTCAATCATTGAGCGAATCTTAAATGGTCAAGATTACGAACAATCTACACTGGAAATTTTGATGGGCCACATGGGACTTCAATTTCCACTCCATGGAATTTATAAAGTGGTTGTTATTAAAGCACCCAACATTCACATTGAGTCATTAACGTCGCTTCTCAAGAAAAAGAAAACTGAAGAAGGCTTAACAATGTTAATTGCAGATAAAAATGAGATGTTGATTAGTGTTCATGCTTATGAGATAAAAATGCAAACACTAAGTGGTTTTTATCAAGATATTTTTAATATGCCTGAATTTAAAGATAGTCTTGAAGCTGGATTAGGAAAAAAAGTCTTGGCATTTGAAGATCTTAAAGAATCTTATCAAGATGCTTTAGATGCTATTACTTGGCAAGGGTATAAGAACAAAAACACGTTGATTTATTCAGATGGTTTCGATAATAACATTAGTGTTGTTAGAGAAGCAGAGCGATACATTAGTAAAAACTTCGATCAAAATCTAAGCATTCAGGATATTGCGGACGAGGTCTATTTGACGCCACAGTACTTATGCAAAGTATTTAAAACGGCAACAGGCACAACAATTAATGCTCATATTACAGAAATGAGAATGGAAAGGGCTTGCGACTTATTACTTGACAGAAATTTAAAACTATATGAAGTGGCAGCGCAAGTTGGGTATCGGGATGCGAACTATTTTGCCAGAGTTTTTAAACGATTCTATGGTTATAACCCTTCAGAATATCGTGAAAATCATAAGGTATAACGATGATTAAATTTTTAAAAACTAAAAACAAACAAATTAAACTTCGAGAACGGTTATTTTTGTCTTTAACATTGATAACTGTTTTTTCAGTGTTACTGATTTCGATTCTTTTTTATATTCGCTCATCAGCTATTTTGACACATAATACCAAAAGAATGACAGAACAAACGATGATGCAAACTAGTGATTATATTTCATTTCGTCTCACAACATCAAAAGATATTTCCAGTACGGCATATTTAGATGCGGAACTCAAAACCATGATTAATGCCTTTAAAAATGAAACGAATCAACAAGCAAAATTTGATCGGTATCGCCGTTTAACAGATATGGTGACAAATTTAGGTGTGGGTCGAGATGTTCATCATATTAGTCTATATGTTGATGATCCATCCATTGAAACATTAAGTCGTTCAACCATTAAAGCTGAAGCGTTAATAAAAAACGAATCATGGTATCAAGATGTTATTGATGAAAAAGGCGGGATTGTTTGGCTTCCAGAAGAAAAACAACAACCTTTTTATCCATACAAAAAAAGAAATGTGATCTCGATTGTTAGAACAATCCCTAATCAAAATGTCAATGATCCACATATTGCTGTACTTGTGGTCGATATTGCCATAACGACATTCAATGATATCATCAATCAAACACCCATCACAAAAGATGGAACTGTCTACTTAGTTGATCAAGATGGTTATGTCGTCACATCAACTGAACAAGAAGCAATTGCAACAAATTTAAACTTAGATGAATACATCAATATCGATCATAATTCTTATATCAAAGGAAATAGTGAACGTCATATTAACAATCAAAAATCCATTGTTTTTCATCAAAGAATAACGGACATGGATTGGCGTTTAATATCAATTGTTCCTCACAAAGAAATTAATGAAAGTGCAACGGATGTCCTACGCTTTATGGCAGGTGTTTTAGCCATTGTGTTGCTTATGATTTCTTATATTTCACATCGATTATCAAAAAATATAACCTATCGATTAGAAGATTTATCAAGTAAAATGGATATGGTAAAAGAAGGAGAATGGGATTTAAGCTTTGATAATATATATCAAGACGAGATCGGTGAACTTCAAGATAATTTTCTCTATATGACCTTACAAATTAATCAATTGATGGAAGATAAATACCAAGCAGCAATTAATCTACGTAAAGCGGAGCTTAGAACTTTACAAGCACAAATTAATCCTCATTTCCTCTACAATATACTGGACCTCATTAATTGGTTAGCAATCAAACATGGCGCGAGTGATATACAAGAGATTGTTGAAAAATTGGCTAAATTTTTCAGGCTCTCACTTAGCTCGGGGAAAGAGTTTGTTAAAATAAAAGATGAAATCGAGCATATAAAGTTGTATACAGAAATACAAAATAAACGATTCGACGATAACATTGCACTCATTTTAGATGTTGAAGAAGAAATATTAGATTATTATACAATTAATTTGATTTTACAGCCCTTGATTGAAAACTCAATCTTGCATGGTATTAATGAAAAAACAGACAAAAAAGGGACCATTAAGATTACAGCATATCAGGATATCGAATCCATTGTAATTGAAATAGAAGATGATGGGATAGGGATGAGTGAAGCAAAACTCAACTCGATTTTGAATAAAGAGAAGGTTGATGGATTTGGAGTTCACAATGTTAATGAACGCTTAACAATCCGTTTTGGTGAGACCTACGGTTTATTCTACGATTCAATTCATAGTGGTGGTACACGCGTAACCATGCGTATTCCCATCATTTCGACCCTTGATGAATTAGACTAGATATTAATTTTCAAAGAAGTGAAACATTATTTCACAAAGTGTTCACATTGCTATTTTGTTAAGAATTGGTTAAAATAGAATTACAAGGCAGACTTGTGATGGAGGAAGAAAAATGAAAAAGAAATTATCGCTTTTATTAGTTGTATTACTTGCATTTTCTTTGGTAGCATGTTCAGCCAACGAAAAAGGTGAAGAAGATAATAAACATGAAATTATCTTAATTACCGACGTTGGAACAATTGACGATGGTTCATTTAACCAAGGGTCATATGAAGGTGTTAAAAAATATGGGGATGAACACAAGGTCTCATATAATTATTATCGTCCTGCAGACAAAGACGATGAAGCGTATTATGAAGAAATTACGCGTGCTATAAACGAAGGTGGTGCTAAAGTAATTGTTACACCAGGTTTCTTGTTTGAGAAAGCAGTCCATAGAGCACAGAAGGATTACCCAGATGTTAAGTTTATCTTTATTGATGGAGCACCACGAGCAGGTCAAGGTGAACCAGACGATATTGCGGAAAATACTTATGCCTTAATTTATGAAGAACAACAAGCAGGTTTTTTAGCTGGGTATGCAGCAGTTAAAGAAGGTTTCACAAAGCTTGGTTTTATTGGTGGTATGAAAGTTCCTGCCGTTGAAAAATTTGGAATTGGTTATGTCGCAGGTGCGGATCATGCAGCAAAAGAAATGAATGTTGATGTTGAAATACGTTATAATTATGCAGATACGTTTGAACCTTCAGAAGCAGTTTCTTCATTAGCGGCAGGTTGGTACGCTGATGGTACTGAGGTTATATTCGCTTCAGCAGGAGGTGCTGGTTATTCAGTGTTCAGTGCTGCAGAACAAAGTGATAAATTTACAATTGGTGTTGACACAGATCAATACGATAAATCGACATCTATTATCACATCCGCTAAAAAAGAACTTGAACTATCTGTATATGAGGCGTTAACCGCTCTATATGATGATAAATTTCCAGGTGGAACACAAAAATCTTACGGAATTCAAGATGATGGAATCGGAATTTCAGATAAATTTGATCGTTTTAAAACATTTACAAAAGAAGAATATGATCAAATCTATAAGAAACTTCAAGATGATGTTGATGGATTAAACAGTAGTATCCCTAAAACTCACAAACCTGACTTTAGTGATCATACATTTGATAAAGTAAAAGTTATCGTTGTCTAAACCCATTGATATAAGTGTTTGAAGCCCTCTTTATTGAGGGCTTTTTTTAAGAAAGGTATAAGGGAGTGAGAAGATGAAAAACATCGTTGAAATGAATCACATTACGAAGACATTTCCTGGCATTATAGCAAATGATGATGTCACGATAAGTTTACGTGAAGGCGAAATTTTAGCTCTTTTAGGGGAAAATGGAGCAGGCAAGTCAACTTTGATGTCGATGCTATTTGGGATGTATCAACCCGATAGTGGAGAAATAATGCTTCATGGAAATAAAGTTGAAATCAAAGACCCTAAAGATGCTACAGACCATCGTATTGGAATGGTTCATCAACATTTCAAATTGGTCCATAACTTTACAGTAACTCAAAATATTGTTTTAGGAGTAGAAACTGTTCAAGGCGTTGTTGTGAAAATGGATAAGGCGCGCGAAGAAATTATTGCATTAAGTCAAAAATATAATTTAAATGTTGATCCGGATGCAAAGATAGAAGATATTTCTGTAGGAATGCAACAACGCGTTGAGATTCTTAAATTACTCTACAGACAAAACGAAGTTTTGATTTTTGATGAACCAACCGCTGTTTTAACGCCGCAAGAAATTGATGAATTATTGGAAATTATGATACAACTACAAAATGAAGGAAAATCAATTATCTTTATTACTCATAAATTAAACGAGATTAAAAAGATTGCTGATCGTGTTTCAGTGTTACGAAAGGGTGTTATGGTTGGAACCCATCATGTCGCGGATTTAACCATTGATGAAATGTCAGAATTAATGGTCGGTCGGAAAATTGATTTAAACATTCATAAAAAACCAGCTGAGTTAGGTGAAACTGTTCTTGATGTTGAAGGTTTAACGGTTGCATCAAATCATGGAAATAGCCACGCGGTGAAAGGTATTAATTTCAAAGTTCAACAAGGGGAAATTGTGAGTATTGCCGGAGTTGAGGGCAATGGACAACGTGAACTTATTCATGCTTTAGCGGGCATGATGCCAACTGTTTCAGGGACAATCAATCTCCTTGGTAACGATGTCAGTCATAAAAGCATTCGTTATCGAAATACCCATGGAATGTCGCATATCCCAGAAGACAGGCATCGTGATGGACTTGTACTAGATTACCGTTTAGATGACAATTTAGTTTTGAAAAAATACTTTGAAAAGGAATTTAACGAAAAAGGATTTATTAAATTCAATAAGGTCAACCAATACGGTGATTATTTAATTGAAAAATTTGATATTCGTAGTTCCGAAGGAATTAAAACCAAGGTTAGAAGTATGTCAGGAGGAAACCAGCAAAAGGCAATTCTAGCTCGAGAAATTGATTTAGGACAGGATCTACTTATGGCAGTTCAACCAACACGAGGACTCGATGTCGGTGCAATTTCCACAATTCATCATTTAATAGTCGAACAAAGAGATCAAGGGAAAGCGGTCCTTTTAGTTTCATATGAATTATCAGAGATTATGAACTTAAGTGATCGTATCTTGGTCATCCATGATGGCGAACTTGTCGGGGAATTTAAACCAGAAGAGATTACTCAACAAGAATTGGGTCTCTATATGGCAGGTGCGAAAAGAGGTGTTGTAAGTGAGTAAAATTAAACAATTAATTAGAAAAGAGTCGAGTCAAAATATTATTGCTTCATTATTGGCGATTGTTGTAGGTTTGCTATTTGGTCTGGTTGTTCTACTTCTAACGAAACCTAGTTTTGCGTTTGAAGGCTTTGCAATGATATTGAGTGGCGGTTTGAATCAAGGGCTTCGAGGTTTTGGTAATGTGCTTTTTCGAGCAATTCCGATTCTTTTTACTGGGTTATCTGTTGGTTTTGCATTCAAGACTGGTCTGTTTAACATTGGAGTAACGGGACAATTTACTGTAGGAGCATTCGCTGCGGTATTTGTTGGAGTCAATATGAGTCATCTTGGTGCGATGGGATGGGTTGTTGGTCTAATTGCCGCAACAATCGCCGGAATGCTGTGGGGTGGTTTTGTTGGTTTGCTTAAAGCCTATCGAAATGTTAATGAGGTTATATCATCGATTATGATGAATTATATTGGCATGTTTCTTGTTAACTATTTGATTGTGAATACTGCATATGATGAGGCAGTAGCACGAACACTGCCACCAAAATATGCCTATATACCAATAGGGGGCATGGATAAATTATTCCCTAGATCATCATTAAATATAGGAATCATAATTGCGGTGATTGTAGCAATCCTTATTTATATCATTTTAAATAAGACAACCTTTGGGTATGAACTGCGGGCTGTTGGATTGAACAGACATGCAGGTAAATATGCAGGAATTAATGAGAAAAAAGCAATAATATCCTCCATGTTGATTGCAGGGGCCTTAGCTGGACTTGGTGGCGGTCTTTTGTATTTGTCAGATGTAGGGAAATATATGTCAACTCAAAATGTTTTGTTAGGGGAAGGATTTGATGGAATATCCGTTGCTTTACTTGCACAAAGTAATCCTATTGGAATTATATTTTCTTCTCTATTTATTTCACATATAAGTTATGGTGGAAATAATTTACAGGTTTTTGGAATGGAACCTGAAATTATCCAAGTCATTACGGC
This sequence comes from Erysipelothrix urinaevulpis, assembly GCF_009828835.1. Taxonomy (GTDB): domain Bacteria; phylum Bacillota_I; class Bacilli_A; order Erysipelotrichales; family Erysipelotrichaceae; genus Erysipelothrix; species Erysipelothrix urinaevulpis. Next base: position 115,884 of record NZ_WTTB01000002.1, read on the forward strand.
AGCAATAATATATATGTCAGCTTTATCATTGCTATTAAGAAAATTAATAGAATGGATTCTTAAAAAAACGAATAAGAAAGGGGAGAAATCAATATGACTCTAAATATTTTGTTTCATATATTCCAACAAATGCTTTATATAGCAATTCCTCTTTTAATTGTTGCTTTGGGAGGGCTTTTCTCAGAGCGTGGTGGAGTTGTTAATATTGCCCTTGAGGGAATCATGGTGTTTGGACAATTCTTTGGTGTATTAACAATGTTCTTACTGCAAGATACTCTAAGTGGGCAGCCATTATATTTTGTTGCGATGTTGGTTGCTTCTTTGGCGGGAATGGTTATTTCGATTGTTCATGCCTATGCATCAATCAATATGAATGCGGACCAAACTATTTCAGGGACTGCGATTAATATGTTTGCACCGGCATTTACAGTCTTTGTTGCAAGATTGTTTTATAGTGTCAAAGAAATCCCTTTTAAAAATACTTTTTTGATTCGTAAGATTCCTGTGTTAGGAGATATCCCTATTATTGGTCCAATGTTTTTCCAACGAGTTTATCTCTCTACTTTTGTTGGCTTAGGAATTTTGGTAGCTGCAATTTTTGTAATCTATAAAACGCGTTTTGGACTACGTCTTAGGGCGGCTGGTGAAAATCCACAGGCTCTTGATGCGGCTGGAGTTAATGTTTATAAAATTAGATGGATCGGTGTGTTAATCTCTGGGGCTTTGGCAGGACTTGGTGGCATTATGATTCTAGTTCCAATTAGCATTGCGTTTTCTGGAACAGCGAACGGATATGGTTTCTTGGCACTTGCTATTTTGATATTTGGTCAATGGAAGCCGTTGAATCTGTTATTCACATCATTATTCTTTGCGTTTGCATTAACCATCGCGAATACATATTCAGTAATTCCTGTTTTAGTAAAATTAGGAATTCCTGATCAATTCTTTAAAATGTTGCCTTACATTGCAACTCTTGTTGTTTTAGTCTTTACATCCAAAAAGACGGTTGCACCACGAGCAGCAGGTAAACCTTATGATAAGGGACAACGATAATAAAATAAAACCAACGATCATAAACGATTGTTGGTCTTTTTTTATCTTAATCTTGGCCCAAGTCATGAAGTAAACTTAGTTTTAAATCATAAAGTTCTTGTGATAAATCAACATAGTATTGATGAGGGTAGTGAAGTCGTTTGACTTCTTCCCATATGGAATCCATTTCTTTCTTTGAATAATCACTGACTTCGGCGAGGGTAGGTGTTTCATAAACAGCTTCTCCCTTGATGAATATTGGAACTTGTAATTCTCTCACACGATAATTTGTGAGAGTTTTTCGTTTCCATGGTGCGTTTGATGAAAAAATTGTAATTTCGTCTTCTGGAATAATTTCATGAGCTAAAGCAATATAATCGGCTAAGGCTTTGTTTGTGTCCTTGTCATAGAAGCGATAGAGTCGTTTGTAGGATGGGTTGGTGATTTTCTCAATGTTATCACTAACTTTAATTTTTGGTGTAATGATACCGTCATGTTCTTGGGCAACAAGTTTGTAAACTCCTCCTAGAACAGGATCTGATTTGGAGGTGATGAGATTTTCACCGACTCCAAATTGATCGATTGCAGCTCCTTGGTAAATTAAATCATCGATGAGATGTTCATCTAATGAATTAGAAGCCATGATTTTACAATCCTTTAATCCAGCTTCATCAAGCATTTTTCGTGCTTCTTTGGATAAGTAAGCTAAGTCACCTGAATCTAATCGAATTGCTTTTAAACGGTGTCCGTTGGGAATGAGAAACTCTTTCGCGATTTTAATTGCGTTTGGAACACCTGACTTTAAGGTATCGTATGTATCGACCAGCAAAACAGAATTATCGGGGTTGTGTTTACAGAATGCTTGGAAGGCTTCGTATTCACTGTCGTGGAGTTGTATGTAGGAGTGAGCCATTGTACCAGACACTTGAGCCCCATATTTTTCGCCTGTTAGGGTATGAGATGTTCCATAACAACCGGCAATGATAGCAGCTCTTGCGCCATCTAAGGAAGCATCGTAGCCATGAGCACGACGTGCACCGAATTCTAAAACAGCACGGCCTCTAGCGGCATTCACGATACGACTTGCTTTACTTGTAACAAGTGTCGAATAGTTAACCGATAACAAAATAAGTGTTTCGACTAATTGAGCTTCAATTACAGTCCCTTTGACTGTAATAAGGGGTTCATGAGGAAAGACAACTGTGCCATCGGGAACAGCCCAGACATCTAAGTTTAAGGTCATGTTGAGTAAATAATCTAAAAAATCTTCATCGTCAAACCCTTGAGTTCTCAAGTAATCGATGTGCTTTTGCTCGAATTTAAAAAGTTTTAAGGATTCAATCATTTTTTCTAAACCGTTGAAAATTAAATACCCCCCTTGATTGGGTACTTTACGGGTAAACATATCAAAATAGACAATTTCTTCATGTCTATTTTCTTTAAAATAAGTATACGCCATCGTAAATTCATAAAGGTCTGTTAAAAAAACTAAATCATTTGTTTTTATCATTTTATCATTCTTTCTATTTTTAATTGTATGATGTACAATAGTATCACTTGATATTATATCACAATAAAGGTGGAGGTACATAATGCAACAACATGAATCAATTAACGTACAATGGATTGAGGATGAGAAATTTAATGACACACTCATCAACCTTAGACTCGCCATTCCAATGAAAGAAAAAGATCGGACAATGGTTAATTTACTCAGTAAAATGATGGGTGATCGTCTTGAAAACACAAAAACGAAAGAAGCAATGACACGTCGTTTAGATTATCTTTATGGTTTCAAGGTGAGATCAAGTACCTATGTTTTGGGGAAATATCTAATCTTGGATTTGCAAGGCTATGGGATTAGTCAACAATTTGTGGATGAGCCTTTATTGGAAAAACAAATTAAAATGCTTGTTGATATGCTAACTCAACCTTTATTAACTCATGAGTTACTCAATGAGGCAAAAAAGAAATTAATCATTCAACACCAACGACTTAAAGAAAATCATGCACGCCAAGCGGTTCAAAATGCCCTTGCTCATGCTGGAAAAGGTCAAGTTTTTTCTCTTTCAAGTATGGGTGATCTCAGTGATTTGGATTCGATTGACTTAGAAGAAATTAAAGAATTTCATCAAACAATGCTGAAAAATCATGCGAAAGTATTGACGATTGTTGGGAATGTTGAGCCGTTTGATTTAAGTGATTTGTTGGCAGGTTTAGGTACCAGTTCATTAGTGCCATCTTATCAACCAACTAAAATAGAACCATTAAAAATTGAAGAAACTCATAGTGGTTCGCAAACAGAGCTTATTTTACTGTATGAAGTTGATATCATTCCTAATTCAAAAGAATCAGTTGCAATGATGTTATATACCTCACAACTTGGGCAATTACCCACATCACTTCTCTTTCAAGAGTTGCGTGAAAAACACAGTTTATGCTATTCGATTTATGCCAATCGTTATGTCTTTGATGGTGTCTTAATGATTCATACTGGCATTGACCAGAAAAATATCGACCAAGCGCTAACTTTAATTGATGTCCAAATTGAAACGATGAAAAATGGCATTGAGAATCTTGAAGGATTGAAACAAACAATTATCACTCAATTGAACGGTAACACTGAAGAATTACAATCCCAAAGTGTGCGTGAATTCACAGGGCTTTTGAAAAATGAAGACCAAAGCATTGATGAATTGATAACAATTATTGAATCCATTGAAAATGACGATATCATTGCGGTAGCTAACAAAATAAACAATCCATTTATCTATATCTATAAAGGAGGTCACGATGAAGAAAATTAACAATGAATTTAATGAAGATATCTATCGTTTTCAAACTGATTCAGGACTGGATGTCATTTATCTTCACCGAGAAGGGTTTAAAAAATCAACAGGGGTTTTAGCGGTCCCTTTTGGAGCCATTCACTTGAATCAATCTCTTGATGGAAAACAAGTTAATCATCCTTCAGGGATTGCTCATTTTTTAGAGCATAAACTATTTGAAGATGAAGGCATTGATGTGTTTCAAATCTTTACAGACCTAGGAGCAAGCTCAAATGCTTTCACATCCTATGATTACACGATGTATTATTTTACACAAAATCACAAGTTACTAGAGAGTCTCGACGTATTATTAAAATTTGTCCGTCAATTTTCTATTTCCAACGCCAGTGTTGAAAAAGAAAAACCGATTATTGTCGAAGAAATCAAAATGTATGAGCAAATGCCTGATATGAAGTTGTTGATGGAAACGTATCGGAATGTTTTTCATACATATCCTTTTATTTATGATATTGCCGGAACAAAGGAGTCAGTCAATGCGAGTACATTGGATGATTTAGATACGGCGTTTGCATTGAATTATCATGATTCACGATTATTACTGGTGGTCATCGGACCTGAGGATCCGATGTTAATTAAGGAATTAGTCGATAAGCATCCTCAAAACTCGACCTCTGAGTTAGGGGTGGTTGAAAACATTGGCGTGAACGAACCTTTAACCGTAGTTCATAAAGAACGACACATTGAAGGGGATATTGCAATGGAAAAGATGTCTTACGCATTTAAATTTGCTTATGAAGGACAAGACAAGATGAAGGATCAATTTTTAATTCGTCGAATCCTAGACATGAATTTTTCAGAATTGAACCCTGATTATCAAAAATGGCTTGATGATGACATCATCACTGATTTTTTCTCATACGATGTTGACTTACGTGAAAATTTCGGAGTGGTTTATTTCTTTAATCAGTCAGATAAACAGGAAGAGTTTAAGTCTTTAATTTTTAAAATGATGAACAATTTGATTATTGATGCTGATCTTTTCGAACAAATTATGAAACGTAGTTATGGAGAAATTATTTTATCACTGTCTCAGTTTGATCGTTTAGCGTTCTCAATTGCTCAAGCAGAGTTTAATAACCAAGACTATTTCGAATCTGTGGCAAATCTTAGAAGGCTTACACTCGATGATGTTTTGACGATAAAATCAGTCCTTCAAGATTTTGATGATAGTTTCTTATTGATGAAAGGACAAGCCTAAAAACAAGTGTATCTAATAAAGATGCACTTTTTCCTTGTCAAAAAGGAAACTTGGGTTCATGATATTAGTAGGGGGTGTAAGTGTGAATCACGTAACTATCTATGGGAAAGTCATGTTGGTTTCCAATGATAATTGTAGTCAAACAGGTCGATATGATACATATATTACCGTTGAAAGTGATAACAATATTCTTAATCCATTTAGTAAACATGAGACAATTAAACTCAGAGTTTATTTATGGAAAGGCTTAAAGTCACTGGTTACAAATGCAAATGTGGTTGGATCATATGCTTTAATTCAAGGCAGAATTGACGTATCGAAGGGTGAAAATATTATCCTTGCCGAACAATTTAAACTAATCTAGAAAAGCGCTACTCAAGTAGCGCTTTCTTTAGTATAATAAACATAGGTGAGAAAATGAAAAACTATTTAGAAATGTGTCAATATGTCTTAGACCATGGTCAAGATAAAGATGATCGAACTGGAACAGGAACCATTAGTACCTTTGGATATCAACTTCGTTTTAATTTAGAAGAAGGATTTCCGCTTTTAACAACTAAAAAAGTTTACTTTCCAGCAGTCGCAAAAGAGCTGCTTTGGTTTATAAGCGGAGATACTAACATTCGTCCTTTAGTTCTTAATAATGTTAGAATATGGAATGAATGGCCTTATCAAACGTATCAGAAAAGCACGGATTATAAAGGCGAAACACTGGACGAATTTGTTGAGAAAATTAAGAATGATGAAGTGTTTGCTTTGAAACATGGTGATCTTGGTCCGGTTTATGGTAAACAATGGCGTGATTTTAATGGGGTGGATCAATTGCAAGAGGTTATTGATCAAATTAAATCCAATCCTTATTCACGTCGTCATATTGTGAGCGCTTGGAATCCTGTTGATGTGCCCAATATGGCATTACCACCATGTCATGCGTTTATGCAATTCTATGTTAGTCCTGATAATAAACTGAGTTTGCAGCTCTATCAACGCTCAGCCGATGTGTTTTTAGGCGTTCCGTTTAATATAGCGTCCTATGCTCTTTTAACTCATTTAGTTGCGGATGTCTGTGGTTTAGGGGTTGGTGAATTTGTGCATAGTTTTGGGGATGTTCATATTTACAAGGACCACCTAGAACAAGTTCATGAGCAACTTAGCCGAACATGTTTTGAACTGCCTATTATCAATATCAAAAAAACATATGCTAACATCGAAGATTACCGTTATGAAGATATAGAGTTGATTGATTACAAGTCACACCCGACGATTAAAGCGAAGGTCAGTGTGTAATGTTTAAAATAATTGTGGCTGTCAATAAAAAGAATGTCATTGGGAAAGATGGCAGTATGCCTTGGCATAATCCTGAAGATTTAAGTCATTTTAGAAAAACGACCTTAAATCAAACATTAATTATGGGAAGAAAAACACTTGAAGGTTTGCCTAAAAAACTAGATAAGCGTTCAATTTATGCGGTGAGTAGAAATCCACTTATTGAGAATAGAATTGCTGATATTTCAACGTTTTTAAAAGAACATGAAGATGACGAGCAAGTTTATTATGTTGCAGGGGGTGCGGAAATCTACCGATTAGCGTTACCCTATGTTCAAACAATTATTTTATCGAGAATCAATGATGAAAGTGATGGGGATACATATTTTCCTGCATCGTGGCTTGATGGTTTTAGTTTAGATAAGGTTGTTGAACATGAGACATTTGCGGTTGAATACTATAGTAGAAAGGAAGAGAAAGAATGAACATTGTAGAAATTATTGAAAAAAAACGAGACAATCAAAACTTAAGTTCTGATGAAATACAATTTTGGATTGAGGGGGTCACAGACTCATCAATTCCTGACTATCAAACATCTGCTTTATTAATGGCGATTGTGCTTAATGGTATGACACAAGATGAAACCAATGCCTTAACCAAAAGTATGTTGCATAGCGGTGATATCATTAATTTAGATGATATTGTTGGTAAAAAAGTTGATAAACACTCAACAGGTGGTGTCGGTGATAAAACAACGATGATTCTATCGCCTTTGGTTGCCGCATGTGGTGCAAAGGTTGCTAAGATGAGTGGTCGTGGCCTAGGTCATACAGGTGGGACACTTGATAAACTCGAATCCATTCCAAACTTTAACATTAATCTTGAAAGTCAAGCATTTATTGATCAAGTCAATGATATTAATGTTGCTGTGGTTGGACAAACTGGTAATTTAGTGTACGCAGATAAAGTCTTGTATTCTTTACGAGATGTCACTGGAACGGTTAATGCGATTCCGTTAATCGCATCATCGATTATGTCGAAAAAATTAGCCGGCGGTGCAAACTGTATTTTACTTGATGTAAAATATGGTGAAGGAGCTTTCATGAAAACGGTGGACGAAGCCAAAGAACTGGCCCAATCCATGATCTTAATTGGTGAAAGTATGGATCTAGAAATGAACGCAATGATTAGTAATATGAATCAACCCCTTGGGAAAACAATTGGGAATGCTTTGGAGGTTTACGAAGCTGTCTTAACCTTGAAAAATCAAGGTCCTAAAGAATTGGAAGAACTGTGTTTAATTGCATCGGGTATTATGCTACGCCAAGCAGGACTTGCGACGTCTGATGAGCAGGGTTATGAAATTGCACTTGAAAACTTACGAAATGGCAATGCTTATCGAACATTTTTAGAATGGATCGCAGCTCAAGGTGGCGATGTAACTATGTTTGATGATTTAGATCAATTTATTGAATCCAACCATGCAAAACAAGTGATTGCAAAGCAAGATGGTTTTATTCATGACATCCATGCTCTTGAACTGGGGATGGTATCCATGCATTTAGGTGCTGGACGACAAAAAGTTGAAGATACAATTGATTATAAAGCGGGTATAATTATTCAAAAAGAAATTGGCGACTCAGTAAAAAAGGGCGATGTTTTGTGTGAACTACTAAGCAGTAATCCTATAAAAATAAAAGAGGTTGACGATGCTGAAGCGTGCTTTATTATAACAAGTGATGAAAGAGAAAAACCACAGCTCATTGCAGATGTGTTATAATTGTTAATTGGGAGATACAAAAAATGAAATTTCAAGTTAGTATTGAGGAGTTTAATGGTCCATTGGACTTAATGTTATACCTTATCAAGGATCAAAAACTTGATCTTTTTGACTTGAATATTGTTGAATTGGCCGATCAATACATTGCCTTTATTAATCAAGCCCAAGATCAAAAATTTGAGGTTGCCACTGAATATCTAAGTGAGTTAGCTGGATTGATTGAATATAAATCAAAAAAATTACTTCCACGTGATAAAAGTGAATTTGATGCGAATGAGGTTGAAGATGAACAAGATCTTGTTCAACGACTCATTGAATATCAACGTTATAAAGAAGTGAGTATTGATTTAGCCCATCGTTTTGAAGAACGAATGCAGAGTTTTTCAAAACCGATTGAAACATCGTTATTTAAAGAAATACAAAGTGATTTGAAGCAACACGTTGTCTTTGAACACAATCCCTACGATTTAATGAAAGCAATGGATAAAGTGCTTAATCGCTATCGGTTAGCCAATCCGCAAGATGTTTCTTTTGAAAAAGTTGAATTATCAGTTGATGATATTATCGATGATTTACGAATAAGATTTACCCCTGATTATACGGTTAGTTTAGACAATCTGTTACTCGACTCGAGAAGTCTTCACCATTTAATTATTACTTTTTTAGCAATCCTTGATTTGTTACGGATGAATGAGATTGCAATGAGTGTCCAAGGGGAGATTGTCTACTTGAAAGGGGTTTTTTAACAGATGAAAAGTATTGCTAAGCTTGAAGGCCTTTTGTTTGCTTTTGGAGACGAAGGCTTGGATGCTGAACAAATTACAAAAGCGCTTGATTTGAATAATGAATCATTTGAACAGTTGATTTTGGATTATCAACAGCATTTAAAAGCAGATGATCGTGGATTAAAACTTGTTGACTATGGTGAAGTTTATAAATTGGTTACGAAACATGAACTTCACGATTTAATTGCAGAGATGATTGAATTTAATAAAACAAGAAACCTATCTCAAGCTGCTTTAGAGACGTTGGCGATTATTGCTTACAAACAACCGATCACACGCCTAGAAATTGAGGATATTAGAGGCGTTAACTCTGATATGATGTGTCGACGATTAGAAGCGATGGACTTAATTAAAGAAACAGGACGTGCTGAAACAGTGGGTCGTCCTAAATTATACGAGGTGACACCTTCCTTTATGGATGTGTTTAAACTCACGACATTAAAAGAATTACCAGAAATTAAACTAGAAATGATGGATGAAAAACATGACCTATTCGAATAAAAATAAAATGAGATTACAAAAATACATAGCACATGCAGGGTACTGCTCACGACGTAAAGCTGAAGAATTAATTGATCAAGGTAAAGTTAGTGTGAATGGCAACGTTATTAAAGAACAAGGAGTTCAAGTGGGTTCACAGGATGAAGTGAGAATTCATGGACAATTAATAGAGTTAAAGACAGAATTTGTTTATTATTTGATCAACAAACCTAAAGGTGTTTTATCAACCGTAGAAGATGGCTTTGATCGACAAACTGTTGTTGATCATATCAAGACATCCGAACGAGTCTATCCAGTTGGTCGATTAGATAAAGAAACCACAGGAGCACTCATTGTAACCAATGATGGTGAATTTACACATACCATGACACACCCTTCCTTCGATTTAGAAAAACAATACCGAGTTAGTTTGGATGGGATTATTTCGTATGATGTCATCAATGAACTCAAAGAAGGAGTAACCATTGATGGCGTTGAATATCAAGGTGTTGATATAAAGAATGTTAAAAAAGATGAAACTAAAAAACGAACACAGTTAACCATTACGTTATATGAAGGTAAAAACAGACAAATACGAAAAATGTTTGAACATTATAAATTACCAGTTCTAAAATTACACCGTTTTGCTCTTGGGCCTTTGGTCATGGACGACTTAAAAATTGGTCAATACCGTGAGTTAAAACCGTTTGAAATTAAGAAGTTAACATTGGCAGCTAAAGGGTTGTTATAATGCAACAGTTTTTTATTGAGTCGCTGGATGATCCACGCTTGAGTAAAGAACAGATTCATCAGTGTCAAAAAGTTTTGAGAATGAAGCCAGGGGATCGTGTTCGCCTCGTTGATAAGCAAGAACAGGGTCAAGTTGTCGAGTTTAAAGATGATACATACCAAAATTTCGAAGTGATCGAAACCCTGCAATTTCCTAAGAAAAAAATAAACAAAGTATTAATTGCATCACTAATTCGCTCAGAACGGTTAGAATGGCTGATTCAAAAAGCCTGTGAGTTGGGTGTTGATGCCATTTATCTCTATAAGTCTGATCATGGTGTTGTGCGTGATTTTGGCCAACGAACAGATCGCAAATTACAACGATTTAATGAGATTGCGAAAGAAGCGTCTGAACAATCATATCGCGAAAAAGCAGTGCCAGTCATTGGAATTCTTGATAAAGATACGATTACACAAGCAATGCAAAAAGCGAATTTCATCTTAGACATTGGAAAGCATCCGAATCTCTATGATGACTTAACAAAAGAGATGGAAAGCGTTAGTGTATTGATTGGTCCAGAGGGTGGTTTTTCAGATGATGAAAGACATCATTTTTGTGCAATGGGCTTTGAAAGTAAAAGCTTGTTACCAACAATTTTGAGAGCAGAAACAGCTGGTTTGACAGCCGTTACGTACTTATCGTTATTTGAGGTGATAGAATGATTAAGTTGGAAAAGTATCATAAACAAAAATGGTCAAAGAAACAGATTAATGAGTTAATGGTCTTGAATAAACGTTTCAAACTACCGTATAAAAAAACTGAGGTTTTTGATCTTTTATGCTTACAAGTGTTTCAAACTTCCCTTTACAATAAAGAAAAGTTTGAAACAAGTTATGATTTATTCAGGCGCGAACACTTAGATATGTGGGAGAACATGACCTTTAATGAACGGAATTTTTTCATTAGTCAAGACCTAAACAAAACAAAACAATCGTTGAAATCGTTTGAGTTTGAAGGGGCTAGGATTTATATTCCTTTTTTTAATCGTTTAATGAATGTCTTGTATGATCAAGAAACAGCGATTTTAGAGTTACCGCAATTTTTAAAACTGTATGAAAATTTTGAGTCTGAATTAGTACCGATCACCACTTATGGTACCTTGCCATTTAAAGCAAACATGAGTTTTGCGCATTTTGTCTATGAATCAAACGATCAGATTGTTCTGTTTGATTCAACCATTAAAACTTTTTTTAAACTTGATGCCAACCAATCAGTTGAATCGATTCCACTCTTTGTAAAAAGTCAGATTGATGCTGAAAAAATTGATGCGGTTGCGAAAGAGATTGCACAAAACAATCAAGGTGCAGTTTATCAAATCATGCATGATGAAGATTTAATGGCACCACGACTCAAGAAAAAATACTTAAAAATGATGAAAAGAGGAAAGTTATGAAATTAAACCAACTCATAGACAATGAAAGTTCACGTGATATTCAATCTATTATGCTTGATTCTAGAGAAAAACAAGCCAATAGTATTTTCTTTTGTCTTGAAGGCTTAAGTCATGATGCCCATGGTTTTGTTCAACAAGCGATTGAAAATGGTGCGGTTGCGATTGTACACCGACATGATGATATTTATCGGGATGATGCTGTAGTCTATCATCAAGTAAACGATGTGATGAGTACCTTACATGATGTCTCAAATCGTTTTTATGATTATCCTTCACAAAAATTAACGATGATTGGTATAACAGGGACTAATGGTAAAAGTACCGTTATGAAAACCGTTCGTAATATTTTATTGAGGTTTGGTGTCAATGCTGGTTATATTGGAACGATTTCGGTTGAATATGGGGATAAAGTTTTAGCGCCCAGTTTGACCACACCTGATATCGTGGAATTGAATGCTTATCTAAAAGATATGGTTGATAGTGGCGTGAGTGATGTGTGTTTAGAGGTATCCAGTCAAGGCTTAGCCTTGCGCCGTGTTGAAGGGATTGAATTTGATAGTGCAAGTTTTACAAACTTGAGTCATGATCATCTTGATTATCACAAAACAATGGAAGATTACTTTGCGGCAAAGGAAATTCTCTTTGATTCATTGAAAAAAGATGCACCCTTTTACATCAACCAAGACGATCCCTATGGAAAACGATTGTTAAATAAACATGCACAACGATCAGTGACCTATGGACTGCAAGGAGATGCTGATTATCGTGCAAAAGATATCGAACTTTATTCCGATAAGACGGAATTTATCTTAGTTCATAAAGGAATTGAATATCCTGTGGTGACTAATTTCGTTGCGATGTTCAATGTTTATAATTGTTTAAATGTGATTGCAATCCTTCATGGACAAGGGTATGCTCTTGAAAGCATTATTGCACAACTTGTTGACATTGAGCATGTTGATGGTCGTTTAACTCGAATTGAAGAAGGTCAAGACTTTGATGTCTATGTTGATTTTGGTCATGCACCTGATAGCATGGAAAAAGTCTACCAATTTGTTCGTTCGACACTTCCCAAAGAGGGGCGTTTGATCACAGTTTTTGGGGCAGCGGGTGCTCGTGACCATTTAAAAAGACCCATCATGGGAAAAGTGAGCAGTCAAAACTGTGATTGGGTTATTTTAACAGAACATGATAACCGTAACGAAAAAGTTATTGATATTACTCAAGATATTATTTCTGGTATGCCAGAAGATAATTATGAATTTGTACCCATTCGGATCGATGCCATTACAAAGGCATTGTCCATGGCCAAGTCAGGCGATGCGGTTGTATTAATTGGTAAAGGTGAAGAAAAGTTCATTTATCGTGAATTTGGAAAAGAAGAGTGGATGGGCGATGATGAAGCAGCACGTAAGGTGCTTAGGAGGATGAAATGAAAATTAATAAATTAATTGATCATACATTACTAAAACAAGATGCACGTTTAGAGCAAATTCAAGAGCTTTGTAAGGAAGCAATTACTTATGACTTTATGTCGGTTTGCATTAATCCAGGATTTGTTAAAGCGGCAGCAGATGCATTAAAAGGAAGTGGTGTCCTAGTTTGTACAGTGATTGGCTTTCCTTTGGGTGCTAACACTGAGAGTGTTAAAGTGTTTGAAGCACAACAAGCCATCGCTGATGGTGCGGATGAATTAGATATGGTTATCAATGTCAGTGATTTAAAAGATGGCCGTTATGAGACGATTCTTCATGAGATTAAGGCATTGAAACAGGTTGCAGGTGAGAAAACTTTAAAGGTGATCATTGAAACGTGTTTATTAACAGATGATGAGATCGTGAAGGCTTGCGAACTTTCAAAAGAAGCAGGAGCCGATTTTGTTAAAACATCAACTGGTTTTTCTAGCGGTGGGGCAACACCAGAAGATGTCGCGCTAATGAGACAAACTGTCGGTTTAGATATGGGTGTAAAAGCTTCAGGTGGGGTTCGTTCACTTGCAGATTTACAAACGATGGTTGATCGTGGTGCGACACGCATTGGTGCATCATCTGGCGTTGCAATCATGGAAGGATTAAGTTCTAAGGAAGATTATTAATCTTGCGTAGGAAGCGTGTTTACGTTGAAATAGCATTGTGAAAAATAATTGAAGAAATGTTAAATTTTTTCTTGCTATTTAGTCTTACTTTGGTATAATTATAATGCTTGCATCAGAAGGGAGGTTTGTCATGTCGAAAGTCGTATTAAAAGATAACGAAGGTTTAGATGACGCACTACGTCGATTTAAACGCCAAGTATCGCGAAATGGTACCCTTGCTGAGGCTCGCAAAAGAGAGTATTATGTAAAACCAGGCGTCCGTAAAAAATTAAAACAGGAAGCAGCGAGAAAAGCTCGTAATAAAAAACGTCGTTAATCGATTATAACCAACAGAGAGAAATCTCTGTTTTTTTTTATCCAAAATCTTGCATGTTTAATAAATTACGTTATGATTATGAGTAGGTAGGAGGGATGAGTTTGGAAGAGATTATGATTCAACTCAATCAATTAGAAACAAACCTACAAGATTTAGTAGGTGTTAACAATGAAAATTTTTTATATTTAGAAGAAAAGTATGGCGTTGAAATTCGTTACCGAGATAATACCTTGCTGATTAAAGGTGAGCACAACGGTGAGAAAGTCAAATCAGTCATTGAATTAATGGACAAAAGTATGAAGCAATATGGTCGTTTATCAAAAAATGATTTGCCACATTTAGTTGCATCAGTCAACTCAAATCGAGAAGAACGCTATCTAGAAATGATGAGTGATGTTTTAACACGGACATTTTCAGGGAAACCGATTAAAGCAAGGACATTTGGACAGAAAATGTTGATTGATGAAATCAAAAATCATGATCTTTGTTTTGCAATCGGCCCTGCTGGAACAGGAAAAACATTTTTAGCGGTTGCATATGCTGTAGACCTCTTGAAAAAAAATGAAATTAGTAAAATTATTTTAACAAGACCTGCCGTTGAAGCGGGCGAGAATTTAGGTTTTTTACCCGGTGATTTAAAAGAGAAGGTGGATCCATATTTAAGACCGTTATATGACGCATTGGATGACTTGTTGTCACAAGAAAGAACCGAACGATATATTGAAAAGGGAATTATAGAAATTGCTCCTTTAGCCTATATGCGTGGTCGAACACTAGACAATGCCGTTGTAATTTTAGATGAAGCCCAAAATACCACTAAATCACAAATGATGATGTTTTTATCACGCTTAGGTGAGAACTCTAAAATGATTGTGAATGGTGATATTCAACAGATTGACCTACCATATAATCAAGAATCAGGCCTAGTCATTGCAAAAAGATATTTGAAAGATATTAAAGAAATATCATTTGTACAATTATCAACATCAGATATTGTAAGACACCCATTGGTCAGTAAAATATTAAAAGGGTTTGAAAAAGGAGCGATCGAAGATGAGAAAAATTCTAATAATCGAAGATGAGGACGGTATTCGACGTTTACTTCGATATGATCTACGTCAACTAGGGTTTGAAGTCGATTCAGCAAAAGATGGTGCCGAAGCGATTGAGTACGTTAATGAAAACGACTATGATGTGATTGTTATTGATTGGATGTTACCAGTTTATGATGGTATTACACTTGTTGAACGATTTAGAAATGATGGAAATATGGCGATCATTGTGATGTTAACAGCCAAAGATGAAGAAAGTGATATTTTAGAAGCGTTTGAAGCAGGTGTGGATGACTATCTGAGTAAACCCTTTTCTCCTAGAGAATTAACAGCAAGAATCAATGCTCACCTAAAACGTGTTGTGCCCAAAGAAAACAATGACAAGGTTGTCGTTGGAAATGTTGTCTTGTTCCCTCAACAACATAAAGTAGAAGTCGATGAGCTTGAAGTTGAATTAACAAAAAAAGAGTATGATTTGCTTGTGTATTTTATGGATAATTTAAATCTTGTGTTATCAAGAGATCAAATTCTAACTGAAATTTGGAATTTTGATTATGACGGTGATACCCGTATTGTTGATGTGCATGTCTTCAAATTAAGACAAAAATTAAAGTACGCTGATATAAAAATAGACTCGTTAAGGGGGGTTGGCTATGTCGCAAAAGGATAATAAGGTTTTTTATGTCGTTGCCATTATTATTGCAAGCTTAGGTATTTATTTCCAAAACGCCTACATGATTCTTGTGTTGCTTGTCTTTTCAATGGGGTCATGGTTTATGCGTGATTATAAAATAAAATTAGAATTAAAAGATGCGAAACAAGCCTTACACACCAAACGCAAGGAAGCTGACGGATTGGTAGAGGATGCCTCAAGCAAATTAACGCAACTCATCGATGCGATCCCATCACCACTTGTGTATATTAATCAACGCGGTGATTTTGAGGTTATTAACGTTTATTTTAAACAAATGATTGAAGTCATGCCTGATAATGTTTATGATGTTTCAATTGATTCGCCGCTACGTCAAATAATGTTGGATGCATTTTTAAATGAAAAACAATTTATTCGTCAATTTAGTTATCATGGTCAAGATTTTCAAGTTCATTCAATTCCAATCATCAACGATAACCGTTATACAGGTTGCATGCTCATTTTCCAAGATGTGACACGAGTGACTGAAGGCGAAAAAATGCAAAAACGCTTTATTGCAGATGCAAGTCATGAACTTAGAACACCCATTGCTTCTATTAAAGGCATGGCCGAAATTCTCAACCGTCCAGGGTTTAATGATCCTGAAACATTGAAAGAATTCTTGGAGCAAATTGAAAAAGAAACCGGACGTCTTGATCTTATTGTCAAAGACCTCTTATTACAATCAAGATTAAAAGCAAATAAAGTCTATCTTGAAAAATCAGTCTTTAATCTACGACAATTCTTTGACGGCCTAGTTTATGAACGTCGACAAGAACTTCATCAAGCTAATATTAAAGTGAAAATTAATTGTCCTTCTGATATCACCGTCTTTGCTGATCAGTTTAGGTTGAGTCAAGTGTATTTAAACCTCATTAACAATTCAATTAATTATGCTAAAAACGGAACCATTGAAATTGATTGCAGTAAAAAACGTGATGAAGTCACGATTAGTTTTAGTGATGATGGCAAAGGAATTAAAAAGGAACTCTTACCTCATATTTTTGACAGGTTCTATCGAGGTGAAAGTGATCGTAATCGTGAACAAGGTGGCAGTGGATTAGGTTTAGCAATCTCCAAGTCAATTATTGAAGCGCACAACGGAAGCTTAGAAGTTGATAGTATTTATGGCAAAGGTACAACATTTATAACAAAGTTAACACAGATTTAACATTCTATTATTAGTTTCTTTATTTAAATCTCTTATGATAGCACTACAGAAGGTAAGTTCTGTGTGGAGGAGAATTTAAATGAAGAAACTTTTTTCAAGTTTATTAATCTTAGGTTTACTTGTTGCTTGTTCACCAGCAGGTGGAAGTGGCGATGAAACAATTAAAGTTTATACCCGTGATGGCGCATCAGGGACACGTGAAGCATTTGAATCAATTATTGGTTTAGAAAGTCTTACAGATGAAAGTGCTGAAACAAGTGGTAATGGCGATATGGCCAAACAAGTTGGTGCTAACAAAAATGCAATTGGTTATGTATCATTAACAACTGATTTTGAAGCCAATAACTTAAAAGCACTTCAGTACGAAGGGGTTGAAGCAACGATTGATTCAGTCAATAAATCAGACTATCAACTTGCCCGTCCATTTTCATATGTAACACGTGCTCAAGGAGATTTTGGTAGTCAAGAAAAAGAAGACTTAGTGCTTGCGCTTATCGATTACATTGAAAACTCTAAAGAAGGACGTGAAGTAGTCTTAGCAGCTGGTGGAATTGTTGATGTTGATGCAGGAACACCTTGGGATGAATTAAAGAAAAACCATCCAATCGTTGATCAAGATAATTCAGCAATTGTTATTAAAACTGGCGGATCAACCTCTGTTGAAAAAACACTCAATGAAGCTGTCGCATCATTTATTCCAATGGCAGGAAATTTCAAGTTTGAACCAAATCATACCGGTTCAGGTGATGGGTTTAAGCGAACTTTAGGTAGTGAAAAAGATGGTGCCAATACAATTGATATCGGATTTGCATCTCGAGAATTTAAAGCGGAAGAAACCGTGGATGCTGGATTAAAAACTGGTGTATACAGTAAAGATGCGGTTGTCGTTGTTGCTCATAAAGACAATGAAGCAGTTACTAATTTAACAGCATCACAACTCGTTGATATCTTCGGTGGTAAATTAACCAAATGGTCTGATATTAAATAATGATGATTGAAGCTTAGCTTTTGCTAAGCTTTTAAAGCTTGGAGGAAATGATTATGGATTATCAAAAAAGAAAAAAACTGAATGATAGTTTTTTTCATGTCTTATTTACATTGGCGGCAATCATTGCAGCGTCAATGATATTTTTTATCTTTGTGTTCATTATTAAAAGAGGGGTCTCAGTTTTCATGCCATCATACCCTGGTCGATTGAATTTAGGTGAGTTTTTAACCGGCTTAACATGGCGTGCTGACCAAGGGAAATACGGTGTATTTTTTATTGTTGTTAATACATTATTCACGGCATTCTTCGCAATTTTAATCTCGTTCCCTGTCTCAGTTCTTACCGCACTTTTTATTGTTAAAATTGCACCGAAACCAATTCGAAATGTTTTAACAACCGTTATAGAGTTACTGGCTGCAGTTCCTTCGGTTGTCTATGGTGTCTTTGCATCTGGAGTGATTGTTCAAGGTGTTGATAAATTAGCGGCAGCTTTTAATTATTCAACCTTTGGGGGACGCTCTGTGATGGCCGTAAGTATTTTGCTGGCAATTATGATCTTACCAACAATGACCTCATTGAGCATTGTTGCCATTAAATCAGTGAAACAAGATTTGGAACACGCTAGCTTAGCACTCGGTGCTTCTCAAACACAAACAAATTTTAAAGTGGTTTTAACCGCTGCAAAGTCTGGAATTTTTGCAGGATTAATATTAGGTTTAGCCCGTGCATTTGGTGAGGCAACTGCGGTTTCAATGGTCGCTGGGAACCGACCAATCGGACCCTCTTTCCATCCCTTTGATATCACTCGAACCCTAACTTCAACCATGTTGTCGGGGCTCAATGAAACAAGTGGTGTTGATTATGATGTTCGATACTCAGTTGGGATTGTATTGATGATTACCATTTTGATTTCAAATCTAGCAATCCATTTTATTAAAAAGAAAGTGGGGAATGAAGGAAAATGACAAAGGAAAGAAAAATTAAAGACTTTATATATAATGCGATCACTTATATTGCCTCGTCATTTTCAATATTGATTTTGATCGCAATCTTTTCATTTGTTGTGGTGAAAGGAAAAGACAGTTTGAGTTTTGATATGATTCGAAATGATTATTGGTCACAAAATTATTTAGTTAGTTTTGATTCCAAGAGTCCTCATGAATTCCCGGCACCAGACAATATGAGTGAAGGGCATGCTTATTCATCTCAATACGGAATTGAAGTTAAAGACTTCATTAATCATGAAAAACAAAAACAGGTTGTTATTGTTAAGGTTGAAGAAGATTCTATTTTCAATCATTCAGTTAATGCCAGTGCGGGTCCTGATAAAGGAAAAACACAACGTGTTCAAGCAGGGGACCAAATCGAAAAAATGACGTTAGTGAATGACGATGGAAGCAAAAAAAATATCGGTATGATTTATAAATCGAATGCTGAAGATGTCGTCAATGCACTTGAAGAAAGTCAATCGGTTGAAAGTCTCTATTATAAAACGCCAGGAGGTGGTATATGGGGGTCATTAGTCGCAACCCTAATGTTAATCGCCATTTCCTTGCTTATTGCCTTACCGTTAGGAATGTTTGCGGCAATTTATCTTAATGAAATTTCAAACAAAGGTAAAATTGCTCGATTGATTGAATATTCCATTGACTTATTGGCAGGTGTTCCAAGTATTATTTTTGGTTTAATGGGTGTCATTGTTCTTTATCCCATTACATCATTATTTAAAATTGAGGGATTAAGCATTTTGTTAGGAGCCTTAACAATGTCGGTTATTTTGTTACCGGTGATTATTCGTTCCATTCAAGAGTCTTTGAAAGTTGTACCAGATGGTCTTCGCATGGCTTCTTTATCCTTAGGTGCAACAAAAACACAGACAATCTTTAAAATTATCTTACCTTCAGCACTTCCTGGCATTTTATCAGCAGTACTTTTAGCAATATCACGTGTAATTGGTGAATCAGCTGCTTTAATTTATACAATGGGAACCTTTGTAAACGATGCTCCACAAATCGGACAAGGTGCAACAAGTTTAGCGGTTCATATTTGGTCAGTCATGAGTCAAGAACAACCAAATTTTGAATTGGCTTCAGCCATATCCATCATTATTTTAGCGATTGTCTTAGTGCTGAATTTAAGCGTTAAGTTTTTCTCGAATCGATTAGAAAGAAAGTTAGGTCATTAGAAATGAAAACATTTAAAATAGAAGATTTGAATTTATATTACGGTGATAACCACGCATTAAAAGACATAAATTTAGAGATTAAACAGCAAAAAGTGACAGCGCTTATCGGTCCATCTGGTTGTGGGAAATCAACATTTTTACGATGCTTTAATCGAATGAACGATTTAGTAGCAAATTGTAAGATTGAAGGAACAATGACGTTTGAAGGCAGTGATATCTATGCGAAAGATACCGATGTTGTTGATTTGAGAACGAAAGTTGGAATGGTCTTTCAAAATCCCAACCCATTTCCAATGTCCATCTTTGACAATGTTGCTTATGGATTACGTGTGCAAGGGATTAAAGATAAAAAGTTGATTGAAGAAACAGTTGTTGAATCGTTAAAATCAGCAGCATTGTATGAGGAAGTGGCGGATCGTTTACATACATCTGCACTACGCTTATCGGGTGGTCAGCAACAAAGACTGTGTATTGCACGTGCGATTGCCCTTAAACCTAAAGTGATTCTGATGGATGAGCCAACATCGGCCCTTGATCCAATTGCAACAGCAAAGATCGAAGAGTTAATTTTGGAATTAAAGAAAGATTATACAATTATTATTGTCACTCACTCAATGCAACAAGCTGCACGTATTAGTGATATGACAGCGTACTTTCTTTTAGGTGAATTAATTGAGTATTCTGAAACAAAGGTCTTATTCCACACACCTAAAGATAAACGTACTGAAGATTACATTACCGGACGATTCGGATAGGAGGATATCACAATGATGAGAATAGAAAATAGAATGCAATCCTTTGACAAAGAATTACAAGATATGGGCCTTAGAACTCGACACGCCATGGCCAAAGCGATGGAAGCATTCATGAAAGATGACAAAGAATTAGCGTTAGCGGTTGTTGAAGGAGATGACTTCATTAACTATGCTGATGAAAGCATCAATGATCAAGCGATTGAAATATTGACCTTAATGCAGCCCGTTGCAAAAGATTTACGGATGTTGATTGGCGGTATAAAAATTGCAAATGACTTAGAACGGATTGGTGACTATGCAAAAAATATCGGCCGTTTTGTTATTAAATCAAAAACTGTGGATCCGCGATTCAGAGAAGAAATTGTTAATTTAACCAATATATTTCTTAATAATTTTGATGAAGTTTTGGATGTTATGGAGAAAAGAAATGTGAAAGAAGCCTATCGAGTCGCATCATTAGATGATGATCTGGATATGGAGTTTAAAGCATTTACACATTTATTAGCAGATAATGCAGAGAAAAATGATGGATTTCCTTTCGAATTAACGACAATTGCTCGAAATATTGAACGAGCAGGGGACCACTCAAAAAATATCTGTGAACAAATCATTTATATCGTAAAAGGACAACATATTGATTTTGGATAAGAGCAAGACCTTGCTCTTTTTTATTCGTTCAAATATGGGAATTGATATGATATAATGATATCGGATGTGATAAGATGCAAATAAATTTTATAAACGAGATTGAGCCAGCGTTTGAAGCCTATGAAATAGATCTCAAAACTATTTTAGAAAAGACGCTAAGTCACCTCAATCAAAGTATGGAAGTTTCTGTCAATGTTGTCATGGTCGATGATGAAACAATGCAAAACTACAATCGCGATTATCGAGATATTGACAAAACAACAGATGTCCTAAGTTTTGTGGATGGTGAAACAATGGATGGCTTGACCCATCTTGGTGATTTGCTTATTTCAACAGGTGCTGTTGTTCGTCAAGCTGAAGAATATGGTCATTCAATTCGCCGAGAATTTTGTTTTTTAGTGACACATGGTTATCTTCATTTACTAGGGTATGACCATATGACACCAGATGATGAAAAGGAAATGTTTGGACTTCAAAACGAAATCCTTTCTGGCATTGCTGAAAGACTATGATAACGCAAATAATTCAAAAGTTTGCAAATGCTTTTGAAGGCTTAAAAACAGCGTTGAAAAACGACCCTAGTATCATTTTACAATTTATCATTGCATCAATTACAATGATATTTTTTGTTTTTATAAAGATATCGTGGTTAGAATGGCTCTTTGTATTAACTGCAATTTTTATTGTATTGATTACTGAATTTATTAATTCAACCTTAGAAGATATGTGTGACTTGCTTGTTAATCGTTATGATCTACAAGTCAAAGGGATTAAAGATATGGCGGCAGCTGCAGTACTGTTAGCAGCTGTTTATGCACTTATCGTTGCAGGAGTTATAATTTTAAGGAGACTACTATGAAAGAAAAACTATTAGAAAAAGCTTTTGAAGCGATGGGGAATGCCTATGCACCGTATTCAAATTATCATGTTGGATCAGCGTTTTTATTAAATGATGGAACAATCGTGATTGGTGCAAACATTGAAAATGCATCGTTTGGCGCGACAAACTGTGCCGAACGTTCTGCAGTTTACGCAGCCTACTCACAAGGATATCGTCAAAACGATATTCAAGCCGTCGCAATCGTAACGGATGGAAAAATTTTAGCGGGACCTTGCGGAATATGTCGTCAAGTGTTGAGTGAGTTAATTCCAGGCGATTGCCCCATATATCTATCAAATAAAAAAGAAAGCAAAGATACAACAATTAATGAATTGATGCCATTTCAATTTGGAAAGAAGGACTTAGATGAGCTTTAAATCAGGATTTATATCAATTGTTGGCCGACCCAATGCTGGTAAGTCAACCCTTATTAACCAATTAGTAAAACAAAAAGTTGCGATTATTAGTGACAAACCACAAACAACTCGTGATGCAATTATCGCGGTACGGACAACGCCAAATGATCAAATGATTTTTATTGATACACCAGGAATTCATAAACCTAAACATCGTTTAGGTGATCGAATGAATCAAACGTCTTTTTCTCACTTTAAAGGGGTCGATGTCATTTATTATGTCATGGATGGAAGTGAAGAGATTGGTAAAGGTGACGAATTTGTCATCAAACGTTTAGAAAGTACTAAGCTTCCCGTTTTTCTAATAATCAACAAAATCGATAAAATGAGTCAAGATGAGCTCTTGCTGAGAATTGAAACACTAAAAGATCGCGGGTTTAAAGAAATCATTCCAATTTCAGCAAGCGATCATAAAAACCTTGATACCTTGGTTGATGTGACGCTTCAATATTTAGAAGAAGGACCGATGTATTATCCAGAAGATCAAGTCAGTGCTTATCCAGAGCAATTTATCATGGCAGAAATTATTCGAGAAAAAGTGATTCGATTGACTGAAGAGGAAATTCCCCATTCAGTCGCTGTTGCCATTGAAAAAATAGTACGCAAAAAAAATACAACGGTGGTCTCAGCGGTCATTATGGTTGAAAGACCATCACAAAAAGGAATTATCATTGGTAAGCAAGGCCAAATGATTCGAAAAATTGGTCAATACGCTCGCGAGGAACTTGAGACGTTATTACAAATGCCAATATTCTTAGAGACCCATGTTAAAGTTGAAAAAGATTGGCGAAACAAAGCGAAGATGTTGAATCAACTTGGATACATCGAACCTGAAGATGAATAATGAGGTAACTGGTTATGTATTAAGTGTTCAAGAGTATAAAGAACATGATGCAATGATAAAGTTCTTGTCTTATGATTTAGGTCTCTTGAATCTTGTCTTGCCAGGTTATTACAAAGCAAATACGAAACAATCTCGATTAGGTTTGGAATTTTCAAATGTAACGTATACAATGAATTATCGAGAAAATCGCTTGAATCGAATTGTCGGCGGACAGTTAAACGAAGGTTTTTTTAAACAAAGAGATGATTATGATTGGTTGATTGAGGCTTCAATTCTAAGTGAGTTGGTGATTAAACTCTATCACCAGGATAATGCTCATGGTATTTATGATTGGTATGAAGCCATAATCAATGAAAAATATAGAGCGAAAGAACTATGTAAAATGATATACTATTTTTCGAAGGTTCATGGAATAACACCGAATTTATCAGGGTGTAGCATTTGTGATTCAAAAGCAATCAATAGTTTTTCAATCAGAGATGCTGGTTTTCTATGTCAAATTCATAGTCGAGTGAAAGACGACAAAGATGAATTAGCCTTTCTATATAGTTTAGCGCTTGATAAAGATGTAAAAATGTCACAAGAGGTCTATGAAAATGTGTTGAATCGTTTAATTCAGTACATTTCATACTATGCGGATCTAAATATCCATAGTTGGAAATTGAAAACTCGTGTATAATAGAAAGAGTTATGAAAGGTGATTGAATGAAAAAGTTTGAATTTGAGACGATTGTAAGTCATGTTAGAGTAAGTGGTTTTGTTTATCAGGGATCTGAAATTTACGGAGGCCTTGCGAACACATGGGACTTTGGTCCTTTAGGGGTAGAATTAAAAGAAAATGTTAAACGATTATGGTGGGATGCATTTGTTTCACGCAACCCTTATAATGTTGGGATTCAATCAGCAATTTTAATGAATCCAAAGGTGTGGGAAGCAAGTGGGCACCTTGATACATTTAATGATCCATTGATGGATTGTCGTCAATGTAAAACTCGTCATCGCGCAGATAAATTAATTGAAGCGTTTGATGCAAGTGTTAATGCTGGTGCAATGTCAATTGAAGCAATGCAAGATTATATTAAAGAAAAAGAA
The DNA here is from genome assembly GCF_009828835.1 of Erysipelothrix urinaevulpis. GTDB lineage: Bacteria > Bacillota_I > Bacilli_A > Erysipelotrichales > Erysipelotrichaceae > Erysipelothrix > Erysipelothrix urinaevulpis. The sequence continues at coordinate 140,590 of NZ_WTTB01000002.1, forward strand.
ATCAAGTGTCCAAATTGTGGGTCTGGTGATTTTACGGATATCCGTCAATTCAACTTAATGTTTAAAACATTTCAAGGTGTAATTGAAGATAAAGCTAATGCTGTTTACTTAAGACCAGAAACAGCACAAGGGATGTTTGTGAATTATCGTAATGTCCAACGCTCAATGCGTAAAAAATTACCATTTGGAATTGCACAAATTGGAAAATCATTTAGAAATGAGATTACACCAGGTAATTTTATTTTTAGAACCCGTGAATTTGAACAAATGGAATTAGAGTTCTTTGTTAAGCCGGGTGAAGATTTAAAATGGTACAACTATTGGAAAGAATTTAGTATGGATTTCCTCTATGATTTAGGTTTATCGAAAGAAAATTTAATGTTTAGAGACCATGATGAGGAAGAGTTATCTCACTATTCTGTTGCGACTGCGGATATAGAATATCAATTCCCTTGGGGCTTTGATGAATTATGGGGAATTGCTGATCGAACTGATTTTGATCTAAAACAACATCAAGAGCATTCCAAAGTTAATATGGAGTATCACGATCCTGAAACAAATGAAAAATACATTCCGTATTGTGTTGAACCTTCTTTAGGTGTTGAACGTCTCATGCTCGCACTGATTTGTGAGGCATATGATGAAGAAGAATTAGAAAAAGGTAAACGAATTGTGATGCGATTCTCACCGAAAGTGGCTCCAATTAAGGTTGCTGTTTTACCACTTTCCAAAAAACTTGGCGATACAGCGCATGACATATTGGGCGAATTCATGAAAGAATTCACCAGTGATTATGATGAAACGGGTTCAATAGGTAAACGTTACCGTCGTCAAGATGAAGTCGGAACACCATTTTGTGTTACAGTTGATTTTGATACACTAGAAGATCAACAAGTTACATTAAGATACCGTGATTCAATGGAACAAGTTCGTGTATCTGTAGAAGAAGCAAAAGAAATCATAAGAAAAGAAATTAATGGGTGATTAGATGAAAAGGATTCCTGAATCCTTAATTCAAGATATTAGAAATAAGACTGACATTGTTGATTTTATTTCTCGTTATCTTCCTTTAAATCGAAAGGGCAAAAATTATTGGGGTGTTTGCCCTTTTCATGATGACAATGACCCTTCAATGTCTGTCTCACAAGATAAGCAAATCTATAAGTGTTTTGTTTGTAACCATGGTGGCAATGTTTTTCAATTTGTTCAAGACTATGAAAAAATTAATTTTATTGATGCTGTGATTAAAGTAGGGGAATCAATCAACCTTGATTTGTCGGAATATCAAGGAAGCACACCTGAAGTCGACCCTAAACTTGCACAATACTACACGATTATGGAAGAAGCACAAAGTTTTTTACAATATCAATTAAGAAGTGAGCAAGGCAAAGAAGCTCTTAATCTTCTTTATGAGCGGGGTTATAATGATGACATTCTTGAACATTTTGGTGTTGGTGTCGCTTTAACATCGGTTTCATTAAGTAAGTTTTTACTTGCGAAATCATATACTAGCGATGATCTTGTTGATGTGAACTTAAGTCGATGGATGGATGAAGATTTAAGAGATGTATTTTTTGATCGTTTGATGTTTCCAATTCACAATAAGCATGGAAAAATTGTCGCTTATTCTGGACGAGCGATTGCTCGTGAATCAACGATAAAATACATTAATACAAGCAATACACCCATTTATGTCAAGGGTGAGGTTGTTTACAATAGTCACCGTGCTAAAAATCCTGCTCGCCATCAACAATCAATTATTGTTTGTGAAGGGGTAACGGATGTATTTGCTTTCACAATCGCTGGACATGATAATGTTGTTTCGTTGCTTGGTGTCGCTGGCACAGACCAACAGATTCAAGAGGTCTCTCAACTGAATAAATCGGTTATTTTAGCCTTTGATGGTGATGGAGCGGGTCAAGCGGCGACATTTGCGATTGGTAAGAAATTCAAAAGAATGCACTGTGAAGTGCATATATGGTATAATGACAGTGGATTGGATCCTGATGATTTACTTAGAGAACATGGTCAATCTGCGATAAGTGATGGTCTTGAAAATAAGATTGCTTGGCTAGATTATGTTATGTACTACGCCATTGGGACCTATGGTTTAAATTCTTTTGAAAATAAAAAGAAAGTCGCTGAATTTGTTTTAGAAGAATTAAAACATGAAGATCACTTAGCTCAAGATTATTATATGAATCTCATCGCAGATAAAACCAATTTAGATGTTAGCATTTTATCAGGTATGCTCCATAACAAGCAACAAAAACAAGAACGAAAAATTAGCGTTGTTCAAACGCATAAACAACGTCGAATCAGTGCGACAATTCCTGAACAGACGTTGTTGAAACAGATGCTCGGATCTAAGGAAGCGGCCTATCGATATCGCGATGCCTTGGGTTTCTTTATTGATGATTCAGCTCAAAATCTAGGGCTACTGATTCTTGATGCATATCGTATAGAAAGCCAAATTCAGGCTGCAGATTTATTATCCAAATCAATGGATGAAGAAGTTAGAGATCTACTCTTTCATATTGAAGCCAGTACAATACCGAGTGATTTTGATCAAAAAGTTTTTGATGAAAACATTAGAATAATAAAACGTAGGCTCGATAATATGGGAATGGATCAATTAAAACAAGATTCTATCAACCAGTTTGATATTGGTAATAAAGCTGAAATACTTGTAAAAGCAATCCTAAAGAAAAGAGAAGGAGAGAATAAATGACACGTAAAAAAGTCCTTACTTTGGATGAAGTAAAAGAAAATTTCTTAAAAGAATTTAATGATAAGCAGTATTTAACAAATGAGGAGATTGAAAAAGGGATTAAACATCTTCGTTTATCCGATGATGACTCAGAAGCTTTATTTGAGTGGTTTAGCGATAATGACATTATTATAAGTGATGATGGGGTGATTGATGAGGAACCTGTAGACGATGTCGAAGACGTCGGTGATGAATTCTTAGTTGAAGATGGAGAAATTCCATTTGATGATTCAGAGAACAAGGTTGATTTATCTTCTTATGAAAATGAATTAACAAGTGCTCATCTCGTTAGAATTAATGATCCTGTGAAAATGTATTTGAAAGAAATTGGTCGTGTTAATCTACTAGATGCAAAAGATGAACCAGAAATTGCTCGTCGTTATCAAGAAGGGGAACAAGCTAAGGAATTAGTTTATAATCTCTATAAAGAACATGTCTTGGAAGATATGACCGAGGAAGAGTTCGCTGAACGAGAAATTGAAGATATATTTGGTGAATTAACAGATTTATTCCAAGATGATGAGAATAACTTTAATTATTTACAAAACTGTATCACAACTTATTATGATGGTGCTGAAGCTCGTAGGATTTTGATTTCAGCAAACCTTCGATTAGTTGTATCCATTGCAAAAAAATATGTTGGTCGTGGGATGTTATTCTTGGATTTAATTCAAGAAGGAAATATGGGATTAGTAAAAGCTGTCGAGAAATTTGATTATACAAAAGGATTTAAATTTTCAACCTATGCAACTTGGTGGATTCGTCAAGCAATTACACGCGCAATTGCTGACCAAGCCCGTACAATTCGTATTCCAGTGCACATGGTTGAGACGATTAATAAGTTAACCCGTATCCAACGTTCATTAGTTCAAACCTTAGGGCGTGAACCAACACCTGAAGAAATTGCAGCTGAAATGGAAAATATGACACCTGAAAAAGTACTTGAAATTCAAAAAATCGCATTGGATCCAGTGTCATTAGAAACGCCGATTGGTGAAGAAGATGATTCACACCTTGGTGATTTCATTGAAGATAAAGAAGCTTTATCACCGAGTGATTTCGCAAATAATGAACTTTTAAAACAAGAAATCGATATGGTTCTTGAGGGTCTAACTGAACGCGAAGAAAAAGTCTTGCGTTTACGTTTTGGACTTGAAGATGGCCGCACTAGAACGTTAGAAGAAGTTGGACGTGAGTTTGATGTTACGCGTGAGCGTATCCGTCAGATCGAAGCGAAAGCCCTTCGCAAATTAAAACATCCAACACGTTCAAAACGTTTACGTGATTTTATGGACAAACAATGATAAAGATTTCAAATAGACTGCAAGCCATCGGAGCACTCGTACCCGATGGCTCTGTTTTGGTTGATATTGGGACTGATCATGGGTTGTTGATGCTGCATCTATTAGAAGAAGAAAAAATACAGTTTGCATATGGTTTGGATATTGCCAAAGAACCATTAGAATCTGCAGCACAAAATTTGAAGGCCTATCCAATGTACAGTGATAAAGTTCATTTAATCTTGAGTGATGGTTTAAAATCGTTTGATAATGATGCTAATTGCTTTGTTATGGCAGGCATGGGTGGCGAAACGATTCGAGATATTATTCAGGCGTATGACTTCAAAGCGAATGATACTTTGATTATACAAGCCAATTCAAAATTATTTCTATTGAGAAAGTTTTTGAATCGTCATAATTTCGACATCATAGACGAAGTGTTTATCGAAGATAATGGTAAGTACTATACATTTATCAAAGCAATCAAAGATAATTGTGGCGGATTATCTGAGGAGAGTTTGGTATTAGGACCCGTTTTGACTGAAAAAAAAGAGCCGCTTTATCTCGACTATCTTAATCAAAGGCAAAAACATCTCCAAACTATCACACAATTTAATAAAGAAGTCAAACACGAATATGATATAATAAAAAAGTACTTAAAGAGGTGTAATTATGAATGAATTTAATCAACAATTTAGAAAAACAATGAATTTTGTTAAGTTAACAAAAGTTCAAGAAGAAGTTTTGGAGAAAGTAACACTGAAACGAGACATGGTGGTACGATCAGATACTGGAACAGGAAAGACCCATGCTTTCCTTTTTGCAATTGGAGAGCGTATTGACCTCGAATTGAAGCAAACTCAAGCTATCATTCTTGCGCCAACACGTGAGTTAGCAATGCAGATTTATGATTTTGCAAAAGATATGCAGAAAGTTGACGATGCGCTAACCATTGATCTAGCGATAGGTGGGATGGATAACAATCGTCTTCAAACAAAATTAGAAAAACAACCCCATATTATCATTAGTACGCCTGGTAAATTCTTAGATATATTATCAATGAAACTGATCCGCTTGGATTATGTTCAATTGTTAATTTTAGATGAGATGGATATGATGCTCGATTATGGGTTCATTGAAGATGTTAATAGCATCGCAAATCATTTTAAAAATGATACCAATCTGTACCTTTTTTCAGCAACTCTACCTCATGGTTTACGAAGTTTCATTAAACGTTATTTACGAAATCATCTTGAAATTACGGTGGAAAAAGATGAAATGATGAAGCCTCAGATCGACCATATTTTAATTAATCATCGCCACCGTGACATTCACGAAGAATTGTTGAATTTGATAACAAGTATTAATCCATTATTAGGAATTATATTTGTTAATACCAAAGATCAAGCGCAAGAAATCGCTCGTTTCCTTCAAGAATACGGCATTAATTGTGTTGAAATTCATGGTGGACTTCAAGACCGTCGTCGTAAACAAGTGTTGCGTGAAATCAAGAACTCTAAAGTTGAATTCATTGTAGCATCTGATTTAGCGGCGAGAGGGATCGATTTACCTGAAATTTCTCATGTCATAAACATAGGGTTGCCAAGTCATGATTTGTCGTTTTATACACACCGTTCAGGTCGTACAGGGCGTTCTGGAAGGCAAGGTTATGCGATAAGTCTAGTTTCTGACAAAGATGAGTCAGCAATTCGTCGTTTGATGAAGGAAGGGATTCACTTTGAATATAAACGCGTTACTGAGGATGGGCTTGTTGATGCACGACCATTTATCCACACAAGAACTCGTCAAAAATCCGTTGATCCTGAAGTTGTGAAAATTTTAAATAGAAAAAACAAAAAAGTAAAACCAGGCTATAAAAAGAAACGACAACAAGAAATTCAAAGAATTCAAAGTCAAAATCGACGCGCAAAAATTAGAGAAGATATCCGTAAACAGAAAAAAGAGAGAGCCAAACAAAAACAACGCGAATTTGATGTATAAGGAGTATGGGCATGAAGAATTTATTCAAAAAAACTGATGTCACCAACTACGACGGAAGCAGTGAACATTTAAAAAAAGAACAGAGTCTTAAGAAAACAATTGATATTCGACTCAAGATTTTTATGATGGTTCTCGTTGGTTTGGCCAGTGTTCTGGTCTATCGACTTTATCAAATTCAAATTGTCGATGCCGATCATTACATTGATTTGTTGGAAAAATCTCACATCCCAAGTATTGGTATGGCGACGATGCGAGGCGAGTTTTTTGACCGTAACGGTGAGGTCCTCGTTTCAAATAAACCTATTAATTCTATTACATACTATCCTCCTAGCGGTGTTGATGCTGAAGAACGTTGGAAAGTTGCTCAAAACATTGTTAAAAGTTTCAAAGTTGAGGACGATTTAACAGAAGGGGATTTAAAAAATCTTTGGCTTTATTTGAATGAAAACGGAAAATCATTAATTACGGATAAAGAAGTTGAAGAGTATAAAGATAACAAACTCTCAGAAAAAGACATTGATTATTTGAAACAATCACGAATAACCAAAGAAATGATGGATTCTTTGTCAGAGAATGATCGAAAAACCTTTAAAATATTCTATGCAATGGGAACATCAACAGCATCTCAGTCAGCGATTGTTTTGGAAGAAGCAACAGAGAAAGATATTGCATATTTATCTGAAAACAAAGATTTATTTCCAGGCTTCTCTTTTATTACCAACTGGGAGCGCGAACACAATAAGAAAATCGGTCTTTCTTCACTGATTGGAAACGTCAGTGATATTTCATCTGAAAAACTAGATTACTATTTAGCAGACGGATATCAACTAAACGATAAAGTTGGAAGTTATGGTTTGGAATACCAATATGAAGACTTATTATCAGGTGTGAAGAGTCATTACTCAATCGACGGTAGTGATCGTCAATTAAATATGATCAAAGAAGGCCGTAAAGGGTATGATTTAAACATGAGTCTTGATTTTAAGCTACAACAAGACATTGAAAAAGTACTCCAGGAAACAATGGAGTCGGTTAAAAACGACCCACGTAGAAAGCCGTTTAAAGAGATGCAGATGGTTGTAAGTGATCCAAGGACAGGAGATGTCTTAGGGTTAGCGGCAATGAAACGTGATGATAAAGGGAAATACTATAATGATCCCCAAACACTCATGCTTGATGGTTTTCCATTAGGATCTACCATCAAAGGCGCTACAGTTTATATGGGGCTTGATCAAGGGGTTATGAAACAAGGCGAAATCATTAATGATACACCTATGTATATCGCCGGAACACCACCCCGACACTCTTTTATGAACTTAGGTCCTGTTGATGACATAAAATCATTACAATTATCAAGTAATATTTATATGTTTGAGGTTGCAATGCGTCTAGGAGGCTATCGTTATGTCCCCAATGCGCCATTGAGAATTGAAAATCCTGATGATACTTATCAACTCATGAGAAATTACTATAGTCAATTTGGATTGGGTGTTAAAACACAAATTGACTATCCTAGAGAAGAACTTGCTTTTAAAGGTTCGACTGAACAAGCGGGATCACTTTTAGATTTTTCAATTGGCCAATTTGATAACTACAATGCAATGCAATTAAACCAATATATCGCAACCCTTGCGAATGGTGGATATCGTTTAAAACCAAGGCTTGTTCGTGAAGCTGTATCACGCGATAACCAGTCGGTTGTTTATGAAAATCAAGTTGAGATTTTGAATACCTTAGAAAATGAAGAAGCGACACAAAGAGTACGAGAAGGAATGAGACGTTGTGTTATCACAGGAAACTGTGGACCTATTATGTCTGCATCTTATACCTCTGGTGCAAAAACAGGAACGGCACAAGATTACCTTGCTGAGTATAATGGCGTTGTCCGTCATAATACATTTGTCGCTTTTGCACCATTTGATAATCCTGAGATTGCTGTAAGTTGTATTGCGCCCTATACTTATCTTGAAAGTGGAGGTGGAGCACTGACGAACCTTTGCTCTGTAGCAACGAAGAAAGTTATGGATAACTATATGAATTCTAGATAATCTGTGTTATAATGTTTAAGCAAATTAGAAAATGAACAAATGGAGGTAAGACATGAGAGCACAAGCTATTTTAAAATGTACAGAATGTGGAATGGAAAACTACCACACAAGTCGTAATAAATCAATTCATCAAGAACGTATGGAAGTTACAAAATACTGTCCAAAAGATCGTAAACATACGCTTCATAAAGAAAAAAAATAAGCCCATGGCTTATTTTTAATATCTAAACTATGAAAATAGAAACCTTAAGTATGGGCTATGCGGGCAGTAATACTTATTTGCTTAGTATTCAAGAGAAGATGATTGTCATTGATCCTTGCCTTGATCCTGGCAATAATAGTGATACTTTACTCAAAGCGATTGGGAATAAAAACGTTTTAGCCGTATTACTAACCCATGCACATTTTGATCACATTTCGGCAGTAGATGTGATTTGTGAAACATATAATTGTGATGTTTATTTAAACGAACATGAACACGATTTTCTTGCAAACCCTGAACTAAATCTTTCAACCATGACGCCTGATCGTGTTGCATTAGAAACGAAGGCTAAGAAAATGGTAGTTGGAAACCATTCAATTGGACCATTTAACTTTGAAGCAATGATGACAACTGGTCATACAGCCCATTCAATGTCTTACAGATTTGATAAAAAGATTTTTGATGGTGACTTTATTTTTGCAGGTTCAATTGGCCGATGTGATTTACCAAGTGGGGACATGAACACAATGATTGCTTCCGTTAAAAAATTCGATGAAAAATATAAAGATAAATCGATTATTTTATATCCTGGACATGGACCCAAGACAGAGTATGGTTTTGAGCGTTTAAATAATCCTTATGTCAAACAATTTATCAAGTAAAGATCACCGTGTGTGGTCTTTTTTTTAGGAATTTAGAAGAAGTGACCATACTTTAAATCATGAAACATACACATATTCAATTTAATGAATTACTAAATCATATGATTAAGCAAAAAATTAGTGATTGTCATTTTAATTTTTCTAAATCAAAGCAAACCGTAACACTTCGTCGACACAAGAAACGTATAGAAGGGGATACAAATGAGTGGGGTTTGAAAGTATTTGACTTTTTAAAATTCAAAAGTAAGCTTGATTTAAACATTAATGAAAAACCACAAACAGGCGTCTTTGAATACTATCATGACAATCATGTATATTTTTGTCGTTTTGCATTGCTAGAAAGCTATTATCGAAAATCAGCTGTACTAAGGATTTTGAATCTAAAACACTTCGATTCTTTTGAGAGTTTAACAAAAGGGCAGTTAACGATGCAAACACTTCAGAAAATTCAACACGGTATTATTTTATTTTGTGGTATTACTGGCAGTGGTAAATCGACAACTCAATTCTATTTTTTAAAATCCCTAAAAGAGAAACAGTGTTATATCATTGAAAACCCAATTGAAATAGTCGATGAACAACTTACTCAAATTGACCTACAAACACAAAGTTTGAGTATTGACGAAATTGTCAGCCAATTACTAAGGCATGATCCTGATGTGATTAGTTTGGGTGAAGTTCGTTCAAGTCATGAATTAGGTTCACTCATCCGAGCTGGATTATCAGGTCACATGGTAACAACGACACTTCATAGCGGATCAATTGAGCAGACAATTGCGCGTTTACTCGATTTAGGAGCAAAGCCCTATGAAATAGAACATGTACTCCAAGCCATTGTATTTCAAACACTTACAATAAATCAAAAAGGGGAGGTTATTGTTGACTTTAAAGTCTATCGTCAAAAAGAAATTAAACAAAAACTACAATCAAAAGGTTTTATCTAGAGTTTGCCTTTATGTTAATACCGGCTATCCTTTTAGACATATTTGCAATCGATTGAAATTAAATGTTGAGAATTTAACAGATTATCTCTTGAGCATCAATCAACAAAGTGAAGATTTACTCAAGGTTCTTGATGCTTTAACGCTTTTACACTTTTATCAGTGGAAGCAATCATTTCATGAAAAGCTTCAAAAAGAATATTTACTTAAGGGGCTTTATCCCAGTCTTTTGCTGTTTGCATATTTGCTTTTAATTTTAGTTTATAAGCTAAGTTTTTTTCCAAAAGTCCTCGATATATTAGGACAAGACATTAATGGTTCTTTCATGGTCACAAGACTCAACTGTCGAGCGAACCTTCACATACTTAATTTAGTGTTCATCACGGTGATATTAGGCTGTCTTATTTATATTTCAAAGGCAAAGGATTTAAGGGTTATGCTCTACATACGCTTTCATAAGACTAAGCTATATCAATCGGTTAAGAGCTATTGGTCATTTACCTTCACGCTCTATTATTTAAGTCTTTATCGCAGCGGTTTAGACAGTACAACCATATATCAAGTCTTATCAATGATGGCAATTCCGCTTCCTGCACAGTGGTTAAATTCACAGTTAGAACATTCTTATTTGAAAGGAAAACCATGGGATATTGAGTATCTTGATGATTTTCTTCGTTATACCATTGAACAATCAAATACTAAAAAAGAACTCATACAAAATTTAGAAAAATACTTAGATACAACCATCGTTGTTTTAAATAAAAAATTCAGCCGATGCATTCTATTCTTGAAAGGAGTTATAATATTTTGGATTATCGCACTCATAAGCATATATTATCAAAGCATTTATTTACCCCTGCAAATATTACAGACTTTGTAGGTGAAGCTTTTACCATGATGGAAATGATTTTAGTCATGTCTGTTATCGTTGTTTTATTTCTTTTAACTATCCCAAACATCCAATCAACCATGACCGTTGTGAATGATAAAGGATGCAACGCACAAAAAAAGGTTGTTGATGCAGCGATTTTACAATACAAATTGAAATACGATGAGATTCCAAGTTCAGTTCAACAATTAATTGAAGCAGGATTTATACGAGAACGACAAGCAAAATGTCACGATGGAAAAGGGATCAGTGTTGTGAATGGTCAAGCACAATGATGGCTATACTCTTTTAGAGATGATAATAGTGTTAAGCATTGTGTCTATATTGAGCACGGTGATGCTAATTTACCCAATCGATTTAAACCCATTCCATGAATCTCAGATTTTATATCAACAATCACTTGCCATGCGCCATCAAATAACGAAAAGAATTAACGAACGCATATCCTTTAATCATAACGGTAACATAAACCACGCGTGTACCCAGGATTTCAATCATAAAACATTAAAATTTCAATTAGGGTTTGGACGTTTTTATGAATAAAGGTTATGGACTTATTGGAGTTTTGATTTCATTGTTGATTCTATTTATCTGTGTTGAACTTATCCATGGATTGGCCTTATTATCAAAATGAAAAAATCAGGATTCACTTTAATCGAAGTTCTTTTAACGTGTTTATTGTTGCCGCTTATATTTGTGTTGATAAGTGCGATTCTGGGTTTTATGGTTAACTACCAATTTCCTAAATTATCTCAAAACGACCTTTTTAAAGTACAGTTGTACCAATTGTTATCACGCGCAAAGATTACCGACTGTTCAGAACGTCTACTTTATACATACGATAAGAAAGAGTATGAAATCAAAGAAGATCGAGATCGAATCATTAAGACTCCTGGCTATGAAATATTAATGTTTGATGTTAATGATGTTTATTTTGAAGATGGCAATGGTTATTGTTCAATTTTTTATCATTACAACGGTATTGAAGAGGTGGTTGATATTGAAACAGAATAATGGTTCTATAACACTTTTTTCCCTTAGTTTTTTAATTTTCTTTTTTCTTTGGTTTACTTTCGTACTAGAAACGCATCACAATATCTACAAGACTCACCAGAACATTGAAAAGATACACCATCGTCTTGAAACTGAAAATGCAATCTTTAATATGGTGAGAAGTGGTATAAAAAAAGGATTGTATTACAAACGTGCCCATTTCGAGGTTCATGAAAACCATTTAAAAATTATTCATGAAGGCAATTCACTTAGTATCCGTGAATATGATATAATAGAAGACGGAAGTTTTAAAATGGAGGAATGATTATGATTCAATCAAATGATTTACGTTCGGGTATGTCGATTTTGCACGAAGGTAACTTATATCAAGTGCTCGATACATCCCAAAATAAAACTGCGCAACGCCAAATGATTATCAAAGCTAAGGTAAAAAACATGCGCACAGGTAGTGTCGTTGAATTAACATTTATTGGTGGCGATAAATTACAACCAGCTCATATTGATAAACGAGACATGCAGTTCTTGTACGATGCAGGAGAAGCAATTGTATTCATGGATGAAGAAAGCTATGAACAAATTGAAATTCCAAAAAGTCAATTAGAGTGGGAATTAAACTTTATGAAAGAAAACAGTATTGTTACCGTTGTTTTCTATGAATCAGAAGTTTTAGGGGTAAATTTACCAGAGAAAATTTCACTCGAAGTTACTGAAGCTGAACCTGCTGTTAAAGGTGATACAGCTACAAATGCTCAGAAAAACGCTAAATTAGAAACTGGTTTTGACATTCGTGTGCCTTTGTTTATTGAGCAAGGACAAATTGTTATTGTCAATACAACAGATGGTAAATATGCAGGACGTGAACAAAAACGCTAATCTTAGCGTTTTTTTTATGTATATCGCTTAACTTATAATTCATATCATGTATAATTAATACGTAATACTTCAGGGCAGGGTGAGATTCCCGACCGGCGGTACACTCCGCAACCCACAATGTGGTGGAACTGGTTAGATTCCAGTAGCGACAGTAAAGTCTGGATGGAAGAAGTAATTTTTTTCATGTGCCTTGATGTTGATATTATTATCATTCAAAGGAGGACACAATGAAAAATAATACACGTCAAATGGTTCAAATCGCTTTACTGAGTGCAATTTCAATTATCTTTTTTGCTTTTGCATTTAGAGTTTTACCAGGAATTCCTTTAAAAGTTGATTTAAGTGATTATCCTGTATTAATTGCAGCATACACAATGGGGCCGATTCCAGGTCTGATGGTTGCGCTGATCAAGAATATTATGCATGTTTTGTTTCTATCAAGTGATGGTACCTTTGTTGGAGAAATGGTGAATTTTGTTTTTGCAGTTTTATTAATGTATCCCGTTTCTAAAATCAAGACCCATGATTCTAAAAAGAATTTTATTATTTTATTTACAGGGTTACTGATTGCGTTGATAGGTATCCATTTATTTAATTATTATGTTTCATTCCCAATGTACGGAATGGCAAATGAAGAGAGTTTAAAAATGTTGTTAACTGTATTTTTACCCTTTAATATTGTTAAAGGAAGTATTCTATATTTAGTCTTCATTCTATCTCGACCTTATTTAGATAGAATTCATCAATAGCCTTATGGTATAATAGATAATAAGGGGTGAATATACATATGAAATCTCGTGTAAAAAAATATTCCAATTTGCATCAAGAAATAGCTTCTGATGCTGAAAGCAGTGTAGAAAACTCAGATTTATCTCATTTCGCAAACCGTTTAAACGATATTGACGATCAATTTGAGCGTGTTCAAACATCAACACAAACAATGAGTGATATCCCTAGTCGTGCTAGAAAAAATGTAGAGCAAGACTTTGAAAAAGAACAAAAAGCTGATGAACTTGTTGATACGTTTGAAAATCATTATTTAAAAGACTTTTTAGCTGAAGTTAAAGAATACAACGTTAAGAAAGGCTATCGTGATGTCAGTGACACACAAGCGAATATCTTGAGTGATTTACAAGAACAACTCGATCGTCCTTATAAAAAACGTAACTTGCAAGAAGAAAAACAAGTTTATCAAGAGCGCCCTCAAAAATTAAATCAGGAAGTTTATGATGGTGAAGAATTAGGACAACTTGCACGTGAGTTGATGAACGACCATACCAAAGAAGAAAAGGTTTTGGCATCTCAAATTGAAGATGAGCCCGTGGAAAAACCATTGGATGACTTTCAAGATGATACGCTCGTCTTTGGTCAACAAGTTTTACAAGATGAGCCTCAAGAATCTTTAGATGATGAAACTATTGCCATGGCTGTTTTAGGGATGGCTAATCAAGATGAACGTGACCAAGCGTTAAGTGAGGAAGCAACTGATGAAACGGTTGAAGAAAATCTTGATGAGGTGCATGTTGAGGAGAGTGACGTTGATCTAAAGGAACAAAATTATCCTAAAATTGATCATCAAAACTTTTTAGAACAAACTCAAACACTTCAACACAAAGTCATTGATTTAGAAAAAGATTTAGATAAAATGAGTAATACAACGGCTCGTACAAATCAGTTGTTACATGTGGTATTATCGTTATTGTTGTTTGCAATCATTGTTGTTGCATTATTGCTTGTTGCACAACTACCACAGTTTAGAAGGTGAAATTATGTTTAATATTGCAATAGATGGTCCCAGTGCTTCTGGGAAAAGTAGTATTGCTAAGGGATTAGCAAAGCGTTTAAATCTAATTCATATTGATACAGGAGCAATGTATAGAACCATTGCTTTTGCATGTTTGCGGGAGGGTGTTTCATTAGATAATGAACATTATTGTACTAAGGTTGCTGAATCGAGTGCGATCTCCTTTGATGTGAATGGAAATGTATTTTTAAATGGTGAAGATGTTTCTGAAAAAATACGTCATGATAAAATATCTCAAGCAGCATCGATTGTTTCCCAACATTCAGATGTTCGAGAAATACTTGTTAAAAAACAACAGGAAATGGCCAATGAAAAAGGCTTCGTAATGGACGGTAGAGACATTACTTCTGTTGTACTACCTGATGCGGAACTAAAAATTTATCAAACTGCGGATGTGACAGTTCGTGCTGAACGTCGTTATAAGCAGTTTCTTGAACAAGGTTTAAGTGTTGAGTTTGATGATATTTTAGAAGATTTAATAGCTCGAGATTATCGTGACATGAATCGCGATAATTCGCCATTAATTAAAGTTGATGATGCATTTGAAATTGATACTACATTCTTAAGTGTTAATGAAGTAATTGATTTAGTCATTAATCAGTTGGAAAGTAGGAATATAAAATGATCGATGGAATTGTAGCAATTGTAGGAAGACCCAACGTTGGAAAATCTTCCTTATTTAATCGTATAATCGGTGAACGAAAGTCAATCGTTCATGATGAACCTGGTGTTACTCGTGATAGAATTTACGGAAAAGCATCGTGGTTGACCAAAAACTTGCGTTTAATAGACACGGGTGGATTACAAATGGAAGGACAAGCGTTTGACGAAGAAATTCAAATGCAAGTTGAACTTGCGCTTGATGAAGCAGATGTTATCTTATTTGTAGTAAGTGCTCTTGAAGGTATGACACGTGATGATGAACATATTGCACGTCTATTACGTCAAAGTAATAAAAAAATATTATTAGTGGCGAATAAGGTCGATGATCAACACTTGGTTAATAATATTTATGAATTTTACTCTTTAGGTTATGGTGAACCGTTTCCAGTGAGTACAGCGCATGGTATTGGTACTGGTGATGTTTTGGATTGGATAATTCAAAACTTACCTGAACAAGGCCCTAAAGAATATGATTCTGCACTAACATTTGCAGTTATCGGAATGCCAAACGTTGGTAAATCATCCCTTGTTAATAGTGTATTAAATCAAGAAAGAGTTATTGTTTCTGATGTAGAAGGGACAACTCGTGATGCAATTGATACGCCGTTTCGATTTGAAAAGCAAGACTATGTCATCGTCGATACTGCCGGTATTCGAAAACGCGGAAAAGTTTATGAGGACGTCGAAAAGTACTCTGTCTTGCGCGCATTGGGTGCGATTGACCGTGCGGATGTTGTTTTATTTGTACTTGATGGGGAGAAGGGGATCATTGCTCAAGATAAAAATGTCGCTGGTTTAGCTCATGATGCAGGCAAACCTATTATAATTATTTATAATAAGTGGGATGTTGTTGATAAAGAAGAGCATCGACAAGAGGAAGTTGAGAAAATGATTCGTAATGAATTTCAGTATCTTTCCTATGCACCAATTTTGTTTGTTTCAGCAAAAACACGTCGTCGAGTTCATACAATTTTGCCCCTAGTTGAAGAAGTGCATTTTAACAGTATCCGTCGAATCAGTACATCTGTTATTAATGAGGTTATTCATGATGCGACCTTAAGAACACCGCCGCCTTCACACAATGGCAAACGTTTAAAAATATTTTATGCATCACAAGTTGCTGTTGCACCACCAACATTTGTTATTTTTGTTAATGATCCTGATTTATGTCATTTTTCATATAAGAGGTACTTGGAAAATCAATTACGTGAAGCGTTTGAATTTACAGGTACACCAATTCGAATTCTGTTAAGAAAGAGAGGCGCTTAGATGAGTGAGAAAATTGCAATTATTGGTTCAGGAAGCTGGGGAACTGCCTTAGCACAGGTTCTGGCCGATAACAATCATGATGTTTTGGTTTGGGGAAGAAATATGAGTGAAGTCGTTGATATCAGAGATTATCATAAAAACACACTGTATTTTAATGATTTGATATTAAACGAAAATATTAAAGCGTCCATTAATATTGAATCAATTAAAGGCTATGATTACATTTTACTGGCCGTACCAACTGCTGCAGTTGAATCAATCTGTGAAGAATTAAATTATGTACTGGATGCTCCGGTGACCATCATTAATGTTGCGAAAGGGTTTCATCCAACAACTCATCAATTATTATCTGATGTCATTAAAACAACCGTTGAAGCTAAGTATTTGAAAGCTGTGGTTAGTCTTATTGGCCCATCTCATGCTGAAAATGTTGTTTTAAGGCAACATACTGCTGTGAACTCCGTTTCAGACAACGAACAAGCTGCAAAAGATGTTCAATTTATGTTTTCAAATGATTACTTTAGAGTTTATCGTACGACGGATGTCATTGGTGCCCAAATTGGTGTAGCCATCAAGAATATCATTGCTGTTGCTTCAGGAATAGCGGAAGGCTTAAACCTAGGTGACAATGCCCGCGCCGCTTTAATAACGCGTGGTCTGGCTGAAATGAGTCGATTTGGCGTTTCGCATGGTGGATTACCAGAAACCTTTATTGGCTTATGCGGAGTTGGTGATTTAGTCGTAACCGCTTCTAGTTTTCACTCTCGAAATTTCCAAGCAGGATTGCAAATTGGTGAGGAAGATTCAGCGAAACGATTCTTAGAAACGAACACAAAAACTGTTGAAGGTATTCATGCTGCAAAAGTTGTTCATGAGTTGTCAATTGAAGAAAACATTTCAATGCCAATTACAGAACAAGTCTATAAAATAGTTTATGAAAATAAAAAACCGTCATTAGCAATCGAAGAATTAATGATGAGAGATTTAAAGCAAGAGTCCATTTAACTTGTAATATAGTGAGTTTAATGGTATTATTTTAATAGAATGGAGGTTTCAATATGAGTGAAACATACAACAAAAAGTTACTTGGTGAAATGATCGCTGAGGAAATGGATGTAAGTAAAAAACAAGCGAATGAATTTATCGAAACATTCTTAACACAAGTTAAAGGTATCTTAGAAGATAAAGGTACAGTTGATTTAGCAGGATTTGGTAAATTTGAAGTTCGCTACCGCGCTGCACGTGATGGATTCAACCCACAAACAAAGGAAAAAATCCGTATCGCTGCATCTCATAACGTTGGCTTCCGACCAGCTAAAGCTTTAAAAGACGCAGTTAAGTAAAACAACCAAAGGAGCGGATGCTCCTTTTTTATTATTGGAGGGATTTTAAATGAGATCATATCTATATTTCACCTATGCTGGATATGGATTTATAATTATTGCTGGACTCGCATCGATGTTTTCACAAATGTTTGTTAGATCATCGTATAGTAAATATAGCAAGATTTCCACGATTTCAGGGAAAACTGGCGCTGATGTTGCAAGACAAATACTCAACAATAAAGGAATTAATGATGTTGAGGTCATTCAATCACGTGGGGGAACGTTAAGTGATCACTACGACCCAACGAAAAAGGTTGTCGCTTTGTCACCTAAGGTTTATGCAGACGATTCTATCGCATCCGTTTCAGTTGCAGCCCATGAAGTGGGACATGCAATTCAACATGCAGAATCATATGGCTTTATTGCCTTAAGGAATAAGGTACTCCCACTTGCGATTATTTCTAGTAAATTTAGTTTTATACCGTTGTTCTTTGGCTTTATGGCTGACAATCAACAGATGTTCAACATTGGAATTCTCTTATTGTCAATCATCGCGATTTTCCAGTTAGTAACCTTACCTGTTGAATTTGATGCTTCAAATCGAGCCATTAAAATTCTAAGACAAGAACAAATTTTAACAAGCAGTGAACTTGCAGGTTCAAAAAAGATGCTTACAGCTGCTGCTTTAACCTATGTTGCTGCTTTATTTGGCACAATCATGTCGATTTTACGATATGTCGCAATTTTTAATAATAGAAATCGTGATTAAAAGAAGCTGTGCTTCTTTTTTTTAGGAATAAACGAATCATTTCACTAATTTAAAACGGGTGATGATTTTGAAAAAAACAATGATACTAATATCTATGTCAACTATCTTCTTTTTTTTACAGTTAAATACGATCCAAGCTAAGTCCGTATTAACCAATGATCGTTCTTTATTTACATACGAAATTAACAATCTCCAGTTTAGTCATGACAAATTAAACATAACAGGGTGGGGGTTGTTACAAAACACAGCACATTTCAATGGACAATCCGATCACCAATATTCCTTAACACTTGATTCAGGTGATCACCAAGTCAAAATCAACTTAAAAAAGAAAAGGAAAAATCTGAATCGTTTAATTCATTACCGTGGTTACAAGCGATGTTTGGATCATAGTAGCAACCGTAAATCATGCAATTACGATTTCACTCATGTTGGTTTTGAAGGGGTAATTCCTCTAAATTCTCTAAAAACGAATAGACATTATAAAGTTTTCTTAACTTTATCAAGTAAAAAAATGAAAACAAACTATCAAACATCAATATTTTATCCAAATGATCGACAAGTGACTAAGTCAGTGTACGACAAGACGTACACCTTAAAAGAACTATCGAAAACAAAAACAGTGATTGTTGTAACACATGATACTGATAACTTAGAGCGATTTGATAAGGTCGTGCAGCTATAAACGTCTGAATACAAAATCAAGACGTTTATTTTGTTTGTCTCACTTACTTCGCATAATGTATATTATGTAATTTATAGAATTGAGATTATTATGGTGTTTTTTGATATAATTGTCTTGGAGGTTAATTATGACTGAAAAAGAACGTATGTTGGCGGGTTTACTTTATAAAGCGAATGATTTGGAATTAGAGGCTGATGCCTATCGTTGTCGCTTATTTAATGAAAAATATAATAACACAAGCATTAAAGATATTGATAAAAGATCTAAAATATTGGGCGACTGGCTTGGTGAAGTT
Organism: Erysipelothrix urinaevulpis; assembly: GCF_009828835.1. GTDB lineage: Bacteria > Bacillota_I > Bacilli_A > Erysipelotrichales > Erysipelotrichaceae > Erysipelothrix > Erysipelothrix urinaevulpis. The sequence continues at coordinate 160,080 of NZ_WTTB01000002.1, forward strand.
GGTGAAGATGTGGTTCTTGTCCCCCCTGTTTATTTTGACTATGGTTCGAATACCACAATCGGTAATCATTTCTTTTCTAATACTGATTTAATTATTCTCGATGTGGCCAAGGTACAGATTGGGACTGGTGTTATGTTTGGTCCACGGGTTTCACTCTATACTGCAGGTCACCCAATTGATGCATTGGTTCGTGCTGAACAATTGGAGTTTGGCTTACCCATTGTAATTGAAGATGATGTTTGGCTTGGAGGTAATGTTGTCGTTAATCCTGGAGTAACGATTGGAGCTCGTTCTGTCATTGCCTCTGGTTCGATTGTGACTAAGGACATTCCAGCTGATGTTGTTGCAGGTGGTAATCCTTGCAAAATAATTCGTGAAATAACAAGTGTTGATAAAGACTATTGGAACAAAGAAAGAGAAAAATATCTAAAATTAGAATGAGTGAAGCAAATGCACCCCTAGTTGGAACAGTCAATTAGTAGAGTGCATTTTTAAATAATTTAAATTAAAAGGATTGATCTCTGTACATAACAGAAATCAATCCTATTTATAGTAAAAACTAATAGTTTCAAGAGAACCCATTATTGTGATCCCTTCAAAGTACTTATTTTAGATATTCCAGAACTGAGTGGCCATTTTCAGTCATTTCAACAGCAAATATATCGGTAATAGTAGCACCTAAATCTGCAAACGTATCAGATTTAGGTAGGTTTTGAACAGCAGTAAATTGCGGTGAGTAATATAAGACAGGTACTTCCTCACGTGTGTGATCTGTACCGGTGTGTGTTGGATCATTACCATGATCTGCTGTAATAATTAAAAGATCCCTTTCGCCAATGTATGGAATTAATTGCCCTAATTGACCATCAAATTCTTCTAACGCTTTCGCATACCCTTGAGGATTTCTGCGATGCCCATATAAAGCATCAAAATCAACTAGATTTACGAACATAAATCCATTGAATTTGTGATCCTTAACGATACGAATAGTTTCTTCCATTCCATGATGGTTACTTGTGGTTCGGTACGCCTCTGTTATTCCTTCGCCATCAAATATATCAACTATTTTTCCAACGCTGATAACGTCCAATCCTTTTTCTTTTAATGAGTCAAGTGCAGTTTTTCCAAATGGTTTCAATGCATAATCATGACGATTTGAGGTTCTTTCAAACTGTCCTTTTCCAGGTCCAATAAATGGTCGAGCAATAACTCTACCAACCTTCCACTCATCTTTCATCGTAAGTTCTCTAGCAATTTCACAGACTCTGTAAAGTTCATCAAGACCAAAAACTTCTTCATGAGCTGCAATTTGTAAAACTGAATCAGCGGATGTATAGACAATCATATCTTTTGTTTTCATATGTTCTTCGCCTAATTCATCAAGTATTTCAGTTCCACTTGCGGATTTATTTCCTATAATGCCATAACCAGTTCGTTTCGATAATTCATCAAGTAATTCTTTGGGGAATCCCGTTTCAGTAAACGTAATAAATGGCTTTTGGATATTAAGTCCCATCATTTCCCAATGTCCTGTCATCGTGTCTTTACCATTGGATGCTTCAACCATCTTCCCACGATATGCACGAGGATAAGCAATGGCTGAAACCCCTTCTATGTCATGAATATTACCAAGACCTAACATTTCAAGGTTGGGTAGGTCTAAGCCCCCCACCGCCTGAGCAATATGACCTAATGTATCAGTTCCTTCATCACCGAATTTTTCAGCATCATGAGCAGCACCTGCACCAACTGAATCCATTACAATTGTTATTACACGATCGAATCTATTATTCATTGTCTTCTAATCCTCCATCATTGTTTGTTAAATCTAAATCACTAAAAAATTGATCATATTCATTTCTCATTGTTTTAGTGTCTACATGTGTGTAAATTTGTGTTGTGGCAATATCTGAGTGTCCAAGTAATTCTTGGATATAGCGAAGATCTACCCCCTCTTCAAGAAAACTTGTTGCAAATCGATGACGTAGACTATGAGCCGAGATATTTTCTTTAATACCTTGTATTTGACACCTATATTTTATCATAGTGTGGACATATTGTCGTGAAATTGATTTACATTTAGCGTTAATAAAAATATAATCGCTATGGCAAACATCCCATCTTGGACGAATTACCCTTAGATAATGTTCTAAATCTTTTTTTGATTGGTGTGAAATTGGGACCATCCGTTCTTTTCCGCCTTTCCCAAGAATTCGGATCCATTGCTCGTCCAGGTAGACTTGTGTAAATGTCAAAGAGCACAACTCAGAGACCCTTAAACCTGAATGGTAGAGTAGGCTAAGTATTGCTTGATCCAAATAATCTTTATCTTTTTCTAAAGGAAATTTAAACAACGATTGAATGGCAGTTTGCGAAACAATTTTTGGGAGTGTTGAACCCTTCCTTTTAGCATTTAAATACTGACTTGGGTCGAGTTTAGTATGACCCATTTGAAGCAAATAGCCATGAAATTGACGGATACTAACAGCTTTATGCTGAATACTTGATAAAGCATAGTCATCACTTAAACTTTTTAAAAAATTATTGATATCATTCAAATTGACGTCTTTAAAATCATTGATTCCACATCTTTGAAGGTATGAACTATATTGCTTAAGATCGTTATGATATGAATCAACAGTTTTATGGGATTTTGGTTCGACATAACGTATATAGTGTATGTAATCGTCCAGTTTATGATTCATTTTTTAATAAATCTCCTGCAGATTTAAATGCCTTTAGATTTAATTCTTTATTTAATCGTTCAATTATGAGCGGAACATCAGGGTTTTCTACATCATTAAAAAGATTCAACTGTTCAAAGCTTTCATCTTTATTCACGAGATTTGCAACTGTAATCGATAAAAATGTGACCCCTGCCCCATCTGTGAATTCATCAAGCATGAGCATAGTTTTTTCAAAAATTTCATCCGCATCCTCTAAAATTTCTTGATAAGTTTGTGAACGGGCTGCGGTCGTATAATCATCCAAACGAATTGAGAATTGCAAAGTCCGCCCTGCTAATCCTGACTTTTTTAGTCGTCTTGACAACTCAACAACTTCAATCATTAAGGCATCTCGTATATCATCTTCACTATGCAAAGCAGTGGAATAGGTTTTAGATTGTCCCATTGATTTTGCAGTTGTAATGAGCTCAATAGGAGATTGATCATGCCCGTTTGCCTTTTGAATAAAAGTATAAGCTGAGTTGCCTAAAACTGGCTTTAAGCTGTCTAAACTACTTGTTGCAAGATCTCTAATCGTATGAATATTAATCTTTTTTAGTCGTGGTACAGTCTTTTTACCAATGCCATGCATGTCTTCGATTGGGAGTGGCCACAGTTTTTCTTCAACTTCTCTAATTCTAAGAACTGTAATTCCCATCGGTTTTTTCATATCGGATGCCATTTTAGCTAAAAATTTGTTAGGGGCAACGCCAATAGAAATTGGAAGTTGTAGTTCTTGCATAACTCGTTGTTGAATTTCAACAGCAAGGTCCAAGGGTTTGTCATAGTTTTTGATTATTTCGCCAACTTCGACATAACATTCATCGATACTTGCCGGTTGCATGTAAGGAGAATATGAACGAATAATGGCCATAAATTCTGCTGAAAGCTCTTGATAAAGATTAAAATCAATATCAACAACACTTAGATTGGGACATAATTGTTTTGCTTGGACCAGTGGCATTGCACTGTGAACTCCATAAGCCCTTGCTTCATAGGACGCTGTTGTAACCACTGATGAGCGGTTATTAGAACAAACAACTATCGGCTTATCTTTTAATTCAGGGTTTTCTGTTTGATGTGCAGATGCAAAAAATGCATTAATATCGATATGAAATATGACTTGTGCCATTAATTATTCTGACCTTCTTCTAATAATAATTGTGCTGCAGCGATACTGGATGGATTTGTATTACCAGCCATCATCATTGCTAATTCCGCAATTCTTTGTTTTTTTGTTAGCTGAGTTAAAGCGCTTGTACTTTGCTTATCATCATCACTTTTTGTAATGAGGTAATGAACATCCGCATACGCTGCTACTGAGCTTAAGTGGGTTATAGTAAGAACTTGAGCATTGTTTGATAATTGCTTCATTTTATGTGCAATGGCTAAACCAGCTTTTCCACTCACACCTGTATCAATTTCGTCAAACACTATTGTAGTAATGCCAAATATATCAGAGAAGATAACTTTCAATCCTAACATAAGGCGTGATAATTCCCCACCACTTGCTACTTTAGCTAAGGGTTGTAATTCGCTTCCTTTATTCATAGCTACTTCAAAATAAACAGAGTCCTGCCCAAAAACATCGAGCTCTTTCTGACGTATATTTACTTTAAATATTGCATTTTCAAGCAATAAATCGTTCAGTTGTTCGAGAATTTTCCGTTCCAAGCGCGCTTTATTCTTATTTCTTTTCTGAGATAAATTTCGTGCTTTCTCTAGTGTTTTAATCTCTTGTTGTTCGATTTTCTTATCAAGTATTTGGTTTAAATAGTCGAAATCTTCTGATTGATTAATCACCGTTTGAAATGATTCAATTTTATCAATTAAGTTTTCTAAACTACCATATTTCCGGATTAACTTACTGTATTCAAACATACGTTTGTTCAGTTGATCAAATTCAAATTCATCAAACACCATTGAATCGGATACTTTGTTGTACTCAAGATTAAAATCATCAAGACGATAATAAAGGTCTTTAAATTCTTGATTATACTCACTCAACCTTGAGGTTTCAAATGCTTCAAGAACAGGATATAAACTTTCCATCGCTTGAGAAAGACCTTTTTTAATTTGTGCATCATTTTGAGAGTGTTTTTCAAAGTTTTTCATAATGTTAAGTGAGTTTTCAAGTTCTTCATAATCTTTAAGGCTTGGATTAAGAGTTTCTATTTCTTTTAATTGAAACTTAGCAAACTCAATCGCTTCCGGACCGTTATTACTTTCTAATAATTCTTTTTTCTCTTTGATTAAGTCTTGCAATTTTTTGTATTCATTTTGATATTCACTTAGCTCTTGCTGATTTTTTGAAAAAAGATCCAATAACCGCAAGTGATTGTTCTGTTTAAGTAGATATTGAGTTTCGTGTTGTGAATGGATGTCAATCATCAATGAAGAAATTTCTTTTAAAACGGATAAGTTTACAAGTCGGCCATTAATTCTGGCTGTACTTCTTCCATCCTGTGTCATTTCTCGACTTAAAATCAATGAATCAGCTTCATATAGGTCATAATCATGTAATTTATTAACAACCTCATGTGTTGAAGGGAGTCTAAAAACAGCTTCAACACGCGTCGTTTCAGAATGTGGACCCACAACACTTGCACTACTTCTTTGTCCAGTTACAAAATTTAATGCATCCACAAGCAAGGATTTCCCAGCTCCTGTTTCACCTGTAAACACGTTAAAATTATTGGATAAAGTAATTTCATTTTCTTTAATTAGAACATAGTTTTGAACTTTGAGGTGATCGAGCATTGGTTTATTTCCTTTCTATAATTGTGATTGCATCTTCGATGTGAAGATGATTTTTTGTTTTGATATCTTTACTACTGCCTTCAAATGTAAGTCCTGATAAATTCATTTCAATCAATGGGAAATTACTTTGAATGCTTAGGAGATATTGTCTGATAGTATAAGAGAGCAAATCAAACTCCCCTTCAATGTTATAAACTAGAGTTGGCACATCTGCATCGATGATTTTTTGTAATAATTCTTCATCAACTTGATTAAGTATTTGCGCATCAATCAAAGCAATATTCAAATTATTTGTTGTGATTTTCTTTTTAAATGAGTGGATAGCAGGTCCAAAACTGATAATAATGCCTTCTGTTTTTTCGTTGATTTCTAGTGTTTCTTTCCATATATGTGGTTCATCTTTAGCATCTTCATGATTATCAATGGTTTGTGCAATCCTTAAAACTGTAAATCCATCTTGATTAAAATGGTGGTCTATAATTGTTTTCATTGCCCCTATCGTTGAAGGCATGAAGATGGGTGTATCTGAAAGTTGTAGGTATGAAGCCAAGTCATAAACTGCTGAATGCAATAAACGATCATGACGTGCAAGTCCTGCTTCATATACAACAAGAAGCACTTTATAGTTTTCACGATCAAAGTGATGACGTAATCGATCCATAACTTGGGAAACCCTAAAGGCAGAAATTAAAAGCACAACCTTTTTCCCTTCTTTCGCAAAGCCATATGCCATGTCAACCAGTGCTGATGTTGATGAATTAACAGCAAAGTATTGTCGTGGTCTGAATTGAGAATAATGGATTAGATGCTCTGAAACGCTTAACCCATCAGACAATATAAACAAGTCATCTTCTTTGTGGTTAGTGACAAAATATTCATCCAATGCTTCGATATATGTTTTGTAATAGGCTGGAATTGTTTGGTCGAGTTTGTAATTAGGGAACTCTAATTTACGTCGTTTTTTATTTCTTAGTCGCGTTTGAGTATGAATCACATACGGACCAATAAATTTTTCCGACAACTTTAAGACTCGGACACACTCGTTCATGTTTTGACCATCAATTGGACCATGATAATTAATGTTAAACTGTGTAAAAATAGATGGTTCTAAAACAGTTTCTTTCACCTGATCACGGATCCATGTTAATGAGTCCAAGAGTGGTTTTGAAACAGGATTGTTTAAAACAGATTTCATATCACTCTTAAGAGATGTGTATGCTTTTGATATTCGTACTGACTTAATAATCGCGTCAATTGAACTATAGTGCCGTAATAAGGAATGTTGTTCATCCATCATAATGATAACCAAACTTGGGTTTTCTTTTGCAATCTCAACAAGCGATTCGTAGGTCGAACCCTTGCTAAGAGCGTGGTCATTAATAATAACAAATGTTTTACCCTCTGTATAAACTAAGGACTGAGCAAGCGCTTCTCCTAAAGCCCATCCGGCTTCACTTGGCCCGGTATAATGAATCTGTTTCCCCAAAAGAATTTGATGGACAAGACTTTGTTCCTCTTGATCAAAAATCACTCGGTTTGAATCCATATCAAAAAGGTGATGAAGAGCTACTGTCATTTCTAAAACATTGATGTTTTGCATCACAGTTTCCACATCATAAGGACTTTCTTTTGCTAGATAAAGTGCAATATCGTCTGAGAGTTTTTCTAACTCTTCCAACGTCATTGATTGAATGTTTTGAATATCCACACTTAACGCTCCTTTTTATTAGTTTTAATAATTTCTTTTTACAATCTCATCAATTAAATTTTTAACTGTATTGCCGGTTCCGCCCAACAACTCTAAATCATCATAAAATGATTGAACAAGTTTTTCTTTATAATTAATGGCTTCGTCCAAACCCAATAAAGTTACGACTGTGACTTTTTCTTCTAAAACGTCACTTTTAACATCTTTGCCAATTTCTTCAAAACTTTTCGTATATTCTAATAAGTCATCTTGAACCTGGAATAGTACTCCAAGCTTATGACCTAAAGTAGACGCTAACTCTTGTTTATCTTTCTTTCCTGCAATGACAACAGCCATTTCAAAGGCAGCTGCGAAAAGTTTCCCTGTTTTATGTTCGTAAGAAACGATTAGATCATCCAGAGTTTTCATTTGATTATCAATATCGAGTTCCTGTCCGAGAATCATTCCGTAAATACCTGCATTTCGAGATAGGATTTCAATACACGTTAACACAATCCCATCTGACAAGGATGACTGTAAACAATTTTGAAAGGAATAGGTGAGCAGAGCATCACCAGCTAAAATTGCCATCCCTTCGCCATAAACTTTATGATTTGTTAAGCGATGACGACGGTAATCATCGTCATCCATTGCCGGTAAATCATCATGAACAAGAGAATATGTGTGAATCATTTCCAATGATGATGCAAAAGGAAGTCCTTTTGTGACATCCACTTCAAAGTCTTTCAGAAGACTAAGGAGCAATTGTGACCGTAAGCGTTTTCCATCACCTAAAAGTGAATAAGCCATTGCCTCCTTGACAATTGAATTCGGAATGAGATCCATAGTTTCTTGTAAATTATTATTGATTAAGTCTTTCATTCATTGCCTCCTTGATGTTTTTTCACGAGTTGGTTAACCTTTGTTTCATAATCATTTAATTTTTTTTGACACTGAGCCGACAGTTCGAGCCCTTCCTCAAAAAGTTTAAGTGCTGTATCCATTTCAATAGTATCATTTGCTAATTCTTCAGAAATTACATTTAAGCGTTGCATTGCTTTATCAAAGTTAAATTCATTCATCATATTCAATCCCTTCTTAGCGTTTATTCACTTATATTATAGCATTTAATACTCATTATAATAAGTGTTCTAACCCATAAATCTTGATATGTTATGTTTTATACAAAAAACTTTAAAATATCAATTAACACAACGATATTCTAAATAATTAAATAACATATTAACAGCATCATAGTAAAAAACACTCGATGCAAAAGAGTGTTTTTAATTATAATCAAAATTTTCTGATATTCTTCATTTTTAAGATTTGTTTTTGCTAACAGATTGAACTTTAGCACGCAAATGACCATCTGTTAATTTTACGACAATTTCATCGTTCTCGTCAACATCATCAACCGTTGTAATCACTTTATTTTCAATTGATGCAATGGAATATCCTTTTGCCATGATTGTGAGTGGCGATAAATGATGAAGTGTTTCGAGTTGGTTTTTAAAATAGAGCTGTTTAACCCGAAGGTTTTCATGCATTCGTTGTTGAATAACATCAACATGACTTTTTAGCGTTAATGATAGCATTTTACTTCGGTTCATGATTGCTTGCTCATCGAATGTGAAGCCCTTGAGCTGTAATTGTTTATGTTTAAGAACTTGATTAATTAGAGCTGTTTGGTTGGTTGTTTGCCTATCTAATTGATAAACAGATTGATTTTGTAAGTGTTCCATTGAATTAACAAGAGACTGACTTATTTGTCCAATCTTTGTGTTGACGCGTTGAAATCGACTCATTACTTGTGTGAATTCTACATTAACATGGTCTAAGCCTTGTTGTTTTAATCCAAAAAAATGCTCAGAATTGTTCAAATAAGAATGTTTCATTATTTCTGTGTATGTATTTTTATAACTTAATTCTTTCCGTTTAATTTGCACATAAAAGAAATTCATTCGATCTTTAATGGTTTTGCGAACCACATGTTGGTCAGGACATGCAGCGACAACGGCTGCGGTTGGTGTTGCTGCACGATAATCTGCGGCAAGTTCTGAAAGTGTTGTATCACTTTCATGGCCAATCGCACAGATAACAGGTTTCTTTGATTGAATGATCGCAACGACAACGGCTTCCTCATTAAAAGCCCACAAATCTTCGATTGAACCACCACCACGCGATAAAATGATTGTATCAACAGCTTCATCGTCATTCGCTTGTTGAATCGCTTGAATTAAACTAGGCGCAGCGTACTCGCCTTGAACATAGGCAAATAAATCCAATTGGGTCGCTTGTGGCCATCTATTTTGCAAGGTTTTTGTAATGTCTGCATGAGCTGCAGAATTTTGACCTGTAATGACCGCTATTTTCTCTGGATATTCTGGGATTGCTTTTTTTAATTCCGGATTAAAATAACCTAATTCATAGCATTTTTTCTTGAGTTCTTCATACCGAAGGTGAAGGTCTCCTAAACCATCTAACATCATCGTTTTAGCATAAAATTGCACTTTACCACTGGCTAAATAGACATCACAAAAACCAGTGACTAATACTTTATCACCGTCTTTTGGTTTAAATTTTATTTTGGAGGAATACGAAGCAAACATGACACAATCAATCCGTGACTTGTCGTCTTTCATCGTAAAATAAAAATGCCCACTACGATGCGAGTTAAAATTAGATAGCTCTCCCATTAGCGCGACATTTTTTAGTGATTCACTATGGTTAACGGTTTGCTTCAATTGATGAACTAATTGGGAAACTGTTACATGGTCTTGAATCATAGTGCATCCAAGACTCCATTTATTAAACGATACGAATCATCATCTGCATAAATTTTTGAAATTCGAACTGCCTCATTAACAATGATTGCTTTATCTTGTAAACCAATCTCTAATTCCGAGCAAGCAAGAATAAGAATTGCTTGTTCCATATAACCTAAACGATCAAATCGCCAATGATTCAAAAACTGATTAAGAGCAAGGCCATACGTTTCTTTACGAAGTGCTGCACGTTTGATAACCGCCAACATTTCGTCATCTATGGTTAAAGGTTCAATAAAATCGCCGACAGTACTAACGAATTCCAAATCATCCACTATTTCTTCAATCTTCTTTTCTTCTCGTATTAAATGAATATACAAGATTTTCAATGCATTTTCTCTTATAATTAATCGCGACATATAAACCTCCACACTAAAAGAAGCAGTGAATCTGCTTCTAAACTAATTAAATTTAAAACCAACGACAGCAATGTTAACTTCTGCGTTTTTCTTATCAATCATTAACTCTAAGCTCGTCTGTAAACGATCTTGTAATTGATGACAGACTTTTTCTACATCTTGTCCATACTGCACTCTTACTTCTAAAAATACAGATAGAACATTTTTATTTTCCTCAATACGTACTGCTTTTTTATGAGCTAGAAAAATATTTTTATCTTCGTGAACTGTAATTGAAACAATGTGATCAACTACAGAACGTGCAACAGCAATTTGGCCAAGACCTAAGTCTTTGTCTTGAATTAAAACATATTCATTTGTCATATTATCACCTACTAATGTCATTATATCAAATTCAATCTAAAAACAAAAGAATAAGTCATCAATTCCTAAGAAATCGTCTTAGTAACTTAAATCCTATTGACTTTACCTTTGTTATTCTCTAGAAAATTCATATTTTCATCCACATACCTGAAGTATTTGTATATATCAAAAACAATACTTATAACGAATAATTCAAAAATCTATTTCTTAATTGCTTGGGGTAACGATTGTTGATGTGTTTACCATTTCCTTTACCTAACCCAAGTACTAGACCCTTATAGCTCATAACACAGTATCCTTTAAGTTCACTCGCCACTGTTTGGCCATTAAGATAATGGTAAGCTTGTGAATGGGTGCAGTTATGAATTGGAAAGTTTGTTTGGAAATAAAGTGATTGACTAACGTTATGATGGAAGTCGAATCTATTTTTTTTAATGCTTGCTATTTCGGTTCCGTCTTGAGTTATGGCTAAAGGCTCATCCAGGAACCCTCTTGTTTTCAAGCCATAAAGTTTTTGATTACGTTCTTCAAAACATGCTTCAAATTCGATGGCTTCAATGAGCCTTTTTTCTTCTTTTCCCGGTTTGAAATGTAATTCTTGAGATGATTCATTCTTATAAATTTTTATTTTTGCCATGAACTGCCCTTCTCCATGCTGTGATGGAAAAAAACGGGCCGCTTGATGAAATCCATTCAAGCCTGGTTCCTTAAAAGGATGTTCAATTGGTTCTAGTTTACATTCAGGGTGAAGTGTCAGAAATTGCTTGAGGACATCTTCATTTTCAATGGCGTTAAGTGTACAAGTTGAATAAACGATCGTTGCTTGGTTTTTAGCGAGTTGGTATGCTGATTCAAGTAATTCCTGTTGCAGGTTGGCAAAAGCTTGAACACGCTTTTCATCATAGCTAAATGTATAGTCTTTTTTGCGACGAATCAAGCCTTCACCGCTACAAGGTGCATCAAGAAGTATTTTATCAAAGCAATTGTTAAGTTTTAAACTTAATGAGCGTCCATCTTCTTGAGTCACAACATAATTTTCAACTCCCCATCGCCCTAAATTTGTCTGGAGTTTTTTATTTCGCTTCGAATCTATTTCATTAGCAATAAGAAACCCATTAGGAATTGATGATAAGATTTGTGAACTTTTACCACCAGGCGCAGCACACATGTCTAAAACGACATCATTAGGTTTTAAATCAAGATATTCGACAGGAAGGCTTGACGAAGGGTCTTGAATATAATATGCACCCGCATGATGGTAAGGATGGTGTACCATTGGTTTGTATTCTTTGGGAATGAATACATTTTCATTTAAAAGGGACAATTCCCCTTCGATATCGTCTATTTGGATGACCTTATAAGGATTTAAACGTACTCCATAAATTGCAGGTCTTTCTAAATCAAATTTGAGTTGGTCAAGGCGATCTTTAGAAAATGTTTGTTCAATCATATCAAAGAGTGAATCCTCAATCACTTAAGGACCTCTAAAGCAATTTTAACATCTTCTTCCATTTGTTTGATCAACGCTTCAACTGAAGGAAATTCAATTTCATCACGGATTCGATAGACAAAACTCTGTTTCAATAACTCACCGTAAATAATATCGTTATAATCAAGAATATGAGTTTCGATGGATAATTCTTTTGAATGATTAAAGGTAGGATTATGACCGATATTTAAAACCGATTTATGTTTTTCACCTTTTACTTCGACATACCCGGCATAGACACCCTTTGGTGGAAGAACATATTCATCAACAACATCAAGATTGGCTGTTGGAAATCCAATACGAGTTCCTTCACGATTCCCCTGTTTTACATACCCTGAAAGAGTATATGCACGTCCTAACATTTCATTGGCACGATCAAAATCACCCTTTAAAATAGCTTGACTAATAAGGGTCGTTCCTATTTTTTTATCATCTTGTTCTTTAAAAGTCAAAACATGAGTATGAAAGAAAATCGCAGCATGTTCTTGAAGATAGGCTACATTCCCTGCACCTTTAAACCCAAATTTAAAGTCTTCGCCGACAATTAAATCAGAAACACGGAGCGGAATGAGAATTTGCTCAATGAAAACTTGTGGTTCAAGTTTAGAGACTTCTTTATTAAACTGTACAATAATTAACTCATCGATACCCAAACTTGCAATGAGACGCATTTTTTCTTTAATTGGCGTGATATGATTAACTTTGTTTTTATTGTGAATGACTGTCCAAGGATCAGGATCAAAGGTAATGAGTGCAGATTTTAAGCCTTTTTCTTTTGCTACAGCAATTGTTTTATTGATGAGTTTTTGATGACCAAGATGAACTCCGTCAAAATACCCGATGCATGCAGCGATATCGTAATCTGATTGAAATAATTCTCGATGATCTTTTATAATTCTTTGTTGCATTTTACCATAACCCCCTAATTGATTTAAATGTATTGTCTTTGACTCGTTGATATACTGCATAAAAATCTCCACCATCAACCACAACTTGATCATGCTGAGTCATCAACTCAATGGTTTGACCATACATAATCTGCTTTTGAAATTGTTGGGCTTCAATAAGCGGTATGTTCAAGTGTTCTCTTACTGGCAATAATTCAGTTTCTAAACTTAAATCTTCTAACTTGATGGTATCCTCAAGTGTAAACGAACCAATTTGCTCACGCACTAAATACGTCATTGTCCCTAGATTATTTAAACCTTTTGCTATATCCTCACACAGCGTACGAATGTAGGTGCCGTTTGAGACATGAGCACGAATCTCAATTTCATTTTCGCTCATTGAAATTAAGTCAATCCGATAAATTTCTACATCTGTGTATTGAGTTTCGACAGGCTCACCATCTAGGACATATTGGTAAAGTCTTTTCCCGTTAACACGTTTTGCCGATACCATGGGGACCCGTTGTTTCTGTGGTCCTGTTAATGATTGGATAACCTCTTCAACCTGAGAGGATGTTATGGGCTGAATCATTTGTTCTTCCAAGACATCTCCCCATATATCGCCGGTATGTGTTTTGAGTCCTAGTTTTAATTTAGCGTGATAAACTTTGTCATAAACATCAAGATATGACAATGATTTGGTCGCTTTATTGATAGCACAAACAAGCACACCTTCTGCATTGGGATCAAGTGTTCCACTATGACCGACTTTTTTTGTGTGAAATACCCGTTTCACCTGACGAACGACATCAAACGATGTCATATTAGCTTCTTTATATATACAAATTAATCCGTTCATGAGTACCTCATTTCTGTTTAATTATAAACCTTTCATAATATATTTCAATGACTTAGCACAAAAAAGGAATCAGTTCGCTGATTCCCTCTTTTACGATTAATCTTTTTTACTTATTTGATCAAGTAATTGATCAATTTTTGCACCATGTTGAATTGAATCGTCGTACTTGAAGATTAATTCAGGTGTACGACGTGTTGTAAGAACTTTCGCAATTTCTGAACGAAGTAAGCCTTTTGCTTTATCTAAAGCTGCGAGGCCCTTTTCTTTATTTTCTTCTTTGAGAAAACTTACATAGATGGTTGCATACGATAAATCATTGGTGAGTTCAACATCCGTTATACTGACAAATTCTAATGATGGATCATTTAATCTGTTTTGAATAATCGGTGCTAATTCACGCTTAATCAATGACTCAATTCTGTCTTTTTTTACTGACATATTATCACTACTCCCTATCGATTTCTATTTCTCCATGTGATTCAATAATATCGCCTTCTTTAAGGTCGTTAAAGTTGTCGATGGTAATTCCACACTCAAATCCTGTTGCCACTTCTTTTGCATCGTTTTGGAATCGTTTCAATGACCCCATGGTTCCTTCATAAACAACAGCACCATCACGCAACAATCGAACGGATGAGCCACTTACCATTTTACCACCAGTGACCATACATCCAGCAATTGTACCAATTTTCGATACTTTATAAAGTTCACGAACTTCTGCTTGTCCAAAGACTATGTCTTCATATTCTGGAGCAAGCATTCCCTTCATGGCGAGTTCCATCGCTTCAATCGCTTTATAAATAACATTATAAAGTCTGATTTCAATCCCTTGTTCTTCCGCAGTTTTACGAATTGCCATGGTTGGACGGATATTAAAACCAATAATTAATGCATTCGATGCTGCAGCCAACATGATGTCATTTTCAGTGATTCCACCAACAGTGGCACGAATAACATTAATTCTAACATCACCATCTCCAACATCAAGTCGCTCTAAGGATGATTTAACAGCTTCTGCTGATCCTTGAACATCCGCTTTTAAGATAACATTAATATCTTGAATTGTTCCATCAGCAATTTGTTGTGATAAATCATCTAAACTGAGGGCTGATGTTTGATTACGTTCTGCTTCAACACGAGCAATATTACGTTTATCCGCAATAGCACGAGCATCTTTTTCTTCTTCAAATACTTTGAATAAATCGCCAGCAATTGGAACTTCACTAAGTCCAATTATTTCAACTGGCATTGATGGCAAGGCTTCATTAAGTTCGGTTCCACGATGGTCAACCATCTTACGAACACGACCAAAGCTTGTTCCAACGACGATTGGATCTCCTTGTTTTAATGTTCCTTTTTGAACAAGAAGTGTCGCTACAGGACCGCGACCTTTATCTAATTTAGCTTCAATCACAGTTCCAACAGCTGTTCTATCTGGATTGGCTTTAAGTTCTTCTAGTTCAGCAGCCACAAGAACAGTTTCAAGTAAATCATTAATTCCTTCTCCGGTACGGGCAGAAATTTCAGCAAAAACAGTGTCACCACCCCATGCTTCAGGAATAATGTTCAATTCGGAAAACTCTGAATAGATACGATCAATGTTTTTATCTGGTTTGTCAATCTTGTTAATAGCAACAATCAATGGTACTTTTGCTGCTTTCGCATGGTCAATCGCTTCGCGTGTTTGTGGCATCACACCATCATCCGCTGCAACCACAACAATAACTAAGTCTGTTACTTGAGCACCACGTGCACGCATTGCTGTAAAAGCTTCGTGACCTGGTGTATCTAAAAAGGTGATTTTTTGACCTTTATAGTTAATTTGATAAGCACCAATATGTTGGGTAATTCCCCCAAATTCATCACTGACGACATCTGTTTTACGGATTGTGTCAAGTGTTGTTGTTTTACCATGGTCGACATGACCCATAATGGTTACAATCGCCGGACGTTGTTTTAATGATTCAGCATCATCAACAATATCGTCTTCTAGTGTAAACTCTTCTTTTTCTTCAACTTTTGTTGGTGTTATGTCATACTCCATACAAATTAATTCAACCGTCTCATCGTCAAGGGATGTATTAATGGTAACCATTGTCCCCATCATAAAGAGAAGTTTAATAATATCTGCAGGCGATTGATTAATTTTATCGGCTAAATCTTTAACAGTAATTCCTTCAGTATAGTCGATCGCCTCTACTTTTTCGACTTTTTTAGTGTTAACGGAATTATTTTGTTTGTTTGCGTTGTTATTACGCTTGTTGTTTCTTCTTCTATTTTTATTACTCACTTATTGCGTCACCTCATTTTTCTATATAAGTACTCAGTTTTTTGGCAAGACCCTCATCAATCACCCCTACAGCAGCACGGTTCATCAAGGAAGTAGCCTCCTCAATTTCCTGACTGCTTAGAAGTTCAATGACAGGAACCTTATAAGTCTTTGCTTTGTCTTTTAATTGTTTTTGTGTTCGCAAGGATGCATCATTTGCAAGAACAATTAATTTTACTTGATGTGGTAAAGATTTCATTAACTCATCACCACTCACTAACAACCTAGCTCGTTGACATAAGCCCAATGTTTGTTGAAACCTTTGTTTAGTCAACATGTTTCAACAACTCCTCATAAATTTCGTTTGGAACCTTGCTTTTTAAACTTTTATTTAAAAGCCCTTTACTTTGAGCACTTAAAATTGCTTCTTTATTTTTCTGTATATATGCGCCTCGTCCATTTTTTCGACCCGTTAAATCAAGTTCTACTTCACCATCAGGTGTCAAAACAACTCGGATTAATTCATTTTTTGGAAATTGTTCACGACTTACGATACATTTTCTCATGGGTGTCTTTTTCATTTTACACCTTATTCTTCGTCATAGAATTCGTCGAATAAGTCGAAGTCAATCTCTTCTTCATACCATGAAGATTCCTCTTCTTCTTGACGTTTTCTAATTTCTTCTAATTCATCGTCACTATACTCTGGAACAATTTCATATTCTTTTTCTTTTAATAATTCTGATGTGCTAACTGGCTCATCAAAGCGACGTTTTTTACGTCCACGCCCACCACGTTGATCTTCATCTTGTTTCGATGCATCCGCCAATTTCTCAAATTTGGAAACATAATCTGTTCTTGGTCTAAATACATCTTCACGTTCGATGACAATTCCTTCATCTTCAAGTTCAACAGCAGGTGCAAATTCTACTTCTTCTTTTTCTTCTATTGCTTCTTCAACAACTTTTTCTTCAACAATGTCTTCTTCAATGTCTTCAACTTCAGGAGCAATCACTTCTTCAAACTCAACAATTTCTTCTGGTCTTTCATCATTGAGAACGATTTCAGTTTCTTCGATAGTTTCAACACTAGCGTCAACAACAGGTTCAACTTCAACAACGACTTCTTCGACTTTTTCTAAGCTTTCGAGGTACTCTGTCATTTTGCTCATGTAATCAATGTTTTCACCGTCAAGATCTGACGCTGACTTAATATCGATTCTTTGTTTTGTTAAACGAACCGCTAAGCGGGCATTTTTTCCTCGTTTACCAATTGCCAGTGATAATTGATCATCTGCAACAACAACAATTAAGCCTTTGTTATCTTCATTTGGGTAAACTGCTAATACTTCAGCTGGAGCCAAAGCATTACGAACTAATTCAACCATGTTTTCTGACCATTCGAAAATATCAATTTTTTCACCGTTTAATTCTTCAATAACTTCTTGGACACGGCTTCCACGTGGCCCAATACATGCACCAATCGCATCAATGTCTGGGTCATGTGAATAAACGGCCATCTTTGTCCGGTCACCTGCTTCACGAGCAATTGCTTTAATTTCAACTTGACCATCAAATATCTCAGGAACTTCAGTTTCAAATAATCGACGAACTAACATAGAATCGGCACGTGAAACCAAGATTTGTGCTCCCTTAGTGTCACGATTAACATCCGTAATAACAACTTTGAGTGTTTGACCTTCACGGTAGTTTTCTCCTTCAATTTGTGCTGAACGTGGCATAACAGCCAAATACTTCCCTAAATTAACAACAACAAATTTTTCTTCGACAGATTCAACCATCGCCATAATCATCTCGCCAAGTTGATCAATGTATTCATCATAAATCGCTTGTTTTTCAGCTTCACGTAATTTTTGTTTGATAACGTTTTTAGCCAAAGTCACCGCAGCACGACCTAAGTCAGCAATCGGTTCTTCAACACGATAGTATTCACCAATTGGTAATTTTTCTTCAATTTCATCAACGCCAACTTCAAGTTCATCGTCTTCCACTGTTTCAACAACTAGAAATTTATGGAATAAACGCATTTCTTCTGAATCTTCGTCAATGACAATCTCTACCAATGCATCTGGAACGCCAATTTCACGACGATACGCTTTAACCAGTGATTCCTCTAACGCCTCAGCGATAACATCTCGTTCAATATTACGATGTTCTTCAAGTTCTTGAATTGCTGTGACAATATCTCTAAAATTCATTTCTTTTTCTCCCTACCCAATCCTTTTTAGGATTCAATTCATACTTTGTGACTTTCATAATCAAACCTTCACCGCTAAACGGCACATTGAAATGTTATTGAGTGGAATATCCGCTTCCTTGAAACGGTGCATCACTTGATACGATAGTCGCATCATCTCATCATCCACATGAACAACAGTTCCTTCAACATAGTCGGCACCTTGAAACGGATTTTTAAATTTAACAAGAACATATTGTTCTGTTAAAGTATGAAAATCATCAGCTTCGATTTCTCGTTCCGCTCCAGCAGAACTTACATCAAGGCTAATTTCAAAATCAATCGCTTCACCAAAGGCACGACTTGCATCAACACAGGTATCCAAACTAATCGCTTGAAAATCTTGATGTGCAATTCTCAAAGCCATTAAGTCATTGTTTACAAATTCAACATCAACTATTTCTAAGCCCATTTGGTGAGCGACATCAACCAATACTTCTAAATATTTTTCCATAATCGCTCCTTACACAATATATAAGGAGTGGTCAGACCACTCCTTTGTTTCCTATGCTTTAATTATACACCAATTTTTTACAAAAGCCAAATAATTAGAACAGACTCATTTGGTTACTATCTTGAAGGTGTTTGGTAACATTTAACTCGTCTAATTTTTTGATGAGGGTCGAACTGACTCCAGCTCTTCGCATCATGTCTTCTTTTGAAATAAACATTTCTTCATCACGTGCCTTAACAATGTTTTGAGCCACTGAATTACCTAAGCCATCAACCACATTAAAGGGTGGTAAAATCGCTTCGTCATCCTGTGGATCTAAGATAAATTGTGTTGCGTGTGAATTTTCTAAAGACAAAGGATTAATTTTAAAGCCACGATGATTCATTTCCAATGTGACTTCAAGTGTATCAATGAGGTTTTTCTCTTTAATCGACACATCACGCATTGTTTCAAATTGGCGTAATCGTTGATTAATAGAATTTAAACGATGAGCAATTGTTTCGGTCGCTGCAGTCATTGTTTCAAGCTCATAAGCATTCACCCGTAATGTAAAGTAAACAGCGTAATAAGCTAAAGGATAGTACACTTTAAACCAAGCAACTCGAATCGCCATCATAACATACGCAGCAGCATGTGCTTTGGGGAACATATACTTAATCTTTATACAGGAATCGATGTACCATTCCGGCACATCATTGTCTCTCATAACTTTAATCCACTCATCACGAAGACCTCGCCCTTTTCGAACAGATTCCATGATATCAAATGATGTTTTATGGGGCAGACCATGTTGCATGAGGTAAACCATGATGTCATCTCGACACGCAATAACATCGCCTAACTCCAAGCCATCCTTAATGAGGGTTTCGGCATTATTGGCCCAAACATCCGTTCCGTGTGACAGCCCTGATATCCGAACAAGATCAGAAAATTTATTCGGTAAAGTCGCTTCGAGCATTCGGCGCACAAAAGGTGTTCCAAACTCTGGCAGACCTAGCCCACCTGTTTTTTCAAAATATTTTCTTTCATCAACACCCAACGCTTCTGTTGAACTAAATAAAGAGATTGTTTTTGGATCGTTCATTGGGACTGTGTGGATATCAACCCCTGTCATCTCTTCAAGAAGTTTCATCGCAGTAGGATCAACATGACCTAAAATATCCAACTTTAAAACATTATCATCGATATCGTGAAATTCGTAGTGAGTTGTGTACCATGATGAATTGGGATTGTTGGCTGGGTATTGAATCGGCGTAAAATCATGAACATCCATATCGGAAGGAATAACAATAATCCCTCCTGGATGTTGCCCGGTTGTTCGCTTTACCCCTTCCGCACCTGAGGCAAGGAATTCTTTCCAAGATTTATTTTCCGATTCAATTTTCATACTTTCTTGATACCCAAGCACATATCCATAAGCAGTTTTTTCCGCAACCGTTGAAATCGTTCCGGCTCTAAACACATAATCCTCACCAAAAATTTCTTTCGTGTATGCATGAGCATGTTCTTGGTAATCACCTGAAAAGTTTAAATCAATATCAGGAACTTTATCCCCTTCAAACCCTAAGAAAGTTTCGAAAGGAATATCTTGTCCTTCACGAAGCATGTTAACATGACAAGATGGACAATCTTTTGCTGGTAAGTCATAGCCACTGGAGTATTCTCCCTCAGTAAAAAATTCTGTGTGATGACATTGTTCACAAATATAATGAGGAATTAACGGATTGACTTCCGTGATTTCAGAAAGGGTCGCAACAAATGAGGAACCAACTGATCCCCTTGAACCCACTAAGTATCCATCTTCGAGCGATCGTTTAACAAGCAAATGCGAAATATAGTAGATAACACCATAACCATGACCAATAATTGACTTAAGTTCACGAACAATTCGTTCTTCGACAATTTCCGGTAAAGGATTACCGTATATTTTTTCAGCATTTCGATAAACAATTTCTTTTAACAAGGTATCTGAATTATCAAGACTTGGTGTGTATAATCCTTTTGGAACAGGTGCAACCTCTTCAATTTGTGCAAAAAGTTCTTTTGGATTAGTGATGACATATCGGTATGCTTGTTCTTCGCCTAGGTATGCCATATCGTTCAACATCTCATCTGTTGAACGAAGGTGTTGATTGGGTGCTTGGAATCGTAAACGTCTCTCTTCGTTGAATATAAACAATGGATGACGCGTTCCGCCAATACCTTGAGAATGAATATAAACATCACGAAGCATTTTTTGATTGGGATGATTATAATGAACATCTGAAGCACCAATCACAGGAATACCAAGTTCATTTGCTGTTGAAATTATTCTCTGAATGATTTCAATGAGACGTGCTTCGCTTGCAACCGCATTTCTTTCCAATAGATGACTATAAAGATTGAGTGGCATCACCTCGACGTAGTCATAAAAACTCATTGCAGTTTTTAATGCAGCTTGTCCTTTATTTGAAGCAAGTTCGAAAATTTCTGAGTTTGTACAGCCAGCACCAATTAATAGATTTTCTCGTCGTGCATCGAGTTCGGATCGAATAATTCGTGGTTCTGCCAAAAATTCTTCGCCGCCTTTTGAGGATTTACCCGATGATGCAAGATATTTTGTATGGGAGATTGAAACGAGTTCATAAAGACTTTTTAGACCGTCTTGATTTTTCGCAATAACATTCACATGTTGAGCGCGTAACTTCGCAAACGCTTGGGAATCACTGAGTTTCTGTAAGTCAGTAATACAGTCAAGTTCTTTTAGTGATTGATGACGCAACATTTCTAAAAAAACCAAACTTAAAACTTCAGCATCATAATCTGCACGGTGAGCAACTCCTTCATCATAGCCAATCTTTAAAAGACGAGCAATGCTACCCAAACGATAGGAGCGTCGATCAGAATAAAGAACTCTTGCAAAGTCTAGTGTATCAATCACCGGATTTGTTAAGGGACTTCGGTTGAGTTTATTCATCGTTTCTTGAAGGAAATCAAGGTCAAAGCCCGCATTATGTGCAACCAAGGTATCATCTTGAATAAACTCAAGAATATCATCAATTGCTTTGTCTATCGGGGCAGCATGGCTCAAATCCGCATTTGAAATCCCTGTTAATTCTTGAATAAAAGGCTTAACAGTTTCTTCAGGTTTAACAAACATTTGCATTTTGTCGATAACCTTACCATTCACAATCCGTACAGCACCAAATTCAATGATTTCATCATAATAAGCTGAAAGACCAGTGGTTTCAAGGTCAAAAACAATGTAGTTACCTGTGTGTAATGATCGTTTTTGTGCCTGGCGCACAATTTGTAAGTCTTCGTCAACTAAATTCATCTCCAAGCCATACCCCAACTTAAATTCGTGGTCGGGGTGTTGTTTTCGAAGGCCTTGAAGATGACGGTATGCTTTAGGGAATGATTGAACTCCACCATGATCTGTTATGACAAATCCTGGCATTTTCCATTCAAACGCTTGATCGAGGTATTCAGTAACATCACTGACACCATCCATATCCGATTTATTGGTATGCAGATGAAATTCTACCCGTTTTTCTTCTGCACGATCAAACCGGTCAAAAAGCCCTTCAACTAGATCGTATTGATGGATTTGAAAAACAAAATCTTTGTCAAACCGTGCTTCATAGATATAATGACCATACACTTTGACCGTTTTCCCTTTTTTCAAAATTTCGTCTTCCTTTTCGACAAACTCCATGGCCATCAACGCAGATTTACCATTATGAATGCCATATTTAACCAAAAAGTTCCCTGTTCGTGTCTCGCGGACATCAACTTTGAATATTTCACCGACGATTGCTACAAACTGTGCTTCAGTTTGTAAATGATCGAGTGCAACATCTTGATATTGTTCTTTTTTGGAACGACGTCGTGGGGTTCTATCAACTGTTTGTGTTTTCGTTAATGCTTGAGGTTTATACTCTTTTTTTACTTTAACCGTAAGATTCTCTTTTTTGTGCTCTTCCAAAACAGCGAGGAGTTCTAAATTAATTCCGCAGCCCTGCATCGCCTTCTTTAAAAAAGGAAGTTCTTCTTCAACTTGATCTTTATGGTGCTTGTTCAAACACATCAACTTAATATCGCCGTTGACTTGTAACGTAACATCACGCATCGCATTCAATGTCTCCCTGTTGACACAGTAATCTAAGTACATGCTCAAATTTGTAAAATCAAGCGTGCATGTTTCTGCTGATACTAAAAGTCTAACTTCCGTGTGTGTGTAAGCTTCAATTGCTTTCATTAACATTTCGTAATTTTTATAAAATATTGCATCATGTGTAAATAATGAGACCATTAATTGAGCCTTATCCTGGTCATAAATTGCCGATAGTAAACGGACATTTTCTAATTCTTTTTGTTGGTCTATCGGAACCTTTAATTTCTCTAATAAATCTTTCAATGTTTAGCCTCCCCAGTGTACAATTATTTAACTAATTTTTTAAATGCATCTTGTGCTGCTTTTTGTTCAGCACGTTTTTTTGACGTTCCGCTTCCTTGACCAAAAACTAAGCCATCGACTTTCACAAGCACCTCAAAAACTGGTGCGTTGGATGGACCTGTTACATTTTTAACTTCATACGAAACAGAACGGCGTGAATCGGATTGAATGTATTCCTGTAACTTTGTTTTATAGTCGGTAATACTTAACGCTTCCAAATTCGCCATTTCTTCTTCTAAGACGATATCCAGAATTTTCTCAACAGACTCTAAACCTGTATCAAGATAGACAGCTCCAATAAAACTTTCAAATAGGTCAGCAATAATTGATGCACGCTTACGCCCACCATTTTTTTCCTCACCCATCCCCAATAATAAGAACTCATTTAAACCAAGTTGCAAACTATAATTCATAAGGGCTTCCTCACAAACAAGTTTAGCTCGATATAGCGTCATTTCACCCTCGTTTAAATGGTCTTCGTGGGAGTACAAACGTTTTGACACTAAAATTTGCAAGACGGCATCTCCCATAAACTCTAACCGTTCATTGTCTTCCAATTGTTCTTTTGACTCATTCACATATGAAGCATGAACAAATGCCTGACGTATCAATGTTTTGTCCTTATAAGGAACTTTAATTCTATCCAATAACTTAAAAACACTCATCGTTAATCATTCCTTCTTTCTATTTTCAACAAGACGCTTTATGTGTTGATTCAGCGTTGGATATAACGTTAATGACGCCATCAGTGAAATAGCATCTTGTTTCGCTAACTCTAGTAATTCTACATCATCAAAAACATTTGCGAGATGAAAGCTTGGTAAGCCTGATTGCCTTGACCCTAATAAATCACCCATACCCCGTTGTTTTAAGTCGAATTCACTTAACTTAAACCCATCATTGTATTGGACTAATGCATCTAAGCGCTCCACACTTTCTTCTGTTTTATGAGAACTCAAAACATAACAAACACCTTTTTTCTCACCACGTCCAACTCGACCACGCATTTGATGTAAGGTCGCTAAACCAAATTGCTCTGCATTATATATAATCATGTGTGTTGCATTATGGACATCAATTCCAACTTCAATCAACGACGTACTAATGAGCATGTCAATATGACCTTCTGTAAATTCTTCTAAAATCATCGCCTTCTCTTCAGCACTTAATTTTCCATGAAGCATCACAACGCTATATTTGTTAAATTCATTCTTTAAATGTGAATGGATCTCTTCAACATTCTTAATGCCTGATCGTTCACCCTCATTGATTGCCGGACAAACGACATACACCTGTTCATTTCGCTTCAACGCTTCTTCAATATTAGGTTGAATTAAACGAATTGAATTTTCCTTAACATAAATCGTATCAACATTGGTTTCGTTACTGTGTGTTAATGTCGATACCTCTAAGTTCATAAATAAACTGTGAGCAAGTGTTTGTGGAATCGGTGTCGCAGATAACATTAAAACCTCAACATCTTTTCCTTTTTTTATTAATTTTTCACGTTGTTCAACTCCAAAGCGATGCTGTTCATCGATAATAACCAAACCCAATTTTTTGAAATTTGTTTGCTTTTGAAATAGCGTATGAGTCCCCAATATGAATTGAGCTTCGCCACACTCAACCTTATCAAAATCTTCAGCTTGACTATTTTGATTTAATACAGTCATTGCTACGTTTGAGAACATACGTTTAAAACTCTTGGCGTGTTGATACAATAATAACTCTGTGGGTACCATCATAGCAACTTGATACCCTTGTTCGATCATACTTAAAGCTGCCAAGAAAGCAACGACAGTTTTACCACTCCCCACATCCCCTTGCAACAATCGATGCATACTTTTCGAATCATTCATATCTTCAAGAATGCTTTCATATGCACGCTGTTGATCATCTCGAAGTGCAAATGGAAGTGTTTCTACTTTCTCACTCAACAAAACATTGCGGGACACCCCTTGAAGATTCAAATGTTGAGCATAATGATTACTTAAATGATACATCAGGAACTCTTCATACTTAATTGAACGAAGAGCTTGATTCAATGAGTCCAAATCCAAAGGATTATGAATGACTTGCATTGCTTCTTGCCGCGAAACAAGATCACGAGATTGTTGAAGATTTTCAGGAATCACATCGTTCAATTGAACATTTTTCAATATTTTTTTCATCAATTGACGAATGCTATATTGACTAATTTTCGCTTTACTTGGATAAACAGGTTTAATGACAAGTTCAGATAAATCATCGGGTTTAGAAATTGTTTGTGCCAAAACTTTATTTTGGTCTTGAACAACCCCAGCAACTGTTATCCCATGGTCATAGTGACTTGTTTTCAAAAAAGCTCGATTAAAGATTGAAACTTGAACCTCGGTGTCATCAAACATGACTGTAAAATTTGTAACCGATCTATTTTTAGCAAAACGAACATGACGAAAAGGAGACAATAAATCTCCTGAAAATATAATGTGATCACCTTTTTGCCATTGTTCTACTGCTTTATGTTCATTGATTTCATAACGGCTTGGGAAATGAAATAAAAATTGTGCTGGTGAACGATAGCCTAAATCTAAAATGATCTTACTTTGGTTTGGTGTAATATCCATAGAAAATAAAAGGGCACACGCCCTTTTATTCAACTCCTATAATGAATGCATAAACAGGTTGTCCACCTTGAACAGATTCAACCTCAACGTCAAATTTCTCTTCAATATAATCAATGAGATCTGTAATTTCTTCATCACTCACGCCTTCGCCAGCAATTAAGGTTACAAGTTCATCATCTACATCGATTAGTTTATCGCATAATAATTTAGTCGTTTCTAATTTATCAGGATTGGTAACAACGATATCTTTTTCAAGAATCCCCATAAAATGGTCTTTCTTAATTTCCATTGATTCAAACATTGTATCTTTGATTGCATAGGTAATTTGACCTGTTTTTGTACTGTCAATTGCCTCTTGCATCTCTACAATATTTTCATCCAATTCAGCTTCTGGATTAAACATAACACAAGCTGCTAATCCTTGAGGAATTGTGCGTGTTTCGAATACATGAATATCTTTATCTTCTAAAATGTCTTTCGCTTGTTTTGCTGCCATGAAGATATTTGAGTTATTTGGTAAAATAAAGATATGATCGGCATCAATTTTCTCAATCTTGGCAATGAAGTCTTCAGTTGAAGGATTCATTGTTTGACCACCACTTATAATGTGTTTAGCACGCAACTCTTCAAATAAACCAACAATCCCATCACCTGCTGCAACAGAAACAATTGCATATTTTTCATGAGTAGAAATTGTAAGTTCTTCATGATCAGTCAATGCATTGTGTTGTTCTGTCATGTTTTCAATTTTTAATTTAACAAATTCACCATATTTTTGTCCTAAATTTAATGCATTACCAGGTGTTAATGTATGAACGTGAACTTTGACTAAATCATCATCTGTAACCACAACTAAAGAATTCCCTAAATCTTCTAAATCTTTACGGAATTTCGCTTCGTTATATTTGTGGCGTGAATCATCTTCTAAACGAAGAATAAATTCAGTACAGTATCCAAATTCTTCATGGTCAATAAATTCAGCGGCTTGTTCTGCTTGTTCATCAGCATCCAAGCGTTCAATTGTTTCACCCTTGAGTGTTGCTAAAAAGCCTTCAAGAACAGTTACGTATCCTTTACCACCACTATCAACAACGCCAACTTCTTTCAAGACTGGTAGAAGTTCTGGTGTATTGTCTAAGGATACATTGGCACGCTCTACTAAGAACGTGAAGTATTCTTCAAGACTAATTGTAGGGTTTTTCAAAGCATAATCGTAAGCTTCTTGTGAACTTTCACGAAGCACTGTTAAAATCGTCCCTTCAACTGGACGCATAACTGCCTTATACGCTGATTCTTTCCCTTGTTGAAAGGCAGAAGCAACTTGTAATACATCTGCTTCTTTTAAACCTTCAACACCACTTGCAAACCCTCTAAAGATTTGTGAAAGAATAACACCTGAGTTTCCACGAGCACCCATGAGCAAGCCACGAGATAAAGCCTTTGAAACTTCTCCTAAATTCGATGATACTGCTTTTTTAGCATCATTGAGTCCATTTGTAAATGTTAAATTCATGTTTGTCCCAGTATCCCCATCAGGTACTGGGAAAACATTCAATGCATTAATCAATTGATGTTGGTTCGTAAGATTATTTGCACCATTTTCTAACATTTCTAAAAATAAATCTGCTGTTAGTGTTTTCATTATTTATCAACCTTTATCCCTTGAACGTAAACATTAATCGCTTCAAACTTTTGTCCTAGCGTCTTCTCCAACATATATTGAGTTTTCTTTTGCACCTCTAAAACAACTTCTGAAATTTTTACGTTATAACTTACAATAATATAGACATCGAGTTCAAACCCATTGTCAATTCTTCGTACAATTACCCCTTTTGAGTAATTTTCACCTTTCAACAATTCAGCCAGCCCATCTTTAAAGACTTGCTGCGAGGCCATCCCAACGACACCATAACATTCTGTTACAACACCGCCAGCTAGCATTGCGATAGCTTCATCTGATACATTAATTGTTCCAAACTTTGTAGTTTTTTCAATCGCCATCGTTATTCCTCCTCATTCTTTTATATTTTAATTCTCAAAGTCGCATGGTTTTGCCGTCGCAACTTGAGTATCTTCTGTTGGTCCATATTCCAAAAGATATATACATTTATTTTTTGGTTCGGCTCCACTTATTATAGTAGCATAATTATTCAGTAATGGTAAGGTCTCTACACTTGTAAAAACATAGTAGCCATTATTCATC
The DNA here is from genome assembly GCF_009828835.1 of Erysipelothrix urinaevulpis. Taxonomy (GTDB): domain Bacteria; phylum Bacillota_I; class Bacilli_A; order Erysipelotrichales; family Erysipelotrichaceae; genus Erysipelothrix; species Erysipelothrix urinaevulpis. The sequence continues at coordinate 188,264 of NZ_WTTB01000002.1, forward strand.
ACAAGTTTCACTGATTCTTTTTCAAATTTATCTTCGATGTGAATTATTTCAGAAATCGCAATTCTAGAGCCTTCATCGACCGTTTTCAGTTGTGAAATAATGTTGTTTTTCAAAGCATCATCTTTAATATTCACTAAAAGTGGTAAGGCATCAATTCCTTTAATATTTTTATCATCAAGTTCAATTTTTGCGCCGTTTTCAAAATAAATCAGATTTTTTTTAGTTTTTTCATAAGCAATCGGTGTCTCTTCTTCAATTTGTAGTAAAGCTGTTTGATCTTTATAAATAATTTTAACATGACTGTCTTTAATGTATTCGTTTTTATTTAAACGACGTTGAACACGACCAGACCAATTTAAAATCATTCGATCGTTTTTTTTCAACTTGGATAAAGAAACAACCTCACTATCACTCAATAATGCATTGCCTTTCACATGAATTTTATTTAATCGTGACCCTTCCCACTGGTCAAATTTATAACCCGCAAGAAGAAAACAGACAAGCAAAGAAACCATGATTGACCGCTTAATAAATCGTCGACGTTTTGTTTTTCGTTCATGTTTTTTTCGTCGGTCTAAATCGGCCTTGATTTTATCAAAGGAATCCGTTTGATCATTGAGTTCGATGCGTTTGTGTCTCATTTGACCACCGTTTCAATTAATTGATGAATATCTGAAACAGCTTCTGGTTTAGCCATGTGTTTAGCGTTAGCTGACAATGCATTTGTCAACACTTCATCATGTAAGACCTCGTTTATCTTAGTCAATAAACCCTCACCCGTTAAACCTTGCTCCTCCAATAACACACACGCATCCACATCACTCAAGGATTTCGCATTGAAAAATTGGTGATTATTCGCGACATGTGGACTTGGAATCAGTATGCTTGGAACCCCAAACGATTGAATTTCAGCAATCGTTGAAGCACCAGCACGGGCTACGGTAAGATCAAGTTTTGGTAAAAGTGCTTTCTGATCAACAAAGCCTGTTATTTTTACATTGTCTGGCAAGTTTTTAAAGTTTGCCTCAAATGATTCGATATGTAAGGGCCCTGTTGCTAGAATCAGTTGATAATCAAGTTGATTCAATGATTTTAACATTTCAAAGAAAATAGGATTCATTGCTGATGAACCTTGTGACCCCATTACAATAAGCACTGTTTTCATGTCATTTTTTAAGTTGAGTCGTTCAAACTCAGCACTAGAATCAATGGTTTCATCAATTAATGAAGCTCTTGGATTTCCTAAGTAAAACGAGTTTGACATTTCACTAAATGCTTCTTTATAGCATGTAACAATTGCTTTAGAGCGTTTCGCCAATAACTTATTCGCTTTCCCTGGATAAGCATTTTGCTCATGCAAAACCAAGGGGATACCCAATGAATTTGCCGCGATTCCAACTGGAACCGATACATACCCACCAAATGCAAAAACAACATCAGGCTTTAAATCTTTCAAATGTTTTTTTGCCTGTCGAATCGCTTTGAATTGCGAAAACAACGCTTTAACTTTGTCAACTTTTGAACCTTGCAAGCCTTTGTTATGTATTGGATAGAAATCATAGCCTGCTTTAGGAACAATCGTTGATTCCATTTTATGGTCATTCCCAATAAAAACGACTTCAACATCATCTTGTTTTGTTGCATAATCTGCATAGGTAATGGCTGGGAATATGTGTCCCCCACTTCCTCCTGTAACAATACAAATCTTCATAATTTAGCACCTCATTCTTCGTTAAATTCTAACCCTAAGTGAGCATAAGCTCTTGGTGTAACAATTCTTCCTCTGGGCGTTCGATTAATGAAACCTATCTGTAATAAATAGGGTTCATACACATCCTCAAGTGTCATGACTTCTTCAGAGATTGATGCTGCAATGGCTTCAATTCCGACCGGTCCGCCATTAAACCGCTCAATAATTCCGTTTAAATAGCGAATATCCACATCATCTAAGCCCAATGAATCAACCTTTAATCGGGTTAATGCCAATTGAGCAATGCCTAAATCAATGTGATTATCGTTCAGAACTTGAGCAAAGTCACGAACACGACGGAACAGACGGTTTGCAATTCGAGGTGTACCACGTGATCGACGCGCTATTTCTAAAACAGCATCTTCATCAATATCACTCTCTAAAACTCGGGAGGTTCGTGTCACTATTTTACATAATTCTTCGGTACTGTAGTACTCTAGTTTTGACACAATGCCAAATCGATCTCGTAGCGGTGCTGATAAATCTCCAGCCCGAGTCGTTGCACCGATTAGTGTAAAGGGCGGAAGGTCAATTTGAATGCTTCGACTTGAAGCGTCTTTCCCCACAATTAAATCCAAACTAAAATCTTCCATTGCCGGGTAAAGAACTTCTTCAACCATTTTGGGAAGACGATGGATTTCATCAATAAAAAGCACATCTCCTGGTTCCAACATACTTAAAACTGCCGCTAAATCTCCGCTTCGTTCAATGCTTGGACCTGAGGTAATTTTAATATTTGCTTCCATCTCATTCGCAATGATATGAGCCAACGTTGTTTTCCCTAGGCCTGGCGGGCCATAAAACAAGAGGTGATCCAATGTTTCTTGTCGACCTTGAGCGGCTTGCATAAAGATATTCAAATTATCTTTTAAAGCATGTTGACCAATATATTCGCGGATTGATTGTGGACGGAGCAATTCTTCATCTTGATTATCAATAATCTCACCAGAAACAAGCCTAGACATCATCGACCACCTCGACTTGCTAAGGTTTGTAAACCAAGTTTAATAAGTCCATCGACACCCAAATCACTGTTTTTTTCTAACAGTGGAGTAATGGATTTAAGCTCTTTACTGGTGAATTTCAAATCTTTTAAAGCCTCTAAAGCTTCAGTGACTTCACTTGTTTCTACTAAACCTACAACCTGCTCACTCAGTTTGATTTTCCCTTTCAAATCAAGAAGAATTTGCGATGCCGTTTTTTTACCAATACCAGGCAACGACTTTAAATAATCAACATCATCGTGTTCAATCGCTCTTAAAAACTCATCCGCTGTTGTTTTACTCAGCATGTTCATAGCAGTTTTGGGACCAATCCCTTTAACATTAATCATCGCCATGAAGACATCCTTTTCAACATCTTTCAAAAAACCAAAGAGTAAGATTGCATCTTCACGTACATGTTGGTACGTATGAATTTTGACTTGTTCGTTTTTTGAAACAGCAAAAGGCTTGCTCATGAAAATTTGATAAGCAATGCCTTGGTTTTCTAACAGGATTGAATCTTCGTTTTGTGCAACACAATCGCCTTTAATATAAGCTATCATTTACATCACCATCTTTATTCTACCATACCTTCATCGAAAACAAATTGAACATTCTCTAAAATGACAGTATGACCATCCCTTGCTCCTTTATTTCTTAATTCTTGATCAACACCTAATCGCTTGAGTGCCAAACCAAATTGGATGACAGACTCCTCAGAATCAAAATCAAATTGTCTGAATAATTTCGCAACAGCTGGACCTTCTAAACGCCAGGTATCTGAATTAATTTGGATGACATCAAATTCTTGCTGAGGTGCATGATATTTAAAGACAACAGTCTCATGTTGTTCTTCAACAATTTCTTCTTTGTTTTCGTCTAAAATATCAGCTAAACGGTACAAGAGTTGATCAGTTCCTTCATTCACTAAGGTAATTAATTCAAACACTTCAATTGTTGGGTGCTTTACCTTAAATCGTTCAAGGTTATTCGACGCATCTTCCATATCCATTTTATTTGCTGCAACAACCATTGGTTTTTTCAGCAAATCCGGATTGTATTTTTCTAATTCATTATTAATGACATCATAATCATCAAGTGGATCTCGGCCATATTCGCCACCCATATCTAAAACATGAACTAAAACACGGCAGCGTTCAATGTGTTTTAAGAATACATGACCCAAACCTTTCCCTTCATGAGCATCTTCAATGAGTCCTGGTAAATCAGCGACAGCAAACGAGCGATGATCGTTTGTTTCCACAATCCCTAAATTGGGAGAGATTGTTGTGAATGGATACTCAGCGATTTCAGGTTTAGCTCTAGTAATTACAGAAAGAAGTGTTGATTTCCCTACTGATGGAAATCCTATTAATCCCACTTCCGCCAATAATTTTAATTCTACACGTAGTTTTTTCGCTTCCCCAAGTTCCCCTTTTTCACTAAAATGAGGCGCAGGATTATTCGGTGTCGCAAATCGAGCATTTCCTCGACCACCTTTACCACCTTTTGCGATTATTTCACGTTGACCATGTTTTGTTAAATCGGCGATGACCACGCCGCTTTCAAGCTCAGTGACGACAGTTCCAACAGGAACATGTAAAACTAGATCTTGACCTGAACGGCCATGCATCTTTTTAGTTTTACCATGGTCACCACCGCTTGCTTTTAAAATTTTATTGTATCGTAAATCTAAAAGTGTTGATTTATGGGAGTCCGCTTCAAAAATAACATCACCACCACGACCTCCATCACCACCATAAGGTCCTCCCAGTGGGACATGAGCTTCTTTTCTAAAAGAAATTAGACCATTTCCACCATTTCCTGAGACTACTTCGATTTCAATCTTATCGACAAACATATTTAAAGACCTCCTTTCAAATAAAAATCCCCATCAATCACGATCGATGGGGATAATTGTTAAGCAATTGGGTAAACAGAGACACATTTACGATTTTTGCTGATACGTTCAAATTTTACAACGCCATCAACTTTCGCAAATAAGGTATCGTCACCACCACGTCCGACATTTTCGCCTGGATGTATTTTTGTTCCTCTTTGACGGTAGAGGATTGAACCTGCTGTAGCAAATTCTCCATCAGCGCGTTTTGATCCTAAACGTTTAGAATGTGAATCACGACCGTTTTTAGAAGACCCTACTCCTTTTTTAGAAGCAAAGAATTGTAAGTCTAATACGAATTTCATTGGAATTCCTCCTTTTCTATTATTTTTATATAATTGCCATATTGTTCTTCAATGGTTTTTAACTGATAATAAATAATCTTCATCATTTCTTGTTTTTCATCTGAACCAGACCATTCAATTAAAATTAACGGTCTTGGACTAATTTCGTAGTTAAAGGGGTAATCAAGTTCATTCAATGCATTTAACGCACCAATCATGATACTGCTTACACCCGCACAAACCAAATCAAATCCATACTCACCAGATTCAGCATGATCCCAAACTTTAATTTGAGATATGTTATTGTTTTTTTGACAAACAACTTCAACTTTAATCACGATTATGAAACGATATCTTCAATAATTAAGCGTGTATACGGTTGACGATGTCCTTGTTTACGACGGCTTGAGACTTCTTTAGCGGTATATTTGAAGATCGTAATCTTCTTCCCTTTCCCATGCTTGTCAACTTTAGCTGTAACTGAAGCACCTGATACATAAGGCGTACCAATTTTTAATGCTCTGTTTTTAACAGCAACGACAGTATCAAAAACAATTTCTTCGCCTTCTTCAAGATCTAATTTTTCAACATAGATTGTTTGACCTTTTTCAACACGAACTTGTTTTCCACCTGTTTCAATGATTGCGTACATAGCGCACCTCCTTTTATATTACGTCAGACTCGCTACACAAGGTGAATGTTTCCATTACTTAAAACCCAGTCATATGCGGTTGGAACACTCAATATAAGTGAGATGTTCAACATAGCCTTTTAACGCTTTAACATTATATAACAAATTACCTTTCTTGTCTAGTTAATTCTTCATTGCTTTATCTGCGTCTTGGTGAGGTTCGTTTTGTAGATTTCCCAAGACACATTAACGAAGATATTAAGATTACCTTTAAAGTTTATCATCTTCTAACGACTAGGTCACCTACTTTTCTCTATCTATAAAAAATACAAACTTCTTATTTTTAATAAATGTTTTTTCATTACCGGAAAAGAATTGTTAAACTCGCACAGATTTCACACATTTTGAGTGTCAATGAGCCCTTAAATATGATAAAATTATTGAGTATATAAGGAGCGGATATAGCCATGCAAGTTAAAAGAAATACAATACAAAAAAAAGCAATCTTAGCACTCGTTTTACTTGGTGTGTTAGTGATTGGTCTTGGGGTACTTTACAAAGTTACACGTTACCCAAGCGAACTTACTCAAGTGAGCCTTGAAAACAAAACAGTCGGAAGTCACGAGCAAGTGAAAGAAAAAAATGACACGATGATTAAAGTTTATCATTATCCGAAAACAAGTGTTAAGTCGTTGAATCAATGGATTGAGAACGAACACAAACATAATGATGAAATGATGAGTAAACTAAAAAAAGCTGAGCAAGCCCATCTGGTTAAACAAGATTATTCAATTAAAGAAACAGATGATTACCTCAGTGTCGCTCTTATTCTCAATGTTGATGGTAAACCACAAAAACAAACACAGCGAACCTTTTCAAAGAAAGATGATACCATGCTTCCTATTGGTGCCTTATTCAATGATACAGGACAAAACATTATCAGCTCACTTCTAAGAAATAACTACAAACAAGAAAAAATGAGCCGAAATGATTATCTTCAAACCTATTCTGCTGCAGAATTCAAAGATTTCTACATTGACGAAGAGACAATCAAAACAATGCATGCTGGACAAACCTTTGATCTACCACTCAAAGAAACATTAACGTACTTAAAAAACAATATTGGAAAGCACACAGTCAGTAAAGAACCAACACCTTCCGTCTACCTTGATGCTGGTGTAGATCCTGATAAGAAACTGGTCGCTTTTACATTTGATGATGGACCGCATTGGGAAGTTACTGAGAAAATTATGGATACCTTAGAAAAATATGATGGCCAAGGAACATTCTTTATGGTTGGTCAACGCGTTGAAGAGTCGAAAGATTACCCAAGAATCGTAAAGTCTGTTCTTGATCGGGGCCATCAACTTGCCAATCATTCTTATAGCCACGAAAACTTTAACTCCCTGGAGAAAAAACCATTAAATGAACAAATTGATAAAACCAATGATATTTTTTATAAAGCAACTGGTTATAAAGGTCCTTACATGGTTAGACCACCCTATGGGAATGCTAATGAATTTGTTCGTAACAATACAAATTCAGTCTTTGTCAATTGGTCTGTCGATACATTAGACTGGCAATCTCGAAATAAAAATGCGATTTGTAATGAAATCCAAAAACAAAGTCACGATGGTGCAATCATCTTAATTCATGACCTTTATGAAACAAGCTATGAAGGATTTGAATGCGGTATTAAAAAATTGGCTGATGAAGGCTACACCTTCGTCACTGTTGAAGAACTATTCAAAGCCCGAGGCATTCAATACGAAACAGGAGAAATTTATACTTGGGGTCCAAAAGCAAATTAAAACACAATCCATTCGATTGTGTTTTTTTATTTCTAGCCTATAAAAAAATTCTTAACGGATGTGGATGACCTTATCAGCATTCGCAATAACTTCTGGATCATGGGTAGCAACGATAATTGTTTTGCCTTGCTCTTTCATTTTATTCAGATGTTGAATCACCATCGTAGCATTGTCCTCATCCAAACTTCCTGTTGGCTCATCACAAAGGATTACTTTGCTTTTTTTAATTAAGAGTCGGGCCAGCGCGATTCGTTGTTGTTCTCCACCTGAACACTGTGCAACTAATTTCTTTTCAAACCCATTCAACCCGACATCATTCAGTGCTTTTTCAATCAGAGCTGCTTTCTTTTTACGATTTGTTTTTTCCATAAAAGCAACACTTAGATTCTTTTCAACAGTTTGCTCATTGATTAAAGCAAAATTTTGAAATAAATAACCAATTTCATTTCTAAGAATTCGAACCGCTTTTTTGCTAAAGGGCAAAGGAAGTTCACGTCCTTCAAATAAGATAATGCCACCATCGTATTCCTCAAGCATGCCAATAATATTTAGAAGTGTACTTTTACCACTTCCAGATTGCCCAGTAATCACCGTAAAGGAATTTTGAGTGATTGTGGCTGAAAAATCATCAAATATTTTGATGTTTCCATAACTTTTATTAAGCTCTTTTATTTCAAACACTTTCATTTTACTCCCCACCTTTCAAGCATTTCGTCACAATCTTACCTTGATCATTTTTCACATTCAACACGACAATCAAACCATCAATAAGTAACAATATAACTATAACTGGCAATAGGTATTGCGAAAGAAACACTCCATCTACTTTTCCAATAAGCACTAATCCATAAATAATGGCAAAAACAGCGCCATAACCCAGTAACGTTGACACAACAATGGATCGATACCTTTCAAAAAAAGTTTTTCCGAAAATATAATCAATGGCGATTTTTTTAGAATTTTTCTCAAAAAAGAGAAAAACCGAGACGAGATTAAACGAAATAATGCCTACAAATGAAATAACAAATGCTTCTTTAAATCTTAACGAACTAATTTTAGAAAAGTTTTCTTGGCGGGTAATTGCATCTTCAATCGACCCTTTACGAACGGAAATACCATCATCAGCAAGTTCTGTAATTGTTTTGTCCATGACTTCATGTGATGAATAAAACATATTAAAGTTGTACTGGAAATCACTATCAAAGGATTGTTTAACATAGATAATCGGATTGACTATTTTTCCTAAATAACCATTAATATTGGGTAATGCGATAGGATTTGAATATGTTTTTGACGACACTTCAGCACTAAAGGGTAACGTTTTATCTTTAAGTTCATTTGGGAAAAGAACTGTGTTTTCGTCCTTGAAATCATCTTTTGCAGAATATTGATGATCTGCATCATAAACCTCAAAATCTTCAAAAAAGTATGGATTGACCACAATATAGGGATATTGGGATTGAACCCCTTCACTTTCTTCCCTTAAAATATTCGAAATCCCCATTTCGTTGTACATCAAATAATCTTCGATGGAATAAGCTGCAATACGATTCTTATTAATAACTTCATAAAAAAGGTCGAGCTGTTGATTATATATAGTCGGATCTGCGCCAAAGTGGACAGTCTCAATCATTGCAGCCGCTTTATAGTCTGGATAGTCATCAAATCCTTCAATGTTTTCTTTCGATGTCTTCATAATTCCTGCTGAATTGATCAAAGGAACAATCAAACTAACAATTAATCCAATCTTAATAACCTGAAATAGAACTGAAAAGATTGACAAGACTTGTCTTTTTTTAAAATAATAATATTTAAATAAAAGGAGCATCGAAGCATTGAAACCATAAAGTCCTAAAGGTATCAACACTAATAATAAGGCATAACGGTGACTAAACGAAGCGATGAATCGGCTGAATAGATTGTCGTGAAAATAAATAGAACTAAGGTGCAGGACAAGTAAAAAGAAAAGGATCAACAAAAAAAAGAACCATGAATCTTTCAAAAAAACTTTATTCAAAACTTCAAAATTTGTAGCACCTAGTTGTCTTAGCATTAATATTTCTTTTTGTCTTTTTATGAAGGTAATGACACTGATAATCAACAGTCCTGAACTAAAAATAAGAACAAGTCCACGAAGATTACCAAGAACATTCATCGTCCAATCTCGACTTGTTAGACTAAATTCCATCTCATTGTCAAACACATTCAAAGTTAGGTCATCTCTTCCAAAATTAAAGTTTTCGAGCACGAGTTCACTGACTGACTCCAAAGTTTCAAGTTCATTCACAACCCTTAAAATAATCATGTCGCTAGTTTCTGTATAGTAGTCATTGATGGATTCTTCTGAATAAATTCTTAACGGCATTTGTTCACTACCATCTAAATTATAATATGATTTATCAAGATATTTGACGAGTCTACATCGGTTTTTTTCGTTTAAATCGTTACAGATGAAATCAAAATCCAAGGCTGTTCCTTCCACAAATTCAAGTCCTTTTGTTAAATCAAGGGTGTCATTGAGAATAAAAAAATCAATCCTTGTGTTCAATGAATTCGTTTGAAAATTCTCCTTGAGTATATATCCATCCAGTTGATATCTTTTTAAAAACTTTTGAGAATAATCAACCGCCTCCCTAGTAGACGAGAATTCACTCGTATCCACCTTTACTTCAATAATCGAGTGTGATCCTTCATGAACAAAAGCCATTCCCGGTACGAGCACTTCCAAATAGTAATCATTATTAAACGCATTATAAGATTGATAAAAAATAAAAAAAGACAATACTATCAAAAATACTTGTGACAATCGCTTCACTAAGGCATCCCCCCTTTTTTTCTTTAAATATATTCTTCCAACCCTTCACATTGACTCAGCCACTTCATGTAAGCTAAACTTTTTTTTGGTTTTAAGCAACTTGTCGATTTTATATTTTTTTACCAGTTACATCTCTTATAAAGAATATCGTACAATCTATTTTTTATCTGATTTCGTAAAGTTAGCACTAAAATGAATTACATTCTTTTTTTATCGATGTTTTTTGTTGATTATTTTCCTTGGCTTCTAATTTTAATATATAGTATCAATTTATAATTTAGTTGTCAATTCACGGTGTTACCATAATTTCAAAATGAAAATCGGAAGCGTCGGGATTGATAGACATTAAAAGGCTACTCATTTGAATAGCCTTTAGGATTATATTTTCGCATTCACAAACTCAAGTTTTTTTGCACTTTTCAAGAGTGTAAAAGAAACAAGCACCCTCACCTTTTTGAGATTCTACACCATAATCAGATCCATTCGCACTACAAATCGCTTTAACGATGGATAGACCTAAACCACTTTGTGCTGATGAACGTTGATAGTTTTTATCGATTTTAAAATAACGATCCCACAAATGGGCTTTTTCATACTCATCAAGTCCTTCACCATAGTCTTTGACGTTAACCTTTAATTTGTTGTTTTCAATTTCTTCAACAACAATATCGATTTTCTTTGTTTGGGAAGCATATTTGATCGCATTACTGATGAAATTATAGAGCACTTGCCCCATTTTAACTTGATCAGCATAGACACAATGCTTCTTAGAACATGAAATGTTTATGCGCCAATCATCAAGTTGAAACAAGTCAACAGTATGTTCAATATTATCCAAAAGATTATAATTAGTTTTATTAATTTCATACATTTTTGATTCATATTTCGATAAGGTAAGCATGTCATTCACCAAGAGTTCTAAGTGATTGACTTCATCTAAAATCACATTTAAATGTTCTTCTCTTTTTTCTTTATGATCACCTGAAATATCTTTAATCATCTCCGCATACGCTTTAATCATTGTAAGCGGAGTTTTATAGTCATGACTAACATTCGCAATTAAATCACGGCGCAAATCATTTGTTTTTTTGAATTCGGATGTAGCATAATTAAGCGTTTGTGCTAGAGAATCCATTTCATGGATCCCTTGCCCTTCAAATTCAACATCGAAATCACCTTTCGCTAAATTATGAGCAGAAGCATTAAGACGTTCGATTGGTTTTGATAAATGTCTTGATAGTAAAAATGATACCAAGGTCGCCATACTAAAAACAATGAACGCTAATAAGGCGAATTGGCGACGAATCACAAAGACCGTTGAGTCCAGTAATTCTAAGGGTGAATTAATGAAAATGTAGTACGTCCCACTTTCACTGACAACCTCTTTGCCGTAAAAATACATCCCTTGTTCAAAGATATCTGAGCTGAATCGAATTGAGAACTGTGATGTCGGCGCTTCTTGAGCCATCAATATATACTCAAGAACTGATTGAGTTGGCAAACTGTTCAAGATACAGACAAGCGACCCACTGGATGTCATCAAGATTTCACCTTCACTTGAGTAAATACTTCCACACATGTTTTCTTTCGACAACATTTTTGTTAATCGCTCTGGATCTTCGAGTGCTTTTGGATTTTGAAGCCACCGTTCAATCTCTAGTCCTTTTTGACTGATAACCTGAGTTCGATTTCTTTCGTAATATGGACGGATAAATGATATCTGTAACATCCACAATGACAAAAGTGTGATTCCAGTTAATAACATGAAATAGAACCACACTCGAAAGGTCATACTTTTAGTTTTCAACTTCAAATTTATAACCTGTACCACGTACTGTGACTATAAACTTACGATACACTCCTAAATTTTGCCTTAACATTTTTATGTGTGTATCAACTGTACGATAGTCCCCATAATAATTATAATTCCAAACTCTATCGAGAAGAACTTCTCGAGATAATGCTTGATTTTCATGTTGGATTAGAAAAACAAGTAAATCAAACTCTTTCGGAGTCAAATTAACCCGTTCATCATCCACACTCACACTACGTCCCGTAATATCGACATGCAAGCCTTCAAATTGATAGAAACTATGTTTGACGCCTTTGGCACGTTCAGCAACAGCCTTAATTCTAGCCATTAATTCTTTTGGAGAAAACGGCTTGGTAACATAGTCATCAACACCCAAATCAAATCCGAATAACTTATCGAACTCTTCTTGACGCGCCGAGAGCAGAATAATTGGAACTTCTGAAAATTCGCGAATCTTTTGGACCGCTGTGAATCCATCCATTCGTGGCATCATTATATCTAAAACAACGGCATGATAGTAATTATTTCTGATTAAGTGAAGCGCTTCTTCACCATCAGCCGCTTCATCACATTCCATGTTTGATGCTTTCGCGTATTCTTTAACAACTTCTCTTATCTTTACTTCATCATCAACAATTAGAAACTTGACCATAAAATCATCCTTTCAGCTTATTATTCAAAGCGATATAAATCTTCTAATATTATTTTACCACGTTCTCTCATGCTTGCCTTCACATATATTATAGCACCAATTTCAATTTGTTCCTCAACCCGAGCATAAAGATTCGGAAATACGATTGCATCTAAATCGCCACTTGCATCACTAAGCTTTAAAAATGCCATCTGATCCCCTTTTTTTGTTTTATGCTTTTTAATCGTATCCACCATCGCAATTACCTTGTAACGACGATGACCTTCTTGAATTTGATTCAATTCATCTGTCCGGTGTTTTTCTTGCAAGTGACGTGTCGGATGATCGCTTAAATAAAACCCAAGAACGTCTTTTTCATGTTCAAGTAACTGGTGAGGATTTTCATCAATTTTCTTGAAAATCGGTTCACTCACAAGCGAACGGTCGAGAATAAAATTGCCACCTTTATTAACTTTTATCAAGGATGAATAAGTTAATGCCTCATCTAAATTTTCTTGAAGCGCCACTCGACTTTGATTAAAACAATCCAGTGCCCCACCCTGAATCAATGAAATAAATTGACGATTTGACACATTTAATAAATTTAACCGACTGATTGCATCGTAATAAGATTTAAAATCGCCATTTTCTCTTTCCTTTGCAATAATCTGACTCGACCTTAGACTAATACCTTTGATAAGTGTCAGTGGTAAAACCAAACATTCATCAATCAATTCATAACGATGGGTACTTATTTGAATCGAAGGATTGATGACTTTTATTGATCGCGCTTTGCATTCATTCAAATATTGCGCAGTTTTACTGGAAGAAGCTTGGACAGAATTTAAAAGATATTGATAGAATTGCAATGGATAATGAGTTTTTAAATAAGCCATTTGATAAGCAATGTTGGCATAAGCAACTGAATGAGATTTATTAAAACCATAATCAGCAAAACGCATAATAAGATCATAAACCTCAATCACAAGTTTTTCTTCATATCCTCGTTTTATTCCTTGTTCAATAAATTCAACCTTTAACGATGCTAATTCAACTGCATCTTTTTTACTCATCGCTTTGCGAAGAATATCAGCCTTTGCGAGAGAAAATCCTGCCATGATTTGTGCAACTTGCATAATCTGTTCTTGATAAACTAAAATCCCATAGCTGCTTTCAGTCACAGTTTGAATATCTTCATGAATAATGGGGATTGCGCTTGGGTTTTTACGATTCTTTAAATACGTTGGAATGTTCTCCATAGGTCCGGGTCGATAAAGTGCAATTGCATCCACCAAATCAAGAAAACGGTAAGGTTTCATATCTTTTAATAATTGTGTCATTCCTTCTGATTCAAGTTGAAACAAGCCCAATGTTTCACCTCTTGATAATAATTCAAAAGTCTTTTGATCATCCATTGGAAGTCTTCCTAAATCAAATCCTGGAATGTCATTACAAATATTATCAATAATGCTTAGATTTCTAAGTCCCAAGAAATCTATTTTAATTAAACCAATTTCTTCAAGTCTTACCATATCATATTGTACTACAGAACCAACATTCTCATCGTGAAAATATGGTGCAAATTGATGAAGGGGTCGTGAAGATAAAACAATTCCAGCTGCATGTAAAGAAGTGTGTCGTGGCACGCCTTGAATTTTTAATGCAGTTTCATAGACTTTTTTTGACGTTGGTGATTCATTGATCAATCGTTGCAATACTTGACTTGATTCATAACTTTCCAACAAATTTTGGGAATGAATATGTTTGGTAATCTTATCAACTTGATGAATTGGCATTTGAAAAACTCTTGCGACATCCCTGAATGATTGTCTTGCTTTAAGCGTTCCGAATGTAACAATATGTGCAACATAATCATCACCGTATGTTTTACGAACATAGTCAATCACTTGGTCACGTTTATCATCAGGAAAATCAATATCAATATCAGGCATCTCTTGACGACTTGGATTTAAAAAGCGTTCGAAATACAATCCAAATTCAAGTGGGTCCACTTCTGTGATTCCCAAACAGTATGCAACAAGTGAGCCTGCTGAACTACCGCGCCCAGGGCCAACATAAATCCCTTCTTTTTTTGCATAGCGGATAATGTCATAAACAATGAGAAAGTAATCCGAAAAATTCATCGATGTTATTATTTCTAACTCATGATTTAAACGTTGCGTATAAACGTCATCAAAGCGCCCATTCAGTCGTTTATTTAAACCTAACGACGCAAGCCGTTGAAGGTATAGATCTGAACCAACCTCTTTTGCAGGCTCAAAAACCGGGAGAGATGTTCTCAATGTTTTGATATCTAAATCAACACTTTCAACAATCTCTTCGATCCCTTTCAACAATGATTCACCGTATAAATCTAACATCTCTTTTTTTGAGTAAAAATAGCGATTGGGTGCAGAAACTAAATTTTTATCATCATAATGAGTCCCAGCCTTGATCGCATGAAGAACCCTTAATACCTCATGATCACCTTGGTTTTGATAATAAACTTTCGGGAGCGCTATGGCACTCATACCATATTGCTTGGCTAAATTAAGTAAAAACTCATTGTTTTTTCTAAAGTAATTTGATTCTTGGTGTGAGACCCCAAGGTAAATGTGGGGACATTGTGATTTTAACTTTACAAAGTATTCTTCTATTTTCTCATGCTCTTTATTCAGAAAAAAACCTTCGAATGGCCCCCCTTCTGTGAACACAATAAAAATAATATCATCGTGGTAAGCTTCTAACATTGACCACGTTATCGGGTTATTTTGGTGAAGTTGATAGGAGCATTCAATTAAACATTGATATCCTCGTTCATTTTTAGCAATAATTTGTGAATCAAAATGCAAGTCATCATCAAGCATCGATATTTCCAGACCAAAAATAGGTTTAATTCCTTGCTTGTCACATTCACTTTGAAATTCCAAAGCAGAATATAAACCATGCCTCTCACTCAACCCTAAAGCAGTCATTCCGTTTTCTTTTGCTAATGAGACAAGTTCCTTGATACTCAAAGTTCCATTGAGCAATGAGTAATAAGAACGAGTACATAAATGTGTCAATTTGCTTCACCTCTTGTCTTCTATTATACATGAAAAAACATCGTTTATGATAACGATGTTTTAGCTAATTCTTTAATGATTTCTTCAAGTGTAAGGGTCGTTAAATCACGAACACCACTTGCTAAACGATGACCACCGCCATTGTATTTACGAGCAATCGTGTTGATTGTAATGTCTCGTGAACGAATAGATCCTCGATAGCTTTGATCTTGTTGTTCAATAAACAAGGCCCAAATTTCCACTTCAATAATATCTGCCATAATTGAAATGAACATTTTTGCTTCGTCTTCTTTTAAATTAAGTTCTTGTAATAAGTCTTGACTTAGGATGATATAAGCCAATTTATCTTTCCAAACAACTTCCTGTGAAAGACGTGTTCTTAATTCAAAGAATGCTTTAGGTCTTGTAAACAATTCTTGATTCAACTTAGAAATATTTGCACCATAATCAACTAAGTTAGCTGCTGTTCTCAGTGTTTTTGACGAGGTTGTTTCGATTGAAAAACGAATAGTATCTGTCAAAATACCTGCCAATAAATACGATGCAATTTCTTCCGTAAAGGAATATTCATCAAGGTTGATGAATAAATCAGCAATTATTTCAGCACAGCTTCCGCGTGTTGAATCGACAATTCTTAAGCTTCCATAATCTTCAACAATTGGATGATGATCAATTTTAATAATTTGATCGGCTAATTCATAACGATCATCATCAATACGAGCTTGATTCGCTGTATCTAAAATAATCGCTAAAAATTCACCCTTTAATTCTACATCATCACTTTGGGGAAATAATGTAAATGAATGATTGTTTTCACCCAAAGCATAGACTTTTTTGTTTGGGAAACGATTTTGTAGCCAGCGCACCATTCCAAATTGAGAACCTAAGGCATCACCATCAGGGTTTTGATGACGAAAAACTGCGATTGTATCATAATTTTCAACAATGTTTAAAAATTTATTTGATTTCATTGTGGATCCTATATGCATCTTGAGCAATGACTAATTCTTCATTTGTAGGGACGATCCAAACTTCTACCGCTGAGTCTTCAGTGCTAATTTTTTGTTCGACACCACGTGTCTTATTATTCAACTCTTTATCATACTTAACACCTAAACCAACCTCGAGGACATCAAGAATTGCTTCACGGGTTCCAGCATCGTTTTCACCTAAACCTGCGGTGAAAACTAAGGCATCAACTTTACCCAGTTGCATTGCATAAGCACCAACATATTCTAAGATACGTTGAGCGTACATGCGACGCGTTAAGATCGCACGTTCATTTCCATCTTCAATGCCTTGTTCAATGTCACGAGCATCACTTGATAAGCCACTAATTCCAGCCATGCCTGATTTTTTATTAAAGATATCTAAGACTTCTTCTGCGCTAATATCAAGTTTACGCATCAAGTAAGTGACAATTGCTGGGTCTAAATCACCCGTTCTTGTCCCCATGATAACACCTGCTAAAGGAGTAAAGCCCATGGATGTATTTTTACAAATTCCATCCTGAACAGCACTTAATGAAGCACCATTTCCTAAGTGCAAGGTAATTAAGTTTAAGCCATTATTTTCTTTTTCCATTAATTCAGCGGTTCGATGAGCAACATATTCATGAGAAATACCATGAGCACCATAACGACGAACTTTTAAATCCGTATAATATTCATATGGTAAAGCATACATAAACACATCTTCTTCCATTGTTTGATGGAATGCTGTATCAAATGCGAAAATATGAGTTGCTTCTGGCAGTGCTTTTTTAAACGCACGGTAACCGATCAAGTTTGCTGGGTTATGTAACGGTGCTAAATCAGCTAATTCTTCAACACGACTGATGGCTTCCTCACTACAAAACGCACTTTCTGTAAAGTATTCTCCACCATGAACAACACGGTGGCCTGCTGCAACAATTTCATCCAATTGTTCAACAACACGGTGCTCTACTAATCCTTTTAATACTAAATCAACGGCAACGTGGTGATCAGGTATATCAAGTGTTACTGTATTTTTCTCACCATTATTTTTTAGTGTGAAAATTCCGTTGTCCAATCCAATTCTTTCCACAATCCCTGAAGCTAAGACCTCTGCTTCTGGCATTTCTAATAATTGAAATTTTAGGGAACTACTTCCCGCATTTACTGCTAATACTTTAGTCATATTTTCCTCCGTTATAAAATTTTTCTATTAATTGATTGACTTCCTTATTTTTAAGTCCTTGTAAGGATTGAATTAAATCATCCAAACGTTGACTAAATCCTAAATTTTCCTCGTAATTATTAAGCGCTTCTTTGGCTCTTTTTAAATTATCAAAGGCTGCTGCTCGTGTAATATTCAAAAGATCAGCAATCTCTTGGTATGAATAATCTTCATGGTAATAATACTCAAATACTTCTTGTTGTCGCTTTGTTAGCAACGATCCATAATAATCAAACAAGCGATTAAGTGCAATCGTTTCATCAATCATCATGATTCACTAAGCGATACACAAACGCAGAGATATCAAATGGTCTCAAGTCATCCATTTTTTCACCTAAGCCAATATTGCTTACTTTAATTCCCAATTCATCTTTAATGCTTAGAATAACCCCTCCCTTAGGAGAACCGTCGAGTTTTGTTACAATAATCGAATCGATTTTCGCAACATCTTGGAATGACTTCGCTTGGACCAATCCATTTTGACCTGTGTTTCCATCAATAACACAGTAAGTATGATCAATCACACCCGCTTCACGTTCCAGTACTCTTCTCATTTTCTCTAACTCATTCATTAAATTAGTTTTATTTTGTAAACGGCCCGCACTATCACAAATCATAATATCAAAATCATGTTCTTTTGCATAGCGTGCCGCATCAACATAAACAGATGCTGGGTCTTGTTTTTCTTTACCGCCGATAAACTCTACACCTATTTCATCAGCCCAAACACCTAACTGTGAACTACCTGCTGCTCTAAATGTATCGCCACCAACCAAGAGAACTTTATGACCTTGGTCCTTGTAACGCTTTGCTAATTTAGCAGATGTCGTTGTTTTACCTGACCCATTAACACCAACTAACATAATAACATTTAAACGCCCTGCTTCATAGACAAAATCTTGACCGCTTTCACCATAATGATCTAATAAAACAGCAGCAAATGTTTCAAATGCTTCCGTTTCGCTCATGGACTTATTAATCTGTTTTTTCAAATTCTTAATAATCTTTTGAGCACTTTTCAAGGAAACATCGCCTTGAATCAAAACAGCCAAGAGATGATCGTACCATCCATCGTCATACTTTGGTTTACCCATAAACAAGGATTTTAATTTATCACCAAATCCTTCTTTACTTTTATTCAGGCCAGTTGTATATAATTCCTTATCGTCTTTTTTCTGAAATTTATTTTTCAGTTGATCAAAGAAACTCATTTAACGTCCTCCTTCAGTTCGATTGCTTCATCTAATTGAACGCGAAGCATCGAAGAAACACCTTTATTCGGCATTGTTACACCATATAGTACATCACATTGTGCCATGGTACCGGGTCTATGTGTAATGATAATGAATTGAGTATCATGACTAAAATCAGAGATATAATTAGCAAGTCGCTCAACATTGGCTTGATCTAACGCCGCTTCGACTTCATCAAAGACACACAGCGGCACATGACGCGCTTTAAGAATTGCGAAAAGTACAGAAATTGCGATTAAAGACTTTTCTCCACCCGAGAACAAGCGAATGTTTTGAACTGACTTTCCTGGTGGCTGAACGTTGATGTCGACCCCAGTATTAAGTAAGTCATCAGGATCTTCCAAAATTAAATTTGCACTTCCACCACCAAACAAGGCAACAAACACTGCTGGCAATTCTTCATTAACACGATTAAACATCGCTTCAAATTGTTCAATCATGATTGAATCCATTTCTTCTATAACTGCCAATAATTTATTACGACTTTCTTCTAAATCCTTCAGTTGATGGGTTAGAAAATCATGGCGTTCCTTTGCTTCTTCATATTCTTCAGGAGCAGCTAAGTTAACATTACCTAAACGACTTATTTCTTGACGTAAAGAATGTACTTTATGTTTTTCTTGACTTGCTTCTTTCGAATAAACATTTTCTAAAGCATATTCATAGGTCATTTGATATTCACCAGACAAACGCTCAAAACTTGTATCTAAACGTGTTTGGTGCTTGGTCATCGTAATTTGACATGCCTGACGACTTGACGCAATGTCATTCATTGCTTTACGAACTCTTCTTAACTCCTGTTCTTGTCGTTGAACATCGTTCCCCATTTTTAAACGACGTTCTCTTTGAAGTTGAAGGTTATTGGTCAATTCATCACGTTGCATTGTCATTTTATTTAATTCTGAAATCAAATTATTATGAGGATCTTCACGTTCATCTTCATTAACTTCAAAATCTAATTCTTCAAAATCGTTTTTTAAACTTAGATACTTTGCTTTTTTCACATCTAACAAAGGTTCTAATTGCGCAACTGAAATTCGTGTTTGCATCAATTTTTGATTATCAAGATGAATTGTTTGTTCCAATTGACGTGTTTCATGTTTATGCTTTGATTCTTTTTCTTTCAATTCATTAAGTTTTTCTTCTAATTGCTCAAGTTCTTTTTTCAAACCTAAGATTGATGTTTGGTTATTTCTCTGATAACCCCCACTCATAAATCCACCTTTGTGGATAACATCACCTTCTAATGTAACAATTTTAAATTGTTTTTTTAGTTTCTTTGATAAACGATTTGCATCGTCAATTGTATTAGCAACTAAAACATTTCCAAGCAAACTACGGTTTAAGGTCAAATAACACTCATCATGATCAACTAAATCAGACGCAACCCCCATAAAACCTTGGTCATGTTGACAAATAAGCAGCGCATCATCATAAACACTTCGAGCCCTAACTGCTGTTAGAGGGATGAATGTTGCGCGACCACTTCGGTTTCGTTTAAGAAACTCAATCGCTGCTACTGCTGAATGGTCATCTTCAGTTACAACATGCATCATGGCCCCCGCTAGTGCTGTTTGAATCGCAATTTCGAATTTATCATGGGGTGTAAACAACCGTCCAACAGCATCATGAATTCCACTTAATGATTTTTTATTATCCATGACTACCTGAACACCCATTTGTGATTCAAAGGGTTTATCAAGACGATGTTGAACAAATGTCATTTTTTGTTCGGTTTTTCTAACATTTGCTTCCATTTGATATTCTTCTTGTTTCAGTCGAGCTAACGTGTAATTGTGACGTTCAATGGATTGATTTGACAGATCAAGTTCTGCTTTAAGTTCATCATAACGCTTCAAACGATCATCAAATTCTAGTTTCGCCTCGAAAACTTGGGACTTTAATTCTTTAGCACGCGCTTGAATGTCACCCACCTGCATTGTATATTTTCGACGTTCTTCAATTTCAACTTTACGTGATTCCAGATCGGATAACTCTTTAACATAAGTCATCATTTTTTCTTGATTCTTAACAATTGACTGATCGAGTTCAAATAACTCTTTGCGTTTGCTTTCCAAATCATGATCTAAAACTCCCACAGATGTTTCGTCTTGAGCAAGTTGAGCATCAAATTCATTTAAATTACTTTGTTCTACTTTCAACGCTTCACTCAAATCATTAATTTCTTTGACTAAAACAGACACTTCAACAGATTGTAATTCACTTTGCAACTCTTTATAAGTAATTGCTTTTTTGGATGCGCGTTTCAACCGCGTTACTTGCTGGCCGATCTCATCAACTATGTCCTGCATCCGCTCCATGTTTTCTTTCGTACGCTCTAATTTATTTATCGATTCAATTTTACGCTTTTTATATTTTGAAACGCCCGCCGCTTCTTCGAATACCAAGCGACGTTCTTGTGGCTTCGATTCAGCAAAATGACTGATTGTACCTTGTGAGATAATGGATAAAGAATCTCTTCCGAGTCCAGTATCTAAAACTAAATCATGAATATCACGCAGACGACATTCAGTTTTATTAATTAAGTATTGAGATTCACGTGTATCCCTAAAGAGTCGACGTGTCACTTCAACTTCTTCATAATCAGAATTAAGTGCTTTTTTATCATTATTAAAAAACAAGGTTACTTCTGCTAAATTAACTTTACGTCTTTCCTCTGACCCGTTAAAGATGACGTCAGTCATTTGACTTCCACGCATTGATTTAACAGATTGTTCTCCTAATACCCAGCGAATTGCATCACTGATATTACTTTTACCACAACCATTGGGTCCAACAATCCCTGTAACAGGATTATCGAAATGAATAACAACATGATCGGCAAAGGATTTAAAGCCTTTCATTTCTATTTTCTTTAAAAACATACATACCTCCGCTCTTGCATCTTTTCTATTATACAATAAAGCATCCTCAATTTGAAGATTTGCATACTAATTAACTTGGTGCTATAATGAAAGCGATTTCACAATCGGTGCATTTGCATCTTGTGATGCGATGTGTTAAAGTTACTTTTGTATAAAGGAGGACTTATGCAGAAACGATTATTGAAACACATTCTATACTTCTCAGCAGCAGCTGTGCTTGTAGGATTCCTTTTTATAGTTTTACACGATAAATTTCAAACGAAAACTGTTGCCCTTGAATCACGAAATATTGATCAAGTTATGAGTGAACAAATTGATGTTGATTATTTATCAGATTACTTAAAAGACCATGAAGATGATTTAGTCTTATTGATCAAAGATGACAGCCAAGATTCTGAGTATGTAATTCAGACAATCTTGTCGCCCCTTGCAAATGAGCAAGAGGAACAAGCACTACCTCAAATTGTGGAAGTGAATGTTCCAAAAGATTCTGATATTTCAGTAACAAGACTTAAAACAATCTTGGAAATCGAACGATATCCAGCGTTTGTTCATTTATCATCAACGGGTGAATCGTATAAAATAATAAGTACTAAGGTCTATGACCCTCAAAAACCTTTCACATCGACTGAGTTAAAAACTTGGTTCTTTGAAAATAATTTGTGGTCAGGTCCATACGGAGTTCGCGATTAAGCGAACTCTTTTTTTATGAACTCAATGCAAATTTTTGCTGAATTTTCACTTGCCAATGGCAAATACTCTTCAAACGTTAATTCATTGCCATGATGCAAAGTAACATCTGACAAGCTTCTTAGAATAACAAAGGGAATCTTTAGACGTGTTGCCACCGCAGCAATCGCTGCAGATTCCATATCTACCGCCACAGCACATGGAAACAAATCTTGGATTATTTTAAAATGAGGAGATTGATTGGTAATAAACTGGTCACCTGCAAGCAATAAGCCAGTATGACAGTTTAAGTCCATTGATTCAATGATTGTTTCAAGGGTGGGCAAATATGAGGTTTCTGGTTTAAATATGAAACGAGGGTCCGTATGCGTGGTAGGCCCAATATCTAAATCATGATATTGACACTGTGTTGAAAGGACAATATCACCAACATTTTGACCATCTTGTAATCCACCAGCCGAACCAATGTTAATGATTGATTGAATGTCGAAGTGTTGCGAAAGCGTTGCGGTTGTGAACGCAGCATTAACTTTTCCAACCCCCGACAGCGCTAACAAAACAGTCGCGTTATCAACCATACCACTCACAACACGAATCCCTTGGACTTCTTTTTCTTCTATGTCAGTCATTTTTATTTTTAGTGCCGTAATTTCTTCAAGCATTGCCCCGATAACTAAAATCATAATGCTTCCTCCTTATAGATGTGATACATGACCTTTTCTCCTTCTTCAGAAACTCCTTGAGTATCAAAATCTGTGAAGAGATCCACCGTATACCCTTTTGCTTCGTAGAGAGCTTTTAGAACCATTGGATCAAAGACCCATTGAAAGACAGAATCAAATCGACCATCTAAAAAATTTATAATATGAACAAGGAAATTATCCTCACTCATAATCTGATACGAATAATCAAAAGAAGCAGTTTGACCTTCTTCCAAATAACCATCCTCAAACTCAATCAAGCGATAAGGATGATGACTATCCAAAAACAATTCATCAGCAAGCAAGAGTGATACATCCACAAATCGTTCTAAATCTTCAATAGTTTGAATGTAATTTAGAGAATCATTAATACAAATACCAACATCCTTTTTATGAGGATGTTCTTTTTTTAAAAAATCACCGACATATACTTTATCTTGGAGACCAGGATACTTTTCAATTGCTGTTTGAATTGATGATGCTTCTAAATCAAACCCTAGCACATCCCTTTTTGAAAATAAATTAAGTAAGTCTCCTGTACCACACGCTAACTCTATAATTGAATCCGTATCTTTAATTTTAGATTCGATCCATTGGAAATATTGATGAGTTCCATCTAAATCTTGAAATAATTCATCATAATACGATTTCATCAATATAATCCTTGTAAAGTTTTTCTAAATTATAATGGTGTCGATCATCACTTAAAAATATATGAATAACCACATCAATGGCATCAATTAATATCCATGATGACCCTTCTTGACGTTCCACTGAACGTACAGGAAAATCATTTTTTGCCAATTCTTCGATGACATCATCGGCTAAGGCATTAATTTGTCTAAAACTTCCAGCATCACAAACAACAAAAGAATCACACAACGGATTTTCATTTCTAAAATCAATGACTGTAATATCATTGGCTTTTTTTGAATCGAGTACTGTTACGATTGTATTTAATAGTTTGTTCATTTTCTACTCCTTTTTAAATAGTTTTCTTGATCTTTCTTCACCGCTTCAAAGCCCTTATCTAAATCTTCAAAGCATTGAGTTAATAATGTTTCTGTATCATAGTTTCTTTTTGGTTCACATTTATCGGCAATGTAAAGAATCTTAGCAAGCTTAGCCTTTGATCCACCATCGACATGATTCCATATTGCATCATAAACCGCATCACAATCAACATAATAACTATGTTTTAGAGAATAGGCTGCAAGATAGGCATGATAAAATGCTTGAGGTTTATCGAACATTTCCGGCAGAAATTCATGAATCATCTTATCAAGATTAGGGTCTTCTTTATAAGCATCATGCCACATAGCACATAAATAGATTTGTTCAGTGTCAAGACCATGATGTTCACCCAGTTCAAGTGCAAGTTTGGTAACGCGAAGACTGTGTTCATAGCGATACGATGACAATCGTTCCTTAATCATTTCATCAAGGTATAGCCCCTTCTTCATCATGTACCTTAAGACTTCTTTTGATGTTTTAAAACTGTTACCTTGACGGATTTCACTTGAAGAAACGGAGATGATATCGCCTGACACCGTTGGAAAATCATGTTCTTGAGATAAGCGAGAATATACAATAAACTGAACACGTTTCATTAATTCATCGTAGTCTTTCCACTTTGATAAGTTTAAAACTTGATCATCGCCAATCAAAAACTCAAATTGAATGGTCGGATAAAGTGTTTGCAACTGTTTTATTGTATCGATGGTATATGAAGGGCCTAACGATTGACCTTCAAGGTCAAAGACCTTTAACTGGGGATGATTTTCAATCATCAACTCAACCATTTTTAAACGATCCTTAAAACTTGTTTTTTGCTGCTTAAAAGGGCTAACTTGATTGGGTATAAACCAAACCTCATCAGCCTTTCGTTGTGTTAACGCTAACAAAGCCATGTTAAGGTGTCCATCATGAATCGGGTCAAAACTTCCCCCAAACAATACGACCTTCATCACAGCTTTATGCGACCCTCTTCGTGGTATTTATAAAAAATAGCAACCCGTCCTGTTTTATTCACAAGTTCACATTCATACTCATGGACAAAGGACTCGATGAGTTCATCAAGTGTTACTGATGATGTCTTGAGAATATTTACTTTCACAAGATTATGTTGTTCCAACGCCGCTTCAAAACTTTCATAGAGATTGTCAGTCAGACCATGTTTCCCAACATTGACTAAATTCTTTTCATGATGTGCTAATCGTCTTAATTCCTTTTTGTCTTTATTACTTAACATTAAATCATCGCCCTTCTAAATACAATTTCGACATTTTTATCGAAATTTGTTTCAAGTAATTTATACTTACCTTTGATATTAAAGAAACCAATATCAAATATTTCTAAATCAACATTATGGTCGGCTTTAGGCCAAATGCGTTTTCTATACGTAGCATTATCGATTACCATTTCTTTTGCTTGTTTGAAATTCGCATCCACACGTTCAGGTTTAACTCGTTTTGTTACAACTGGCACATAGGCAATCACTTGAACTTGATCAATCGGTTCAATTGTGATTGAACCAATATTACCAATAACAAGGCTTTGTTTCTCATATATTTGATAGACTTGCGGTTTCATGGTTTTTTGTGGCGCCAAACTTAGTAAATCTTCATCATTCAAATGATGGCTTAGTTTACTTTCGTTTTGTAAGCCTGGGGTATCATAGAGTGTATAATCATTCACCTTAATTTCCATTACTTGAGCAGTTGTGGATGCGACTGGGGAAACAGATAAGGTATCTTTTCCTAATAAGGCATTTAAAAGTGATGATTTTCCAGCATTAACAGCTCCCACAAACGCAATGTCTCCATGCTCTAAATAAGGTAAAATCCCTTGTAAAGTTTCGCGTTTTTTTGCGGATACAAATTGCACTTCCATGAAGGATAGAGGAAATTGATTCATTTCCCTCATCAAGGCATGCAACAATTTTGTATCTGATAACGATTGCGGATACAAATCGCGTTTATTTCCAAGTAAAACTACATTTTTATCAACCAAAGATCGCATCAAACCTGGATGCATACTTTGATTAATGTTTAGTAAATCAATAATCCAAAAGATTGTTCCTTCAAACGATTGAATAAAATCAAGCACATCTGAATCATTAACCTCTGCTCGAACATGCTTAAAGTCTCGATAATTTTTCAATCTAAAACATGACTGGCAAAATTGATGTTCTATCGCCTTCGCATAGCCACGTTCTTGAGGGTTTTCAGTTTGTAGAATTTCTCCACAACCTTGACATTTATTTTCCATAATCTATCTCCTACTTAAAGAAAGTCTGGGTTTTCCAGACTTTTCTTTTCTTCATTATATCACGATTTTATAAACTTACACATCTTGCCATCTAATACATTTGAGAAACTTGTATCAAATTTCATAATCGGGACATCTTTCACTTGTACAGTGATAATTTCTTCATCGTAAAACTCAAGTGTATCGTCTAAATTATGACAAGAAACATGCTCCACAAATGAAGGATTTGATTTAACCCATCGCATCACCGCTTGCCCTTGAGTTGCACGGTTATGTTTGGGGAATTCACTGACTTTTATGCGTTTTAATTGATGTTTATTTGAAATAAAGATAAGTTCTGTTTCATCAGCTAGTCGACTGGCATCAACTACCCAATCATCATCACGCAATTTAATGGCAATCACACCTTTAGCTCGTACACCAATGGCATTGATTGTTTCTAAATCGATTCGTAAACCTTGCCCAAGTGAGCTTACAATAACGAGCTCATCAGCATTAAATGTCTGACCTACATAGACTAACTCGTCATCTTTGTCTAAATTCATGGCTTTGACCATCTGTCCTGTTCGCTTCAGCTCATAATCTTTAAGCGCGGTTTTTTTCAACATTCCCTTTTTAGAAACTGAGATCAGATAATAAGGGTTGTTGAAATCTTTAACAACGACAGTTTTGATAATTTTCTCATCAGGCTCAATCTTTACATATTGATTTAAATGATTTCCGATATCACGCCATCTGAATTCTTCGATATCATGGACAAGCAACATTCCATACCGTCCTTTATTCGTGAAAAACAAGATGTGATCGATGGTGCTTACTTCTTCAATTAGCACTGGGTGATCATCTTCTTTTAATCCTAAAATATTTTGTTGACTTGAGCCATAAGAACGCATCGAAACACGCTTTATATACCCGTCTTGTGACAGTGTTAACATCACATTTTCATCGTTAATGAGACTTAAGTGATCAACTTCTAAGTTTGCAATTTCTGCACGAATTTCACTGCGTCTTTCATACCCAAATTCTTCACTTAATTCTTTAAATTCTTGTGTGATAACGTAGTTCAACATAGAAGAATCTTTTAATATTAAAGCTAAGTGATCTAAGTCATTGGTTAACTCTGCATATTCAGCTTGTAATTTTGTAATATCTGTCGATGACAAACGATAAAGTTGTAAATCAACAATTGCTTCAGCTTGCACTTGAGTAAAGTCAAAAGCTTTCATCAAGTTTTGATAAGATTCTTTTCGGTTATTGGATCTGCGAATTATGTCAATCACTTCATCCAAAATCGAAACAGCTTTCATCAACCCTTCCAAAATATGAAGACGTTTTTCTTTTCGATCATAACGATATTGACTTCGTTTTAAAACTACATCTTTTCTAAACTCAATATAAGCATCTAAAATATCAGCAACACTACACACTTTAGGCCTTTGATCGACAATCGCAACCATGTTTGCATTGTAATAAACCTGTAGTTCGGTGTGCTTATAGAATAGGTTCAAGATACTTGTGGTATCAGCATTCAACTTACAATCAATAACAATTCTTAACCCGTTGCGATCGGATTCATCGCGGACATCCATCACATCACCTAAACCATCCTCAGCCATTGAGAATCGAAGGTCATCAATTTTTCGAACGACGTTTGACTTAATAACTTCGTAAGGTAATTCCGTGATAATGATTTGTTGGCGACCCTTTTCCTTCACGATATCTGCTTTAGCGCGGACAACAATTCGCCCTTTTCCTGTTTTAATGATATCTTCAATGCCAGCTTGACTTTCAATGATGGCACCTGTTGGAAAGTCAGGTCCTTTAACGATTGTTAGAAGATCTTCCACCGTCGAGTTGGGATGGTTTAATCGATACGTCGCCGCTTCCATAATTTCATTAAAATTAAAGGGTGGAATATTTGTGGCATATCCCGCTGCAATCCCGGTTGATCCATTCATTAATAGATTAGGATATCGCGCAGGCAAGACTGATGGTTCGGTGGTCATGTCATCAAAGTTCAATACAAACGGAACCACTTCTTCGTCAATGTTTTCTAAGAGACGATGTGACAATTTTGAAAGACGTGCCTCTGTATAACGCATCGCTGCAGCAGGATCATCATCAATTGATCCATTATTCCCCTGCATATCGACAAGTGGCATACTCATTTTCCAATCTTGAGACATTCTAACCATCGCTTCATAGACCGAAGAGTCACCATGTGGGTGATAGTTACCGATGACTAATCCAACAGTTTTCGCCGATTTTCTATAAGGTTTATTGTAAACATTTCCATCGTGATGCATCGCAAATAAAATCCGACGTTGAACTGGCTTTAGACCATCACGGACATCAGGCAATGCTCTTTCTTGGATAATATACTTTGAATATCGTCCAAAACGATCGCCCATGATTTCTTCGATTGGCATGGGTATATTATTACTATTCGACATTCAATTCCTCCTCCAATGTAAAAGAAACATTCTCTTCAATCCACTCACGACGTATGCCTACTTTATCACCCATTAGGGTTGATACTCGCTTATCAGCAATCAATTGATCATCGATTTGGACTTGAATTAAATTGCGTGTTTGGGGATCCATGGTTGTTTCCCATAATTGATCAGCATTCATTTCCCCAAGTCCTTTGTAGCGTTGTAATTCTAGTTTCCCATACTTATCTCTTAAGTCATCCAACTCATCTTCGGTATAGCAGTAAAAAGATTCTTTTCCTGCTTTAACACGATAAAGGGGTGGTTGAGCAATATAAACATAGCCCGCTTCAATAAGTGGACGCATATGTCTAAAGAAAAACGTTAGCAGAAGCACTTGAATATGGGCCCCATCCGTATCAGCATCGGTCATAATAATAATTTTCTTATAGTTGGAATCTTTGAGAACAAAATCTTGACCAACACCGGCCCCAACCGTATGTATAATTGTATTCAATTCTTCATTTTTTAATATTTCTTCAAATTTTGCTTTCTGAGTGTTTAACACTTTACCTCGCAAGGGTAAGATTGCTTGAAACTTAGAATCTCTTCCTTGTTTAGCACTTCCGCCCGCAGAATCACCCTCAACAAGGAACAATTCATTTTTATCTTTATTCTTTGTTTGAGCATTGGCTAATTTACCCG
This sequence comes from Erysipelothrix urinaevulpis, assembly GCF_009828835.1. Classification (GTDB taxonomy): domain Bacteria; phylum Bacillota_I; class Bacilli_A; order Erysipelotrichales; family Erysipelotrichaceae; genus Erysipelothrix; species Erysipelothrix urinaevulpis. Next base: position 218,082 of record NZ_WTTB01000002.1, read on the forward strand.
ATAATATTTTTTCTATCCGGCGTCCTTTTCCTTTACGAGCTTGTTCACGCGCCTTTCGCGCTGCAAGGCGTGCTTGACTGGCTTTTTGAATCTTCGCTAAAATATTCATCGCATCTTCATGATGAGTATCAAAGTAATACGGTAATTGTTCTAAAAGAACCCCTTCTACCGCATTTCTCGCACTTGGTGTTCCCAATTTCCCTTTCGTTTGCCCTTCAAATTGTAATAAATTTTCAGGGATTGAGACTGAAAGAATTAGAGACAAGCCCTCACGAATATCATTGCCTTCAAAGTTTTTATCTTTTTCTTTTAAGACACCATGTTTTCGAGCATACTCATTCACAACTTTAGTTAAACCTGACCTAAATCCTGCAACATGGGTTCCACCATCTTGAGTTCTTACCAGGTTAACATAAGCATAGGTGTCTTCATGGTAACCGCCGTTATACTGAAGTGCCATTTTAACGTTAATATCGTTTTGTTCACCTTCAAGTAAAATTGTTTCATTTAAAACCTCGGTATCCTCGTGAATGTAAGCCATAAACTCACGTAAACCATTTTCATATCTAAATTCACGAGTTTGGTCAATCCTTTGGTCACTCACGACAAAACGAATACCTTCTAATAAAAACGCTGATTCTTGAACGCGTTCACAGATCGTATTGTAATTAAAACGAGCATTGCCAAAGATAAGCGGATCTGCACTAAATCGAACGAAACTTCCTTGTGTTTCTTTAGAAGTTTCTTTTTTTAGGCTGCCCTTGGGCTTCCCACCATTTTCAAATTCCATGGTATAGGCTTGGTTTCCTTTGTAAACCGTAGCAACAAGTGAAGCACTTAACGCATTCACAACCGATGCCCCGACACCATGTAATCCACCTGAGGTCTTATACCCTCCAGCTTCAGAGAATTTACCACCTGCATGAAGCACAGTAAAAATAACCTCTAACGCACTGACACCCGATTGATGGGCTTCAACTGGCATCCCTCGCCCTTCATCACGAATACTAATTGTTTGATCGTCTTCAATGTTTATATAAATATTTTTTCCATGTTGATTTAATGCTTCATCAATCGCATTATCAACAATTTCCCATACTAAATGATGGAGGCCTTTTTGATCAGTTGACCCAATATACATTCCAGGTCTTTTACGAACTGCATCTAATCCTTCTAAAATCTCTATACTCGAAGCAGTATATTCTGTATTACTCACAGTATCAAAACTCCTCTCTTGTGTATTATACCATGCGAAAACAAGGGTTACACCCCTTCAATTCAAGTTTTATACATTAACATTCCACTTGATAAGTTGCATTTATTAATATAACTTTTATTTTAACAAATTACAAGATAGCACTTTTACTTATCTTTATGATAAAATAACCATGAGGTGGTATTATGGCAATTTTCTTTGCCGGGCTCATTGGTTATTTATTCGGTTCAATTCCGTTTGCTTTAGTTATCGGAAAACTTTTTTTTCAAACAGACATTCGTGAACATGGTTCAGGAAATCTGGGTGGAACCAATGCTGGACGAACCTTAGGCCCCAAAGCTGGCATATCCGTGGCAATTCTTGATGTTTTAAAAGCAACAATTGCGATGTGCGTCGCTTTTTTATTCTTTAAAGATTCAAATGCTATTTTAGCGGCTGGATTTTTTGCTACTATCGGCCATTGCTACCCGATATTTGCAAATTTCAAAGGTGGTAAAGCCGTTTCAACATCCTTTGGATTCTTGTTAGGAATCACTATTTTCCTAACTCACAACGCTCTTTTGCATTTTTTCTTACCGTTAGGGATCTTCTTTGCTTGTTTATATTTGAGCAAAATGGTTTCCTTATCAGCCATGATAAGTATTACAAGTGCGAGTATTATTTTGTTTTTAAGTCAAAGCAATCATTATTTATCAATTGCTTTCACAATTATCAATTTAATCGTCATCACTCGACACAAAACAAATATTGGTCGGATTAAAAATGGCAGCGAAAGTAAAATAACGTGGATGTAATTAGCAAATTAAAAGAGCTTGTCTTTGATGGACGAGCTCTTTTTTTTATTCGACAGATATTAAAAACTCTACACTTTGTTCAGTTTTTTTAATATAATCAATTAAATACGCTCTTTTTATCTTGCCGTCTTTAACCAAGGAATCAATAAATCTAAAAACCGATTCCAATGGTTGATCGTTCTTTATTTTTATACCAACATGCTTCATGGAGTCATCAATCATGATTGTAGCCCCTTCTAAGCCTTCGGTTGTTGCATGGGCTATGGAACAAAATGAATCATCTGGACCATGATAATCCGTAAACACCAGGACTTCAATCCCGTCTTCAAGCGACGTTATTTGTTCGTCAATGCGTGTCAGTGCATCTAAATCATTTAAATCAGCACGATAACTGTCTTTGATTGTGAAAATCATACTAACCCTCTTTTCCCATAATAGATACTTAAATCGATGGTTAATCGATCCTTGCCTTGCTTTATATAATTTCTTACGATCTTTTCATCCAAGTCCCAAGCTAATGGGCTCATTTTAATCAATGATTCACGGTCTTCTTCATTGACTAAAACCGTATATGATAGTGTCTGCACTTGATAATCAGGAAATTCTTCTTTGAAACGGTTCACCGTATGGGAGTTATCAAAATCTCCTTGATGACCCAGTTCTCTTATTTCTTTGAAATAATTAGCATTGGGAATCACTTTGATCAGTTCTCCACCTGGCTTTAATACACGTTTAAATTCTTGATAACTCGCAGGCGATAAAATCGACAACACTCTATCAATGGCGTTATCTTTTACTGGCAAATTAGCAAGATCTGCAATAAACCAAAGATGATCTGGATAGTTTTTACTTGCAAGAACAATCCCATCTTTTGCTAAATCAACCCCAATTTTTACCGACTCTGGTAACCTTGCTAATAGACTGCCTTCGCCTGTTCCACCATCCAGTACCTTGGTATGTTGAGTCCAAGGGACTAAATCTGTTAAAGCATCCACCAGTGGTTGGTAGACATTTTTTAATCCCATAATTTTGTAACGTTCTTTAAACAACTCTGCGTTATATTTTTTATCAGAACTTTGCAACGCTAGATTTAAGTATCCTGTCTTTGAAAAATCAAAATTATGATTATTGTGACATGTCATTGACAATGTGATTTCAACATCTTCATAGCAAAATGGACAACGCAAATTTTCGACTATGTTTTTGCATAAATCTATGCTTTTCTCTTTTTTACTTTTCACGTATAATCGCCTCTATTTATCATCAAGAAAACTCTCTTGCCCTATTAGAATACTATGATTTTATAATTTTCTCAAATAAAAAAGCTAGTTGACTAGCTTTTAAATGGTTTTGGACAAATTTGCCCTTGAATAACCTGTTGATTGGCGCCCGTTGCACTTGGAACATTACTTGGACGGTTATTCAATGTTTGATTTCCTAAAATTGCGAATGCAATCGCTTCTTTAGCATCACTTGAAAACCCTAAATCTTCTTGAGATAAGATAGTATATTGGGGAAGATATACTTGCAATTCATGCATTAAGACTGGGTTATAAGCACCTCCGCCTGAAATGATTATTTGATCTAAATCTTGAGGTAAGAACTTTCGATAACTATCTTGGATCGTCCAAGCAGTGAATTTAGTTAACGTATAAATCACATCATTAGGAACCGTTTTATACTGTTTGAAAAGTGGTTCAAGAATCGTTTCTCCAAACATTTCTCTTCCTGTTGATTTTGGTGGTTTTAAGTCATAATACGGATTGTTTTTTAGGGTTTCAAAGAGTTCATCAATGAGCACCCCTTGTTTTGCATAATCACCATTGTCATCATAAGGCTCTTGATAGTAATACATAGTGGCTGCATTAATCATCATGTTACCTGGCCCTGTATCAAAGGCTAAAACATCATCAAAGCCTTTTGTTTTATCAAGAAAACTTAAATTAGCGATACCACCGATATTGTGCAATACAATATTTTTTTCTTTATTATGAAATTGAACATAATCAGTAAATGGAACCAGCGGTGCACCTTCACCTTGGGCAGCAATATCCATCATCCTAAAATTAAAGACAACAGGACAATCATGCGACAGCGCCATAAACGATGGATCACCAATTTGCATCGAGGATGCTTTATGATTTTTTGTATCGTTAGGGATATGATAGATCGTTTGACCATGACTTGCTATGAAGTCAAGTGTGTAGTCAAGATTGTTTTTTTTCATAAATTCTGTGATTGCTTCAGCATACCACTGGCCAATCTCCATGTTTAACGATGTAATATCATCAATTCTACTTGTTTTTGGATCTGAGACTTTAAGAATTTTTTCCCGCATTGCTTGAGCCATGGGAATTGAATCAAACGCCAAAAGTTCAATACTTGTCTCTAAATCAAACCCTTCAATTTTACACAATGCAATATCAAGCCCATCAAGCGATGTCCCTGACATGAGACCAATACCAATCATAGCTTTCACCTATCCTTTATAGTGTTTAAAGCATCCGCAATTCGACCATGGTTGTTGGCCAATAATGCTTCTGCTGTTGTAAAGTCAATGTTCAGTTTTTCCATTACGATCGATGGTTTGACTTGACCTTGGCTTAATTCCATTAATTCTTCAGCGCGTTCATAACTACAACCACTTGCCTTCATGATAATCCCTTTTGCACGTTCAACAAGCTTTTTGTTCGTTGGTTTCACGTCCACCATCAAATTACCATAAACTTTCCCTGACTTGATCATCACAGATGTTGAAATAATATTTAATACCATTTTTTGTGCTGATCCTGATTTCATTCGTGTTGATCCTGTTACAACTTCTTGCCCAACAACCGCTTCAATTGGATAATCTGCATAGTTAGCAAGTTCACTGTTTGCAACACAGGCTAAAGATATTGTTTTCGCTCCTAAGTCATTCGCATATTTTAAACCACCGATACAATATGGTGTACGACCAGATGAAGCCAAGGCACAAAGAATATCATCTTTATTAAAATTAATGGCTTTCAAATCATCAATAACATCTTGTTCATTGTCCTCTGCGGATTCAATTGGGTGACGTAATGCATGATCACCACCTGCAATAATCCCAACAACTGACTCTTCTCCTACACCAAATGTTGGCAACCACTCCGAAGCATCTAAAACACCAATACGACCCGATGTTCCAGCACCAATATAAACTAAGCGTCCTCCTTGAGATATTACTTCATAGGTCGCATCAACAGCATTCGCAATTGATTCTGATGCATTATTTACAGCATCAATAACAGCTTGGTCCTCTTGATTAATTAAGCGTACCATTTCAAGTGTATTGAGCTGATCAATTTTCATTGTATTTTCGTTTTGTTGTTCTGTTCCAATCTTACTTAAATCTATCATAGTTACTTACCTCGTCTTTCTCATTAATTATAATGCTTTTGAAACTATATTTCAAGATAATCAAGCATTCATTGAAACATCCACTACAAAACAAGCCATAAACACCAAAATCAACCGTGATTGATGCGTTATTAACGAGTTTCATGAAGAAAAAAATCAACAAGTCGCCTTGTTGATTGTTGGGTTATATTTTTGTAATTGTTTCTCGAGTGTTGATAATTCGTCGTCGAATATCAACTGTATTTTTACGAGCAACCTCTAAATAAATTAAATCGCTCAGTGCAAACATAGAAAACCTGGAGGCAATCGAGCCCAAACGCAGTTCAGCTTCTTCCTTGGGAACATTAAAAACAAAATCCGAATATTTTGCCAATGAAGTTTTTCCAAGTTGGGTGATAGAAATCGTAGTGACACCCTTACTTTGAGCAACCCTTTGGGCAGAAATTATTTCTTTTGTCTCACCTGAATAAGAAAATGCAATCGAAACATCACCAGGTTTCGCATGGGTCAGTGCTGACATTTGTAAATGGAAGTCTTGATTGTATACGGCCCTAATATCAATTCGTGTGAATTTTTGATATAAGTCTTCACAAACCAAACCCGATCCCCCGATACCAAAAAGAAAAATACGACCTGCTTCTTGTGCACAATCAATCGCTTCTTCAAGACTTTGTAAATTTAATAAGCGATAGGTATTCTTAAACGTCATCATGTTTTCATGCGCCATTTTTTTAACAAGCATTGAGAAATTATCACTTTGTTTTATAATACTGTCAAAATCTTCTTCTTCATCTGATCGATCTTTGGCTAATTCAACTTTTAAATGGGTAAATCCATCATATCCCACTCGCTTAGAAAAACGAACAATCGCCGCAGCTGATGTATCAATATTATCCGCTAAATTTTGAGCAGATGATGAAATTGTTATTTCTTTATGATTAAGAATGTAATCCGCAATTTTCTTTTCTGTTGCGGTGTAATCATCCATATTTTGTTTAATCCTGTATATGCAACTCATATGTCACCTCTTTGGTTTAATTATACAGTATCACACAATTATTTCAATATCATTTCATACCCATAAGTTTATAAAAAAGGACTAACTTTGTTAGTCCAAGAGATAGGTTTCAAGAAAGACAGCCACACCATCTTCTACGTTTGATTTTGTTTTTTTGTCCGCCATTACTTTAAGTGAATTACGTGCATTTTCCATCGCCACACCAACCCCTGATTTATGAATCATGGTCAAATCATTATCACTGTCACCAAAACTTAAGACCTCTGACATTTCAATGCCTCTAAATTCACAATAATCAGCAATTGCTTGCCCTTTATTCACAGATTTCGGCATTATTTCAGCCCATCCACCCGCAACCATTAACAGGTCATAATCTTCAGGGAATTCTTTTGATAATCGTTCCTTAACTAATTCAGTATAATCGTCATTTTGAATATAAACCATCTTCAAAATATGCTCCCCTGCTTCAAACTTAGATTTAATCTCCGAAATGTCACGGATTCTTTGCATTTTAATGTTGTTTTTAAAAAAACGTAGTTGGTCTTCTTCCGCATTGCTTTCAAAATCTTGAACTGATAAATCATCCATGTGAAAGAACACTTCATTTTCAAAAAAATACAAAACGCCCATGTAATATTTCTCACCAAGTGCTCCAAGCGATTGACAAATCTTATAATCCATACTGACATCAAATCGATGGTAATCGTATTTAGAATCATCAACTTGCAATCCATTCAACGATACAATAGGGATTAAATCTGGGTTTAGGTCAAGTTGTGTGGCAATCCCACGTGCACTTTCAGGATTTCTTCCCGTCGCAATCCCAAACTCATACCCTTGGTCAAGTAAACGATGCACTGTTTTTCGTGTCTTTTCAGAAATGACATGATCTTCATTAATTAATGTACCATCAATATCACTCATGACTAACTTTATTTTATTTTTCATAAAAACCTCCACTCAGTCTGTGATCTTATTTTTTGTATGATAAGCAAATCCTATGGCCCCTGGACCAACATGTAAGCCAATTACAGGCCCAATATTTGAAATATGAATTGGTGCAGATACTTTGCCTTCAATCGCCTCTTGAAGGGCTACAGCTTCATCATAACAATTAATATGATGAATCGCTAATGCTTGGATTTCGTATTTTTCATGATCATCAAGCATTTTATCAATGAGTGCTTGCTTCGCACGTTTTTTTGTCCGTACAGTTTTTAAAACACTTGTTTCTGCATTATGAACGGTTAAAATCGGTGTAAGTTTAAGCATATTTCCAAACAACGTTCCAGCTCCACCAATTCGCCCTCCCTTATGAAGGTAATCTAAGTTTTCTGGAATAAAAATAAATCGACTGGAATCAATAACCCGGCGAGCTTCATCCACAACCTCATCATAGTTTTGCGTTTCTTGTGCTTTTTTTGCTGCTTCTAATACCGTAAATCCAAGTTGCATTGAATTTGTTTTAGAGTCTAGAATTGTAATTTTCGCATCTTTATATTTTTCACTAAGTTCTTGAGAAATTAAAGTAGCACTGTTAAAGGTACCACTCATACTTGAAGAAAGAAAGATTCCAAGAACATCATGTCCCTCTTTTAGTATTTCTTCCATAGCCAAAAAGATTTCACCCACTGCAGGCTGAGAAGAAATCGGAATTCCTTCTTTTTCCATTTTCGGATAAAAAACTGTATTATCAAGATCTGTTTCTTTAAAACTCTCTTGCCCAAAGGTTACATAAAGAGGTAATACAATAATTTCATACTGCTTCACTAACGCTTCATCAAGATAGCATGTACTGTCTGTTATGATTTTAATCGCCATATAAATCTCCATTTCTCTTTAGGTAAACTATAGCATGTTAATAATCATAAATCTATGCACTTTACAGACCTTTAACACAAATTTATCTCGACACGTTTCTTTAAAACTGGTACATTAATAGGAAAAGGAGCGTGTCACTATGAACATTGAATTAGAAACAATAAAGAAATTTCAGCAAAAGAATTATGAAATCATTTATCTTATTTCCACAGAAAATGCAGATCATAAAAATTTGCTACATCAACACCTTAATCTGCCCAGTGATTTTGAAAGCTTAGAAAACGATTCATTTCAAGTCTCTACATTATCATTCAATCCACGTCAAATTATGGTGGAAATTAACTTACCAGAAGCACTCAACGCGAGAGAATCTATACGTTTAGGCAAAAAAGCTGTCAGTTTAATGAATGATGAGAAATTAGAAAATGCATCGTTACTTTTCCTAGATGAAAATCATACGAACAACCACATTCAGTTTTTGAAATCATTCAAGCTAAACCAAGCCGGTTTTGATAAATACAGGAATCAAAAACAAAGCGCCAAACACTGTACGGTATATTCTGTACACGACGGCTTTTTAAATGACTTTGAAACTGTTAAAGGACTAAGCGACACCATAAGTTTCACCAAAATGCTTGTCAATGAGCCAGCCAACTTTTTGACCCCAACTGCCTTAGCAACCTTAAGCCAAGATTTTAGTTTGGCGAATGGTATTGAAGTTGAAATTAAGGGCCAAAAAGATATTGAAAGCTTGAAAATGGATGCATTTTTATCGGTAGCTCGTGGCTCTATTCAAGAACCTAAGCTCATTATATTGCGTTATTTAAATAACCCAGAAAGCGATGAGATCACAGCTCTTGTTGGTAAAGGTGTAACTTATGACTCTGGTGGCTATGCTATCAAACCTGCCACAGGCATGGTCACGATGCACTGTGATATGGGCGGAAGCGCTTCAGTCATTGGGGCAATCAACCTGTTAGCAAAACAAAAAGAAAAAGTTAATGTTATCGCTGTTGTTGCAGCTTGTGAGAATATGATTTCAGGCGATGCATTTAAAAATGGCGACATTATCAATTCAATGTCAGGGAAAACCATTGAAATTATCAATACAGACGCTGAAGGACGACTCACACTTGCTGATGCAATTTGGTATGCCCACTCCGTTGAAAAAGCAACGAAGATTGTTGATATCGCAACACTCACTGGCGCCGTATTTGCTGCACTTGGTAAAAATATAACTGGGGTTGTTTCTAATGATGATCAATTCTATCAATCATTGGAACACGCTTCAAAACTTAGTGGTGACAAAATTTGGCGTTTACCATGTGATGATGATTTAGCAAAATGCAATCATTCAAAACGTGCCGATATAAAAAATGCTTCTGCATGTGGTGCCGGAACAACAACCGCTGGTTTATTCTTAAAAGAATTTACCAACGATATTCCTTGGACCCATTTAGATATTGCTTTCACTGCATACCATGATGGCGATGACTATAACCCAGAAGGAGCAACGGGTGTTGGTGTCGAACTCTTAGCCAACGCAGTAATCCATTCATTTAATCAATAAAAAAAAACGATTGATTCTATCTAAAGGATCAATCGTTTTAATTTTATCGATATTTTTCAATGATTTGATTCATTGCGTCCCACTGACGCTCCATCTCATCAACTAATTTTAACTGTGTTCTAGCTCGTACCAAATTATGGTCATCATAAGCTGTTTTAAAATAAGTATCACCTTGTAAGAAATCAGTTAAGAAACGAATGCCCGTTTCCAAAGTCATCATTTTAGCGCCTACCGGAAATAAATCTATTTCCAAATCACTAAGACTCCCCTTTGCACCTTCCAAGAACCCTTTGACATAAACCTCAAACAATTCTAAGTCTAAACGAACTTTTTCTAAATCTTTTTCATCTTCCAAAGCTGTACTTGCTCCAAAGCGAATTGAATCACCAAAATCATCAAGAGCAAAGCCTGGCATGACTGTATCGAGATCAACAACACAAATCGCTTTACCACTTGCTTCATCAATTAAAACATTATTAAGTTTTGTATCATTGTGAGTGACTTTAAAATCTAACTTTCCTGCTTTATTTAAATCCCAAAGTGTATGAACAAAATCTTTTTGCTTTATAATCTTTTCAATCTCTGGTTGCGCTAATTTAGCACGACCTTGCGGATCATCATGCAACACAGTCATAAACGCCTCATAGCGACTTGGTGTGTGATGAAATTTTTCGATTGTGAAATTCAGTTTATCAATCGGAAAATCAGCAAGACGTGATTGGAACGTACCAAACCCTAAGCCACTTTGATAGAAATCCTCTGGATCTTCAACTAAATCATAAGACAGTGTTCCATCGATAAAATCATAAGCACGCCAAAATGATCCATGGGAATCCTTATAGAGATTTTTACCATTTTTGCAATGAATTAAACTCAAGGTCTCACGGTTAGGGTCGCCCCCCTCTTCTTTAATTTTTTCTTTTAAAAATGATGTCACCATTTCAACATTATCCATTAATTGATCAGGCTTTGTAAAAACATCATCATTGATTCTTTGTAAAATATATTTATTCGAAGGACATGTAAGTCTGAACGTATCATTAATATGGCCATTACCATATGCTTTTATTTCTAAGATTTCTCCTTCAAAATTAAACGCTTCCACAATTTCATTTATATTATCCAACATGCACTACATCCTCTCTTAAACAACATTTTTATTATACACTAATTATATTCGTTTTTATAGTGCTCTTTAAAGAATTGCCTTCATCAAACATCAAAACGATCACTTGGTCGTAAATAAAAAAAAGAAAGCATGAATAAACCATGCTTTCTTCTAATTATTCGCCATAACCATTGGGATTATTACTTTGCCAACGCCATGAATCTTCACACATCGTTTTTAAATCTTTTTTAGCTTCCCAACCGATTTCACGTTTTGCTTTATCAGCTTGTGCATAACACGTCGCAATATCTCCAGGACGACGTTCTTTGATGACATAAGGAATTTCTTTTCCAACAACTTCAGAAAAAGCTTCAACCATATCTAAAACAGAATAGCCTTGACCTGTTCCTAAGTTATAAATGCTGACACCATCATTTGGATTCAATCGTTTGAGTGCATCAACATGACCTTGTGCTAAATCGACAACATGAATATAGTCGCGTACACCTGAACCATCAGGTGTATCATAATCATCACCAAACACAGTCAATTCATCTAATTTTCCGACAGCAACTTGAGTAATATAAGGAATCAGATTATTTGGAATCCCTTTAGGATCTTCCCCAATAATTCCTGAATGATGAGCACCAATTGGATTAAAGTAACGTAGAATGACAACATTCCACGCTTCATCTGCAACATGCAAATCTTGAAGTATTTGCTCCAACATCAATTTGGTTGAACCGTATGGATTTGTTGTTGATAAAGGTGAATCTTCAACAATTGGCACAACTTCAGGAGTACCATAGACAGTCGCTGACGAACTAAAGATAATGTTTTTTACATCATGCTTTGCCATGACCTTACAAAGATTCAACGTCCCTGTAATATTATTCTCATAATACCATAAAGGGTGTGCGACCGATTCCCCCACAGCCTTTAGCCCAGCAAAGTGAATCACCGCTTCAATTGTTTCATTTTCAAAAACATCGTTTATATCTTCAATATTTAACAAATCTTTTTTATAAAAGGTTAAGTCTTTACCCGTAATTTCTTTAACACGTTCTAATGCAATTTCAGATGCATTACTTAAATTATCTAAGACAACAACCTCATGTCCTTGATTTAATAATTCAACACATGTGTGACTACCAATATAGCCAGCACCACCTGTAACAAGTATTTTCATAATTTCCTCCTTTTAATGCATGGTCTAATTATACCACACTATTTTTCTTATTAAATCGAATAACAAGATATCAAAATCTCACAGCAACATTCCGACAAGTACATAGAATTTCACTCGCTTAAACAATCATGGATTTCACTCTATCTTCACATAACAAAACATTGTATAATGATAAAGCGAGGTGGAAGATGAAGAAAAAAATTACGAATTTAACGTTTTTAAGTTTGTGTGTCCTTGTTTTAGGCGGATGCAGTCAATCAAAGGATTACAAGGTTTTTAACGATATCAAGACAAAGCATTGGACATGTGCTCATGGTGCTGAGCAAAGCACCATTGAAATCGAAGGCGAGTATTTATTAATCGAAACTGAGTCAAACCCTAACTCAAAAGATGTCTTAAAACTTAATGAAATGGAAGAAACTATATTTGAACTTCAAAGTGTCAATGATCAAGACATTAAGAGACTTTCAAAAAAATACCCAAACATTACATTACAAGCGTATACTGGTGAACTCAACATCATGAAAGTTCGATCGAACAAGACAATCGATTTAGCACATGTTAAAAACGATCAACTCAAGGACTTCAAAGAGAATGATTTAGGACATGGCTGCGAACTAACCGAAACAATCAATCATTAAAAAAAAGTCTAAAGTTTGAAATGAATCAACTTTAGACTTTTTTATTACTTCTATTAAATAATCTTATTCAGCGGCATCTTTTGGATACTCACCAGCTCTATCACCTTAGTATAAAAAATATACTTTAGAGTTTTTCTTATTCCTTTGCTTCTTTAGCAACAGGGTATTGTCCAAGTGTATCTTTGTTTTTTGGATCCCCTACTTTTACTTCAATTTTTTTATCTGCACCAATTGTAATGGTTACATTTTTCCAATCGTCAATTCCAACTAAATTACCTTTTTCTAATTCAGCTTTTAAGTCTGTTTCACTAATAGATTCTTTTTCACTTACAACAAGTGTTGCTGCTGTGTAGACGTTTCTTGCGTTTGCATCATTTTTTGATTTTTCGGCCTTTTTGTTATACCCCATTAATGATGGAATTAGAATTAATGCTAAGATTGCTAGGATAGCAATAACTACCACTAGTTCAATTAATGTAAACCCCTCGTCTTTATTGTTATTTTTGATTAGTTTCATCTTCTATTTTCTCCTCTCTAATCTTAAAATAAGTCATTACTAAATAAGATTTTACGCGCTTCTTCTACGCTGGTATCCCCTCCTTTCAAGACACGTAATACATCATCTTTTAAGAGTCTAGTACCTTGTGATCTGATGTAGTCGTACATCTCTTTATAGCTGGCGTTTTCCGCAATCATTCCTTGTAAATGTTCATCAATTGGAATGACTTCAAAAACAGCCTTTCGCCCTAAATACCCTGTGTTATTACAGCGCTCACAGCCTTTCCCTTGATAATACGATAAGATCGAATTATCTTGGAACAAAAGTCGGTCTTCATGGCTTAGACGTCTCTGGACCTTACAGTGAGGACAGTTTTTTCTAACAAGTCGTTGGGCAATGACCGCTTTAACAGAGGATCCAACCATGTAAGATTCCGTACCCATATCAATTAAACGAGTGACTGAGGACAATGCATCATTGGTATGAAGTGTCGAAAGAACTAAGTGACCTGTTATCGCCGCTCTAATAGCAATCGATGCTGTTTCAGCATCACGAATCTCCCCAATCATGATGACATCTGGATCAAGCCTTAAGATTGAACGCAGCCCTTTAGAAAAGGTCAGACCCGCTTTCGCATTAATTCCAACTTGTGAGATACCTTCAAAATTCTTTTCAATCGGATCTTCGATGGTAATAACCGACTTGTTGGGTGTCGATAATTCACTTAACATGGAATAAAGGGTTGTTGTTTTCCCACTCCCAGTTGGCCCAGTAATTAAAATAATGCCATTAGGTATCGTAATAATCTTCTTTAGAAATGCTTTAATATCATCATCAATATCAAGCGAATCAATCTCATAACTAATAGATTTCTCATTACCTAAAATACGCATAACAACTTTTTCTCCATAATGGGTAGGAATTGTTGCAACACGCATATCAATTCTAGATTCAGCCAATTTAATACTGAAAGCACCATCTTGGGGAATTCGTTTTTCTGCAATATTCATTTCTGAAATAATTTTAATACGCGTTATGACTGGATCATGAAATTCGTGTTTAATTTGCATGTATTCTTTGAGCTCACCATCAATTCGAAATCGAATATTACTAAATGTCTCTTCAGGTTCAATATGAATATCAGAAGCATCCTCAGCATAAGCTGCACTTATAACTGAATTAACAAGTTTAACAATTGGCGCTGATTCTACACGGTCTAATAAAGCTTGATCTTCTTCCGACAACTCTAAACCACTTAAAATTTCATTCTCTTGGTTATCATAAGAATAAACACGTGTAATGGTTGACTGTATGGATGCTGTTGCTGAAATCACAGGAACAACGTCATAGCCCGTCATCATGGTTAAATCTTCAAAGACTTCAAAATCTGTCGGATTATTACTTGCAACATATAAAATTCCATTTTCTACATAAAGCACGACAACATTGTTTTTTCTTGAGTAATCTTCCGTAATTAAGTCTGAAAACGATTCATTATAAAGACTTAATGGATTATTAACATACTCATACCCTAATTCTGAAGCGATCATTTTTAGTAAATCATTTTCAGTTAGAAACTGTTCTTTGATCAAAAAACCATCAAGCGTTTCATTTTCACGTCGACATTGCTCAACGATTCTTAATAGTTCTTCTTCATTTAAAACTTTATTTTTTAGTAATATTTTCGCAATTAAAGTTCTATTCATTTTTTCCGCCTTTCTTGGTATACTTACTTAGAGGTGATGTAAATGCTAAGCGCATTTTTTGTATTTGGATTGATCATCGGATCATTCCTAGGAGTATTAATTATTAGAATTCCAGAAGGACGAGATTTTGTCCATGGTCATTCAGAATGTGATTTCTGTAAAACACAATTGAAAGCCATTGATTTAATTCCAGTCCTTTCATTCCTTATGAATAAAGGTCAATGTCGTTACTGTAAACAAACACTCAGTCATCGATATCTCATTCTTGAATTATTAACTGGATTCACATTTGCCCTTGTGGCCGCAAACGAACCAGCCATAATTCCATTAATTCTAAACCTAATCTTTGTTTCATTATTGATTGTGATTGCTTATATCGATCTTGATACGATGTTAATTTATGATCGTTTCCATCTTTACCTGATCCTTTTAGCCTTATTGAAATTAATCAATAGTCCAAACAATTGGAAAGTCCATATATTGGGTGCTGTCGTTGTGAGTTTCCCTTACTATATTCTTGCGAAATTAACGAAAGGAATTGGAATGGGAGATGTTAAATTAACAATTAGTGCAGGACTCTATCTTGGATTTCCAAATATCCTTGTCGCATTTTTAGTTGCACTTATCATTGCAGGCATTCATGCAATTTCAATGATTATCACAAAGAAAGCTTCTTTAAAAACTAAAATACCCTATGGACCCTATCTTGTCATTGGCTTTATCATTGCCTTAACCCATGGTCCAGCGTTAATTCAATGGTATTTGAACATTTTATTTTGAATCTTTATCCGACTGGCTCTTTTGAACACTCATATCGAGTGTTTTTTTATTTAATATTTTATCAATCGAATATACTTCAATATTCATAGAAACCGTTTTATTTTCATAATCATACTCGAACTCATCGATATAGATTGTTTCTTTTTCACTATACAAATCATCCATAAATAACGCTAAATTTTTAATATTACCTTTAGCCACAAGTTTCATCGGATGTTGGATAACTTCATAATCCGCAATCGCATCTTCATCATCAGAACCTGTTTGTTTGTTAATTTTATTTATTTCATCTCTAAGTTCATATTTTATTGACCCTTGAGGATATTTGATTTCAGGATAAGTTGCGACATCCTCTTGATAATCAATTTCTAAAATTTCCAAATCTCTATTCTTTGCATAATTATTCAGATTAATATCAAACCATTCGGTTTTAACCGGATCAGATATTTCACTTAAACTTTTATGGATTTCTTTTTCAACCTCTTTAATATCACCAAGATATTTTTTATTTTGAGCAATGGTATTCGACATGGTTATTTGTTCAACCTCTAAATTGGAGACGGTATCAGACAAAACTTCATTCTCTGCTTTTAGTGGAAAAACTAATAACGTAAACCCACCCACAAGGATGACAATCATCGACAATACCAAAAGCAATACTTTTTCTCTAAACGTAACTTTCGCCATTAGTATCCTCCTTCCAAGTTAATCACAATAACCCCTTCATAAACCTCTACACTTTCAGTTTTTTCATCATCTATCTTCGATTTTTCACTTTTGATGATTTTCTTAAATCCTTTGTACTCCAGTGACAAATGAGGCACTTTGTTTTTAAGGTTATGTGCAAACAATGCAGGCGCATCGATTTGATTGGTATAATACTCAATCGTCACTTCCCCCTCTTTCATCTCAACGTTAGTTAAATGAACACTGTGTGGTTGTGAATTTTTAATTTGAGCAAATAAACTTGGATTATAACGGTTCTTATCCTTCAAGACTTTGTTCACTGACCCAATTTTTTCATTCAATTCATTGCGGGCATCAATGAGTTTTTTATTCTGTTGTGCTGTTTTAAACTTCTTTTGATTTTCCTTTGATTCTAGATATAAACGCAAATCTTCTTCCTGATTCAACAAACGATTGTTGCTTATTTTTTGCGTGGCGAAAAAGAATAAGACAATGATTAATGAAGCAATGATTAACATCGTCGCCACTTGTTTAAACGGAAAGGGCCGATCTTCTTTGTTAAGATCTAGATATTCTAGATACAGGTTTACGCGATCTTTCATAAAATTGCCCCGATACCATTCATATGTTCTAAGATCGATTTTTGACACGGTAAGATGACTTTTTCATAGTCGAAAAATTCGTTACTTAACGTAAGATTTTGATCAAATCGTGCTTTTAATAAATCTAATCGTTCAAGTTCTCCCATCATGATGACTTTTTCAATTTGAGTTCCATTTTCTTCTAAAACTGCGGCCGACATCAATTTAATGAGTTGTTCAACACGCGTAACATCATCACTATCTTGGAAATTAGTCTTATAGATTGTTCTAAGTGCTACAAATTTTTCATCCATAAATAAATAGAACCGAGTAAATTCACGATAAAAATCACCAATCAATAAAGGTTTGTCGCCTAAGACAACCGTCCGTTCAGATAAAAGAGAAATCATTGCAGTGGGTCCTGTAACGATCGATTTAATTTTTATATCAAAACTCAAGCTCCATGTTTCCAATTCTTTTATATCATTAAAACGAACTGCCACCGCCATCACACGTTCAAAAGGTGTATCTCCTTTTGTAAAACTATCCAGTTTCATAAAATCAACAACGTAATCACCCGTAAGATTTAACTTCATTCTTAGTTCGTTTTTAATAATATTTAACATTCTTTTTCGATCCATTTGAGGAACATCTAGTTCTTTTGAAATTCCCTGTTTATTATTTAAAACAAAGGTCGCATAACGCTCCACAATGTTTCGTTGTTCGAATTCATGTTTGATTAAATCTGTAACGATTGGGTCAGTATAGTGCAACATTTCATTTTTATCTCCAGTAGGAATTTCGATTCGAAAATGATTGATAACATCAACCTGTCCCCCAACTCTTGTTTTTGTATGAACAAAGGATAAACTCTCTTCTCTTATTTCAATTACAAGTGCCATTCTTCATCTTCCTTTCTACTGAACCGAGTCGTACATTTTAAGAATTGGTTGCATAATGGATAGAACAATAAACGCAATCATAACACCCATTACAACAATCATCACCGGTTCAAGCAAACTCACTATTCTTTCAATTGCTGCATCTGCTTCTTGATCAAAATAAACAGATATCTTCTTTAATACACCATCCAAATCTCCTGTTTCTTCACCAATTTTCATCATGGACGAAAGCATCGGATCAAACTCTTCAATACTGTCAAGTGACTTCGAGATACTTTGACCATGACTAACCTCAACCTCAACTTCATTAAGTCGTTTTTCAAAATAAGCATTATTCAGCGTTGTGGCTGCTAGACTAATCATTTCTAAGGTCGAAACACCTTGAGAATAAAGCGACGCAAACGACCGCGCTAAACGAGCAGAGTAAATGGTTCTTAAGGGCTTACCAAGCACGGGCAAATAGAGTAAATTACGATGGATTTTCCGTCTGATTCGCGGGGTATCATATAACACTTTAAATAGAACGATCATTCCAATTAGCAAAATAATAACCAACCACCAATACTTCAATATAAAATTCGAAACCGCATATAAAAATGCTGTCGTTGCTGGCAAGTCCTCACTTGGAAAACTACTGGTAATTCGCGGTAAAACAAAAACCACAAGTGTTAAGACAATCGCCATCGAGACAATTAATAATATAATTGGATACGTTGCAGCTGCTTTAATTTTGTCCCGTGTTTTTTTATTTTTCTCATAGTGATCTGACATTGTCCGAAGACTCCCTTCAAGATCACCACCAATTTCTCCAGAACGTACCATACTGATTAATAAATCATCAAAAATCCCTTCCTGCATTTCCATGGATGTTGATAAAGAATTACCTTTCTGAACACTTTCAAGCAAATCTCGATAAATAATCCGTTCATTTTGATTTGTAACCTTCGCTTGAATTAAGTCAAGCGATGTCGGTAAATCAACCCCTGCTGAGAGCATCGTACTGAGCTGGTAACAAAATATCGAAGCGATTTTTAAATTAAACTTTCCTTTACTGCTACTTGTTTTGTAATGTTCCTCAAAGGATAACAAGTAAGATCCTTCTTTATCTAAAATATCAAGAAGTAACCGTTCATTATCCGCTGTAATAAAACGCTTTGTTTCTTTGCCATCTTTTGTTATATATTTGACTTCATAGTTCATTATTCCACCTCCCTAATCGGACCATAGTCAATAACTTTTTGATCAAAAGCACCACCTGTTCCTGGCTCAGGATTCGCATTATCTTCTGTTTGAAGTTGTGACAGGATATGTAAAACAGTCGGAGGCAGTGAATTCAATATATCGGGATCATGACGAATTGTAGATCCTGACCCTGAATTATAAAACTCATTTACATAAACAAACCCATTAATCCGTACCCCTTCAGTTCTTAATTTTGTATAAGGTGCAAAAATAAAAACTCTACGTTCGTCTTCATCTAATGGACCATGATTAATCGTATTATGTAAAAACTGCATTTCACTCATACTTTTGCCATCAAGAGCATCCCTTCCTAAACTCACAATATTATACGATGCTTTCGAACTATCTTTGATGGATGCGTGAATGTAGTTAGCAATAAAAGAAGCTGATATATATCCACCTTGTTCTTTCCCTTTTATTTCGAATTGTTTATCTCCTTCAACAATTAAAACCAAACCATTTCTTCCTTGACTTTCATGGGCAAAGGTAAAAGGATTAAAGACTAAACGCTCAATGCCATCATAAGCTGGATGATCTGAATTTGTATAAATTGTTAAACTCCCAGAACCTTTAACTGTCAATACACCTTCTACTTTAAAATCATCAACGACCAATGAAACATGCTTATCTCCAACATTAATGATTAAAGAAGAATTATGAATACTATCGTAAAGACTTTCGACATGAAATTTTTTTAGATAATAAGAATCCTTACTTAAGTCCAATTGACCTTGACCATAACTCCAAATCAACTCTTCGTGTTCTAATTGATAAGGAGGATTTGTTAAATAACTCGCAGTATTTTTAATCAGTTTAATATCTTTTTCGGAAAGAGTAGAAGTGGTCTTGGGGCGATTTGGAAATTCAAATTGTGGCTCAATGATTTTCATTTCACTTCCCTTAATGTGTTCTCGGTATTTTTTATTTAAATATGTCCCCTGAATGCCACCCAATGATTGATAAAATTCTTCTGTACTTTTATCCGTTCCATGAAACAGGTAGGATTCCTTGTCCTGGTAACTAATCAGCCGTGACTCACTGTTAAACCGTATATCATTTTTGCTGTAGTTATCATTCATAAAAAAGAGACTTCCTTGAATCTGTGTTGCGAAAAACTCAGCTTTACTCTTCACTACTAGCCCATACTTATGTAAGAAGTTTAAGTCGTTTTTTCCATTGTTTTCTAAGGAAGCACGTACATCTTTCAATGTTTGTTTAACAACACGTGTCTCATCGCCAAGCGTTGCAGATGAGACTAAAACAAATTCATCGCTTACCTCATCAATGGATTCAAAGGTAAAATTAAGATCAGCATTCTTTTTTTCTAAATCAACCTGGTTTCTAACCCTTGTGGTTAACTCAGTTTCTAAATATGCTGCAAATTCAGTAATATCTAGTTTTAGGAGTTTACGAATTTCAGGCGTCGTTAAATCTGAAAAGTAATCGACCATTTTATCGGTATATTCATGAATGCCTGCTTCAGCTAGATAGTAAGCAGAGTGAAACTCATTTTCCTTGTTCGATTTCTCATAATTACTAAACGCCATTGCGCTTGACGTTGTTAGGACAATAATCAAAAATAAAAAGACAATTACAACGGACAATAAGATAGAACCCTCATCTGCTTGCCGTTTGTGCTTGCCTAAAATAAATTGTTTGTTCATATTTTTCCCCTCCACTATCTTCAATCATTATCATAAACCCTTTATTTTCAAGTGTTTTTATTTGAAAGTCATTGACCTCATCAATTAGAAATGAACCTTGACGAAATACAGAGTTGTTCTTAAAGCAATATTCTATGCTTGAACTATCAACTGAATCTGTCAAGTCATAACATGTTCCATTATTAGTTAAGGTTAACTCTTGAGAACTTTTACGAATATCCGTGTCGATTATATGACTCACTAGACGCACACTTTCCGTTCGTTTTTGAAGTGCTTCATTTTTTTTGTTGCTTTTATGACTTGTAAGAAAGACTGACATCAAAAGTAAACCAACAACCGAGATTAAAGCCATGACAATCACAAGTTCCAATAATGTAAATCCTTCTTTTTTATTCATGTGCATACCTTAGCCATGTTTCTGTTTCATAAAGCAATTTGTCTTTATAAAATACTTTAAGCATTACTTTTTTATTATGATCTTTTGCCTCAGGGTTCGTATCATCCTGAAACAGTTGTAAATCACTTGTAAAATCACTCTCTCCAATCTGATTGTTAAGCGCTTCCTTTAACTTTGAAAATTCAACATTAACAAAGTCATCTTCTGACAACTGACTACTCACCATGATGATTTCTTCAATTTGATTTTGAGCAATTGTTTTAGCTTTTAGATTATGTTCAGCCGCTTTGTTAACATTATTGGTTCCAATGATAATTGGGAGTGTGAATGTTAGAATAATTGCAAGTAAGGCCAATGCAATGACCAATTCTACTAATGTATAAGCTTCTGTCGATTTCATAGTCCCCTCCATTTTCAATCATTATAACATACATTTCTCAAGTGGTATATACCATTTTTCTATATATTACACGACTATGCAAAAAAAGATACACTTTTGACATTCTTGTCAAAAGTGTATCTTTCTAGTAATGTTTTATGCAACTTCGCCAACATTTTTAATCCGCATATCTTTTGTTCCATCATCATTTTCAATGATTTCAATGACTGAACCCATATCAAGTTCATTAACAGGGAAAATAATTTCTATGCCACTTTCTGTCTTAAATTTATGTCGACTAAGCACGCGTGATTTTTTTAAGTTCTTTAAATTCAAATCATCTTCAACATCTTCTTCCTCAAACCTTGATTCAATTAAGTGTTTCTCTTCTTCTGTTGTTCCTTGTAAGACTTCTTCTATGAGATCAGAACAGGAAACAATATCGAAATCTTGAGCAACGTCTCCTAAAATTTCTTTCACTTTAACATGACTTTCTAAAGACGGAAGATCTCGCTTCGCCATAACTTCTTGAATGGTTGATTGGATGACAGAAAAACTCTGTTTAGAATTCGCAATTAATTCACAATCAAAGACGTCTTTAAAGAAATCATGGTACAATGGATTACCATTGAGATAAAGTGTCCCAAACTCACAATCAAACATAAATGCTGATTTTACAGATGCAAAGGTGTTAGGAAGAATCATGTTATTATGGATGATTTGATTTTCAATGACTTGGTTATCTTGAGTGATTCGAATAAACCCTTCTGAAGCATGAACCTCAAAGCCTGTGAAATAAAGCGTATCCGTATTTTCAACTAACGCGAATAATAAATTAACATTCTTTGACTGCTCTTGAGTTTTATGAAATGAAAACCATTGACGCGCAAGTTTTTTAGACCACTCTAAAAAATCAAAACGATCATCAATTAACTCATGAAAAGGACTCGTTTGATTCAATCTTCCTGTATATGTTTTTGAACTATTAACACACGAACGAGCAAACCTTTCAATATATTCTCCAACATAAAGTTGGTCATTTAAATTCATTTGGCGATCTGAATAAATCTCTGTTTTTAAGTCTTCATCCAAAGAATGAATAATAATCTTTTGTACTTTCATGGTTACTCCTTTATATTTTTAAAATTCGATGCCTTTTAATTTTAATTCACTTGTAAATCATTTACAATAGAATTATACGCTAGTTAATAAACATTACAACCAAAGGAGACATTTAATGAAAGCAATTTTAATCAATGAACTCAACGATGTAAACACCGACCCTCTCATTTCTACAGCAATTGATGATTATTCCCTTAGAAATCTAGAAGACAATACGATAGTGATGCATTTGTTTCAACACAAAGGCGTGAACATGGGAACTGATGATATTCGAATAAAAAACATTCAAAAAGGACTCGATTATTACCGTCAACACGGTCAAGAGGTAACCTTTCGTCAATCTGGGGGTCGATCAATTATCGCTGATGAAGGTGTCATTAGTATGTCATTAACTTTTCCATCTTTAGGTGATGTTAAACTCAATTATGACTATTACTCTGACTTTATTACTCAAGCTTTAGCCCCCTTATCAACAGACATTAAAACTTATGAAATTACTGGCGCTTATTGTCCAGGAGATTCCGATATGAGCATTAATGGACAAAAATTTTGTGGAACAGCTCAAAAACAATTAGGTCAACGTGTTGAAATGGATTGTTATATTGCCGTGAATGGCGACCAAACAAAGCGCTCTAAACTTGTTAAAGGGTTTTATGATGTCATGGAGTATACGGACATACCAATTGTTTTAGACACCATGGCAACCTTGTCTGATTTAAGTCATCAACATGTTTCGATCGATGATGTCAGCAAACTCTTGATTTCAGAGTTGAAAAAAAGAACATCAAGCCTACATGAACGAACCATCGAATCATTCGATCATGATAAATTTGAATTTTCAGTACAGCATATTAAACGAAAACATAACTTAGTTAAAGGAGATTTAAAATGAATCTATCATCAATCACATTAAAAGTATTTGATTTGCAACGTTCTACCGAATTTTATGAACGAATTCTAGGGTTAAAAACACGAGATACACAAGACAATAAAGTTGAGCTTGGAACATCAGACAAAACACTTATCACTCTTTTATCAGATCTTGATTATTATCCACCCAGTGACAATCGCATTGGCTTGTATCATTTAGCACTTCTACTTCCAACTGAAAGTGAGTTAGCAAATTATCTTCAACACATTATTGACTTACAATTCCCTATTCTAGGTGCAGCCGATCATTTATTTTCTCAAGCACTTTATTTAAACGATCCCGATGGCAATGGCATTGAAGTTTATGCCGATCGACCTCAAGACCAATGGCAACGACTAAGTGATGGAACACTTAAACTTGTTTCTGACCCTTTGGACGTTGAACAACTTCTCGACAAGAAAACACAGCGTTGGGACCAGATTCCTGATGGTACAGTACTTGGTCATGTCCATCTTCAAACTAACGAATTGCAAGGTATGGAAGACTTTTATCTCAAAACTCTCGATTTCAAAATTGAATCAAAAGTTCCGAGTGCAATTTTTATTTCAAATCATGGGTATCATCATGATCTAGCTGTTAATGTTTGGGCAGGCCCAAGGATAACACAGGCCCTTGACAATGAAACTGGCTTATCCTTTATTTCCTATACAACCACACACACTCACTATGATTCTCTAAAACAAGCATTTCCTGAAAAGCTTGATGCGTCACATCAGAAGTATGTCGAAATTATTGACCCGTCAAACATTGAATCCAGAGTTTACTCAAAATAAAAAAAGTCTCGTTAAAAATAGAGACTTTTTTACTGGAATTTACAACTATTTCCTTTGAAAATGGTACGGATTTTTCGCATTCCATAAACGTAAAGACTTGAAACTATCAACAAGACAACATAGTAGATGACTTGTTGAATGATCCCTCTTTGCATTGTTTCCATCCAGCGCTGAAGAAATAAAGTTATTCCGACAAACAATATAAAGAGTGAACCTTGAGCGATTCGATATCGCCACTTTTCTTTTTCTAATCTCAGAATCTCCTTCATAGTTTTTTGATTCTTTCTTGGATTTTAAAGACTATTTTTCGATCTGTCATTGCAATAAACTCAATTTCCACACTCGTTAGTTTCGTCATCAGGTCTTTATGTTTAACCATAAATTCTTCTTGTGTTATTAAAGGGTGATGGAGGGCTGAAATTTCATGGGAATAGCTATCTAAAAGATGATAGTCTGCTTTCATTAAGGTCAGTAATTCGTTAATTTCTTTTATAATCTCATCATCTTCGTCCTCATCAAGGTCGAGTTTTTGGTCTTCTATATTTAGTATTTCATAGCGTAGATTATGAAGTAACTGATAGGATTTGCTTGAAATATAGGTCGTTCTTAAATCTTGGTCATCCTTTATCTCGGCCAGCAAAACTATCAAGAGCTCTGCACTCTCCATGGCTTTACGATACGATAATGTAATTTCTTTTTTTACGTTTTTTAAATCATCGATTCTTTCCGCTCTTGCTTGGTCACTTATAGCAAATTTGTGAGCCCACATCGACCCAAAAAAAGCTGCAGCTACAGTCGTTAATCCTGTAAGCATGATTTCCACAACCGTTATTTTATCCATTTTGACCTCCTGTGTCCTGTGATTTAATAAATTCAAGTGCCTCTTTATTTACATCTTTTAAATCAATTCCTTGTTGCTTCGCTGCGAAGATGCAGCCACAGTAACATTGGCGATAAATATCATACTCATCACACATCTCGACGGATCGATAAAATCCTCCTTGTTTTTTAAAGTCAGCTGGTAGATAAGAGACATCATAGATTTTTTGAACTTCATATCCTACCGCATTCACAACTTGTGCATCTTTATGAGGCGATAATGTTAAAGCCGTTCCAAAATAATCATAGCCTAAGCTTTGGGCTGCTTTCGCAACCTCATTAAGCCGCATATCAAAACAGGCTGTGCAACGTTTGCCCCCTTCTGGTTCTTGTTCCAACTTTTGATTATGCACCATTTCAATAAACTCATTGGGTTTATAATCTGCTTCAATATATAAAACATCATGACCCGTTTTATCATTAAATTTTTGGATAAAGTTTTTCTGCACTAATGATCGTCGTTGATATTCTGATCGAGGATAAATATTAGAATTTGAGAAATAAACACAAACATCAGCATATTCACATAAATATTCTAAACTATAGGTACTACATGGAGCACAACATGAATGCAATAATATTTTAGGACGTGTTGATGTTGTTTTCCACTCTTTAAACAAACTTTGTAACTCTTTATCGTAATTTACTTTATTTCCTTTAAGAAGCGTTTCAATTTTTTCATGTGTTATCATCACTTCACCTCTTCTTGATTATACCAAGGAACATAAAAAAAGGCACGAGGCCTTAATAATTTATAATATGAGTGTGCTTTGTTTTCCATTCGATCACTTTGATTCTAACCCAAAAACCATAAATGCCAACTGTGATGATGGTTAAAAATAGCCATTTCACCCAATTAGCAAATAAACTCATTGCTTTGCCATCAAAGATAAGTCTTTGCCCATCCAAGACAGTGTGATCAATCTCCCATTGATAGGATCGTGTGATTGCCCATGGCGCAGCTAAGCCAAATGTAATGACTAATAAGATTGCATTGGTAATTTGTAAAAAAACTAATGATAATAAACCACCATCAAAATATGAATTTTTCATAACTTTCTCCCTATCGAAAATAAATGCCAGGTAACCCTGGCATTTATCTTATTTTTTTAATAAATCTTTTGCTTTTTCTTCTAAATCTTTGGCGATGTTTTTAGCCTTATCAGATGCTTCTTCTGTACTAACTTTTGCTTTATATGCAAGATCAACCGCTTTATCGCCTAAGTCTTCACCGACATCTTTAAGTTTTTCTTGGGCCTTTTCAGCACCATCTTTTAGATTGTCTTTCGCATCTTTAACCATTTGTCCAGCATGGTCACCGAATTCCTCAACCCCTGCTTTTGCTTTGTCGGCTAAATCTTCTGCGCCGCTTTTACTTTTTTCCAAAACATCTTGTACTTTATCTTTCAAATCTGCCATTTTATGTAGCCTCCTTTATGTATAAAGGATAACAATTTAGACTAATCTTTGCAAGTTATATACCTCTAAAATTCGTTGATAAGCGACATAATTAGCACCTTTCACAAAATGGTAAGGATTGTCTAATACTAACGATGCTTCTTTAATCTCTTGATAAATGAGCGCCATAATTTCTTGAAGTTTTAGATCAACATCTTCGAAAGAGAAAACAGCTTTTTGAGCATTTTGTTGCATTTCAAGCCCCGATACTGCAACGCCTCCGGCGTTCGCTGCTTTACCTGGAACATAATAAACATCAAGTTCCTTTAGAATATCAACAGCTTCTTGAGTTAATGGACGATTGGCTCCTTCAGCAATAATCATACATCCTTGTTGAGCGAGTCGTCTTAAATGATCGCTGGTCAGTTCATTTTGAGTTGCACACGGTAATGCTATATCACATGGCACATCAAAAACAGACCCTTCGCTAAATTTTTTACCATCAATTTCTTTAAGACTTAATTTTTCATTGAGTCGTTTATCTTTAATGTAAGCAATATCTAAACCTTCTTCATCCTGTAAATAACCTTGTTTATCGCTTATCCCAACCAAGATGGCCCCCATCTCAACCACTTTCTCTGCTGCATGAAGTCCGACATTACCACAACCTGAAACGACAACTCTTTTATCTGTTAAATCTGTCTCTAAATCATCTAGAAGATGCATTAGAATATAAATTAAACCATAGCCAGTTGCTTCTTGTCTTCCAAGGACACCACCCATAGAAATTGGTTTGCCTGTAAATGTTCCATCAAATTCACCCGTTAAGTTTTGGTGGTATTTAGCCATTAAAGCAATTTCTTCTTGGCCCACACCCAAATCTCCCGCTGGAACATCTTTGTTGGGACCAAACAAAGAATAACTTTGATCAATAAAACTATGAATAAAGTTATTTATTTCTGCTTTAGTTTTATCACTTGGATCAAAGTCAGAACCTCCTTTAGCACCGCCCAATGGAAGATGAGTAAGCGCATTTTTAAGTGTTTGTTCAAAGGCAAGGAATTTCATCATATCAAGATTAACACTTTTATCAAAACGCAAACCACCTTTATAGGGTCCTAATGCCGAAGAGTGTTGAACCCGGTACCCAGTATTGGTTTGAATAACACCGTGACGATCTAACCAATTCACCTTGAAAATATGGATCCGTTCTGGTTCTAAAAGTTGTTTGAGCGCCGCTTCTTCTAGATAAGGTTCCATACTCGAATAAAATTCAGATGCCGCTGCTTTAAAAAGCGGCTCTGAATCGGGTATTTGGTCGATTAAATGTTTCATTCACTTGCTCCTAGTACATTATGATAAACATTTTGAACATCTTCAACCTCATCAAGCATTCCCATTAATTTATCAAAATCTGCTTGTTCCTCATCAGTTAGTGAAACATATTCAAAGGGTAAATATGATATTTCAAGAACATCAAATGTTAAGTCGCCAAGATTCTTTTCAAGAGATTCTTTGGCTTTGTGTAGATGACTTGGGTCTACTGTAACGTTCATAAAACCTTCTTCAAGTTCAACATCATTGAGTTCAACTTCATCTTCAAGTAAAATCTCAAAGACTTTTTCGTCATTGTCATACTCAAACGATAACACCCCTAAATGTTCATACATGTGCACAACACTTCCACTAACACCCATTTTACCATTCGATTTGGTAAAACAGTTTCGGACTTCACTCACAGTTCGATTGTCATTATCGGTTAAGCATTCAACAATAATTGTTGATGCTCCTGGCCCAAACCCTTCAAATGAACTTGCATGATAATTATCTTCTGAACCACCTTTAGCTTTATCAATGGCTCGTTGAATGACATCAGCTGGCACTTGTTTTGATCGTGCCTCATCAATCATCCTTTTTAAGCTAGTATTCATTTCAGGATCAGGAATACCTTGCTTGGCAGCCATGTAAATTTCTTTACCATAGCGTGAATACACCTTTGTTTTAGCTGCTGCTGTTTTAGCCATTGAGGCTTTTCTTACTTCATATGCGCGACCCATAAAAACCCTCCTATCGTATTATTGCTTCGTGTTTTTTACTGAGTTCTTCTTCTATTGCATCCATAATTGTTTGAATGTCTTTTGATGAACGAATTTTCTCACCATCAAAACGCAATTCAAATGCAATGGACTTCTTATTTCCTAATTCATTCGATTCGAAAACATCAAAGACTGATAACTCTTTAACGCTTCGTTTACTTGCCCTATTCATTGTATTCATTAAATCTTCAGCAAGGATATCTTTATTCACAAGAATTGCGATATCACGAACAATATCATGATGTTTCGGTAATTTGCTTGATTTTACAGCACCTCGTTTTGCTTCAAGAATTGGGTCTAAATTAATCTCCATATATGCACTATCACCTAAATCGTGTTTATTTGCATACTTTGGATGTAAATGTCCAATAACACCAATTTCTTTACGATCAAATTTAACGCTTGCTGTTTTATATGGATTAAAGATTTCAGATTGATTAATAGGTTCAAACGTAAAACGTCGTTCTTGATACCCTAACATAGTCATCATTTCCAAAAAGATCCCTTTGAATAAATAGAAATCAATCTTGATTGAATCTTTTAACCATGTTTCTTTATTGACAAATCCTTCGCCAATCATCGCTAAATGGGTTTCTCTACCATCCTGACTGTACAATCGACTTGTTTCAAACATGAACAAGTGATCATTTTTACGAGCTTTGTTGTAGGTCATTGTATCAACTAATGCAGGTAATAAACTTGTTCTTAGATACGCCCTACTTTCTGATAAAGGACTCAATAACTTAATTGGATGTCCAATTGATAAAGGATTGTTTGTGTTCTCTTTATTATCTAATGTGTAGGTTACAACCTGATTAGCCCCATAACTTAGTAAAATAGATTCCAAATCACGAAGTATTTTCTGTTCAACAGTATACGAACCGTGAGTAAGATCCATCTTAGGTAATGTTTCTGGTAAGCGATCATAGCCCAACACTCGAATAACTTCTTCGCTAAGATCCTCTGGTATACGTAAATCTAATCGATACGATGGTATGCTTGTTTGGATTCTTGAATCAACAATCACAGGGTTTAAGTTTAGACGTTCAAAGACATCCATAATCTCATCGTCACTAAAATCAGTTCCTAAAAGATCGTTAACTTTCTTCGTTGTTGTTTCAATGGTATGCGTTTGATTTTCGATATTCCCAACTTTAACGAGTTCTTCAAAGTCTTCAGCATTTCCGTATTCAATTAAAAGTTCAACGGCACGATTCATCGCCATGATTGGCGCCAATGGATCCATCGGTTTGCTGAAACGTTGCGAAGCTTCCGAAGATATTCCTAAACGAGTGGAAGTTTGTCGTACTGCAACACGATCAAATGTTGCAACCTCGATCACGATGGCTTGGGTTGTATCTTGAATCATTGAATTTTCAAGACCCATGATTCCCGCAATTCCAACAGGTGTTGCACCATTCATAATCATTTGATCTTTCGTTGTGATTTGATAGGTATTTCCATCCAACCCAACAACGTCTCCCTCATAATTTGTGACAACTGATAATTCAAGCGGTGATAAAAAGTCTTTTGCATAAAAATGAATCGGTTGACCTGTTTCTAACATGACGATATTTGAAATATCGACAAGGTTATTAATTGGACGCATCCCTGAAGCAATTAATGCTTCTTTAATCCACTGTGGAGACTCTTTAATTTCAACTTTATTCACAACACGCCCCAAAAATTGTTGAGCCAATTTTGTGTCAAGACTTAGTTTTAATTGACTTTTTGCTTCATTAACCGATGGCATCTCAAAATTTGGCAATGTTGTTTCTGTTTTATAAAGTGCAGCAACTTCTTTCGCAATAGAACTTAGAGCCATAAAATCAGAACGGTTTGGAGTTTGTTTTATATCCATGACTTCATCATCCATCCCCAATGCTTCAACAGCATTCATTCCAACAACAGCCTCGTCTTCAAAAACATAAATTCCTTCACGCCCATTAGGGTGTGTTTTTTCAGAAATACCTAATTCCCCTAATGAACATATCATTCCAGATGATGCGACACCACGAATAACACTGTCTTTAATTTCGAAGTCACCTGGTAATTGAGCCCCTACTTTCGCAACAATTACTTTTTGTCCTTGCGCAATATTCTTTGCACCACAAACAATTTGTAACGCTTGATCTCCAACATCAACTTCACACACATGAAGGTGGTCACTGTCTTCATGTGCCACACAAGTCTTTACAAATCCTACGACGAGATGATTCACATCTAATAAGACATCAATGCCTTCTACTTCTAATCCAGCATTGGTTAATGTGTCCGCAAGATCATTGGTACTAATATCCTTTAAATCTACATATCTGTTTAATAATTTTCGACTAACTAACATATGGCCTCCTAATCAAATCTCTTAAATTGGTCAATAAAACGCATATCATTTGTATAGAACATACGGATATCTTCAATTCCATATTTTAACATTGCAATTCGTTCAATTCCAACTCCAAACGCAAAGCCTGTTAGAGTTTCATCGTCATATCCTGCATCTTGTAAGACTTTTGGATGAACCATTCCTCCTCCAAGAATTTCAATCCAACCTGTTTGTTTACAAACGTTGCAACCCTTGCCATTACAAATATGACACGTAACATCGATTTCAACTGATGGTTCTGTAAATTGGAAATAACTTGGTCTGAATCGAATCACTCGATCTTCTCCAAACATACGTTTAGCAAATAAGGATAAGGTTCCCTTTAAATCTGCTAATGTGATGTTATGACCGACAACCAATCCTTCAAGTTGCATAAATTGATGAGAATGTGTCGCATCATCATCATCACGACGATACACTTTCCCTGGACAAACCACTTTAATTGGTATCTGTGGTGCATACTCTTCAAGTGTTCGTGTTTGAATTGCTGTGGTATGTGTTCTTAATAAATTATGTTCATCGATAAAGAATGTATCTTGCATTTCACGAGCCGGGTGATCTTTTGGTATGTTCGCTTTTTCAAAGTTATATAAATCCAACTCAAGCTCATCACCTTCCACTACTTTGTAACCCATTTCTTGAAAGAACGCTTCCATTTCTCTTACCATTAAAATTAAAGGATTTTGTAATCCTGGTTTCAAACTTGTACCTGGTAACGTGATATCGATTGCATTTTTTTTCATTGATTCATTTAAAGCAATGTCTTTAAGTTCTTGAAATCTGTCTTTTAAAACACTTTCAATCGCTTCTTTTGTTTCATTCACAGCTTTACCAAATGCTGGTTTTTCTTCATTTGATAAATCTTTCATTTGTCGCATCGCCAAAGACAAATGACCTTTTTTACTTAAAAATGAAATCCTTACTTCTTCTAAACGTTCTAAGTTATCAGCATCTTTAATTGCTTGAACCCCTTGGTTCATTATTTCTTTTAAATCCATATACCTTCCTCCTTAAAATAAAAAAACGTCCCCGTCCAGGAACGCTATAGCGTGGTACCATCCTGATTTATATACACCTGTATATACATCTTTATAGTTTTTAACGCAAACCTAACGGGAATGATTAGTTCCTCTTCAAGGTGAATTCACGATGAATGATTACGAGTGTTCTCAGCTTCCACTCTCTCTGTAGAAATCATTGTCAATCATTACTTAGCCTCTTCGACGATTTATCTCTTGTATATTATAGCATATTTCTAGTCTTAAACAAGATTTTAGTCCATATAAAAAGAGTGCAAATGCACTCTTTACTCAGTTTCTTGAAATAAATCTGTTTCTTTAACAAGAACTTCTCGAGGTTTGCTGCCTCGTGCTGGTCCAATGACACCATTTTCTTCCATCGCATCAATAATTCTTGCTGCACGATTATATCCGATAGCTAAGCGTCGTTGCAACAGCGACGTTGACGCTTTTCCATGACTCACAACAAATTCTAATGCTTCTTCATACATCGGATCTGACATGACTCCAACCAATGCAGATGACCCTTCACTATTTTCTAAGTTAACAAAGGCGTCATGATAATGCGCTTTTTTATTTTGACTCACAAAATCAGTAATCCGTTTAACTTCTTGATCACTGACAAACGCTCCTTGAACTCGAACAGGTGTCGGCTCGCCCATAGGAATATAAAGCATATCACCATAACCAAGTAATTTTTCAGCACCAGATATATCTAAAATTGTTCTTGAATCCACGGCTGAGGAAACAGCAAATGCAATTCGAGATGGAATATTCGCTTTAATAATCCCTGTAACAACATCAACTGAAGGACGTTGTGTAGCAACAATTAAATGAATTCCTGCTGCACGTGCAAGTTGAGTGATTCGCTGAATGCTCACTTCAACGTCTTTTCCAGCAACACTCATTAAATCAGCAAGTTCATCGATGATAACAACAATCCAAGGCATACGTTCAAGTCCTTTTTTCTTATTTTTATCAACGTAGTCATTATATGACTGAATATTTCTAACACCAAGTTCCGCAAAATCTTCGTAACGATTTTCCATCAAATCAACCAAGACCTTTAACGCCAAACTTGCTTCTTGCGGATCTGATATCACAGGTGAATAGAGGTGTGGAATTTTTGTATACGGTGTAAATTCCACTTTCTTAGGATCAATTAAGATTAATTTTAATTCATCGGGTGTTTTACTCAAGAGTAAAGAAGTTATGATGCTATTCATACAAACAGACTTCCCACTTCCAGTTGCTCCTGCCACAAGCAAATGAGGCATCTTATTAATCGATGCTACAATGGGTTTTCCCATTAAGTTTTTACCTAGAACAACATCGACATTTTTTGATGAAAAGAAGTCTGGTGTTCCATCGATAATCTCTTTCATTCGCACAGGAATCATTTCTACGTTTGGAATTTCGATTCCAACTGCACGTTTTCCTGGAATAGGAGCTTCAATTCTTAACGTTTTTACCGCCAACTCCATCATTAAGTTATCTTGAATTGATGATATTTTACTTATTTTAACATTTGAATCAGGAATTAGTTCAAATTTCGTCACCGCTGGACCAATGTGTATTTTATCAATCGTTGCATCGATTCCAAATTGTTTTAAGACCGCAATTAATCGATCCCCTTTTTCTTTAGCAGTCTGTTGATTACTTGTAGCACTCTTTGATGAAGAACTGATATTATCCAACAACTCTAAAGGTGGAAGTGCATAATCATCAGCACCAAGATTTGCTTTAATTTGCTCAGGTGGTCGGTTTTGAGCCGTTTGATGATCAATTGCTTCGTCCATCGTAATAAACGAAGCTCGCGCTTCACTCGGTTTTTCAAGCACTACATTGACCTTTTCCTCTGGCTGTTTAGCTTCTTTACGCTTTAATTGTTTGGCTTGCTTTTCTTGTTTAGCTTCTTTTTGTTTCGCTACTTTAAGGTCACGATTATTTTGACGTTCTGCTTTTCTTTTTGCAAGTGATTCTTGATGTTCTTTAACTTTTTTTGGCGAGATAACCAAAGCCAGTGCAATCAATAACAAAACGACAATTAAAACAAGGACACCTTGCTTATCAACTAAAAAAGACATAAAACCATACAAACAAGCACCAATAAATCCAGAAAATGCATTTGTTTTAGCATTAATGAGTATTTGAGGTGCTTGATCAAGAAATTGAGTTACAACTTGCATCCCTGTTCCTTGGTACCCGGCATTTAGACTCATCCCTAAAATAAAAGCACAAAAGATAAGCGTAGAGGAAACATACACTTTCCAATTTTGTTTCAAAAGACTTGGCTTGATTAACAACACTAACGTTAGAAGTAGAATAATTGATTCATAAATAAATGGAAACTCTCCAAATAACAAACGGATACCGTTATTTAAAATAACACCCATTGCTCCAAATCGACCCATACTAATAATTGTAAGACCCACGATAAGAAGAAGTACAATAAATCGCAAAACTTCTGGTTGCAATTCATTTTTCTTTGCCATTCTAACTCCCCCTTTAATTATCTTAATTCAATGATAACAGGCATAATCATTGGTCGTTTTCCCGTTTCCTTGAAAATGAATTTCGATATTTTATCACGTGCTTCATTCCGTGTTTCAATGTGTTCATATTTATTTTCTTTCACGTTTTTCTCAATCGTGCTCACTAATATTTTTCCAGCTTCGTTCATGAGATTTTTTGCATCTTTTAAATAAACGACACCCCGTGATTGAACATCAGGTCCCCCAATAATCTTTTTAGTTCGATGATCCATCACAACTCCAACAGTGATTGCTCCATCCGTCCCTAAAATCTTACGATCACGCAACACTAAACCTGAGGTGTCAAGATGATCTTTACCATCAATCAAAACTGACTCAAGTTTAAAGGTCTGTGATGTCGATTTTAAACGTCCGTCAACAAACTCAGCGATTTGTCCATTATCCAAGACAATAATGTTGGTAGGTGGTATTCCCATATCAAACGCTAAATCAGCATTCGCCGTAAGATCTTGGAATTCACCTTTAATCGGAACATAATACTTAGGTTTCAATAACGCCATCATCATTTTTAAATCTTCAATCGAAGCGTGCATTGATAAGACTTCTTTGGGATTCATACTTGTGATACTTACCCCATCCTTAAACAATTCATTCGTCATTTCACTTGCTACACTTTCAGTTCCTGGCACTTGTGGTGATGCGACAATAACATGATCTGTCTCTTTAATCTCAATGACTTGGTCTTCACCCATTGCAATTTTACCCATTTTTCTGAAAACATCAGGACCAATATCAGATACGACAATCACAACATCTTTCATATCGTTATTAAATTCTTTTGAACTAATCTCCATACCTTCAGGCATTTTATAGTAATTTAATGCTTCTAAATGTTTAATTAAACGACGTTGTTTCTCACCATAAATATACACACGTCGTTTGAATTTTCGAGCCATTTCAATGACTTCAATCAGACGATAAATATTTTGCTCATATAAGGTCACAAAAATTCTTTCCTCTGTGTTTTCAAAAACCTTTTCAATTCGTTGTTCTATTCTGTGATGTGGCGATGTAAAGCCTTGACGTTTTGCATAAACTGATTCAGCAAACAACATAAACACACCTTTTTTACCCAATTCTGATATGGTTGATAAATCCATTGTGAAAGCTTCCGATGGCACATTAAAGTCCATAATAAACTCACTCGAATGAACAATATAACCTTGATCTGTTTCAATGGCAATTCCCATTGAGTCAGGAATTGAATGAGTTAAAGCAAAGGCGACACAATTTCTACCTTGTACTTTAAAACGACCATTCTTTTTAATTCTAAATATTTTTGTGTTCTTAATTTTATGTTCACGTAATAAATCTTGAATCATCAAAGCAATTAAAGGTGTGGTATAAATAGGTGCTTTTAATTCTTTCATTAAATATGGTAAAGCTCCCATTACATCATCATGACCATGAGTGATAAAGATTCCTTTTACATTTTCTTTGTTTTTTAGTACATGACTAAAATCTGGAATTTGTGATTCAACTCCCAGCGTTTCATTCTCCGGATATTTTAATCCTACATCAACAATATAAAGCTCATCGTTAATCTCGATAACTGACATATTACGGCCATCTTCATCAAGACCTCCTAAAGCATAAAATTTTATTAAATCCATAGTTACTCCTTCTTAATTAAAAAAACCAAGGTTTGCTTGGTTTTTAAGCACATTTACCAAGCAAGGCGTTGAATTGATAAACTTGTCATGCTTGATTCATCGATTTCGATCATCACCGCATTAAACATCGCTTCTCCGCTTGCTAATTTATAGTAAGTTTTATTCCCTACAACCATATTATCATATAACTCTTCAAAGTCACGGCCAATGACACCATCTTTTGGACCACACATACCAACATCGGTAATATAAGCACACGTACCCATCATTTTTTCATCTGCTGTCTGTACATGAGTATGCGTTCCTACGACTGCATCAACTTGAGTTTGATACATCTTTGCAAAGAAAATTTTTTCACTTGTCGATTCTCCGTGAAAATCAACAAAATAATAATCAGCGTCAACCTCGTCTAGAACTTTATCCATATATTTATAAGGTCGATCACCGACGTTGTTCATAAAAGCTTCTCCATAAAGATTTACAACACAAATTTTTTTCTCTTTGACAGTGTAAACTTTATAATAATTACCAAAGTCTAAGGGTTCAATATTCGCAGGAACCAACAAATTAGGACATTCTTCATAATCATCCATAATTTCCCGTTTCGCAAACGTATGATTTCCCATTGT
The DNA here is from genome assembly GCF_009828835.1 of Erysipelothrix urinaevulpis. GTDB lineage: Bacteria > Bacillota_I > Bacilli_A > Erysipelotrichales > Erysipelotrichaceae > Erysipelothrix > Erysipelothrix urinaevulpis. Next base: position 255,061 of record NZ_WTTB01000002.1, read on the forward strand.
GACACAATCAATCCCTTGTTCCATAAAAAAACGATAAATACGTTTTGTGATCCCTTTACCATGGGCTGCATTTTCACCATTTGCTATGATAAAATCAATCGCTTGTTCTGCCTTTAATAGTGGTAAATGGTCAGCGATAACCTGCCGACCACTTTTACCTACAATATCACCAATAAATAAAATTTTCATCTATTTTGCCAACTCCACATGACGTAATTCACGAATAATCGTTACCTTGATTTGTCCTGGGTAGGTTAACTCTTTTTCAATGTCTTCTTTGATGTCTCTTGCTAATTTCACTGTTTCTAGGTCACTTAACTTATCTGGAACAACCATGACTCGTAGTTCACGACCAGCAGAAATTGCGAATGCTTGTTGAACACCTTCACGTGTTACAGCCATAGCTTCTAACTCTTCGAGCCGTTGAATATAGGATTCAAAACTCTCAAAACGAGCACCTGGGCGTGCAGCAGACAAGGTATCCGCAGCAGCAACTAAAACAGCAATTGCCGAGGTCGCATCTGTATCACCATGGTGAGACGCGATCGAATTGATGACGATTGGATGTTCACCATATTTTTTAGCCAAACGCACACCTAATTCAACATGGGTTCCTTCCATCTCATAATCAACAGCTTTACCAATGTCATGCAATAATCCTGCACGTTTAGCTAAACGTTGATTTAATCCTAATTCTGCCGCCATCATTCCAGCTAGATGTGCAACTTCAATTGAATGTTGTAAAACATTTTGCCCGTATGAATAACGGTACTTTAACCGACCTAATATATTCACTAACTCTTTGTTCATCTTACTCAAGCCCATTTCAAAGAGTGTATCTTGACCCACTTTTTGCACTTCATGATGAAGTTCTTTTTGAGCTTTTGTTACCGCATCTTCAATTTTACCAGGCTGTATACGACCATCTGAAATCAATGTTTCCAATGCCAATCGCGCGACTTCACGACGCACTGGATTAAAACAAGACAAAGTAATCACTTCAGGTGTATCATCTATAATCAAATCGACCCCAGTCGCTTGTTCAAAGGCACGAATATTTCGACCCTCTCGACCAATAATACGACCTTTCATGTCTTCATTGGGTAAGGTTACAGTTGACGATGTTCGTTGAGACGCATCCTCTTGAACATAGCGTGATATAGCTAAAGATATAATATTTCTTGCGATGTCTTCAGCACGCTCATGCGCTATTTCTTCTTGTTCACGAATGTATGTTAAAACTTCCATCTCCATTTGACGTTCCACAATCGCGAATAATTCATCTTTCGCTTCACTTTGTGGCATTGATGCAATTCTTTCTAGTTCTTGTAATTGAACCTCAGTACGTTTCTCTAATTCGAATTCCATCTTTTCCAGTTGTTTTGATTTAGACTCTAATTCACGTTGCTTTTTAAGTATATCGTTATCTTTTGAGACAATATTAGCATCTCTTAAATTCAAGTTTTCTTCCCGACGATCTAGACGAGATTCTGACTCTTGAATTTCTTTATTCTTTTCTTTCATTTCACGTTCAGCATTAAGCTTCAATTCATATGCTTCTGTTTTTGCTTCTAATAACGCTTGACGTACAGTTGTTTCTGCTTTTTCTTCAGCTTCGCTAATTATTGAGTTTGCACGGTTATGTGCGCTATTTAATCTAACTTTACTAATAATGACCATCGCAATTGCCATCACTATAAACACTAATAAACCGGTTAAGATAGAATATAATAGATATTTTTCCATCACTATACTCCTCTTTCTTATTTAAAAAATTTAAAAACCTAACATATGTATTATACTTTATTTTCACAAATTTCACAACAAAAAAAGTTGAGACCGCAACGAATTAAAACAAGATGCTTGCTTTTGACTTGTTTTACCAAGACTTTGAGGAAAACTCATGTCGTTAAGCATAAAAAAAGGAATGACTTTCATCATTCCTTAGCTGGTAATATTTTAACACGAATATCATTTGCTATTTCTTCTTGTATCGCAGGATTTTCTTCTAAGAATGTACGAACAGCTTCTCGACCTTGACCGATTCGTTCTTCTTTATAAGAATACCAAGAACCACTTTTATCAATCAAGTCATATTCAACACCTAAATCAATGACTTCTCCAAGATAACTAATTCCTTGTCCATACACGATTTCAATTTGAACCTTTTTAAACGGAGGTGCAACTTTGTTTTTTACAACACGAATATTAGCCTTATTACCAAAAACATCTTGGCCTTGTTTCATTTGTTCTCCACGACGAATGTCTAAGCGTACAGATGAATAGAACTTAAGTGCACGACCACCTGGTGTAGTTTCAGGATTACCAAACATAACCCCAACTTTTTCACGTAACTGATTAATAAAAATCGTTGTACATTCAGATCGATTCATTGCCCCTGACAATTTTCTCATTGCCTTGGACATCATACGAGCTTGTAAACCAACTTGAGCATCGCCCATTTCACCATCAAGTTCAGCTTGAGGCACAAGCGCTGCAACAGAGTCCACTACAATTAAATCAACAGCCCCTGAACGAACTAAGACATCAACAATTTCCAAGCCTTGTTCACCACTATCGGGTTGAGAGAGAATTAATTCTTCAATATTGACACCTAAATTTCGAGCGTACAGTGGATCAATTGCGTTTTCCGCATCAATAAACGCTGCTTTCCCGCCTGCTTTTTGACACTCAGCAATAGCATGCAAAGCGAGCGTTGTTTTTCCACTTGACTCAGGACCAAAAATTTCAATGATCCTTCCTTTTGGATAACCACCAATTCCAAGTGCAGCATCAAGACTTAATGAACCAGAGCTAATCGCATCCACATCAACAGCACTGCGATCCCCTAACTTCATTATCGATCCCTTACCAAATTGTTTTTCAATTTGTTTTATTGCATCATCTAAAATTTTATCTTTTTTTTCCATTTATATTGCCTCCATCATTATGATAAGCATATCTTTATAGTATTCCTTAAATTGATTCAACCAAGAATGAACGACTTTGAATAACATATGACGCTCCACTAACAACAGACATTAGGGTTGCAAACCAAACCATAATATTTGCTACTGGAATATTATATAATTCAAATGGTAAATTATTGAGCAAGATTAAGATAATTGCAAACATTTGTGCAACAGTTTTAACCTTCCCTAAATACCCCGCTGATAACACCATTCCTTTTTGAGCTAACAACATTCTCACTGCATCAACAATCGTATCGCGCCAAATCATAATCAAGACTGGCACAATTGATACAGATCCATTATATGCAAAAATAATAAACAAGGTATTCACTAACAATTTATCAGCAATTGGATCTAAAAATTTTCCGAAAACTGTGATCATATCACGAGACCTTGCTAAATAACCATCTAAAAAGTCAGTAAATGAAGCTACTGCAAACAAACTTAACAATGCAATATTTTTCCATGTCAAAATAACTGAGTCAATCACCACATATGGTATTTCAATGCCAAAATGGCTATATGGAAACAATTCCACTAAAACGATAATCGGTATTAATATAATTCTAAAAACAGTTAATTTATTTGCTAAGTTCATTCTGTTACTTCTCCTTCAACAAGTTTAAATTCTAAAACTAAACCGGATTGACTTTCACCTGCTTCAGGTGCTAGTTCAATTTTTTCTTCATTCAAAGTTATGATGTTCCCCTTTACATAACCTATATTTGCAGAAAGAACCTTGTCTTTTTCTGCTTTTAGTATTACTTTAACATCTTGATCTGTTTCGTAAATCCCTTGAGCTGGCGCATCTAGGACAACGCCATTTTCAGAAAAACGCACCCAGGTTCTATTCACTACTTTCAAGTCGAAGGTCAATTCATCGCCCTCTTTCCATCCTGTAATTTCATAGTGAAATGGATCCACAGTTTTCACATCAAGTTTCGCAACATCTTCTGGTTTTTCTTCAGGCTTTTCTTCACCTTCATCCTCAGGTTTTTCTTCATCGGGCACTACAATCACTGGTGGATTAATTGGATCTTTCGCTTGTAATCCAGGCCAAATGACTTTTTGCCATGCAACCACCAAAAGTGCGCCAATCACGATGACAACACCTACCAAAATAATGCTTGAAAAATCAATTTTACGTCTTGCTTTAGCGCCACGTTTGGCTTGGGTTAAAACACGTTCATTAATTTCTTCTTGTTTCCTAATTTTTGATAAACTAACAGTATCTGTGTATTGATTAATTGAATCATCTAATTGATTTCGAATTTCATTATAATCTATCCCCAACGCATTCGCATAGTAACGAACAAAATACGATAGATAAGATAAATCATCTTTGAAAAATTGGATGTCGCCACGTTCAATCGCTTGTAATTGTACAATTGATAATTTCGTTTGTGCACTCATTTCTTCGAGTGTGTAATTAAGTTGTTGTCGACGTTCCTTTAGTATAGCTCCAATATTTTCCAAGCTGGTCACCTTCCTTACTATTGTTAATTATAACAAGGTCCATACCTTAATACAATCACTTGCTTAAGTCTTTAACTTTTTACATATAAAAAAAACCGAATAGGTCGGTTAATTTTAGTGCATTGACACTCAATAAGCCATGTTCTGTTACGATAATCATTTATCTACACCGAAGTGTCCGTTCTTTGCTTCATTTTGCATTGAACAGTTCCCCTACCTAATTTGGGTTTCTCGCTTATGGGGTTTACCAACGTTCCACTTCTTATATTTCTATAAGACCTCGTCTCTGTGGCACTTTTACAGTAAAATTCCATAGCCTAAGCCTTAGGGATTTTAACAGCCGTTACGGATGCCTCCGTACCTCGTCTTGATTTTTCGACCGAGCACAAACACTACTGTCATCGCAGACAGTGCGAGCATGGACTTTCCTCTACTTTTAAAAAGCAGCGATTATCTTTTGTGTCATTTAGTTTTATTCTTTATTAAAAACAGCTTCCTCTAATTTTGAAACTCGTTTGAGAAGATCGACATGATTTACTTCTTTGGGTGAATCCTCAGAAGCTCTTTCTCGCCCTTCATACTCTAAGAGCAAACGTTTTTGTTGACTTAAGGCATCTTCGTATTTATTCAACAAGTCTTTTTGTTGTTGAATAATACTTGAAAAATACTCATAATCATGAAGTACAAGATCCAAAAATTGGTCCACTTCTAAAGCACTATACCCTTTAAAATCGACATGAAATTCTTTATTAAAAATGTCATCGATTTTTAGTTTTTGCTTCATACAATCACCTCTAGCATCATTATCTCAAATTTAAGGCTAAGTTTCAAGATAATAAGTCTTTATCATTAATTCTTTCACTTCTCTCAAAAGTAAACAGTATTATCCTTTTAATTGTACCCTTAACTTTTGTAATTTATGTGATTTCGTGAATTCAATTAAATTTTATAGTATAATACCTATGGTGATTCAATGATTAAATATCCTGGTGGAAAAAAAAGTTATAAAAAACCTGACTCGTTTGCATTAACCAGTCGGCGAGGTATGAGCCTTGAAGAAGACATCAACAAAACAAACGATTACTATTTATTTATGGATATCGGTGTGGTTCACAAAAAACCAACGCCAATCCAGATTGTGAATGTTGACTATCCTTCTCGAAACAAAGCCAAAATTACTGAAGCTTATTTTAGACAAGCATCAACCACCGATTACCAAGGGGTTTACAAAAGCATTGCCCTGGATTTTGAAGCAAAAGAGACAAAAAACAAGACTTTATTTCCACTGGCGGCTTTGCATCAACACCAACTTGATCACCTTCGTGCTGTTAACAAGCATGGAGCCGTAGCATTTTTAATCATTCGTTTTAACACACTTGATGAAACATACCTGATTTTTGCAAAAGATTTTCTACAGTATATTGATACTTCAGAGCAACGTTCTCTTCCTATTAAATGGATTAGAGATGTTGGCTACCTTGTTGAATCAACATTCAAAAAACCATGTGACTATCTAAGCATTATCGAAGATGTTTGTATAAAGGAGAAAGTATGACTAACAAAAAAACAAAAAAACCTAAGGTCAAAAGTCCATTTCACACACAGCGAATTATCGCGAAGATATTAGTGGTGATTGTCGCTTTAGGACTTATCGTAACAAGTGCCTTTTCAGTCTATGCCTTTGGCGTAATACGAAAAGCACCTGAACTATATGTCGAAGATTTCATTCAACCAGAATCGACAAAAATATATGATAGCGATAACAACGAAATCTATGATACTGGATTGAAAATCCGTGAGAACATTACTTATGATGATCTTCCTCAATCGTTGGTTGATGCCTTCATCGCAACAGAAGATTCGCGTTACTTTACACATAGCGGATTTGATGTTCCTCGTTTTACTAAAGCTGCACTTGAGAACTTACTCTCATCATTGAGACATGGAAGAATAAGTTTTGGTCAAGGGGGGTCTACCTTTACAATGCAGTTGATCAAAAACACTCACTTTATGTATGAAAATCCTGAGACTGGTGAAGTCGTGTTACCTGAAGGTGGCGTTAAAGGGATTGATCGTAAAGTACAAGAAATTTATTTATCACAAAAACTTGAGAAGTCTCAATTATTAAGTAAAAAAGTTATATTCGAGCTCTACCTCAATATGATTAACTTTGGAGCGGGCAACAATATTTTAGGTGTTCAAAACTCTGCCGAAGCCTATTTCGGAAAAGAAGTTTCAGAGTTAAACTTGATTGAATCTGCATTTTTAGCTGGAGTTATTAATGCTCCGTCTGTGAACTCACCTTATTACTCAATTAAAAACGCAACCGAAAGAACACATGATGTTTTAAACTTGATGAACAGACACGGCTATATTTCAGATGATGAATATAAATTAGCGCTTGCCGTTAAACTTGAAAATATTTTTTCCGATAACACAACTGCCATTGGTGATGCACTTCCATATCAAGCTTATATAGATGTGGTTATCGATGAAGTTACAGAGCTAACAGGTCTGAACCCTACTGTTGTTCCAATGAAAATCTATACATCAATGGACCCTGACATTCAAGATGGCATCGATAAATTCCAACGTCGTGAAATTGAATCCTTAGATCAAGATCGTGGCGGAGAAAAAACTCATATCCAAGTCGGGTCAGCCGTAATTGGAAATAAAACGGGTGAAATCATTGGGATTGTTGGTGGTTATGATTATAATGGACGCCTTATTCATAATCGCGCCCTTTCAAAATCATTCCAACCTGCCTCAGTTATCAAACCTGTTGTTGATTATGCCTTAGCCTTTGAATATTTAGGTTGGTCAACAAGTCATGTCCTTGTCGATGAGCCTTGGGTCTATCCTGGAACAAACTTCCTTGTCAGCAACTATGACAGTCGCTACTGGGGTGAAACCACAATTATGGATGCCGTAGCAGATTCTCGAAACGTTCCCGCTCTTAAAACATTGCAAGAATCCGTTGAAACAATTGGACGTGAAGGCGTGATTGAGTATCTCAACAAAATTGGTTATTCTCAAGTAAATAGTGAAAACTTTGACCTTGGTTATGGAATTGGGGGTTCAAGTTTTATAACATCCCCTATTGAAATTGCTGGATCGTATACTATGTTGATGAATGGTGGTAACTATACAGAACCACACACTGTACGTAAAATTGAATTTTCTGATGGAAGAGAACCATTGATTCCACAATATTCAAGTGTACCCGTCATTTCTGATGCTGCCGCTTATTTAACAACTCGAACAATGAAGTATGCTGTTGAGGGTCCATACCCTGGTTACTTAACCGGAATCCGAAAACCTTATACAGTCTTTGGTAAAACAGGAACTAATAACTGGGGAGAAAACAGACCGAGTTACATTCCACGTAATGCGATGAGTGACCGTCTCATGGTCGCAGCGACCGATCAATTCTCAATGGCAACATGGATTGGTTTTGATAAAAAAGATGAAAAATACAAACCTTGGTTCTCTCCTCAGGAAGCTCAATTCAATCTTCCAGGTAAATTGAACTCATACATTCTAGACTTACTCAGCGAAAAATATGGTAGTGGAAAAGATATTGCTCGACCATCAGGTGTCGCTGAATTCAAACATATTATCGGGACATTCCCTTATCAAAAACCATTGAATGATATGAACCCAGAACTTATCACAACTGGCTTAATTAAAAAAGAGTTCTTGAATTTAACGGATGCGCAGCCGCAAGAACTTAAAGATTTGAAATCACAAACAGTTAAAGCAAGTCAAGAAAATCGTCAACTAAATATTGATGTTGAATTAACACCTTATCCAGACAAAGATAAGCTAAAAGTCGCTGAAAAAACTTTAGTCATGAAATATCCTGGCGGAGGCAATTCAGCAAGCGGACGAAAACTATATGATGAATCATGGCTCTTTGGAGCAGTTCGTTATAAATCCGAACTTGTCGTTGATGGTAAGGTTGTTAAAGAAATTATGGGCGATAATCCAAAACAATCAATCAGTTATACTCTGAATGGTAATGAAAAAAATGTTGAAGTGGTTTCCTATTACACCTATGAATTAAGTGAAAGTAGAAAATCAAACATTAAAAAACATACTGTTAAAATTTCAGAGATTAAAGATCAAGGACCATCCTCCAACGATCTGGATGACATTTTAGATTGGGCCGATGACAACGATATTGACAATGTCTATTTAAATTGGTTAGAAGATACTCGAATCAATCGATTCGAAACAGTCCAAAGCACCAATCCTAAGGTGATTAACACATCTGTTGATTTAGCTTCCCTTCAAAGAAACGGACTCAACATTGATGTGTATGATTATATTTTTACTCTAAACAACAAACGTCCTTATACCGACTTCCCACGTGAAGTAGCAAATTATATGGATGTCGAAACACAAGGCACTGGTACTCACATTGTGGAAATGAAACTTGATGGAAACTCCATCAATAAACTAGTGCTTTCAAAACACAGAAATAGTACCCTACGTTTAGTTCTTGGAAACTAATTATTATCAAAGAACCCGCCCAGCGGGTTCTTCTATTTTAAAGGAGTTTATGATGAAAACAATTTTATTAAGCCCTGAATGGGAAACATATTATTCCAATATAGAAGAACGATTGAATGTCGTAAAAGTTGATATGATGGCTAAAGAGTCAAAAGATTCCTATCCTCATAGTTTGTTTATCCGAATTGATTACCCCTTACAAGAACAATGGCCCAATGAAAACGAAACAGCTCAAATCGTTAAGTATTTAGAACATCTTGAAGCGGCATTAATTCATGAAAAAATAGATCTAAAGTATGTTGGTTCAACGCAAAATAACGAGCAAATCGACCTCGTATTTGTCGCTGATGAAAAACATGACTTAAGTTCAATTCTATCTGTAATCATCCATGATCCGTTTCAACATTCATGGTTACACAATGATCACTTTAGCCTTTATGAAACTTTACTTTATCCAAGCGATCTTGATTTAATTTACATTTACAACAGAAGTCTTTTGAAGGAGTATTATCAAAGTCATGATGAAGAATCTCATGACATTTATTTTTACTCAGTATTTCATACAAAAAAAACTGCACAAGATTTTATAACGGCAGTTCATCAAGATTTTGAAATTTTAGAAACTATTTTAACAAAAGACTTACAATACATTGTCCAAATAAAACGTGTTGAAACAATGAGTTTTATTAGTTTAAATGAAGTTGCGGTGCATCTGCATCATCTCGCTTCACAATTTAGCGGGCATTACATATCACTTCATTATCAAGCAATCCAAAATTAAAAGAAGTCGTGCACTACTCTGCACGGCTTCTTTTTTCTTAAACTATTTAACGTATATTCTTGGAATCGAATAACGAATATGACTTATTAATTCATTTATCGTTTGACCAGTATGCTTGATGTAATCATAAATTGTTTGATCATCTGTTCCAAAAAGAACAACTTCATCCTCTGGTTTACAAACGACATCAGTAACATCAACCATAAATTGAGACATGGCTATATCTCCTAAAATACTGCATTTTGTCCCATTAACTATAACTTGACCACCACTTTTTGTAAATGTCTTCATAATGCCGTCAACATAACCACTTGAAATTGTAGCAATTGTCATGTCTTTTTTTGCTTGAAATTCTCGTCCATAACCAACATATTCGCCTTCTTTTATTTCTTTGATCATCGCAATTCGCAAACGCATTTCAATTACGGATTCATATCCCATTGATTTCGATTCTTCGAGCTGAGAAGGATGAAACAAACCAAACAAGACCATACCACATCTAACTGCTGAGTACCCTAAATCACCGAAATTTAAAATTGAAGGTGTATTTTGCATATGAGTCATTCTAGGATTGATACCAGAAATAATCAAATGATCTAATACAGCATTAAAGCGCTCTATTTGAAGCTTGGAAAAGTCAAGGTCATCCTTATCGTAGGATTGTGATGCAACAAAGTGAGAGTATATCCCTTCAACATCAAGACCTTCCATTGAAAATATTGATTGAATATGATCCAGTTCATGGTATTTCAATCCTAAGCGATTCAAGCCAGTATCAACCTTTATATGAACCTTTATATTTTTTCTTTGACCTTTAGCAAACTCAGCAAGGTCAAGTGCGTACTGATAATTAACCGCTGCTTGAATTACATCATACTCAAGTAAATATTTAAAATTCGAATGCAGTGTAACCCCTAAAAGTAAGATAGGTGCCTTAACGCCTGCTTTACGAAGTTCTATTGCTTGATCGATACTCAAAACAGCTAAAACATCAATACCCATACGTTCACACAGTAATGCTGATTGAACTAAGTCACAGCCATAGCCATTTGCTTTAATCACTGCAATAATCTTACTTTCATCATTTAAATTAGTTCTTAAAATTCGTGTATTTTCTTTTATTTTTGTCTCATTAATATAAAGTGTTGCATTGTCTAACATAAGGAATCCTCAATTAAACGTTGAATCAAGTCAGTATAGTCTACGCCAACATTTTCCATCATTTTGGGATAACGAGAATTGGCGGTAAAACCTGGAATTGTATTAACTTCATTAAAATATATCTCATTATTTTTTGTGACAAAGAAATCAAGGCGTGAGAATTGATCACAATAAAGTGCATCAAATACTTTTGATCCCATTTCTTTAATTTCATCTAAAACAATTTTTGGGAAAAGCGATTCCTTTAGAGTTTCAGTATTGTGTGGGTGATATTTTTCTTGGAAATCAAAAACTTCACCACTCACATTCACTTGGTCAACCTCTGAGATGATGCGACCTTCTTTTGTATCTAGAATTGACATTCCAACCTCAGTACCATCAATATACTCTTCGATTAAAACACGATCATCAAATTCAAGGGCAACGTTAATTGCTTTTTCTAAATCTTGTGCAGTCTTAACATAACTAACACCAAATGAACTTCCTTCACGACTGGGCTTCACGATACATGGATAAGCTATCAACGTATGATTAACCTCTTTGAAGGATGAAATCAATTGATACTGGGCCATCGGAATTCCGGCATGCTCACAAATAATATGAGTATAGGCTTTATCCATACAAAGTGCTGATGATAGAAGATTGCACCCTGTGAACGGAATGTGTGCTAAGGCTAGTAGTCCTTGAACATAGCCGCCTTCTCCTGTTTTCCCATGCAACATTAAAAATGCTCCGTCGATCGTCAATTTTTCATTTTTTTCTACATTATAAAAACCTGGACTTTGTTGATCAAAGCGAAGATAAAGTTCTTCATGATTTTCAAGTTTTAATGCCGTCATTTCATCAAGCGTATACAAGCCATGGTACCATTTTCCATCTTGGCCAATATAAATCAGCTGACAATTATAATCATCATGTGGAAAATTCTCATAAACCGATGCTGCCGAAGCAACAGAAACATCGTGTTCACTATCCATCGATCCAAAAATTAATGCAATATTTTTTTTCATAGTTAATCATCCTTCCTGACAAGGCGTTCAAGTGCATATGAACGTGATCCTTTAATTAGTATTAGTGCTTTTTCTTCAAATAAACATTGAACCTGGTGATCAAGTGATTCAAAATCATCAAACACTTCGATATCATAAAAGTTTGATAATTTCTTAAACTCATCCCCAAGTGTATAAACTTTCGTTACTTTAGATTGTTTTAGTGCATCTAAAACTTGACGGTGTGCAGCATCGCTTTCAAATCCTAACTCAACCATCTCTGATAGGACACAATAACGAGGCCCTTCAAATGTATAAGCATCCATCAATTCAAGTGCATACAACGTACTTGATGGATTAGACTTGTATGCATCTAATATTAGCGTACTATTTTTATGTTGTAGAATCTCAGTGCGTAGCCCTGTCAGTTCAACATTGTTAAGACCTTCTTTTATTGTTTCTTCATCAATCCCCATGGCCAAACATAGCGCAATAACACCCGCAGCATTACTTGCTTGATGAGACCCCATTAAATTAGTTGAATAGAACTCATTATTTACACTAAATTCCACACCAAAGTTCCCTAGTTTTATGTCTTTTACAATAAAATCATTGGATTCATCGAATCCATACGACTTGAATTTTCGACCAATTCTTGATTTATAATGATCAAAGTCTCCTTGGTAATAAGCAAGGTTAGGATTCTGTATACTGTCAAAAATCTTAACCTTTTCGTCTGCGATATGATCAATGTCTTTAAAATTGACCATGTGAGCAGGCGCCAATGAGGTTAAAAGTGCCCCATCAGCCTTCATGAGATTAACCATGTTGGAAACCTCTCCTGGCTTATCAAGACCAAATTCAAACACTCCATAATCATAGGAATCATCTAAATTAAATAAGTTTAGATAAGTGCCAATTTCTGTATTCTGATTTGAATGGGTTGCCCATGTTTTACCCTTTAACGATAAAATCGAATGAAGCATATCTTTCGTCGATGTCTTTCCATTACTTCCGGTAATGCCAATGACAAATAAATCTAATGTATTACGATAGGAAGTTGCTATTTTATTTAATGCAATCAGTGTATCATCAACAACGATTTGCGGGAAATCTAAATCCATTTGATGATTAACTAACAACGCACTGGCGCCATTTGAAATTGCCGTCTCAGCAAACAAATGACCATCTACTTTTTCTCCCACTAAACATACAAATAAATCATCTTTTTTCACGAGTCGTGAATCAACAGCAACGCCGGTAATGCTCGTTTCAAGAATGGCTTTCCCTTGTGCCCAGTTTGCGATAATATCTAAGCTTGTTTTTCTCATAATTGGTGTTTCTCCTTAAGTTCTTCCAACAATTTAAAGGCATCTTCGTTATTTCTTGCTGTCGAATGATAACGTCCAAACAATAGAAGTAAATGATGTGCTCGATGCCAATCTTCGCGTTTAATTTTACGCTGTAACTTTTGTTCAACTTGTAACACGGTATCATCAGGCTTTGCTAATTTTAAACGTTTTGCAACCCTTTCAACATGTGTGTCGACCGCAATTGCCGGGATTCCAAACCCTTCAGACAAGACAACATTCGCCGTCTTACGTCCAACACCACTTAATTTCATCAGCGATGTTCTAGTTTGAGGAACTTCACCCTCAAAATCATCCATAATTTGTTGAGAACACTGTTTAATAAATTTAGCTTTGTTTCGATATAAACCAATCGTCTTTAAATAGTCTTCCAAATCTTCAAGAGTAGCTTGCGCCATTAACTCAGGAGTTGGATAAGCGGAAAACAAATCTTTAGTGACTTTGTTGACAGCGATATCCGTTGTTTGAGCCGATAAAATTACGGCAATCAGCAATTCAAAAGGATTGTTGTAATCTAACTCAGAATGAGCACCAGGATATTCATGATTTAAAATCCATAATATTTCATCAACTTTCACTGTTTTCACTTTCCTTCCTGACGTTTATTCACAAGTATTGCATTAATATAATTCATTGAAGCCTTTTGGTAAATCAGCGCCTGTCTTAAGGCATCAATAATCTCTTCTTGAGTATATGTACTCAACCACTCATTCAACATAACCAATTCATTTTGTGACAAAAGTCGACCAAATTCAGATTCAAAAACTTCAAAAATATCCTCATCGACATATTCATACATTAAACCATTAGAGAACAATGCATCTAGATTAAATGCAATTCGATCACGATCAGGTTTAACACTTAACACTTGACTTTGAACAAGCGATTGAATCGTCTCATCCACTTCAGAAAGTTCCAAATTACAACTCTTCGCAAAACTTGGTAAATCAATGACACGATTATGAGAATTATAATAATCAATCATTAAAACAACAACCGTTTGTTTAGGACTTAATTCAAGTCCTCCTAAATTTTCTAAAACCCAATCTCTACGATTGACATAAGGTTTATTCCACCACATTAAAAATCACTCCCTAAATGAAACACAACATCTAACGTATCTACATCTAAATACGTTTCAAATTTATTTCCTTTTAACACATAAACTAACGTATCCTCATAAACACCATAGGATATTTTTTCTTTACTAACACCTAACTTTTTAGCAGCTTCATAGGCTCGATCTATTTCATAGACATCATTTTCTTCAACCTTTGACAAATCTTTGTTAAACCAAACAATTTTGTGGCCATCTTCTGTTTTAACATTGGTTATATAGTAGACATCATCAAGAGAAAAACGACTCAATAAGCGAGCTTCATTATACCCTTCTTTTTTCATCATTGCTTCGATAAAGAGACGGTCTTCACGCTCATATGCACGTTTAGGTCCTCCGATAAAAATTACATATGACAGTAAAATCAAAAGCGATATGATTACAAATAGAATCAAGTTTTTAGATATCTGTTTAATATTAATATTCATTACGACACCTCACTGTTTATTTTACCACATTTTATGAGTTCGGGGATGGTATTCCGCTAATATAGCATAAAAAAACTTCATCCGTAGATGAAGTTAATTAACGCCTTAGTGAAATTGTGATCGTGTCTTTTTCAAAACATACAAAAGAACAAAACAAATGATAAGTAACATCACAGATATCCCTGTTGCAATCAGTGCATACAATTGGAAATTCCCTGTTGTCGCCTGGTCAAATGATAACATCATAACTGTTGCTAAATCCTTTGAATCATTATTATTCAATAGATCAAACTCCCCATCATCCTTCGCAGCAAAAACAATTTCATTGACTTCTTTCTCTCCATCAGCTGAAACAGCCCATGAATCAAATACCGAAAGTTTTTCCTCTTCAACAAGTGTCCAAGATTTATAGGTTTTCTCAAACACTAAACTCTTGTCCATGTCGATAATCGCTTTATCAATTTCATAATTTTTAGCGGTATACCCTTCACCACGAATTTTCTCAAATTTCATGTCATCAGACACTTCAGCCACAATCAATAATTTATCAGCAGCATTTTTGACTAAATCGACCTCAAATTGAACGTTGTTTTGTTCATCAATCGAAACCCATTTAGCATTATTTTGATCATCAACCAGTAAAATAAGTTCTAGTTTATTCTTTTTAAACTTAACAGTTTCTACATCGCCAAGTTTAAACTTAACGGCTTCAAATCCATTCTCTTTCATATACTTATCTAATAAATCATCTTTATAGACCGTATATGCACTATCCTCTAATTTAAACTCAGCATCAATTTCATCATTTTTCTTAACCTCAAGGGTAATATCTTGACTAATATCACCTTGCTTTGCCTTAATTGGAATCTTTATGCTTTTTTCATCCTCTTTAAAGGTAAATTCTTTATCATACGTAAGTGTCACATCTTTTTCCAATTCCTTTAATTCAAGTGAGAATGAGTCAATCCGTTTAGGTAAAGTATAAGTATAGTCAAAAATACTTTTTTCTGACTTAATCGTTTCAATGACTTCATTTTTATTTCGATCAGACATTGATGTTATCTTCATTTCACTAAACAAAGGTGTATTTTTCTTTTCTTCTTTTTCAGCTTCCTCTTCAGCTTTTTTTAATTCCTCAGCTTTTTCCGGATCATTTTTAGCATTTTGTTTCTCTTCTTCTTCCCTTTGGCCCCCCGAACTTGGTCCGCCTGTCCCTGGTTTTGTTGGTTTAGGGTCTGGATTTGGTTTCGGTTTTGGTGGTTGAACATTATCAGGGACATTTACCCGAAAATGGCTTGTAAATTCATCACTTTTGGTGCCATTACTTATTTTTCCTCTTAATGTTATTGTAGCCTCTCCTGGTTTATTTGCTCGAATATTAATTGTCGTAGATGAATTAAACGTTACTACATTTCCACCGTTATAATCTGATCCTCCAGTGATTGAAACTACAGAATTATTAGAACTTGAGACAGTTCCTTGAATACCATAGTTCGAATCTGTAACATAAAACGTTACATTACCATTTGAGTTTATTTTTAGTGACGAAGTACCTTTTGCATTAACTGAAGCCGAAAACACGGTAAATACAGTGCTAATTAATAACACGAGAACTATAATTATTGATTTTGTTTTTTTCATAAGACTCCTTATCTATTTAGGTTAATTTTTCCTAACATATGGTTTTTAATTTGCATCAAATCAGATATATCAATCAAACCGTCCTCGTTTGTATCAGCGTTATTATAGTATTTTTTATCCAACAGTTTTTTTCCTAACATATGATTTTTCACTTGCATTAAATCAGTTATATCAATAACTTTATCACCATTCACATCACCTTTAAGATGTTTATCGGGATCTGTTGGTATTTCTGGTTTAGTCTTGCTTACATAGTCTGCATGGACATACCCTACTTTGTTATTAGGAAGTTCTATTTCATACCAAGACGCATTGTATTTAATCGCCATAATTTTGTCACCATGATTTAATGTAGAAACAATGGCCGATGATGTATTGGCTTGCTCACGGACATTTAAATAAGCAACATTATCTGGTAAATCAATGTAATGAACTGTTTTGTTTTCAACAGGTTTTCCTGGGTCTTTATCTGTTACACTTGCTTTTGGAACATAACCGAAAAGCCCTTTGTAGGAGACTTTAACCCAACCGTTTGTTGAGTCCCAAGCATCAACCTTTGTTCCTTTTGGAATTGTCATTAAGGTTCGGCTGTTTGATTGCCATACTGACTTCATCGCTGTATTGGAACTTAGATAATACTGTTTTTTAGTGTTTGATGTTGAGACGCGTGGTGAATTTATTGTTCCTTTTTTCTGAGTACCACTATCAGCCTTTTTAAGTTGTGATGTTAAGATATAACCGAATTCTTTGGTTAAATCACCTTCAACATAGTTTGTATCAAAATCTAATACTGCTTTTCCATTGAGGACAGATGTATAGAGATTTGTTTTTGTATAGTTACCAGATTTCCCTAGATTCACAATCATTTGTTTTGTTAATGGGGAACCTTCTGTTTTATACCATTCACTACTATTTGAAGCATTCTTATAAACCGGTGTTTTTGTGCGGTCTGGGGTCATATTGAGCTCGTAAGCGTTGTAATCTTTAAACCCTAATAGTTTATCGGCAGAGTAGGCATGACCTGCTACTTTCTCCCCATAATAAGGATCTGATGCATACAGAACAGTAATTCCTGAATCTTTGTTTCCAAAACTTGGACCATAATGAAAACTAAATCCTGGTCGAGTATAGTTTTTCAAGTGGACACCAGCCTGTTCTGAAATTGAATCAAAGACACTATCATATTCCTTAGCATTATCAGGATTACTATCGACTGCACCGTAGCCAAATAGATTATTATATTTGTTTGCGATATTTGATTGTGCCCAGTCCGATTCATGAATGGCTTGAGCAAACAGTAGCAATGGATTAATACCGTATTTATCACCAGCATCTCTAAAGCTTTGTTCTTTATTTGTGATGGCTGTTGATGTCTTTCCATTGATACTCATAACTTTATTAAAGTCATCGCCGTTATAATTAGAACGAGACTTAATGGGTAACCATTGGTAATAGGCATAAAATTCTTTACCCTTAGCGACTTCTTGTTTCAAATCAAGGTCTTTGTAGAAACGAATACCATCCGCAGAATAATACTTCCCTTCAGGTAGCCAGTCAGGTGCTAAAGCATAACGCAAACCACTGTGACCAAGTGAAGGATGTGTTCTTCGATAATGAAGACTTAATTCACGATAGCCATTGCTATCTTTTTGGACACGATATTCAACAGGCGATACGACCATTGAGTAAGGTTTTTCAGGATTACTGCCATAGTAAGTCTCATTTCCACCCATTCTAAACGAAACTTGCTTTTCAACATAAAGCATTGGAATAATATCACCTTTATCTGCTTCCATGTAACCTTCTTTACCAGCAAGTTCAATATGAAAAATCATTCGATTACTATAGATTTCTGTCCCGTAGTATTGCATAAGATAATGTGATGCAACATACGTACTTCCGTTTGCTAATGCTTTATCACGATAATAATTCATCGTCACTCCATGATTTGACTTTGAACCCTTCCGATAAGGATAGGTTTGAACATATCCACGATCAGCTGCAACTATTTTTTCTGGACTTAAACTTTTCGTTGACTTTACAACATAGTTCGCTTCTTTTTTGCTTAATTCTTTCATTTTATTATTTGCAGTATTAAAATTAGTACTTGTTAATAAACTTGGTCCATACGTTATTTTTTTTGTACTTGCATTATAATTAAGTTTATGAACAGAGTAACTGGCTCCTTTGTCATCAACAAAAGCCGCAACATTACTTTTTCCAATCAATGTCCCTACCATTAGTGTCAAAGCAATAACAAAAAGGAAACTTGTCTTCGCTGCTTTTTTGAATGTTATTTTATTCAAATGAATACCTCTTTTCCCAATAAAGTCATAGTATATATGAGTTAATTCTTTTGTGTTTGAAATAGTCTTAAAACTGATAGTTTATGTCTAAATTGTACCTATAATCATTATAAAGCATCAAATGGGCTTTGTAAAACATTTACATTCTTCATTTGTATCTTTTTGGCGCTTTAAAAATAAAATAGTTTGAAAGTCGAATTAATACCTTTAATTTTAATTGGTTTATGGTATCATTAAAAAGATTGGAGTATAAAAAAATGTCAAATATTAAAGAAACAGCAAAACAAAAATTAAAATTATCTTTTGGCGAAGAAGTTGCGAATTCAACAAGCCATGGTCTCATGTCACTTTTAGCACTTTTCGCTTTACCATATGTCGCCGTCAAAGCCTACCTTAGTGGTGGAGTTTTACTATCAGCATCAAGTTCAATCTTTGTGATTTCTATTTTTATGATGTTTTTAGGTTCTACACTTTACCATGCAATGGCCTTTGACACACAGCATAAATTTGTATTTAGAATTTTAGATCATATCTTTATTTATGTTGCAATTGCTGGCACCTATACGCCTATTGCTTTATATGCAATTGGAGGTAAATTAGGATGGTTTATTGTCATTGTTCAGTGGTTAATGGTTCTATTTGGTATTCTTTATAAATCATTGTCACGAAAATCCATTCCGACAATATCAGTCACAATCTATTTGGTTATGGGGTGGATGGCTGTATTGCTCATTCCAAGTCTAATTAAAAATACGAGCTCGCTTTTCTTGGCATTAATCGTCTTAGGTGGCGTGTTGTACAGCATTGGAACTTGGTTTTATATGCGACAAGAAAGACCTTATTATCATACTGTATGGCATTTATTTATTAATCTTGCCGCTACGGCTCATTTCATCGCCATTGTCTTTGTGATGTAGACCAAACATATACTTTCTTCTAAAAGTGCTGACTTTAGCACTTTTTTTGTTTGAAAAAACACTGCGTTTTAAACGCAGTGTCAATTTATTCATAGTTTGTGAAGGCATCATTGTCAATATATCGAATCGATAATTCATTCAATTTGTCTTTCCATTCTTGGGGAAGACTATTATCTGTGATGATTGTATCCACTCGATCAAGATTTGCTAAATGGACAAATGACACTTTATCAAATTTAGAGTGATCTGCGACAATTATTTTCTCAGCGCCACGATTCAAAACAGTCCGATTCAACATCACAATATCCTCATCAATATCTGTAAAACCAGCCTTAATGTCCATCGATTTGGGTGAAATGAAAACCTTGTCAAAATGATAACGCTCAACTTGTTGAATTGCATTCGGTCCCACAAAACTTCTATTTTGAGACAAATAGTTTCCACCAATTCCTACAAGATCAATTGTTTTACTACTACTAAGAAAATGAAGAATATCAATTGAATTTGTCACTACAATTAGATTTTCATTAAGAATTGACTCGGCAATACTCAATGAGGTTGTCGATGAATCTAAAAATATACAGTCACCTGAATTAAGGTTTTTTCGCACTCGTCGGGCAATGATTTCCTTATTTTCCTTGAAGATTGTTCTTAGAACAGTATTGTCGACATAACTTTGAACTCGATTTGATAAAACAGCACCACCATGAATTTTATCCAAAAAACCCTCTTTTTCTAAATCATTTAAATCACGTCTAATCGTTTCTTCACTCACATTAAACTGTTTTGATAATTTTGAAACGTGGACTGTCTTTTTCTCTAATAAAATCGACTTTATCATTTCTCTTCTGGTAATTTGTAACATGAACAATCCTCCTTCTAACTCTTATAGTATAGCATTAATACAGTAGAAGATGAATGCTCCTCCTATTTGAAATAACTATCTAAATCAAAGGGTGAAAATATTCCTTTTTCAGTAATCACACCGCTACAAAATTGTGGAGGCGTAATATCGAATGCTGGATAGTATGCTTTCACACCATCCATTGTAGCTTTTTTACCTAAATGAGTCAGTACATCGTTATGATCTCTTTCTTCAATTTCAATGGTTTCAAGATCTTTATGGATGGTACTTGGGGCTCCCGTAACATAATAAGGGATGCCATGATAATGTGCTAAGACAGCAATTTGAAATGTTCCAACTTTATTAATAACATGACCATCTTGAGTTATCATATCAGATGCAGATGTAAATAAATCAACCTTCTTTTCTTTCATAATATAACCTGGCATATTATCGGTAATGACATGAACATCAAATCCCATATCATTGATTACACTTGCTGTTAATCGAGCACCTTGTAAATAAGGTCGTGTTTCAGGTGTTATAAATTTAACATCTTCTTTTCCTTGTAACTTCAAATGTCGACATAACATCCCCACAATCGTTTCTGCAAAACATTGGGTCATAACTGTTCCGCCTTTAGGAACCTTCGTTGCTAATTGCTCTCCCATTTTCTCAATCCTGGAATAGCGACCACTTACTTCTTCAATCGCGTATTCTTTAACAAGTTCAATTAGAGCATCATGATTGTGCCAGTCATTTTCAATTACTTTTGCATATGATTGGTCAACAATATTTTTCATCCTGCTTGATGTTGTTGGACGGGCATTCGCAATTGCATCTGCTGCTTCACGCATAAAAGCAATGGTTTCTTTTTTATCTAAGTTTTTTATTTTACATTCATGCGCAGCAAGGACCATTCCCATCGATGCAGCAAGATAGGGTCCACCACTTTGTGTTACCATGTCTTGAATCGCTTTCACCACATCATGATGAGTATGACAAACAACATATTCAGTTTCCATCGGATAAATTCTTCGATCTAAAATTCGAACGACACCATCTTCAAACCACGCAACATTTTCGAACTGCAAAATAAAAGCTAAATCTTTATCAACTCTCATCTTTACACCTGCACACTTTCATTTATAATTGACGTAAAATCATTACCTACTTGGATTTTATCACGATTTAAGATAAGGTCTTTACCGATTGATAGTATTGATCGTTCTATCTCAGCAATTTTCTCATGGTCTTGTACTCGATCTAAATCCCAAACCTTAGCAACACCAACAGTTCTTCGAATCATCTCTGTTCCAGCATAACCGGCGGTATCACTCATTATTTTTTCTAGATAATAATCTTTAAAGTCACTATTGTTGAACATATAAGTCGTTACATCTTTTTCATATTCATTGTGATAAATCACAATAAACTCATCGATCATTTCTTTGATTGAATCAAGCAACCATTCTTGATAGTTTTCATGTTCACTCTTATTTTCATATTTAGAAACGACATACGAAATTGTTAAACTTGCTATAACATTACCAATGTCATATCCCATCGGTCCATAAAATGAAAACTCTGGGTCAAATACTTTGAAATCATCATGACTTATAAAAATTGAACCTGAATGGAGATCACCATGAATCATAGACTCCGTGTTATTCATAAATTGATTTTTTAATTTTGCTACTTCTAATTTAAGTTTGTCATTTTTGTATAGTTCCTTTGTAACGAAATCTTCATTCGATGCATGATAACGATTTAATTTTTGATTATTTAAATAAGGCTCTGTAAAAACTAATCGCTCAGAGATCTCACACATATCAACATTCACCAAGTGACCTGCCAAATTCTTTTTTTCTTCCTCATCCATCACTAAATCAGTTGTTTTAAATAGTACATCATACAGAAAACGACTTAGTTTTTTTGCAAGATGTGGATAGGTTTTATATTCTTTTAATCCTTCACGTAGCACATCAAAACTTGATAAATCTTCCATAATAATACAATTCATATCCGAAGAATAATGATAAACTACCGGTACAGAACCAGGGCTTAATTGGTTTTGTCTTGTTAAAATTTCATATTCTATTTCATTTCGCTTCGTTGATAACTCTCGTGTGTCTGAATCTCGAATAAAGCTATTTGCGAATTTAACAATAACCGAATGGTCTTCATCATTCACCCGATAGATATAGTTAACATTGCCATCCCCCACTTCACTAATCTCAAGTTTGGCGTCCTTAGGGAAAATTGATGTGTTTTCCTCAACTAATTGTAATAATTTTGTTTCTAATTCAATATTTTTACTCATTTTTCCTCCTTATTTTTAAGCATTAATCCCATATAATAAACGTCTTCATACGTTCCATTCACAATCGTATCTTCTTTAAAGTCACCTTCTATCACAAAACCAAGCTTTTTGTATAACTGCACAGCTGGTGTATTAGACTGTAATACTGTTAAATCAAGTTTATGTAAATCAAGCCATTTATCGCCAATTTCAATGATTTCCTTCATTAGATGATAACCTATTTTCTTACGATAATGATCTGGATGCACTGCGATTGAAATTTGAGCTTTATGTTTTTTTCGAACATTTTTACTCAATCGCAATTGTGCATAAGCTATAGCTTTACCATCAACAACGGCAAGTGTATTAAACTTGTTTTTTCCCTCAAAGTACGCCTGAGTCTCTGCCTCAGATTCATAAGGCATCGACAATAAATTAGGGTAGACATCCTTACATGTTCTTACTTTATTGAGATCTTTAGAATATTCATTTGAGTAAGGAACAATTGTGAATTCATTCATATTCAGTACACTCTTTCGTATATCTCAAGTATCTCTTTTTTTGTCGGCTGGATTGGATTTCTTGGTAAATTACCATCCTCCAGTGCTTTATCAGCAAGTATATCTAGACCATCTATACTTACACCCAATTCATTTAACGGGGTCTTTGTTTTTACCCTGATAGACAATTCATTCACTTTTTCAATGAGATAAACTGCTTTTTCTGATGTTG
Organism: Erysipelothrix urinaevulpis; assembly: GCF_009828835.1. Taxonomy (GTDB): domain Bacteria; phylum Bacillota_I; class Bacilli_A; order Erysipelotrichales; family Erysipelotrichaceae; genus Erysipelothrix; species Erysipelothrix urinaevulpis. The sequence continues at coordinate 278,612 of NZ_WTTB01000002.1, forward strand.
TCATCATTAATCCTGGATATAAGTAATCGGTAATTTCAGCATACTCAGCTTCAACTTTTTTATTATTATAAACCATGACTTCAGGTAGTAAAATTGCATTGCATAAACCATGCGGAAGATTATAAACGCCACCCAGCGCATGAGCCATCGAATGCACAAGTCCCAACCCAGCATTAGCAAAAGCAATTCCTGCAAGTGTTTGTGCATAGATCATATTATCTCTTGCTTCAACATTTTTACCATTTTCACAAGCTTCTACCAAGTTTTCAAAAACCAGTTTGATTGCTGATAAGGACAACTCTTTTGTTAAACGATATGCACCCACCGATACATAACTTTCAATCGCATGAGTTAGTGCGTCCATTCCCGTTGATGCTGTAATTGATGCTGGCAAATTAATCATCATATCTGCATCATTAAAGGAGCAATACGGTAAGGCATTGATATCTTTAAAGATAAGCTTTTCTTGTTTATCTGGATCTGATATCAAATATGCTCGTGATATTTCACTCGCAGTCCCTGCTGTTGTATTCACTAAAAATGTTAAAGGTGCAGGGTGATTCGATTGATTAAATCCTTCATAATCCTTAATATCGCCACCATTACTTGCTAATATCCCTACTGCTTTTGAACAATCGTTGGGTGAACCACCACCAACTCCAACAATGAAATCACAAGCATAGTCATGATAAAGTGCAGTTGCTTCATTGACATTGGTAATGGTTGGATTTGGGTGTACATTATCATAAACAACATATGCAATATTATGATTTTCTAAACTTGTATAAACGCCATTTAAGACACCTAATTTGTTTAGATTTTCATCCGTAATAATTAATGCTTTCTTAAGTTTTTTTTCTTTTGCCATTTCACCCAGTAATGAAATACATCCTGAACCAAATTTATTAATCGCTGGTAATACAAGTTCTTTCATAGTTCCTCCTTGAATCATAAAGGTAGCATTAAGCTACCTTTTGTATTTTTCTTTCATTTTTTCTTGATCTTTTTCAGAGACAATAACTGGATGACCTACTTGTCGTGCATAGTGATAGATTGTAGCTGCATCTTCAACATAAACAGCACGAATGTAAGCTTGTTCTACTGTAGAACCTACAGCGACAACACCATGATTTTCCAAAAGACATGCATTTCGCTCTTGCAATGCAGCAACTGCTGATTTTCCTAATGCATCAGTCCCAGGTAACGCAAATTTAGCTCGTGGAATATCGCCTCCTAGAAAAGGCAACATTTCAACTAATATTAACGGTATATCCTGATGAACAACTGCAAAACTTGTCGCTCTTGGGGAATGGGTATGAATGACTGAATTGACATTCTCTAACCCTTTGTAGATTTCCGCATGCATTTGCCATTCTGATGAAGGTTTGTGAATATCTCGATTATAAAGAATTTCACCATCTAACTTCATCAACACAATATCTTCTGTTTCCATAATTTCATAATCTAAGTTTGACGCAGTAATAGCCATAACTTCATGATCTCTATCATAAAAACTTACATTACCACTTGTTCCAGCAACTAAGTTATTACGATATGATTTTTGAGCAATGTCCTTAACACTTTTTTGTATACTTCTATAAACTTTTTCCATTACAATCTCCTAACTAAAACCTAATATCCAATAATGACCGCTACCGCCAATAAGATCCAAGACAACACAAACATAAGTGCTGTTAATTTAAGTGCGAATTTCATCCATTTATCAATAGGTACTCGTGCTATACCAAGCATTGCCATCGTAGCCCCAACTGTAGGGAAGATATAGTTTGGTATGGTTGCTCCGAATTGGAAAGCAAGCACGGTTGTTTGTTGTGTAACACCAACGATTGTACCAAGTGGTGAAAGAACAGGCATTAATGATACGGCTAATCCACTACCTGATGGAATGAAGAAATGAACAATCGCAGTAACGATTGACATCATAATCGCTCCAAAGGTTGGACCAAAATTAGCAAGAGGTGCTGATAAGGCATTGATGATTGTATCCATGATCATTCCTTGTTCCAACGTAATTTGAATTCCACGTGCAATCCCTAATATTAATGCAACACTAGCTGCAGAACTTACACCCTTAATGAACAAATCAATGATTTCATCGGTTGTAAATCCATAAACAAATCCAGCGAGTAGACCACCAATTAAGAAGACTGTCGACATTTCATCTAAATACCATCCAAGCTTACTTGAACCATAAATGATTGCGACAAAAATACCTAATAAAATTACGAGAACTGAAATATGTTTTCCTTCAATCTTGTATTCATGCAATTCTTTAGAAAGTCCCAGACCCTCTGTCGATACATCTTTAACCAAACTTTTATCAGGATTCGCTTCAATTCGTTTAGCATAAATTGACACAACTGTTGCTACAAGTGCAGTTGCTAAAAATGCTGTCAAGAATCGGAAACCCATACCTGAGAAAATAGGCAATCCGGTTATTTCGTGAGCAGTTCCAACAATGGATGCGTTAATAGGGCTAAAGTTCCAACCCGCATAACCACCACCCATAATCATCCCTAACCCAACAATTAAATCAAAACCAAGTCCCAGCGCTATACTGACCCCAATTAAAGTAAATGGTATCTGTATTTCTGGACCAACAATAATACCAATGGCAGAGAATAGGAATGTAATCACCCAAATGACTGCCGTCTTAGGAATTTTAGAAGTTTCTACTTTATTAAGCAAAACCCCCATCCCATTTTCTAACGCCCCTGTTTCAGTAATAATACCAAACGCAGCTGTAGAAATCATAATTAAGAAAATAATTGAGCTTGCTCCAACCATTCCCTCAGGAATCGATTTAAAAACACCCCAAATACCAACACCACTTTGCTCAACTGTGTGATATGATCCCGGTACAACAACAGGTCTTGAAAGCCCCTCAACATCCACTCTTTCAAACTGTCCAGCAGGTAGTACCCATGTTAAGACTGCTGCGATAACTATCATTAAAAACAAAATCACATATGTATGCGGGATTTTTTCCCACCATCTTTTTTTATTAACTTTGCTATCCATTATATTCCTCCTTATATTTTAATAGCTATACAAAACACAAGCAAATATTCTTAAACTATGATTTCTCCTTTCGACTATAATATAGCACAAGTGTAAAGCGCTTACAATGGTTATTTGTTGTTTTCTGTTGGTTATTGCAGGATATATGTTGTTTTATGTTGTTTACTGCGGCTATATTGTGTGGAAATAAGAGTTTTTCATGAAGTTTACTCGAGGTGTTTTAAAAAAAATGGATCGATTGTACAGAAAAACCATAAGAATCTCTCATCTTTAATGTGATATTCTTATGGCAATGAATGACTTGTTTTCAATTATATTTTAGATAAAAAAAAGAAGCCGAAGCTTCTTTAACATTATTTAATCTTCTGACGGTTTGTAAGGACAGTCGTAAACATAAATATCTTCACTGCTTAGAACTCTTCTCAAGTTCCCATCAGCTTCATATCCATTATCATGCAACCATTCCGCAATCCCTGTGTGGATATCCATAAATTCATCCGCTTTAATACGAATCATGAGAGGTTCCTCATCAAATTGTTTGAATTTAATAATATTTGTATCAACACCTGGATTTACAACCGCAACAGCAAGCTCTACATCGATCAATTCAATTTTCGATGATTTTTCTTCTGCCATAGTAAAATTGTATTCAGGATTTTGTATTTCAACCCCCATTTGTTGTAACTCTTTTGTTAACGTCTTTAAAGCACGCTCATAAAGATCAACTGAATATTCAGGGATTGTCATTTTCATTGTTGCTGCCCAAAACGTGGGCAGTGGGTTTTCCTCAATTTTATACGCCATATTTTACTCCTTTTAAACTATTATACCATATTTTAGAAAAGCTTTCGTATATCATTTAACATGATAAAGATAAACAATGCAAAAATTAAGACAACACCAATCATCATAATCACTTCCTCAAGTTTTTTATTAATTGGTTTGCCTGTGATCATCTCAATCAATGTAAGTATAGCACGTCCACCATCCATCACTGGAATTGGCAATAAATTAACAACCGCTAGGTTAACAGAAAGTAAAGCCACTAAATTTAAAAAGAATAAAAATCCATAAGTTCTAACCTGCGACGTTACTTCAAATATCCCGATAGGTCCTCCAACATTATTTAAACCAATGCCTCTGAACAATCGTGTAATAATAAAGAAGAATTGTACGATAACTGTTTTAATCTCAAGCAGTGCCACCGGAATTGCTGAAAAGACTGTTAAATCACGATGTTTACCCGCTGGTGCAGTGATCCCCATAATATAACGCTCATCCTTCTCATCGCGTTCTGGATGAATCGTGGTTGTGAATGTCTCACCTTGACGATCAACTGTCACATCAAAGCCATATTGACCATATGTCTCTAAGGCAATAAAAACTTCATTAAATGTTTTAGGTTTTAAATGAGTTCCATCATGAAAATTAAACTCAACAAATTTATCATTGGCTTGAAGTCCTGCTTCAGCTGCTGGAGAGTTTTCTTGTACCGTTGCGATTTCCGCTTTTGGCATATCAACGGTCCCATTGTAAGTACTCATCCCCCAGAAAATCAAGAATGCTAAAATAAAGTTCATGGTGACACCTGCGAGCATCACAATCAGTCTTTTCCATGGTTTTATCCCATTAATTGTCCGTTCTTCAGGAACCTCAATATTATCTTCTACTGGTGCATCTTCACCTGCCATCGCAACAAATCCACCTAATGGAAATGCACGGATGCTGTAAGTTGTTTCCCATTCAGGTTTCTTCAGTTTGAACAGAACTGGTCCCATTCCAATTGCAAATTCATGACAGTATACGCCAAACTTCTTAGCGGCAAGTAGGTGTCCTAGTTCATGAATCAAAACAATTATTCCCATAACCAACGCAAAAACAAGTATATTAAAAATCATAAGTAAACACCCTCTCTTACCCTACCAAAACTGATAGTACTATATTAAGTGTTAAAATTGCAAATACGAGTGAATCAATCCGATCCAAAACTCCACCATGTCCTGGAAAGATATGGCCGAAGTCTTTAATGTCATAGCGTCTTTTTACTAAACTAAAGGATAAATCCCCCAATTGTGAAAGGATCGGCATTAATAATGAAGCAACAACAAGTGGAATTAAATCAATGTGTGCTTGAACAACGAAGTAAGCAAAGACAAATGATAGGATGACACCCCCAACATAGCCTGCAATTGCTCCCTCTACTGTTTTATTAGGTGATAATCTTGGAATGAGTTTCGTCTTTCCAAACATTTTTCCACCAAAAAATGCACACGTATCTGCACCAAAAGCAGCAATCATTGGATAGATTAATACAACCATGTCAATTTCAAGCAAGCGCTTAAACGCAACAGCTGTTGTTACCAACATAACAATCATTAAGAATGAAAATGAAAGTTCATCCAGTGTATACCATTTGAACACAACTGCCATGATAAAAAACACTAAAAGTATTGCTGAAACATAAACCACATACAATGATTCTGGAATAAGCATAGCTCCTAAGACAAACAACACATAGGGTATCAATACAATCGGTGCAACTTTCGTTCTTCGGGTTCGATACACTTCATAAGCACCAACCGCTAAAAACAAGGAAACTAATGCTTGAACTGCAATCGGTCCCAAAAAAACACTTCCTAGTAATACAGCAATTAGAACAACTGCTGTAATAATTCTTTCCTTCATCTTATAAACCCCCAAACGTACGTTCTCGAGCTTCAAACTCACTGATACATTTTCTAAATTCATCACGTGTAAAATCTGGCCATGCCAAGTCTAAAAAAACCAACTCTGCATAGGCTAACTGCCATAATAAATAATTCGACAAACGCTTATCGCCACCTGTACGAATTAATACATCCACTTCAGGAAAATCAGACGTATCCAAATAACTGGAAAAAACCTCTTCAGTTATTTCTACTGGTTGATCACGAACCAATTCTCTTGTTGCACGAACAATTTCATCACGCGAACCGTAGTTCAACGCAAAATTCAAGGTCAACTTGGAATTATGTTTCGTTTTCTCTACAGCATTTTCCATGACTTTACGTGTTTTTTCAGGTATTCTTGACAAATCACCAATCGTAGATATCGCAATACCTTTTTCCATTAATTCATCTAAGAATTTATCAAAAAATACAGCCGGCAATTTCATTAGGTACTCAATCTCTTTTTCTGGTCTTTTCCAGTTTTCAGTTGAGAAAGCATAAAGGGTAATCACTTCGATCCCCATATCTAAAGCTTCAAGGGCAATATTACGAACGTTTTCACTTCCGTAATAATGCCCTACAGTTCTTTTTTTATTTCTCTTTTGAGCCCAACGACCATTGCCATCCATAATAATAGCAACGTGTTTAACCATGATTAAACCGTCATTATTTCATCAACTTTAGCTTTTGAAATATCATCAATTTTTTTAATGAATTCATTCGTTAAAGTTTGAATATCTTCAAGCATCTTTTTTTCTTGATCTTCAGGTAATCCTTCTGTCTCTTTAACATCGTCATTCAAATCACGACGAATATTTCTAATTTGAACCTTGGCCTCTTCCGCAAAAACACCCACGTTTTTAGATTCAGCACGACGTGTTTCTTCTGTTAATGCAGGAACATTAATACGGACATTGGTTCCATCATTTTGTGCTAATAAATTTAAATGCGATTCATTAATCTCGCGCTCAATTTCTTTTAAAATTGATGGATCAAATGGTTTAATAGCAATTTGAGTTCCTTCAACGACAGATATTTGTGCAATTTGATCTAAAGGAGTTGGCGTACCATAGTACTCAACATTAACACCATAAAGGATTGATGCATTTGCACGTCCAGTTCTGAGTGTCGCTAATCTTCCTTCAAAATCACTAATTACTTCTTCCATTAATAATTTACCTTCTTGCATTTAGTTTCCTCCTTTAGAAATACGGGTTGCCTCAGCTTCCCCTTTTACTGCTTTAATTATATTATTTTTCTCATTCATATTAAAGACAATTAAATCAATATCATTATCCATACACATTGAAGTTGCTGTAGAATCCATGACTTCAAGCCCTTTTTGTAATAAATCCATATACGTAAGGCTATCAAACTTCGTAGCTGTTTTAACGACATTAGGATCCGCATCGTACACACCATCAACACCGTTTTTAGCCATTAAAATAACATCCGCTTTAATCTCAGATGCACGTAACGCAGCAGTTGTATCTGTTGAAAAGAATGCAGAACCTGTTCCAGCGCCAAAGACCACTACTCGACCTTTTTCCATGTGTCGAATGGCTCTACGTGGTATAAATGGTTCAGCTACTTTTGTCATATCGATTGCTGTTTGGACACGTGTTTCAACACCATTTCTTTCAAGAGCACCTTGAATCGCTAGAGCATTAATCACAGTTCCTAGCATACCCATATAATCAACTTGGATACGATCAATCCCTAAATCTTCTGCCATACGACCTCGAACAAAGTTACCACCACCAACAACAATTGCTACCTCAACACCTGAATCAACAATTGTCTTAATTTGAGAGGATAAATCATCTAATACCTCACGGACAAATATTTCATCATGGTTAGATAACGCTTCACCACTTAGTTTTAATAAAATTCTTTTATACATGCTGTCCATCCTTTCAAAAAGGACACAAAATGTGTCCTTTAGTTAGTTTGTTATTAATTAACTTTTGAAGCTTTTGCAACTTCTTCAGCGAAGTCTTCTTCACGTTTTTCAATTCCTTCACCAACTGCAAAACGAACAAATGAAACAACATCTGCATTTTGGTCTTTAAGAACTTGAGCAACTTTAACGTTTGGATCTTTAAAGAATGGTTGATCAACTAATGAAACATCTTGCAATGTTTTATTAACACGTCCTTCAACAATCCCTTTAACAACCTTTTCAGGTTTGTCAGCTAAAGCTGGATCATTCTTGATAATTTCAATTTGAATATTTCTCTCATGTTCCATAACTTCTGCTGGAACTTCTTTACGTGAAACATAAATTGGTGACATTGATGCAACTTGCATTGCGATATCACGTGCAAATTCTTCTGATCCTTCAACAACTGTAACAGCTGAAATACGACCACCCATGTGGATATACTCACCAAATACTTGATCATCAGTTTTTGTTACAATTTCAAATCGACGCAATGAAATTTTTTCGCCAATTTTTGCTGTTGCTTGAGTAATTGCATCTGCAACACTTGAACCATTGTAATCAAGTGCTAATGCAGCATCTAAATCTTTTGGTTCTTCATTAAGAATCAATGTTGATAATCCATTAACTAAATTAAGGAACTCTTCGTTTTTAGCAACAAAATCAGTTTCTGAGTTTACTTCAATAACAACTGCTTTATTTCCATCAACCACCAAGTTTGACAATCCATCAGCAGCAATACGTCCTGATTTCTTCTCTGCACTTGAGATTCCTTTTTCACGTAACCAGTCAATAGCTTTTGTGATATCGCCTTCAGTCGCTTCAAGCGCCTTTTTGCAATCCATCATCCCTGCTCCTGTACGATCACGTAATTCTTTAACAAGTTTTGCTGTAATCATATAAAATTCCTCTCTATCTTTATATTTTATTAGATCTTAATTATTTTTCTTCTGTTTTTTCTGTTTTAACTTCTGGTCTACGGTTACCTTGTCCTCTATTTTGTCCTTGGTAACGGTTTTGACGACGACGTTCATTACGTTGACGACGTTCTTCGAAACGTTGACGACGACGACGTTCGTTTTCTGCATTTTGTTGTTCTACATTAACAATAACATCTTCCATTGTAATGTCATTTTCTTGATCACCTTGGTGAGCAACTGTTAAGATACCATTTTTTGGTTCAATCATTGCGTCTGCCATTAAAGCTGACACTAAACGAATTGAGCGAATTGCATCATCATTACCAGGAATTGCAAAGTCAACTGCATCTGGATCACAGTTTGTATCAACAATTCCAAAAACTGGAATATTTAATTTACGTGCTTCCGCTACTGCGTTAGCATCTTCGATTGGATCAACAACAAATACTGCATCAGGAAGTTTTTTCATTTCCTTAATTCCACCTAAGAAATTCTCTAAACGATCTTTTTCTTTAAGTAGTAATGCAACTTCTTTCTTTGTATAAACGTTTATTGAACCTGAGTTTTCCATTTCCTCAATTTCTAATAAACGACGAATGCTTTTTTGAATTGTTCTAAAGTTAGTTAAAGTTCCACCTAACCAACGTTGGTTCATAAAGAATGAACCTGAACGTAATGCTTCTTCAAGTACAATTGTTTTCGCTTGTTTCTTTGTACCTACCATTAATAACTTACCGTTATTTTCAGCGATTTCTAATAACGCTGCATAAGCCTCATCGATTTTACTTTGTGTTTTATTCAAATCGATAATGTGTACGCGGTTTTTTGCCGTATAAATGAATGGTTTCATTTTCGGATTCCAACGACGTGTTTGGTGTCCATAATGGACTCCACTTTCTAATAATTGCTTCATTGTCACAACTGACATAACTAAACTCCTACCTTTCCGTTAGTCCTCCACCACTTCCACAAAACAACAACTCTACTTGAGCACGGGTTGTTCCATCCATGGTGTGTGAATAAGGGCTTTATTGCCCATTGATAATAATATCATAAAAAAACAGCCTAGACAAGTCTAAGCTGTGCTTTATTATGATGAGCCGACAATCATTTTTTATAATCGCTGAGTTATAAAACTTTCTAAACGATCCATCCCTTTTCGCAATTCTTCCATCGGAAGACCAAACGACAATCGCATAAACCCATCCGTCCCAAAATAAACTCCTGGAATTAAAACTAAACCAACAGTTTCTGCAAGTTGGCGACCAAATTCAAAAGAGGTTAGACCATACTCTTTAATAGAGAAGAAAACATACAAACCACCTTCAGGTTTGACATAGTTTATCCCCATTTCTGTTAAGCGTTGGCAGACATAATGACTCCTAGCTTTAAACGTCTCAACCATTTCAACCATTTCAATCTCAAGTGCTTTCTCAGCACCTTTTTGAGAAAGTGTCGAAATTCCTGTCACCATGTTTTGATGTAATTTGTGCATAACATCCATTACGTTCTCTTCCGCTAAAACATACCCTATTCTCCATCCTGTCATGGCATGGGATTTTGAAAAACTTTGAACAACGATAATTCGGTCTGTAAGATTTGGATACTCTCGCATTGATGGGTAATCATCACCAAAAACCATCGCACGATAGACTTCATCAATAATGAGATAGACTCCAGGGTTTTCTTCTAAAAACAATTTCATTGCCTCATTGGATTCCTTTGAGAAAATAGTACCCGTTGGATTATTAGGCGTCGTAATAAGAAGCGCCTTAGTTTTGTCACTTACATGGGCATCTAACATTGCTTTAGTAATTTGAAAATCATGAGTGCTCGTATCCAATAAACAAGCTTTTGCCCCAACTAATTGAACCTGTGTTTGATACAAAGGAAAACTTGGGATCGGCACAATCACTTCATCTCCATATTCAAGGATCGACCACAACGCTAACGCTAATGACTCCGTCGCCCCGTTGGTTATGATACAGTGATTACTTGTATAATTTGTCTTATATAATTTGTTTTCATGACTCACTATTTTTTCTCGAAGTTGATTCAGACCCATTGCCGGTGGATAATGAGTTATATTATCATCAAGTGCCTTCTTGGCAGCATCCTTAATTTCAATCGGTGTATCAAAATCAGGTTCACCAATCGTCATGAATAATGTATCTTTTTGATCTTTATACCGTTCAGAGAACGCTCTGATTCCACTTAACTCAATTTGCTCTAGTTCTAATTTCATCAATATACCCCCAGTCTTTAATTGTATCTATCGCAAGTAGATTCACATCATTACCATTAATATTTAGTTTTGTTTTTCCATGATCATTTTCATACTGACCTAACCACGAATTAAATTGGCCAAAACAACGACAAACAATTGTCGCTACCCAACGATACCCTTCAAGCTCCCCGACCACGACGATATCTTTAGGATCCATCAATTCTATTTTCTCTCTTAATTCCTTAATTTTACTTGGTTCAATTGTTTCATAAAGATCCATTAAATCAACATTTTTATCATCATCTCTCAAGTCAATCGTATCAAATGGTTCATCAAGAAATGATAAATCTAATGGACCATCCGCAATAACAAGCAATTTTCTCATACAAAGCCCTCCATAATTTGGTATACTTATTTTAGCACATTTTTCAAAGGAAGTGACATCTATGAAACGCATATCATTATTAATCATAAGCTTCATTATTTTTCTTTCATTTACACCAGGAATAGTTCTTGCTGAAAGCGACGATATAATTCCACTGGATGAACAAGGTATTAGTAGCAAGCATTACATTCTCTACGACCCACTCACCAAAACAGTCTTGAGTCAGGCTTTAAGCCACGAAAAAATTGCACCTGCTTCAATTACAAAAGCACTCACGCTCATTACTGCATTAGAGCTTATTGATCAAGACCCTTCATCGATTGAAATAAAAGTTCCTGCTGCTGTTTACGACGGACTAACCCCTATCGCATCAATTGCTGGTTTTGAAATCGACGAAGTCATTACACTCGAAGATGCATTTTATGGTCTTATGTTGCCTTCTGGTGCAGATGCTAGTCGTATTATTTCTTGGTATTTAACCCAATCTCCTGAAGGTCTCGCTAGTGAAATGAATAAAAAAGCACAAGCGATTGGAATGAAAAACAGTCTGTTTATGAATACATCTGGCTTAGACCAAGATAATCACTATTCAACAGCTTATGATTTAGCACTCTTGATTGATTACGCATTACAAAACGAAGACTTTAAGACGATTTACGATGCTGAAAATTACACAACCTCTAAAACCTCACACCATCCTGAGGGTATAAAATTAGTTGATCGTAATTTAGAATATGCACGTAAGGATAAAAACAATTATATTTTGGGAGCAAAATCAGGCTATACCGAAAATGCACAACGCTCCTTATCCAGTTACGCTCAAAAAGATAATAAGCAACTTATATTCATTAGCACTTATAACACAAACAAACTGGCCAGTGAAAACGGTCCAGTAGAAGACGCTAACTTAGCTTATGCCCGAGCATTTGAAGACTACAAGAACATAACAATTCTTTCAAAAAACACCGTCTTTGACACTCTAGCAATCGAAAATGCCAAAGCATTTGAATACCTTTCAAGTGAAGATATTAACATTTATATCCCCAAAGATTTAGATCCAAACGATATTAAAATAGAAATAAAAGATCAACCCCACAATTTGGTTGCGCCGGTCGAAGCCAATACTTCTATGGGAAATTTAGAAATATCATACAATGACAAAGTGGTCTATCGAACCCCTTACACCAATCAAGATTTGATTCCAGTTCGTTTATTATCAGTTATTTGGGATTTTTCAAAAGTTTTATTTATCATCATTTCTCTGGCTCTATTCATTGTTTTTGCTTTCTTATATATACACTCAACAGTTCAGAAATATAAACACTTTAACCGTTAGGCATAAGCTTAACGGTTTTTTATTGTATAAGTCCTAAAGTAATGCTAAAATGTTGTTGTATGTCAGTAACACAACAGGAGGAAAGAATATGATTGAATTAACAAATTTACGTAAGGTTTATGGGAAAGACCACGTGGCTGTCGATGACTTAAGCCTCGAAATTAAACCTGGTCAAATCATCGGTTTTATCGGACCAAATGGTGCAGGTAAAACAACAACGATTAAAATGATGACCGGAATCTTGAAACCCAATAACGGAACTGTCACCATCAACGGCTTTGACATTTCACAAAATCCTATCGAAGCAAAAAAAGCATTTGGTTATGTTTCAGATAGTCCAAATTCATTCTTAAAATTAAAAGGAATTGAATACTTGAATTTTGTGGCTGATATGTACGAAATCGACAAAGAAACTCGTGTACAACGGATCGAGCAGTACACAAAAGCATTGAAAATCGACACTGTTCTTCAACAAAAAATAGCGTCATACTCACACGGTATGCGTCAAAAAATCATGGTGGTAGGAAGTTTAATCCATGATCCTTACCTATTAATTTTAGATGAACCTTTGACAGGTCTAGACCCTCAATCAGCGTTCACGCTCAAAGAAATTATGCGCCAACGAGCAGACCAAGGTAAGATCGTCTTTTTCTCAACTCACGTTTTGGAAGTTGCGGAAAAGCTATGTGATGAAATCTCAATCATTAATCATGGAAAAATCGTCTATAACGGTACATTAAATTCACTTAAAGATGAATACGCTAACCTTTCGCTTGAAGAAATTTTCTTAGAGGTTACAGCATGAAAAAAATACTAAGCCTTTCAAAAGTCATGTTAAAGAGTTCATTTGGGGCTCAGTTTAATGATAAAAAAGAGCTCACTAAAGGAAGGAAAATCCTTAGAATAATTGGAATGGGAATTTTTGGAGTTTATCTGGTTGGTATCACATTTTTTATGACACAATCAACGATTGAACAACTCGTTGCAATTAATCAAGAGTCATTATTAATTTATACCTCTTTGAGTGGATTAAGCATTTATTTGTTTGTGACGTTACTCATGTCGATTCCAACTATTTTATATTTTGCGGATGACATTGATAGCTTACTCCCAATGCCCCTCACACCACGCCAAATATTATCAGCCAAATTATTCACGATTTACATGATGGGGTTAATCTCTTTATCATTTTTATACTTACCCCTTGGTTTTAATTACTTTTGGCAAGTTGACCGCTCTGTATTTTTCTTAATTAATTATGTAATTGTTGGATTATTATTACCGATAATTCCAATGATGATTTCGAGTTTATTTATCGTTTGTTTGTTCTCCTTTATCCCTAAGGTCAATAACAAGGATGCATTTACTTATGTTACATCAATCTTTGCATTTGTACTCATTTTTTATTTTAGTTTTTCTTCTGGAATGAATGGTGAGCAAGGTGCTTGGGTTGCAACAATTGTTAGCAGCGATGGACCTTTAATTAACTCTATATCAAACCTTATACCAAACATCACGATGTATGCGCGCTTTATTACTCAAGGAAATCTATTATTAGGTCTACTAGGCCTTTCAATCTCACTCGTAATCTTCCTTGCTACCCTGTTCATCATGGAAAAAATATATTTCAAAGGATTACTTGCTACAGGTGAAGTTGGAAAATCTAAGAAAAAAATTAAACATAGTACACTTAAAAAGCAAAGCAGAACACGAACACCGTTTAAAGCTTTATTCAATGCAGACATGAGAAACATCTTTCGAACACCTGCATTAGCCATTAACTACCTTGTCGTCTTGATTATTTTCCCAGTTTCGATTGCAATTCCGCTTGGAATTGGGTTTACAAAAGAAGCAGGTACTGGCGAAGTGCTCATGATTTTAGAATTTATCCAAGAATACTTGCGTGGAATTGAACCTATGTTAGTTTTAATGGGAACTGTTGTTATTAGTTTTACACTTTCATACTTTATGAGTTCCATGTCAACCATTGCCTCAACATCATTTACACGTGAAGGCGAAAACATGTTACATTATCAAGTGTTTCCCATCAATTTAGTCGAATACATGCATGTGAAAATGGTTGTGGCAAATATAGTAACAGTCATTCCTGGAGTGATTATAAGTTTCGCTATTTTATTTATTTTAAAATTGAATCCAGTCTTGTATGTCGTTTCATTGTTTGCGAATTTACTTGCAACAAATTTAAGTACTCTTGAAGGGATTCTCACCGATACACTCGCCCCTAAATTAGTATGGGAAGATGTGACTCAGGCCTTGAAGCAGAATTTCACATCTGTCATCCCTGTGTTTACAACTTTTATTGTCTTGGGTGGATTAGGATTTGTCCTCTTTAAAAACCCTAGCGTGATAACTGCAGCGATCCTTATGTTAGTTGTCATCATCATTGAAATAGTTCTATATTTACTCATTAGTAAAAAGACAATTTTCAAACTAGAAAAAGCAATAGAAGCAATCTAAAAAAAATAACACTGCATGTTGATGCGGTGTTATTTTTTTAGTTTTTCCATTATTTTTTGTTCTTCCTTTGTAAAGTCTCGTCCCTCTAAAAGATCGGGTCTATTCATCAATGTTTTCTCTAACGATTTCTCTAACCTAAATTGACGAATATTTTCATGATGACCGCTTAATAGAACTTCTGGCACTTCTTTCCCTTCATAAACTCTTGGACGGGTATAATGCGGATACTCGAGGAGTCCGTTTGAAAACGAGTCATCTTCATGTGATTCTTGAGTGATTACACCGTCAACAAGACGAATTATCGCATCACTTACAACCATCGCTGCCACTTCACCACCGGTAAGGACATAATCTCCTATCGATAGTTCCATATCGATATAATCTCTAATTCTTTCATCAAACCCCTCATAATGACCACAGATCAAAACGAGATCTTTTTCTTCTGATAAATCATAAGCCATGGCTTGATTTAAGGTTGGGCCTTGTGGTGATAAAAGAATGACCTTGGAGTCCTTTGTTCGCACTGATTTTAAGGCATCTAAAACTGGCTGACACATTAAAACTAAACCAGCACCACCTCCGAAAGGATAATCATCTACACGATTGTGTTTATCTTCAGTAAATGCACGCATATCGACGATGTTCAGTTCAACCAAATCTTTAAGTCGGGCTTTTTTTATGATTGATGTTTCAATGAAGCCTGTAAACATGTCTGGAAAAAGAGTTAGAATGCTTATTTTCATTACAAGCCCTCCAACCAATCGATATCCATACGATTTTCTTCTAGATTTACTTTTTTTACAAAGCGATCCACATAAGGAATCATCAGTTCTCTATCGTTTGTCTTTACTTTAATAATAGGATGCGCTGGCATATCTAATATTTCTGTAATAACACCAATTTTATTGTTTTCAACAAAAACATCCAGTCCGACCAAATCAACAAAATAATACTGGCCTTCAGGTAAATCATGCAGATCCTGATAATCTATCTTAATCAACGCATTCCTTAAATGATCAACCTGGTTAAGATTACTGATACCTTCGAATTGGACAAGAAAGATATCTTTATGTTTTCGCATTGATTTTAATGTGTATTCAACAAGCGAGTCATTAACTTCAACAAAAACCGACTCCCCAATCTTGAATCGTTCTTCGATAAACTCCGTATAAACACTGACGCGTAATTCCCCCATAACGCCATGGGGCTTATTTATTCTTCCAATTACAATTTTTTCCATAAATTTCCTTTCAAAAAAAGGATGTTGTTAGACATCCTTAATATGATTCAAACTTAATATTTAAACGCTTGTCTAAAACTCTAGATCCAATTGACATTGTTTGGCGAATGGCTTGTGCCATAAAACCTTGACGACCAATTAGACGAGCAATATCTGCGCTTTCAGCATAGATTGTTAAAATGATTTCATTTTCATCTAAGCTTGCTAATCTTTGGACACTCAAACTCTTTTCGTCTTCCACAAGTGGAAGCACTAAATCGTAAAGAACATCTTCAATTGTTTTCATGATTACTTCTTAAGTTTTTCGTCATGGAAACGTTTCATAATACCGTTTCTTGATAAGATACTACGCACTGTGTCCGATGGTTGCGCTCCAACATTTAGCCATTTCATAGCTAATTCTTCGTCAACCTTCACAACTGCTGGTGACGTAGTTGGATCATAGTATCCAATAATTTCGATAAAACGACCATCACGTGGTGCACGTGAATCTGCCGCTACAATACGGTAGAAAGGTTTTTGTTTTGAACCCATTCTTCTTAAACGTAATTTAACTGCCATTTCGTAATTCCTCCTAGAATATTTATTTTTACTTTATTAGTATAGCATAACTCAATGCGGTGTCAAGTGTTTTTACTTAACACCTTTTGCTTTATAAAAATTTCGATTTCCTAACGCAAACATTCTTGGACTAAAACTTCCCTCTTCTTGATCATCATAGAACTTTTCAAACATATTGGTTCGAGCGTCCATGTTATCAATGAAGTTCAGCATCTCGGCTTCTTTTGTTAACGGAACAACAGGTGAACCGTATTCCATCTCTCCGTGATGGGATAAGAGTAAGTGGCGCAACAAGAGTGTTTGTTCAGTATCTTCAAGCCCCAAATTACGAGCAATGTGAACAAGATTCGCATGCATGATTGAGATGTGACCCACAAGTTTACCTAACGGTGTGTACTCACTTAAAATCGGTGCGCTATATTCGTCAATTTTACCCATGTCATGAATTAAGACTCCCGCCATCAATAAGTCACGATTATAAATTGGATAGAGTTCACAAATTGAATTTGCTAATTTTGCCATACCATAGACATGACTTGCCAACCCTCCTACAAAATCATGGTGATTTCGAGTCGCCGCTGGATATTGAAAGAACTTATCCCCATAAAACGCAAAACATCCGACAACTAAATCCTTTAAGATAGGATCTTCAATCGATTCGACAAATCCTGCAATTTCCTTTTTTAAAAATGTAATATCATACGAAGATGATTGCACAAATTCACTAAGATCAAAAGCATCTTGATCCAAAGACTTTGCCTGGTGAACGCGTAATTGTAAATTTTGTCGATACATCAGTACATCAGCATCAACCTCAACAATCATACCAACCTTTAAGATTTCTTCTTGTTCTGGCTTAACATCCCATAGTTTTCCTTCAATTTCACCAGTGTTATCTTGGAAATTAACTGATAAATAAGGCGCTCCATTTTGGGTCACACCTTTTGTGACTTGTCCAACTAAAAGAGCAATCGTAACACGTTCTCCTTTTGTAAATTCTTTAATTTTCATTCTCAAACTCCTTCATAATCTCTAAAACCATATCATAGTCATAGCCTTTTGATAAGGCATGGCGTATGACTCGGTTCTTCACTTCTTTTCCTTCATAGCGTCGCTCAAATCTGCTTTGAGCTTTAATCATTAAATCTCTAAGACTTTCTAACTCAAGTTCTTTTCCATAATCATCTGTTAAGTTATTAAGTATTTGACCAACATCATCAAAGCCATAACCCTGACGGACTAAATGTTGTTTTAAACGATCTTCACGTTGGCGAATTGACCCTGATGTTTGAGCTTGCATAAAGTTTTCTGCCCTTCTTACACCACGTTCAATATAGTTGTCATAGTCCTCGTTCTCTAAAATAGATAAGACTTCTTCTTCCTCATAACCTCGTTTGATCATATCTTCTAATATCCAATGATTTCCTCTGTTTTGATCCCGTAAATAATCAACACGATCATAAAGATATCGTTCATCATCAATAAAGCGTCGCTTCTCTAATAATTGAATAACGACCTTGATTTGATCTGGACTTAGTTCAGTCTTTTTGCTTAAGTACTCACTCATTTCAAAACTTGTGAAATCTTTCATACTAATTCTCTTTAACGCTAACTGATAACCTTCATAAATATTTTGATCTGCTTGTATTTCATCAATCTCATGACGAGACATTTCTTGACCAACCTCCAATTCTCTTTTTTCAAAAAGGATTGGGTCAACATACATTATTTCTTCATTCCCTTTTGAATCAAGTGTAATCGATACTTCATCACCCAAATCTTCAATTTCCGTAATTTCATAACGACCATAAAATACATCTAAAGCTTTTTGATAAACGTCTAATACCGCTAAACCAAACGCTTCACTGGAAAAACTTCCTGCTTTATTTAAAGCATTTTGTCTAAATACAGGTTCTAATTCTTCTTGGTTCTCAATATACTCCTGTGCTTTCACAACAAATTCATCACATGTTTCAAATAGAAACCCTGTTTCTTGATCAATAATAATTCCTTCCAAGGGTTCATCTGGGCGTGCAAAGACAGGCTTTCCACACGCCAACGCTTCAATAAAGGTTAAACCTTGAGTTTCTGTTAAGGACGCTGAGGTAAATGCATCAGCAATGTGATAGTAATACGGAACATCATCGGATGGAACAGCGCCAATAAACTCGACATCTTTTGATAGACCGCGTTTCTTCACATCAGCTTGTAAATCATCCATTGAAGGTCCTGCACCCACAATCAATAAGCGTGCTTTAGTCTTTGTTTTCAGCAAGGCATCAAACCCTTCAAGCACTACATCAATTCCCTTTTCTTTTGCTAATCGTCCAATATAGACAAAATGAAAAATACCCTCTTTAACATATTGAGATTTAATATCAAGAAGCTTTTCTTCATCAATATTTCTAAACCGTTCTAAATCTAATCCTGTTGGAATCACAACAATTTCTTTTTTAATGTCATAACCCATAAGCATCAACTTCGTTTTTTCAGAAGGTGCAATAATAATTTGTGATGATTTCGATAATGACCGACTCATTTTCGCTACCGCTTTTTTGGAAAATTGATCCATAATCTTCGATCCTAGAATATTGACATAATGAGTATAGTCTTCATAAGTTGTATGATACGTAGAAATCAGCGGAATACTCAACGTATTGGAAACATAGCGGGCAAATAAACCCACCCCAAATTCTGAGTGAACATGAATGACATCCAAATCCATTTCTTCAATAAAATCCATTGCTTGCATATGGAGTGGACTCGACATCACATAACCATATAAAAACTTTAACTCTACACCTGGCAACCTTAAAATGTTATTGTCATACGATGTTTGAGTAATAGAGGGCTGATTCGTAACGATATAAACCGTGTGTCCCAACTTCTCCAATGCATTTTTCAGTGTCTTAATCGATATAACAACTCCGTTTATATCAGGTTCATAGGTATCCGTAAATAATCCAATTCTCATTATTTCCCTTCCTCTCTTGAAATAAAACCCCTGTTCATATCATAGGGGTTTTATATTTAGAATAATAAAACTGCTTCGTCTTTATCATCTTCCACAAGTTTAACCCGAACTTTTTCATTTAAACTTGTTGGAATATTTTTCCCCACAAAATCAGCCCTTATTGGCAACTCACGATGACCACGATCAACAAGTACTGCCAACTGAATTTGACGTGGACGACCATTGTAGACAATGCCATCCATCGCTGCCCGTGCCGTTCTTCCTTTATATAAGACATCGTCAACTAAAACAACCACTCGATCTTGGACCGAAATTGGTAAACGAAATGCTTCACTGTCTGATTTCATATCATCTCGCCAATAACTAACATCTAAAGAAGCCACTGGCACATCTACATTTTCAAATTCTTTTAATAGTTTTGCCATTCTGAATGCTAAAGTTGCACCCCGAGTTTCAATCCCAAGTAAAACGACCTTCTCTAACCCTCTATTTTTTTCAATAATTTCATGGCACATACGTACCATTGAGCGTTTGATTGCATGCTCATCCATAATGATTTTCATATATAAACACCTCTTTAAATATTATAGCAAAATCATCTTGAAATTGATATATCGTTATGTTATTATTTATAGGCAGCAAATACAGGGGTATAGTTCAATGGTAGAGCAACGGTCTCCAAAACCGTTAATGTGGGTTCGAGTCCTGCTACCCCTGCCAATAGATAATCAAAGCCACTCTAGAGTGGCTTTTTTCATAGCTAAAGTAAAATAAATACATACAAAACACATACAAGTCAAAAATTTAAAGATACTACCTGAAGATAAAACATAGAAAAGCAAGTTGAATAAGTATCAACCTGCTTTTTGTAATAACCATCTCATTCTTTCTTCATCTTGGCAAACGCAACAAATGTTAAAATCATTTGGATAATGACAAACATAAAGTAAAATGGAAATAATAGCATCGCAACTCCATACATAATCCCAGAAGTTAAAGCAAAGCCTCGACGCCCCATACTCCAAGCTAAGACATTAAATAAAAGAGCAATTCCAGTCGCCAAAATATGTGGAAGGATAAGAGCCGAAGCAATAGCAGCACCTGCCTGCTCAGCTGAACTCCCCGCACCTAAATTTCCTGCCATATAGTAAATAATATAAATTATATAAAGGACTGTTAAAATACTAGAAACTAATAAAAGTTTGTTTTTCTTGTTCTTTGTCATTTTACAATAAATTTAAGAGGATCTTTACTGCTAAAACTTGGTTTATAATAAGCATTCAATGCCTTTTCATCGCCTGTAACAACGAACCCCTTTTCTCCTCTCATCTTTTCTCCAGGAAGGATATCACCATCTAGATTACCATCATTATCTCCCCAAATATTTACTTCCTTTTCTCTACCCTCGTCATCCTTTAGAGTTATATCCATAATTCCAGCAATATATACCGATTCATCACTTGTATTTTCAAATGTAAAATCTAAAGCAAGCCACTCTGTACCTTCTTCAGGTTTCAAAAATTCATCCCCTTTAACTGTTCTCATCGAATTCAATGTAATCTTAATGTCATCGATGACTGCGGTTTCCCCAACTTTAAATTCAGTTTTTACAGGTTCTTTTTCACGCTCTTCACTAGCACAAGCACTCATTAAAATAAGTACTAAAAGAGCAAGCAATATTCTTTTCATATTGACCTCCGTTCGTTATAAACTATATCAATATCTGAAATCATATTGGTATGCTGAGAGCATACATTATAAAAAAGGAGATAAAAACATTAAAATTACAAATACTAGAAAGTAATACATTCCGATTAGCATAAAATTTGTGATGAACTTATGCTTCTTAATATTTCTTGGCGCAAAGCGGTGAACATTAAGATAATTTGTGGGAATAAACAAAAATGGAAGCATGAGAAAAGCAAATCCTATTTTCGCAGAAAGATGATTCTTAGGACCATTGCCTTCACTACCATCTTCAGCAACCAAAACTAAAAGAATAAAAATGATATACACAATACTTGCTATAATTTTATTCTTTTTAATTCCTCGTCTAAATCCTGGTAATGCATATTGGGACTTACCTAGTTTAATTCTTTCCAAATCTAATTTTAATTCATTAACATCACCGTAACGCTCGTCTGGATTGATTTCCATACATCGATCAACAATAGGCTTCAAGGGGTTTTTCTTAGATATCGGTTGATTTTGGTCTCCTGTCATAAGATACTGAGCTAATGCACCAAAACTATAGATATCACTTCTTTCATCCGTCCTTGAAAAACCATATTGTTCTGGCGCAGCAAATCCAACACTGCCAAACATATGCGTATCTTTATTCCTATGTTTATTTTCATCAATTTTAGCAATATCAAAGTCATTGATAATAACATTTCCATTCAAGTAATAAATATTATCAGGTTTCAAATCACGGTGAATGATCTCATGGCTATGGAGAAATAGTAGTCCATCACAAATCTGCAATAACACATTTAATAACATATCATGGTTATTAATTGGTAATATATCCGATAATGTGATATCTCCTATATACTTCTCGTGAACAATAATCTTTGTTTCATCTCGATCAACTTTATATATTGGGACAATATTAGGATGACTGTATTTTAAAAGAATTTGATAAATATTTTCATTGTCATGCTGATAATATTCTTTAACAACATGTTTAAAGCTATCAGTCTCAATTAAATAGATTTTCTTAGCATAGTTTTCTTTTATTAGTGTTTTTGCTTGTTTTGTGTTATTTTTCATATAAACATTGTATCATAAGATTATACTAAGGGAGATGATTGAAATTAAAAACGATACCGAAAATTTGCTACATGCCTTAAAACATTCTTCAAGAGATGATTTAGACACAATTGAAAAAAACATCAAATCTCTATCTTTTCTAGACTTATTGAATAGTTTTTATCAAGATTTAAACTATAACAAAGCAGATGTAATACAGCAAACCACCATAGATCGCACCTATGCCTATCAGATATTTGATGGTTCAAAAAAACCTGGTCGCGATAAAGTCATTCAGCTTTGCCTCGTAGCGAAATGTAATGTGGAGAATACTAATCGTATTTTGACATTGAGTGGTAATGCGCCTCTCTATCCAAAAGTAAAACGGGATTTATACATTATTTTTTGTATCAATAACCATTACTGTGTTTCGGAAACTAATTACTTGTTATATCAAGAAGAGTACGGTACTTTATAATTTAAGTATCGAACTTTTTATATGAAAAAGACCCTCACGTTAACGTGAGAGTCTGAAGGGGGGGGGGATATTTTATTCGCTTGCTGAGAGTGCAGCCATTGTAATGTAATTATATGGCTGGTTAAAATGTGGCAAGAAAAAAATGTCTAAGAGTTGAATTTCTTCAATCGTCACTTCTTTCATAATTGCGAGCGAGAACATATGGATGGCCATTGATATATCCGTATATGAAGCAAGTTGAGCTCCTAAAAGACGACGAGAGTTTCGATCATATAAAATCTTAATCATGACGTCATTGTTATCATCCATGAATCCTGGTTTTTGTAAATCTTTAAATTCTGTTGAAACGACATCAAAACCTGCATCTTTTGCAGCTTGAGTGTTTAAACCGGTTGAAACCATGTTGTATCCATAAATTGAGATTCCATTTGACCCTTGGACACCTAGTGATTTTAAAGGCGTACCTCCAACATTATGGCCCGCTACAATACCTGAACGAACTGCGTTTGTAGCCAGTGCGATATAGGTCGTTTTTTGAAGTGCATTGGAGTAAATTGTTGCACAATCTCCAACCGCATAAACATCATCATCACTTGTTTGTTGATGTAAATCTACAAGATAAGCACCATTATCAAAAAGTGTTAAATGATCTTTCCCTAATTCGTTGTTTGGTCTAAATCCAATGGCAAGAATAACAAGTTCAGCATCGTAGGTCCCTTTATCAGTTACCACATGCGATACTTGGTCATCGCCTTTGAATTCCACAACTTTTTCACCATAATTTAATTTGATACCTTGCTTTGACATTGCTTTGTTCATTTCATCAGAAATCTCTTCGTCGTAATATGAACTCAAGCACGTATTTGCTGCTTCAATAACACGAACATTTTTTCCGCGTCGTCGGGCAGCTTCTGCCATTTCAACTCCAATGTATCCAGCACCAACAACCACGACATTATTAACATGTTTCTGATCAAGGAGTGCATCCACTTTTTGTGAATCTTGGAATAGTTTTACAAAATGGATCCCTTCTTTATCATTACCTTCGATATGAGGCGCAATCGGAATTGAACCGGTTGCTAAAATTAACTTATCATAATCAATGCTTGTCTCGTTATTATCTTTATCACTATAACGGACTTTTTTATTAGTAAAGTCAATTTCTTTTACATCGGTTTCCATCTTAATGTTTGCACCTTTTGCAATGAAGTCATCTTTATTTGTATAGAACAACGCATCCGATGACGGAATTTGATGCCCTACCCATAAAGCCGTTCCACATCCTAGATAACTAAGGTTTGTATTTCGATCTAAGATTGTCAGTTCACAGTCTTTATATGTATCCAACAGAGTATTTGCAGCAGCTATTCCTGCATGATTCGCTCCAATCAAAACAACTTTTTTCATTTACTGTCTCCTATCTTTATGTATAAATTCTACAAATCGTTTTATTACATCTTTATTATCGTTTAAAAAATCCTTTCCAAGCGGAAATTGTCATGAATGAAGTCGTGTATGCTATAAATTAACACCTTAACACAAAACTTTCACATTCACTTTATTTGCTAGTCTTTCGTTAATTGTTTACAATTTTCTTAAAGAGAGAGGAAAGGATGATCGTTATGTGGTATACAAATTTACGTTTAGAAGAAAGTCTAAGCAATAATCAAACAAATACAACTTACATGTCGCTTTTTATCGAACAGGGTCTTATTAAAGACATTAAAGAAGGCTTTGTTGAGGGGGGCGTTGATATGAATGGCTATTTAGCATTGCCTGCCTTAAAAGATCACCACATTCATTTAGATAAGATTCATTATGGCGGTCCTTGGCAATCAGTTATCGATCTAAATTCTGTTGAAGAACGAATTAAAGAGGAAGAACTTTTTTTGAATGATTTTTTAGAAACAAGTAAAGAACGAGCTCAAGCCTTAATCGATCTCGTTTGTTCTTTTGGAGCAACTTATTTAAAAGTTCATGTTAACGTCGACCCCATTATTCAGTTACAAAATCTAGAAAAAATTTACTCAGTATTAGAAGATAACCGTTACAAACTAGACTACGACCTTGTCGTGTTCCCTCAACATGGCTTTCTAAAATCTGTTCATCTTATAGAAGAAGCCTTAGCATTACCCTATGTAAGTACACTTGGGGGTGTTGATCCAGCAAGTTTAGATGGTGACGCCATTCAAGTATTAGATACGACCTTTTCTTTAGCAAAGAAATACGATAAAAAAATTGATATTCATTTGCATGACCGGGGAACTTTAGGTTTGTGGCAAATCAACGAGATTATTAAACGAACTCAAGCACACAGTTTTGAAGGTAAAGTCGCAATTAGTCATGCCTATTGTCTAGGCGACTTCAATGAACAAGATTTGAAGGCAACGCTTCAATCATTAAGTTCATTAAACATCACTATTAATACAACGGTTCCGCTTAACACTTCAAAGCCTCCTTTGCCTCTTTTAGATAAATATAATGTTAAGTGTAATATCATTAACGATAACATTAATGATCATTGGTCCCCTTTTGGAAGCGGTGATTTAATTGAGCGAAGCAGTCGAGGAGCCGAGGTTTTTCAAAGAGTTGATGAGTTTGGCCTTTCACAAAGCCTAAAATATGTCACCGGAGGTGTAACACCTCTTGATAAAAACGGCGTAAGACAATGGCCTGTTTTAAATGACGAAGCAAGTATTTTATTTACCAACGCATCATGCAGTGCCGAGCTTATTGCCCGTATAAAATTTGATCGAAAAGTTATGGTTAAAGGAACTTTAATCAATGAATAAGGTATTTATATTTTTATCACTTTTCTTAATCATACTGGTGTTTGGAATATATTTTTATACAAATCATAATAAGGAGGACGTTATTGTGTCAAACACACAGAATATAAACACTCAGAACAAATCAGATGCTTTAATGATTGCTGTTCAAAGTAATGATATTGAAACAGCAAAATATCTTATTGACCAAGGGGCAAACGTTAATATGCTCGATTCACTCCACGACACGCCATATCTTTATGCAGGCGCTGAAGGTCGTCTTGAGATTTTGGACTATATGTATCAAAATGCTGAAATTGATTATGATATCCGTAATCGTTATGGCGGAAACACATTGATTCCTGCTGCCGAAAAAGGTCATATTGACACTGTTCGTCTAATTTTAGATTATGGAAAAGAGCCCATCGACCTTCAAAATAATTTCGGATATACCGCACTAATTGAAGCTGTAGCATTGGGGGATGGTTCTGAAGTATATCAAGATATTGTAAAGTTACTCATAGAACATGGTGCTGATCCGACTCTTCAAGACAATAGCCAAAAAAGTG
Source organism: Erysipelothrix urinaevulpis (assembly GCF_009828835.1). GTDB lineage: Bacteria > Bacillota_I > Bacilli_A > Erysipelotrichales > Erysipelotrichaceae > Erysipelothrix > Erysipelothrix urinaevulpis. The sequence continues at coordinate 304,991 of NZ_WTTB01000002.1, forward strand.
CCATTGATTATGCTGAACAATACAACTATACATCTATATTAGAAAGTCTAAAATCTCAACAATAAAAAAAACACGAAGCCAAATTTTATCCTTGACTTCGTGATTTTAGTATATTTTTTAGGATTATAGAAATAACCATGACGATTAATAACGTTAATGTAAACGGATTGATAATTGATATATTGACCTGGGCCGCAAGTCCTGGATCTATCTTATTTAAAAGCCCCTTCGCAATCAATGAGGTGCCAAGATTCAGCAGGAATGCTAAGCCTGCAATCAACCCAAAGGATTGAAGTATTTTCTTTAATTCCCTATTGATAAAAATGATTAATACCATCGAAACCATGGTGATGATACCGCTCATCAACCGAATGTCTTTTATATTTGCAAAGAAAAAGTCAATGGCTTTAATCATTTTAAGTTTATCAGGTCCAGTTTTTTCCTTTACAGTTTCTAAACCTTGACGATAAGCATCATCAAAATCTATTCGTTTCACGACTTGATCTATAATGATTTCACTGTATGCTGGATTGATTAAATCTCCAGTTAACCCGACTATCTCTTTATTATATTCTTTTAAAACACCTTGGACATCCTCATTGATCGATGTATCAATTTCTTCTCTTGCAAGGTCATGAATGATAATTAATGAATATTTATCAATTAATGAATTCACGGCAGGATCTTCTTTAATTTTCGTTTTTAGCGTAAGCACAGATTCTTCCTGTTGCAAGGGAATAATGGCATTAATTTCTGCGACTAAGCGATCAATTCCTTGATCAATAGCCTTCTCAACTAAAGCATGAGACGCTTCAGTGCGAAGATCATTCACAGTATACGTATTAATAAATACCACCATTGAAAGTGATGCGAGTAAAATAATAATTGATGTCATAATTTTTTTCATATTTTATTCTCCCCTTTTAGTTCATTTAGCAGCGGTTTTGCGATAATAAAGTATAGCATATAGCCAATGACTCCACCGATCGTATTGGTTATTAAATCTGTGATATCACTTGATCTTGATGTGTTAAACATCTGTAAAAATTCGATAAGTAAACTAAACATCAATGAATAGACCGTTATTTTAGGAAAGGTAACTTTTTTATGTTTAAGTTCACTTTGAACTATTGGGAATAAAAAACCAAACGGCATAAACATGATTATATTAAGTAACACTTCGCGCATTGCCGGCCCTCGAGAATTGATAACATCACCGAAAGCTTCAGTATGCAATGAAAAAGAAAAACCTGATGACCAAAGATGACTCAAGGGTCTAAACGGCATTAACGTAACGGCATAAACACCAATCAAATAAGCGCTAAAAAGAAAGAGCAGCACCTGTTCTTTCCTATCTAATCTTGCCATTTTGGGTCTAACACCATAAAAAATAATTAAAAGAATGACCACATAATCTAAAAAATACCTCATCTCATCACCTAAACCTGTGCTAATTATACCATATCTAAAGGATACAATTGTAAAAAGAAAATGAAAAAGGAGCATCAGCTCCTTTAATTATTATTTAACTTTATTGGCAATTTCAAGAGTTCTAACAGTTTGATGATAAACTGCATCTTTAACATCTTCAATCATTTGACCATTTTGATCCACCGTAACACTTGTTCCGTATGGATTTCCACCTGCTTTATAGATTACTTCATCTGTATATGCAGGTGGTACTATAATTGCACCCCAGTGCATCATACTTGTATAAAGAGAGACAATTGTTGCTTCATGACCGCCGTGCATATTGCCAGCACTTGTCATTGCTGAAACAACTTTATTCATTGTTTTACCTTGACTCCAAATTGGACCTTGAATATCAATGAATTGCTTTAATTGTGATGGAACATTTCCAAAACGTGTTGGTGCTGAGAAAATAATAGCATCTGCCCATTCAATATCATCTGATGAAGCAAGTGCAACATCTTTCATCATTTCAGTTGTATTTTTCCAAACTTCATTCCCTTGAACTACTGCGTCAGGTGCTAGTTCTTGAACTTTTACAAGTCTGACATTTGCCCCTTTTTCTTCGGCTGCTGCCTTGGCCCATTTTGCCATTTGATAATTTGTTCCACTCATTGAGTAAACAATAATTGCTAAATTTGTATTTTTCATACAATCTCCTTTTCAAATATATTGAAGTTTCAGATCGATAAACCTAGTTTTTTTAATGATTCTATCATTGTTTTCTTTTCATCATCATTGAGCACAGAAAATATTCTAACTAAATCTTGTTTATGTTTTATAAAAACATCGTCCATTAAATTTAACCCATTCATCGATAAACTTATGTGAAATACACGGCCATCGACATTGCATTTTCGGCGCTTGATTAAATTTTTAGTTTCAAGTTGTTTTAGTGTATAAGCAATACGACTACTGGATATTAGGATTTTTTCAGCAATCTCTTGCACTGGCAGCTCCCCTTTATGATACAGGACTTCCAAAATACCAAACTCACTTGGACTTATACCTAGTTTTTTTATTTCTTTTTCAACAGCTTGTTCAACTGATTTCATCGCTTTTGACATGACAACAAATAGTTTTAAACTTAAGGTCTCGTCCATCTTCTTCTCCAATCTAGTTTGATAATATCTAAAATTTGAGATACTTTCAAATCATATGCTCTCTTATAAGATAAATAATAAATTTAGTGTTTGATCATAGACTGCATAGCCAACTTCCTTATGATGAATTTTACCGGTAACATCTCTAACAATCAGCCAATCTTCATAAAGATCTGCTTCAAAATCCTCTGTCCAAGAACTAAAAACATAGTAATTTGAATCAAAAGCTATAAATGTATCTTTGAGTCCATGTTCGATTGGATGATAGTCTCTGTCAATAAACACAGTGTTGCCCTCATCGAAATAAACAAATTCATTTTGAACAAAGGCTAAGTCCATCAATTGAGGAACTTGCGTATAATTAAATGCTTTCCCTGTTTCTTGATATTCTCCATGTTCAATTTTACATGATTTAACCACTTTGTCTTTAAAGTTATAGTATAAATATCCTTGATTATTATTTTCAAAAACAAACTCATACGCCTGCAATTCTTTTATTATATCTAAACTTAATTCTTTCGCTTGATCTTTGAGTGATTCAATTAATGTTTTTATATCGATTGAACAAATAACATCGTTTGACCCTTGATTATTGTGGAAATTAATTTCCTCTTCGTAAGGGTCTTTATTATAAGGTACATGCATGAGATGAATCGAATTGTTATGCTTGGATAAAAAATAATTATACTTTGTAAAAAACGAATCCTTAAGGCGATGATCAAGTATCTCATAGCTCTCTTTGCTCAAAACATCATGGAGATAAATATGTTCTTTTTCCAGATCATAATGCCATGTATCCGCTTCAAAAAATCCTGCTTCACGCGCATTTTTAACCAACACATAGTTTGGTGATAAAACCAAAACTTCTTCATCCTCTTTTGTTTGATACAATTCTTCCTTTGAATTTTTTATCCAATCAATCACACCCACAGACAGGACATCTTCGTTAAAATATTCATAAGTTAAAAGAGAATCATTAAGATAATCAATGCGAAGGCTGTCAAGGTCCCCTTCTTCAAACTGTGTTAACACTTTATATTCGTTTTGTTTCACATAACAAATGAACACTTTTGCTTGATTTTCTCCTTTAACTAATACAATCTTTTTATCCTGGTCTGAATAAATCGGAACAATTTCTTCCAAATCTAAGTCTAAGTCATCTCGAAGACGGACAACTTTAATTTCTGTATTTCCTAATTTTTGTATATTCACGTTTTTTCCTCTTTTTCTATTTCAATAAAAACTTTGCAATTCCTTGGTCATCATTGGATTCACAGATATAGTCTGCATAGTGCTTAACTTCTTGAGGTGCGTTTTCCATTGCAACCGATACAGAAACTCGTTTGAGTAAACTGATATCATTCATACCATCACCAAAAGCTATGGTCTCTTTGTTATTAGTTTTAAGGTAATCTAAGAGGTGGTCGAAGGCTTGCCCCTTGTCTGCACCAATCGCTGTGTATTCATAATAAAACGACCCAGTAAATCCACACGTGTACTTTTGAATGAATGGCAAAGCCAGGTCATCCTGAACTGTTTGTAAATACGTTTCGTCTCCTGCTACCAATACTTTATAACAAGGGCTCTTCACCCAGTCTTGAAGGGAAGCCTGTTCAAAGAGCAAGAACCCTCCACCTCGAGACTCATATTCAATCACGTTAAATGTTAGATCCCCTTCAATTTCAATTGTTTTAAACACATCTTCAACAACCATATACCTATCGTCATTTAGCATTGGGATGACGTCAAATTGTTCTAAATGAGCCAGTATTTCTTTGACTTCATTAATTTGTAAGTATCGATCCCAAATAATTCTATCTTCTTTCATCGAGTACAAACAAGCACCATTGTAAGAAATAAGGTAACCATCAAAACGATCCATTTCTAATTCAAGTGCATAATCATACATTCCTTTTGTTGGTCTCCCTGAAGCTAAGACAATCCGTGTTCCTGCAGCTTGCATTTTTTTTAGAACGTTTTTTGTTTCATTGTCAATTTTTTTATCTGAATTTAACAAAGTACCATCCATATCCATTAATATCATTTTATACATCATACTCTGCTCCACTTCTATTTTAGTTGTTCATATTCTATTATAGCAATAAATCCAACAATTTAATCGCTTATTATTGATGATTAGAGGATATTATTGTATCATTGTCTTAGTTAAGTAAGTAAAGGGAGAACATATGAAACTTATAATTGAAAATTTAAATAAACGTTTTGATCAACACCACGTCTTGAATGACGTGAATTTTTCATTTGAACAAGGCAAAATTTATGGTTTATTGGGGCGAAATGGTTCTGGTAAAACAACGCTCTTTAATTGCATAAGTCAAGAAATCAAGTGTGATAGCGGAAGAATCTACTTTGATGATAATCAAGACATCACAAATCAAGATGTTGGTTTTGTTTATACAACCCCCATGTTACCAGACTTTATGACTGGCTATGAATTCATGGTGTTTTTTGCCGATATACACGAATCTAAAGGATTAAATAGAAATGATATCGATGTGTATTTTGATCGTATTCAATTTACAACAGATGATCGCCATCGTTTAATTAAAGATTACTCGACTGGGATGAAAAACAAACTTCAGATGTTATGTTTAATCTTAATTAAACCAAAAATCTTATTATTGGATGAACCCCTCACCTCTTTCGATGTTGTTGCATCTATGGAAATGAAAAAAGAATTAATAAACATTAAAGAATCGTGCATTATGATTTTATCAACTCACATCCTGCAAATTGCAACGGATATCTGTGATAAAATTGTAATTCTTCATAATGGTCAATTAGAGGAACTTGAAGTTGATCGTTTAAGCAATGAAGAATTTGAAGCTGAAATTATGGAGAAACTAAACCATGAATCACAATAAAACTATCCAAAAGATCCATGATCGCTTAGGCGTGAACACGTTCTTATATTATTTAAGTAAATTTTTTCTTACAAAACCCTTTGTTTCTCCTTATGTCTATTCAGATTATTCAAAAAAGGATAGCTATGTCAAAGTCTATAAGGTTTTGTCAATAATTAAATTGTTTGTTTTTAAATTTTTTTATATGCTAATGGTGCTATTCATTGCCTCTACCCTTGACTCACTCATCAAGTCGATGTCTTTCTTTAATCAAAGTTGGCTAAATTTAAACCAGAAAAATATTCTTTTTTCGGTTTGGTTAACGTTTTTATATTTAGGTAATTATGAGAGTAAAGCCTTGCAGTTTTCCAAAACAAAAAAACTTTGTCTCTTATCCTTTAAAATTCCTTTTTTAGAAGTGTATCAAGCGAGCTTATTTCAAATTTTCGTCGATCGAATCGTGTATGCTTGTATTGTGTTTTTTGCATTTATAATTCTAGGTAAAAGTTTCCCCCTTGCACTAGCAGGTGTGATATTTGTAGCGTTTTTTTGTTATTATGGCGAAATTGATACTCTCTCATATTTCCACAAACACAAAAAGGGTCGGACAACCTTATTAAAAACAGGACAAATGATTCTCTTTAGTTGTTTTATATTTTTATTGTCTTTATCAAAATTGAACACTTATCTAAAATTTTCAATCGCTTTGATGAGTATGTTACTTTACATCTTACGAAAACAACATGATTATCAACAGTTAAAAACATCAGAATTTATCAATACAATTATGATACAAAATATTCGAAATGCGGATGAACTATTAGCGACAGTCAGTAATCAGTCACTTACTCATGTCCAAGTGGATCAAGAGGTAGATGTTGAGGCAAGTCAATCTTATCTGACTCAATCAAAAGGCTATTCATACTTTAATAATTTATTTATGAATCGACATCGACGGATTTGGTTAAAACCTTTAAAAATATTAACATTTCTTGTTTTTTCCTTTGCATGTTTATTAACTGGTCTACTCTTTTATATACAAAACATTGACCCGAATGCTAAAGCAATTTTGGGCGATGGTGACGTGTTTGAATCAGTCTATTTTTTATTTACCAAAGCTTTTCTACTCTTTTATTACTTTACGAATATCGGTGAAAAAATCACACAAGCTTATTATATAAACGCTGACTATAGCCTTTTACATTATTCTTTTTATCGTCGTAAGGAAGTGATTTGGAGACAGTACCTCTCAAGGGTTAAATCCTCTATCTACATTGGAATTGTTCCTGTGATGACCTTAACAGTCTTCTTAATCATTTGGAAAGTTATGGTTCCAAGTTCCAGTACCCTTAACCTTTTCTCATTTATTATCAATCTCTTCATCATTTCAATGTTTTTTAATCTCCATTACTTGTTTATGTATTACCTACTTTCTCCTTTCAATTTAAAACTAGAGGCTAAATCTATTCCGTATAATTTATCAAAAATTATCATTTATCTCTTTGTATTTAATAGTTCAGAATTTCTTGCGAAACCCCAAAGTTTTATTTATATGAGTGTTTTCTTTGTTTTATACACATTGTGTTCAATTGTATTGGTTCGTCTATTTGCTCATAAAACATTTACATACAAAGATTAAGCGTGACAAACCGTCATGCTTTTTTCAACTTTCGTTGCAATTGTATACATTTTGTTGCACAATAAGAGTAAGAGATGATGATAATCACCATTAGGAGTTGGTATTATGACAATAATCGCCTATACATTTTTATTATTATACCTATGGGCATTCCCTATATACATCAGTTACAAGTATTTGAGAACTGATCAGTCAAAATCAATGAGTTTCATTAACATACTGAAGTTATCGTGTTCATTTTTAGTGAGTGTTTTTTTGATTAAGTACGTTATCAAATACTACTTCATTTTGTTTTTTATTGGACCTGTTTTCACCCTTATCGGTTACATAAATTACAGATTAAACAGTGATAAAAACTCTAATTTTATTCACCTAAGTCTTGCGGTTGACCTAAGCTTTCTACTGCTGTTTCTTCTTATGTTTTTTTCAACATTATTTGGTTTGATAACAAATGAGAGTGCTATTTTCTTTATGTTTTATGGGTTAAAGACTGTATCAGTTCTTTTGTTACTTGTCTTTGTGATTGGCATCGGAGTGATGGCGTGGTTATATAAAAAAATATTACCACCTCTTCAACAAATTTCAAATAAAACAACTAAACATCACTTATTAATTTTAAACGCAGTAAAAATATCATACAGTTCTTTGGTTGTTGTCTTTTTGCAAGAAAATCTTAGTACATTCAAGGGAGATGTTTACATCATAATTATTATTGCAATTATTTTAGGGTTATTCCTCAATCATTATCTGTTTTCTTCATTATTAGACTATATCAGGTTAACGGTCGATAGTGATAATTTAACGATCTTACAGGATCATTTAACAAGTGATCGAATTCGTAAAGATGATTTAAATCAAATGGAGCAAAACATTCAATCACTCAGGCATGACTTAAAACAATTGGCGAATCACTTTGAATCGCTTGATCGTGACTCTGATTCTTATCAACAGATGTTAAGTGAGCTAAATGAAGAAATTGATAAAAACACGAAAGATCAAATTAACTTCAGCGATCATGAATTATTAAATACTTACTTATATAACTTTAATAAGTTGTGTCTTAAATCCCACATTGATTTTAAGTGCCTCCTTATCTGGGACATTACGAACATTGATCCGTTTGAGTCAATTCGTCTTTTTTCAAATCTTCTAACGAATTCTTATGAAGCCGTCAGTAAACTCGAACACTCAAAACGCTCCATTACTATTCACTCTGCAATTTGGAATGACAGTTGGCTTGATGTCAGTATAAAAAATCCTTTTGATCATGCCATTAATAAAGGTTTAAAATCAAGTAAATTAAACCACGATGGTTTAGGTGTCAATCAAATAAAAAAAATTGTAGAGGAACATGATGGTTTGATTAAATTTGAAGTATTTGATCAACAGTTTGAGGTTCTTATTTCCATACCGATCAACAATTAGGAGAAGATAATGGATTATATACATGTTACTATAAAACTTATGATTGGAATTACTTATGCAATTATGATCATGAAATGGTCAGGGAAAGGGAATCTTGCGCCGCTTTCACCATTTGATCAAATCAATAATTATATTCTTGGTGGCATTGTCGGGAGCGTTCTTTTTAATAAATCAATTCAAATTATAGATTTTATTTTTGTTTTAACGATTTGGGGTATTCTAACTCTATCGATTACATATTTGCGAAAAAAATCAGCCGTTGTTCGTTCGTTAATCGATGGACAAGCGATTGACGTTATTGAAAATGGAAAAATAATTCGTTCAGGAATTGAAAAAGCAAAAATCAATCTTCCAGACTTATATCTAAAATTAAAAATTCAAAATGTTTATGATATTAAAACCATTTCAAGAGCAACCATTGAACAAAACGGACAAGTAACGTTTATTAGTAAAAGTAATGATGATAATACAATTATCCCACTCATAATCGATAAGGTCGTTTATTTTGATAACTTAAAGCATGTTGGGTGCACTGTTGAAAAACTCGAGCAGTTTGTTAAGATTAACGGCTTTAATTCGTTTGATGATATTGCAGGGATTGAGTGGAATGATGGTTCCTATAGAATTATAGAATTTATTTAGTAAATACAAAATCGGTGATTGTTGAAAATCACCGATTTTTATATGTCATAATAAACATCAATAATATCATAATTGAATTGATGTTCTATAAAGTTTAAACACCTTTGAATGATCTGTTCACTTTGACGTTTTGAACTAGATACATTCACAATACCAAGAATAAGTTCATTGAGATTGTCATGCTCTGCTATTTCTGAAATAGATACATTAAACTTCTGTGATGTTTTAGCTAAAATTGCTGAAACTATCCTCCGTTTATCTTTTAACGAGTGGACTTGAGAATCTCTTAACGATAGACTTACCTCTACTGCACACATTAACAATCAACTCATCCTCCTCTCATTGTGATTGCTCATCAAAGAATTTAAGAATCATCTTGACTTTACCATCATAAACTCGATAAACAAGATCATTATAGCCAACATCATCTTCTTTAAGAGAGAGTTCTTTTTTTGTTTCATTGACGAAATAGTATTTGTTATTATTTTTCATCATTTTAAATATAACATTTGAATTATCAAGATTTTTTAATTCCAAACTACCTATTTCTTCTAACGAATCGATAAAATCATAAACCTTGTCTTCCTCAAACCACATCGAAGCAAGGGTACTATCAATCATTTCATACCCACTACTTTCATCATGAATTTTACATGTTTCTCTGAAACAGATTTTTGATTTTGATTCCTGGTCAATCGTATATTCATTGAAGAGTCGAACATCATCATTTATTTTATATGTTTTACCATCGACCGTATAGAACTCAAACGTATTACTAAAGTAATAATCTTCAACATCTTTAAAAACATTGTATTTTTGTTTTGTTGGACTTTCTTTTAGAATGGACACTTTTCCGTCCTTCTTATTCATTGGGTTGTTTTTAAAAGATTCGCCATCATAACTAACCATGATATTTTCTTTAGCATTATTAATGGCAAGAAATGTTCTTGCATTGTTTGGATCATCTTCATGGTAGACAGACGTATCTTGATAATCATTGAAATAAAGTAAAATATTATTTTCTTTTTCTTTTATGATGAAACTTCCCGCCATTTCCCCAAAAGTTTCATTATGAATAGGATTTACTTTACTTTGATCATTTCGCCATAAAAAACCTGTTTTAGAAATCCCCATCCAAACATAGTAGTCATCTGTTTCATACAATCTGTATTGTACTTTTTTTGTTTTAAACTCATGCAATAACGTTCCAGATTTTAAATTATTTCTCTCAAATTCCAAATCTACCACCTGTTGAGGATGGAGTCTATACTCTAAAAGCCATAAACTCATGAAGATAAGAATTGCTCCAACACTAAAATATATGATTGATTTTCGTGTTTTACTCATGGTTTCACCCCAATCAAGTTAGGAATATCATCAATTTGAACTTGTTGCTTTAATTCTGAAATACTGTCACCAGAATATAATGTAAATTTGAGGTCATCCAGTTTTTTACCATCTTTGATCGTTAAAAAATACTCACCATGTAAATAAATAATTGTCTCTTCTTCAAAACCTTGATAATACTGATTCGGCACCTCAATCTCTACACCACTATTACACCCTTCTTCAGAACAATAATTATAGGGATAATAGTAGGACTGAGTCTTAAATGAAACACGTTGTAACGAAAAATTCGGGGATTTTCTTAGGATAAGATCATCTGAATCGTGGCTCCAAAGAATACGGTCAATTTTTATCACATCATCTCCTAAATTAATTTTAATATTGACTTTGTTGCTTTCTAGATGTTTTAGTTCAATTATTTGCTGAGTGAAGTTATTCATGATCTTTAGATCATCAATTCTCTCTTTATAGATTCTTCCCAGTGGCCAGAGAATCTGAGTGATAAATACAACAACCCCAACCATGAACATGAGTCGCGAAACAATGACCATAAGATCATGATGGAATTTATATATTTGATTAAATTCCATAGCAGTTTCTTCTGCTGAACCCATTTCTAAAATTGTTTTTGTTTCTGCCTCTTCAATCGAGAGTCCTTGGTCTGTTAAATTATCTATTTTAGACTCAATATGATCGAGTAATTCATTTTTGATTCGTTCATGGTAAAAATAGTTTTTTACATTTTTTAATATATTGTCAATATATTGTTGTTTTGGACTGATACCCATAAATTACAAGCCCCCTTTACTCTATTTTTATTGATTAAACTAATCAAATGTCATTCTTTTGCCATCAACAACCATTTTGACGGATTCTGAAAATTCAGTCCATGTTTCTTTGTCAACTTGCAATTGTTTCGCACCGTCTTTTGTAATCTGATAATATTTCCTTTTTCGACCATTTTCCATCGTTTTTGTGTAAGACTTCAAATAACCTTTTTTCTCTAATCGGTGAAGAATTGGGTATAATGTCCCTTCTTTCATCTCGAAAATATTATTTGAACGCTTTTCTAATTCCTGAACAATCTCATAACCATAACGATCTTGTTCATTAATTAACGATAATATCATTAACTGTGATCCTGTCCTTAACCATTCTCTATTGTGCTTCATGATTTACACCTACCTTGTCTCTCTATGTATATTATACATTGCTAGCCTATGTATTGCAAATTTTAAATTATTTTCAATGTTATTTTGTTATAATACTTATAAGAGGTGAGTTAAATGAAGGCTTTGAAATATTCTAATAAAATGTGGATAGAACGGTCTAATAGTAAGGATTACACCGTACAGCTATCCTTACCAATTTCGAATAATATTTACTGTGTAAACTTGCTGGAAACTCAATCAATCGTGAAGGATTCCCACGGTGAATTATTTGATGATATGTCGTTGCAAGATGTTCTTGTTGAGTTTATTAGTGAAACAATTGAAGAAAAATCAAAAATAAAGGGGCTATTGTCTATTCAAGAACAGTCAATTGATGGTGCCGTCTCTAAAGAGGAACTTGAGACACTGCTCAAACTTAATCAGGATGTTCATTATTTAAAAGCTACCTTAGCATCATTAGAGAACATTACCACTTTTATCTATGAGACCAATCATTGTCTTTTGGATGTTGATCATCTAAACGTGAAATTAAGCGTTGAAGAAATAACATACGAACTTGAAACAATTCAATCGGAAATCAATTCATTGATTGATATTTCTGACTTAATCTATTCTCAAAAGCAAAATAATTATGTTAAACGACTAAGTATTTTGACGATTCTGTTCTCAATACCGACATTTATTACCAGTTTTTATGGCATGAATATCGCTTTACCCTTTCAAAGCCATCCTTATTTACCTATAATTTTATTAATCTTTAGTTTAATCCTTATGTCTTTAACTATATGGTTAATCAGACATTTAGAAACTGATCAAACCTGAGTTCTCTATTAAAAAAACTAGATTCGATTGAATCTAGTTTTTTTGAGTTTGTTTCAACATTCTTAATCCATTTAAAATAACAACAAGTGTACTGCCTTCATGGATTAATACCGCTCCTGACATGTTCATTAAACCAAAGACGTTACCAATCACAAGGAAGAGGACTACGGCCATCGCGAATATTATATTCTGAATCACAATTTTTCGTAGTCGCTTGGATACTTTATGGGTGATTTCAATATTCTTTAAATCATTTTTCATTAACACAGCATCAGCAACTTCAATTGCAATATCCGTTCCTTCTCCCATCGCTATCCCAATATCCGCCATAACAAGGGCTGGTGCATCATTCACACCGTCCCCAACCATCGCTACAATTCCATAGGTTTCTTTTAGGTTTTTAACTATTTCTGATTTGTTTTCCGGTAATACATTTCCTTGAACTTCGTCTATGCCAAGTTCGCGAGCGATTGCTTCGCCAGTCATCGTTGCATCGCCAGTAATCATAACTGTATGAATATCATTCCCTTTAAAATAATCGATCGCTGTTTTTGCTGTTTCTTTTACTTTATCTTTAATCGCTATTAAAGCAACAATTTGATTATTTTCAGCAAAGTATACAACAGTATTCCCTTCACGCTCATAGCGTTTAGTATAATCGTTTATCTCCTGGTTTGTATTTGTGAATGAGCTTGGTTTACCAATAAGGTAATCTTTATCTTGATATTTGGCACTCAGTCCTACACCGATGATATTCTCAACCTCAAGCTCTAATTCGGATGCGCTTGATAAATAAGACAATATTGCTCGTGCTAGGGGATGATTAGATTGACGTTCCATCGATGCAATCATAGCTTCGTAATGTTTAATCTCTTGTTCATTGTATTCATTTACGAATTTTATATTTGTAACGCTTGGTCTTCCTTCGGTCAAGGTTCCCGTTTTATCAAAAGCGATGGCTTCTAAGTCAGATAAATTGGATAAATAAGAACCCCCTTTAAATAGAATTCCATTTTTGGCTAAATTAGAAATCGCTGATAGAGTTGCAGGAATATCTGTTGCAGCTAACGCACAAGGTGCTGCACTAATTAGGAATACCATGGTTCGATAGAAACTAATATCATGTCCCCATTTAAAACCATAAATACCCAAGAGATAAAATACAGGCGCCAGGATGAATACCCAATTAACATAAATTGGTTCAAGGCGTTGGATAAATGCAGCCGTTTGAGATACATCTGTTTGTGTTTGACTTACAAGTTCCATAATTTTAGCAAAAACAGTGTCACTTGAGGCCTTTGTTACTTCCATCGTGATTGTTCCTGTTCCATTAATAGTGCTACCAAAAACTTGATCACCAACTGATATTTCAACTGGGATACTTTCACCTGTAATGGATGATTGATCAATTGAGGTGTTACCTGTTAAGACTTTCCCATCTGTCGGAACTTGATCACCATTTAAGACAGTGAGGATATCTCCTACTTTTAAGTCATTCACATCCACAATTTCTATTTCACCATTGTCCGTATTTCTCCGGGCAGTTGTTGGATTCATTTGTAAAAGACTGGTTATTTCTTTTTTACTTTTATTCTCTGCATAGTCTTCTAAAAAATGAGCGCCTGCAAAAATTAAAATAAGTAACGCCGCTTCATTATATTCTCTCAAAATCAAGGCACCGACTGCCGCAACAGTCATCAACAAGTGAATGTTTGGCGTAAACTTTTTTTGCTCTTTTGTACGCTGAATCGTATCTTCAATCCCTTCAAAAATAATATGATGACCTGCCAATATAATTGATAAGAGATTGAGTACTAGTTTTATTGTCATATTTTTCATAAATAAGCCAACAATAAACAAAATTAAACCCAACATAAAATATTGAAGTGATGTAAGACCGATTGATTGATGGTCATGATTATGGTTACTCATTGCAATTTTCCTCCTTTAAATGTGCTTTTGTTAAATCAAGTAAATCAATAACGTGATTATCTGATAGAAAGTATTTCATTTGCTTTCCATCACGATAGCGATTAATTAAGTTTGTATTCTTTAAATTTTTTAGCTGATGCGATATATAGCTTTGTTCCAACTCCATCACCTCACAAATTTCTGTGACCGATAATTCTTTATTTCTTAACAAAAATAAAATTTGTAATCGGTTGGGATGGGCCAATGCTTTAAAAAATTCTGTCATTGTTTCTTGAATGTCTTTATCTAGTAAATGCATTGTTATCTTTCCACCTTTCATATTAACTATCTTTCATATATATAATTTATCATATGATTGGTGATTTGTCAATTAAGATAAAAAAAAACACTTTTCAAAGTGTTTAGTTTAATCTGAAATTCAAAACAACAGGATGATGATCAGAATTTTCAAATTGTAAATTATCATAAGTTTTAATCGCCATAATATCAATGTTATCTGAAACCAAAAACCCATCGATAACCGCTACAAATGTTTCATCTTTTTTGTACGCCTTATCAACAGCTCGTACAGTTGGCGCTTCTTTTGTATTCGCCCAATTAAATCCTTTGGGCGTAAAGTCATCAGGAAGTTTCATGATCCATTCAGGGTAATCATCCGTCCAAGTGAAATTTTTAGAATCAGTGCCAGGTAGTTCATGGTTAAAATCACCACCCAAGATTACATAATTACCTTTATTGCGTTCTTTAATTAAAACTCTTCTCATTTGTTCTAATTGTTGAGCTCGAACTGTTCCCCCTTTATCAAATGCTGAAAAATGGGCATTTATGATAACGAGTTCTTTATCATCGACATCATATCGGGTAATGGTAAATGCTCTTTTTAAGTCAAAAAGTTGTTTAATCCATGGTTCTTTACCATCAAATGACACTCTTTCAGACTTAAGTGCTTGAAAATCAGATACTGTCAAAATTCCACTTTCTGCATGGCCCATCGGATGTGTGATGGGAATTGGCACAAATTTCACTTTATAATTATAGGCAAAGTAACCATTGTTCTTGTTCTTCATAAGAACATCGAGTTGATTGACATCGTAGCTCCGTTTACCTTTAGTATCCACTTCCTGATAAAGTTCAAAATCAGGATTAAGATTAAGGATAAATTGATCGATTGCTTGAATATTCTCAATGACTTCTTCTTGAGTATCGGCACCTGATCGACTGCCCCCATCCATGAAAAAATCTTGATCTTTACCAAGGCCTCCATAGCCGATATTAAATGTTGATATTGAGTATTCTCTCCCTTTTTCAACCATAATTGACTCACTTTTATTAATACTTTCTAATGGTGTTATCAACGCAGGACGATAATCATTTATTGCGGCAAATCCTATAAATGCAATCAATAAAAGAATTAAAATCCCACCAGTAAGAGCTAAACCTTTTAATATTTTCTTTTGATGCTTCTTCATAGACTCCTCTTTTCAACTTATTTATTGACTAATAATAGCATAAGTATGTGTAATATATGTGTATTATAAGCCAATAAAAAACTTACTCTAAAATAAGTTTCTATCGTGTTAAAATAACTAAATTTTCTATTTCCTTAAAACCATGTTTTTTATAATAGTTATAGGCTGGAGTATTTTTATCCGTATTTAAGAGTATACTTTCAATCTTATCTTCTTTTAAATCATTGATTATAGCATTCAAAAAAGCATCGCCATAACCTTGGCGCTGGTGATTGTAATCAATGCAAATTTCATCGATGTAAAGCTCAATACCTTCGATCCAAGGTTTTAAAAATCCAACACAAAACCCTACAATCTCATCATCTTTGATGAATACATAACTTCGTGAGTTCCCCATTTGGTAGGCATTTTGAAAATAGTGATAAACCTTTTGATTGTTATCAATTTTATCAAACCAAGGTGCTTGGGTAAAGGTATTGATATAAATTTCAACACATCGATGAATCATTGTTTCTTGATATCGTTTGATTATCATAATTATTCCTTTCTATCAATAAATTAAACATCTTCTGAGAAAAGCTTTCGCAAGTCATTGATACTTAGTTTATCCTTTTCTTCTTTATTTAAGTCCAACGCGACTTTCCCTTCTTTGAACATCACTAATCGATTACCATAGTCCAGTGCATGTTGAAGGTTATGAGTAACCATTAGGGTTGTTATATTCATCTCATCAACCAATCGTTGGGTCAATTCCATTATTGTTTTAGAACTTTTGGGGTCAAGTGCAGCTGTATGTTCGTCCAAAAGAAGCACATCAGGTTGACTTAGACTTGCCATGACTAACGCAAGCGCTTGCCGTTGCCCACCACTTAGCTGTTTGGCTTTAACGTCAAATTTGTCTTCTAATCCCATTTCAAGGGTTTGAACCTGTTCTTTAAACAGTTGTTGGTTTTGACTAAATAATGAATTTAAATTGAACAGTTTCCCTTTATTTTGAGTCAAGAGAAAATTTTCCATAATTGTTAAATTAGGAGCCGTACCTTGCTCAGGATTTTGGTGTACACGAGCAATTTTTTGATACAATTTATGTTTTTTTATCTGTTTAATCGAAGATTTATCAAGCAGTATATCACCCTTATCTATTTCAATTTCATGGGTAATTAGATTTAAGAGCGTTGATTTTCCAGACCCATTCGCTCCTATGATAACAACAAAATCATTGGGGAAAATTTTTAAATTCAACCCTTGGTAAACTTGCAAAGTAGAGTATTCAGTTTTAAAACATTTATCAATTTCTCTTATTTCAATCATGATGCTTTCATCTTCTTTCTTAATTGAGTGCTCATTGGATTATCATTTATCAATAACGCACTAATAAAAATAATAACGGTCGCCAACTTTAAAAGTTGTGGATTCATATTTAATCGTAGAGCAATCGCTATTATAAAACGATACACAATTGCTCCCAAAACTGCAGTTGTAGTTTTTTCAAGCTTAAATCGTTTGAAAATTATGGTTCCCAAAATAACCGAAGACAATCCAAGAATCATCATCCCTGTCCCCAAGCTAATGTCAAAGTACCCTTCAACAGATGCCGCTAAACCACCACTTAAAGCAACTAATCCATTCGCTAAGCCCAGACCTATAATTTTAACCCAACCTTTATCATGACCTAAACTGGTGATTAAGTTTGGATTATCACCGGTTACTTTAAACAAATAACCGAGATTCGTTTTAAGTATTTTATCAACACATACTTTAACAACGACAACAACAATGATCATTGTAATTAGTTGTGAAAGACGACTGAATTGACTTGGTAAAGCTGTCTGAATTGGTGTAAATATATTATCAAACTGGAATAGTGGAATATTAGAACTTCCTTTAGCAATCATTAAATTAATTGAATACAATCCACTCATCACTAAGATTCCACTTAATAATGCACTGATTTTCATTTTTACATGAAGAATCCCTGTCACAGCACCTGCAAGAACTCCAGCAAGAAACGACACCAATAAAGCAAGCCAAGGGTTGATACCTTTCACAATTAAGATAGCACTGACCACAACTCCCAATGGGAATGTTCCATCAACACTCAAATCCGGAATATCTAAGACTTCATACGATAACATGACCCCGATGGCTAAAACGCCATACAACAATCCTTGCACTAACACATCAGTTAAAAACCCCATGGTTATCGACCACCTGCTCTTGCTAAAATTGATTCTGGAATCTCGATATTTAACTGTTCTGCCATTTTTTCATTAATTAAGAGTTCTGTGGTCTTGGAAGTTTGGACCGGAATCATGGAAATGTCTTTATTATTTAATAAAATATCATGAATCATTTCTCCGGCTTGTTTTCCTAAATTAAAGTATGAAACAGAATCAGCAGCAAATATCCCTTGTTCAAACTGACCCGATTCAGCCATAAATACTGGTTTATTTTCTTTTGCAAAACGATCAACAATTAATCCTGCCGCATTTGCTATCATATTATCATTAACAATAAACGAGGCATCCGTTTGACTTGCTAATTGACTTGCAGCTGAAGAAATCTCATTCGGACTACTAATTCCTTTATCAATTATTTTAATATTCAATTTTTCAGCTATTTTCTTAACTTCTTTTATTTGATTGACACCATTAATTTCACTTGTATTAAAGACGATTCCAACCGACTTTAAATTTGGTAGAATTTCTAGCATCAGTTCTACTTGTTGTTGAAGGGGAGGTAAGTCACTGACACCTGTCACATTCCCTTCTGGTTTTTCACTATTCGATAATAAACCTGCAACGACAGGATCTGACACTGCAGAAAACACTAAGGGAATATCCGTTTTTTTCAGATGTGTTAATGCGGTCTGGGCAGCTGGAGTTGCAATGGCGAAAATCAAATCCACATCATTGTTCACAAATTGACTCACTATCATATTGGCGTTACTTACATCCTCATTCGCATTTTTAACATCAAGTTGAACTTGATCTATTACACCTAATTCTATCAGTCCTTGTTTCATTCCTTCCAAAGATTCATTCAGTGCTGGATGTTCGGCCCATTGAATTACACCAATTTTAAGGTCCTTCTCCTTTGCTTCGCTTGAACACCCGACTAACATTAACATTATCAATAATACACTCACTATTTTTTTCATTAAATTTTCCTCCTGTATGGTTTAAACAACAAAAAAGCCGTATCTACACGGCTTCTTAAATTTAATGAACTAAATTCAATTTATTTTCTTAAGCCCTGTAGATTATAGTAACACAAAATGGTTAATATCCACGATGGGCATTAACCAGTTAACTATAATAGTAGCTCAATTGTTGGGCATTAAGTTTTATATTTTGTATAGAGATCATTGTATCCCAACCTTTCTTGAAACAAGATTATCATTATTTTTCTGTAATTACAAGTATTATTTTCAAAACTTATCGTAACTATCCTAAAGCTACATCTAATATCATCATAACAGTAAAACCAATCATACAACCGATTGTGGTAATATCTGATTCAAGATTATCATTTCCTCTGTGTGCTTCAGGAATCAACTCTTCAACCACAACATAAATCATAGCTCCTGCTGCAAAAGCGAGAGCAAACGGTAAAATAGGTTCCATCATTGTAACCGCAACAGCCCCCAATACCCCCATAAAAGGTTCGACAACGCCAGATGCTTGGCCGTATAAGAATGCTTTTTTTCGTGACATTCCTTCACGTCGAAGTGGTATTGAAACTGCTGCCCCTTCTGGAAAATTCTGCAGACCAATCCCTATTGCTAGAGCAATTGCCCCTGCCAATGTTGCATCACCTGTTCCTTTCGCGACCGCGCCAAAAGCTACCCCAACAGCAAGACCTTCAGGAATATTATGCAATGTTATGGCTAAAACAAGCAAGACTGAACGTTGCCAACTAGTTTTGATGCCTTCGGCTTCACTCATTTTTCCACCCAAATGAAGATGCGGAATTAACTTATCAGCTAAAAATAAAAACAAACCACCCGATAAAAAGCCTAAAGCGGCTACTACAACTGCATTTTGACCAATCGATTCTGCCATGCTAATGGACGGTGCTAAAAGCGACCAGAAACTCGCAGCAATCATAACGCCTGCTGCAAATCCTAACATTGCATTTAAAACGTTTTTCTTGATATCTTTAAAAAAGAAAACTGTGGCTGCCCCTAATGCTGTCACACCCCAAGTAAACAACGTCGCCAACAATGCTTGTAAAACTACTGGTTGATCAATAAACCACTTCATCATATCTTTACCACCCTTCTTAAAACATTGTTAAATATTTCTCTTATAGTTTACCATTAAATCTAGACGAAGGAAAAGTTTTTTATCATGAGTTCGTTGAATAATTATACAATTTGGAAACTCCATATTTTTGTGGAAGTATAAAAAGAATAATCGCAAGCAAATAAACACCTTGAACTAAGACCATCACCATTGAATATTCAAAATAATCACCTAAAAACCCAATTACAACTTGACCAATCATCATCGACACATTAAACATAACAGAATATATTGTATTGACTTTGGCACGATGGATGGGATTAAGCCGTTGTTGAACTGCAGTCGTTCGAATGTTTGCAGAGTTCATTCCAAGTATCCCCAACACAAATCGAATGAAACACATTCCAACAAAGGGTACAAAGAAAAAAAGGGAATCTAAAATAACAAAGGTAAAGTAAACAACAACCGCTATTTTATACCGATCTTTATCCTTAATCGTATAGACATAATGTAATAATCCACCAAAAAGATAACCTGCTGAACTTGTAGCCATCATAAAACCATACTGATTTAAATTCAAAGTCTTTGAAGTTGCAAAATAAGGGTACCAAAGCGTGTTACTTGCACTTGTAAACATGACTAATGAAAAAAACAATAAGACTGCTATGAGCGAGGAGTCCGTTTTTAAATATTTGAAGCCGCTTTGGATATCTTCTAAAAATCCTATGTTTGAAACAGAACGATCTTCATCATAAACAAAGTCAAATTTAATTTTACTTTCGATAATAATATCGATAAAAGAAAAGAATGTATAGATAAAAAACATCATCGAAAGACCAAACTTTCCATAGATAAAAAGTGCTAATGGAGAAACAATAACCTGTGCCAAAGGATAAATTGTCGACATAATAGCAAAGCCTTTTGAAAAATTTTCTTTCGCAATGAGTTGTGGCGTAATACTTTGTGATGCAATCTCAGATACAATACTAAAGATTGAAATGAGAAGAATAATTCCCAAATATAGCAAAAAATTAAAATCAGTGACTTTCACAATTATGCCTGCTAAAAAATAAATGACAAGTAATATTTTTTCATTGTGTAAAAGCACTTTAAGTGGATCATGTCGATCAATATAGGGTCCAATCAACAATGGAAAAACCAAATAAGGTATCATGGCTAACGTTGTAAAAACTCCTGATAAAAACGTAGATTGTGTTTGATCAAAGATAACCAATCCAAACGCTAAATTTAACCCAATTCCTCCCAGTGCAGAAAGAAATGTCCCTGCAACAAGTAATTTAAAATTTTTCGACCATAGACTATTTTTCATAAGAAAACCTCCTATATCAATTGAATAACAAAACAACAATTGATACAAGAGGGTCTTATTGGGAAAATTACGCCCTATTTTAATGTCTAATTATAAAATATCGCCAATATTTAAGAAACATTGTATTTTTTGATTAAATTTAAAGAAGCTTTGTAACGCGCCTGACTTTGATAGGCTTCACTTAAGTACTTAGCGTAAAAGCGTACATGTCCAAACAAACGTTTACTTTCATAGTAAAGCATGCAACGCTGTAGATGTTCAATATATTCTTTTTCTTTATTGAATTGTTCAGTTTGGATGATGTATTTCAAAAATCTATACTCATCTTCATTAAATCCAGCTTGATTTTTGTATATTTTTGTATAATATTTTTCAGCTTTTTCTGAATCACCACTCATGACATAGGCAAGAATCATTTTGGTGTAAAGTCGAAATTCATCACAGCCAACATGCTTTTCAGCTAGCTTAAAATGACGCAAAGCTTGATCATAGTTATCCATCATTAAATAGGTCGCACCAATATTGTAGTTCGAAAAATAGACATAGTTATCAATCTGTAACTGCTTTCCTAGCCGTTCTGACACACGATAATAGTCTAACGCTTGCTCTAATTGATTTATATTTGAATGGGACCCTGCCATAATCAATATAGCTTGAAACATCCCAAAAGCATTACCATTCATTGAGTAACTAGAATAAGCAATTTTTGAAAAATTAATACAATCATGATAATTCCCTAAGAAAAAATGGGCATTCATAAGATAATAGGCAGTGGTCCCTGAATTATCTAATATGAGCGTTGCTTCTGCTAATTTTATTAGGTCTTCAAATTGTAATGTTTCTTCATAGAGTTCACATTGAAGAAAACTAAGTAATTTATGTTTAGTTGTCCGAATACTTTCTAATGTTTCAATGTCTTTATTACGATAGGCTATCAGGATTTGAGCTTCAATTGTGCATGGAGAATACAAAAGCTTTGGCGCTTTTTCTAATAATTCAGAAAACAGTTGGTCAAATTCTTCTTTTTCAAATTCAATAAATAGCTCTTCTAATTTTGAAAAACTTTGCTTAAATTGAATCGTTTCTTCATTTTCATGAATATATGAAATTCCCAATGCTTCAAAAAGCAAGGTAATTATTTCTTCACTTGCGTCTGTTAAACCACTCTCTATTTTTGATAAATAGGAAACTGAACATATCCCTTTGGATAAATACTCTTGGGTAAGTTTTTGGCGTTTCCGCTCACTTTGTAGTAAATACGAAATCACGTCAATCGACTCCTCATCTTATATTTACTTTATTCTAACACAACCATTTACTTAATTGTACAAAAACCTGTACATTAAAAATTCTTTCGGATGAAAGAGCCTCTAGATAAATTTGTAACCGCTGCAATACGGCAAGGTTTCAGGATCAAAAGTTTGATTCAAAGTGATGATCGTTCCAGAATTTATAATCATTTCATACTCATAGTCAGCCATCCATGGATCATCATCTTTACAAATAAGTGTTGTGAGTGAAATATTATATCTCTTATTCAACGTTTCAACCATCTTAATAACATCATTTAGATTACCACCCCACTCGATCACTGTAGCATCATCATCACCAAAGGCATAAGTTAAAAAGGAACCATTTTCTAAGGTGAATGTTACAGGACTATACCCTTTCAGTCTAGCAATCGGTTGGCTTTCCAAGACCATGGCCAATTCGTTCACACCATAATCAAAGGTGTCACTATTACTTAAGGTAGTGTATATTTTATTTAAACCTTTTAAATCGTTTTTATACTCAAGCAACTGAATATCTTGATGATTTTTTTGTGTTGGTATACTGTACCTTTTAAATCGCCCAAAATCGACAACACCATTTTCACGATAGACCTTTCCAGCACCTGAGACAAGGATAAAATCAATCTCTTGTTGTTTTAAATCCTCAAGAACGTATGGAAACATGTCTCTCATCAAACCCTGACCTTGAAAATCCTTAATGGTAAAGATCGCCCCCAATGCTACACCACTGTAATTGTCATAACGTATCGGTGAAACACCAATAAATGATACAATTTTCCCAGAGATTTCTTGCACATAAGAGAATTTTTCTTGGGTAAGAAATAGTGATGGAAACAATTTAACCATTGATTCCTTGGGTTGAAAGGTTTGATCAACTAATTTTCTCACGTGTTCAAAGTCTTTTGTCTCAATTTTTCTAATCATCATGTCACTTCCTTTTCAAAGTGGATATACTTCAATATTTGTTTATCGAAATCCTTAATAATATCATATGCCAATCTATTTACCTTGTCTAGACTAAGCTTCTAAATCGTTATTCTAACTCATAAAAAAGCTATCTTTGCCCCTACCACACGAAAGGTGATTGGAGGTTAAAGACAGCTTTTAATATGTAAGAAATTTATACCAAGGTTAAATTTCCATTTTCCATAATTGTGATCATTGTTCCATCAAATTTACGACCGACAATTTTCATATCTTGAGTTCCAAACATAAAATCAACATGAATAATTGATTGGTTAATGCCTCGTTCTAATAGTTCTTCAGATGACATGAGTCCACCTTTTTCAATTAAAGGATAACCTTGTCCCAAAGCGATATGACATGAAGCATTTTCATCAAACAGCGTGTTATAAAATAAGATACCCATATTAGAAATAGGAGAATCATAGGATACGAGTGCAATTTCACCGATTCGTTTTGAATTATCATCCGTTTGTAGTAATTTAGTGAGTGCTTCTTTTCCAATTTCAGCATCATAATCTACAACATACCCATTTTCAAACTTTAACCAAAACTTATCAATCAATCGACCATTATTATTCAAAGCGATGCTATTGTACACTATTCCGTTAACATTCATTCTATCAGGGGTTGTAAATGATTCCTCGGTCGGAATATTCGCATTAAAGTTAACACCGTTTAATGCTGGCTTAGCGCCACCGCCCCATTGATGACCCTTCACAAGGCCTACCGTAATATTTGTTCCCATAGCATTGGTAAAAGTTAAAGATTCAAAGTCATACTCATTGAGTTTGTCATTTTGACCTTTTAACATTGCATTATGATTTTCCCATTCTTTAATAGGGTCATTATCTTCACTAACTCGTGAAGCTTTCAAGATTGCTTGATAAAGTTTATCATATGCTTCCTCATCATCAAGTTTTGGGAATACTGCTTGAGCCCACGAGACACTTGGGTAAGCCGCGACAAGCCATTGTCCTTTGGAACTCATTGTATAATCTCTACGCTTTGTCATAGCTTTACCATATGCTTGCATTTTTTCAGTAACTTTTGAACTGTCGACATCATCCATTAAACCTGGATTCGGACTTCTCAATGCTAACAAACATAAATCTTGTTCAATTTGCCATAATGACTCATCAATTTCCCACTGCTTAACATCTGTTAATGTCCCTACGTCTTGATTCAAATAATCTAAACGAGTAATTGCTTCACTTGTAAATTTAACAATCACTTGTTTGGCTTTTTTTCCGTAAGCTTGTTCTGTGATAAGCGTTACAAATTCATAATGTTCTGGTGCAGCATTAATTAAAACTGTCTGACCTTCCTGCACATTCAACCCTACACTTACCAATAAATTTGCATATTTCTTATCGAGTTCATTCATTTCTTTATCCTTCTTTCTTTATTATTGTCTATTATAACACTCATTGTACTTTCCTTACATTGAAATCCCTATTTTTTAAATCTTGCCAATGTCACTGTATGTTTGAAGGTGTTCTTTATCATTATAGGATTTAATCTTCCATATTTGATTATAGTACTCTAATTTATTAATGCAGCCATTAACTAAACCTAAAGTCCCAGACTTTAAAGCCCCATCCGAAAGGATTTCTAGTAATTCATTCAACACTTTACCATGTGCCACTAATATAATTCTTTGTCCTGAGTAACTTTGGATAATCTTATCTAGACCTTGCATGATCCTCTGTTGAAAATCAATCATTTTTTCCTGATTTGGGAACTGACCATTTTCAAGAAGTTCATTTCGTTCATGGATCAATAACCCTTCGCCATCACCGAAATTCATTTCCTTAAATTCATCCATTCTTATGATTCTTAAATCAAGTTCTTTTCCAATGACTGACGCTGTTTCATATGCTCGGTTTAATGGACTTGTAATCAAACAATCCCATGGCTTTTCATTTAGGTAATTTGCACAATCTTGAGCTTGCTGTAAGCCGATCTTATTCAATGAAATATCCTTACTTCCTTGTAAACGCCCCACTGTGTTCCATTCCGTTTCACCATGTCTTACAATCCAAATTTCTGTTTTCAAATTTAACCTTCTTTCATTCTATTCTATATTTCATTTCAAATTGTCGTATTTTTAATTTAAATCCAAATTCTTTTAAAAAACATTCAAGCCCACGATCACGCTTATCACAATTAATTATTCTTATTTTATCACAGTGAATCACGGTAATAAGATGCAACATCAATTCTGTTGCAATTCCTTTTCTTCGTTTGCTATCAATCACAGCGAGTTGTGAAATATTTCCTGTCTTTAAATCAATGATTGCATAAGCTACGCTTTGGCCATTCAATCGATAAACATAAAAACTCAAAGTCTCTTCTGCTCTGATGATTGCTTGCACGTCATTTTGCCAACTTGGTTTATAATCATTAAATTTGGTGAGATTTAAAATATCCGCCAAGGTGGTTTTTTCCACATGATTTGATGTTTGTCCTTGCTCTATGGCATAAGATAACTCATAGGTTACTAGCTCTTTCTCAATGATAAATCCTAAACTACTATAGGATTTTATGGCTTGAGTGTTGCTTGTGATAACTTCAAGACTGTAATCATTGAAATTAGATTTCTTTAAACTGTCCACCGTATATTTGAGTAAAACTCTACCCAATCCTTGTCCTTGGTAGGCAGGAATAATTCCTGTACTAATATCATAGACTTGAGCGGGCTTAGACGTATCAGTTCCATTTATAACAAAACCGACTAAGTGATCATTTTCAACGATACCAAATGAAAGATCAGCAGTATAGCCTCGATAAAATAGCATCGTCAAAAATGCTTCATAGGTCATATCCATCGGAACAATATAATCAGAAAAAGCATTTTTAAAACAATCAAATATAACCTTTTCATCAAGTTCACAAAGTCTTATACAATGCATAAGCTCACTTCCCCTGCTTAAACCAATCTTCGTAAGTCATCCTCATAAAGATATCATCCGCCATTTTATCGCCATCAAATATTAATGTTTTCTCGCTTGATACCTTTTTGAAACCTACTTTTTGATAAACATGGATTGCCCGTTTATTGAAAGAAAAAACATCTAATTCAACACAGTTCAATTTAAGTGTTTCGAAAACATAATCAATGCTTGTCTTTATAGCCCAAGTCCCTAATCCTTTAACACTTTTTTCTAAGTGGAAAATTACAATTCTAAAATTCATTGAGTGGGCTTTAGCATCGTATTCATTGAATACCACCTCACCAATAATGGTTCCATCAGGATGAACTATAAAAAAATCTTCACGTTGTAAATCCATTAAATTATGAGTGAAATACTCATAGACCTCAGATTCATGATAGTTCTTTTTTGAACCTGTAAGAAATACAACCTCGTCATCCAGTATTTTTAAATTATTATCATAATAGTTCCTAAAATCTTCTGCTCGAGCTTTTCTCATCGCGTATCCTTGATATCGAAATATTTTCATGATTAATCTCAACTTTCTCTATAACTCCAATAGTACGATAAACAAATTCCGATTTCAATTTATTCTAAATATTTTCTAACATGATGGTAGTTTATCCTTCTTTCATGTCCTTTAAGCTAGTTTTCGTTTCTTTTCTAGTTCCTTTATATTTTATGTGCTAAAATACAGCTACATTATAAGGGAGACAATCATGAAAGAAGGAAATGTTAAGATTATACGTCATTTGTTTTTAATCGTACTTGCTATAGCACTTTTATTCAGTCAGCGTCTATCGAATACTTTTGCTTTTATAGACGATGGAGCAAAAACTTTAGATATATACTCAAATGGAAACGTTGAAATCATTGAATTTGAAGGACAAGAGATTAATGGTGCGCCGCTCAGACTTCAAGAAGATAAAGGTTACAATGGTATGCTTATTTCATACCGCGGAGAAATCATTGAATTAAGTGATAATTTTACATTTAATTTTGATCATCATTATGGTCAAAGTTTAAGTTTAAATTATGATTCTTATGATGACGCTTTTTATCTGTATCGGACCTTTCAATATCTAGATGGGCACAGTATATTTAAGATACTTGCTTTTCTTGCAATGATTGTTTCAATTCTATCAATCATCTTACTTTCCTTTGACTTAAAGAATCAAAGTGATCATGAGCGAGATGTTTTTAAACTAAGTTTATCTCGACGCACATACCAAATCATCAGGCAGTCAATCATAACAAGCCTTGTTTTATGTTTTTTCTATCAAATTTTTAGTGATTTACTTCCAAGCGTTCATTCGTTTATAAATAACCTTAGTGACCAGGAATTTCTATTTTTATTAATCGCTTTATTTTTTATAATTTTCTTCTTTACCCTAATTATAAACTTTAAAACTCATAATTATAAAATAGTTTTTGATGCGAAAACGGTATCCGTTTATCGAGGGAATAGGCTAAAATTCCAAGAAAATAAGAACGATATCAGAACTGCTGAAACCTTACATCGAAATTCTAATTCTTTGTTCTACAAAAAATATCAACGACTTGAACTTATTTTGTTTCTATTAGATTCAAATAACGCTTATGTTAAAGTGAATCTAAAAGCATTTGGAATCGATGATTATAACCAAATTGCCAATCGTTTTTTAACAGAGAACGATGCTGATATTATAGCCGAAAACGATCATATTTTTTCTGAAAAAAAGCAGTCTTTCAAGTTAAAAGGACGTCGACGTACCCACCCATTTTTTACAGCACTCTTGCTCGTTTTTTATGTCATAACCATTCCTCTTTACTTTTTTTGGTTTACTTTCTCAGATGCACTTCAATCAACAAACCTCTTCCTTCTTCTTGTTATTCCAATCACATCACTCATCATTCTTTCAATCATTGCATTTATTCAACGCGATAAGTTTTTATTCATCAATGTATCTAGAACCTCTTTAACCATCAATGACAACCGTTACAGTCTTATCGATGTAAATAAAATTTACATTTCCCGTCCGCATGAAACAGGTTCTAAAGCCAAAGAGATTACAATCATCTCTCCCTTTGAAAAAATTGAATGGCAAATAAAAGAACCGCCAGTTAAAACTAGATTTAGTAAAACAAATGATACATACTTTGACTTAGTCAATAGTTTAATTACAATTATGCCAAATGCTGTTGAATACATATAATTAAAGCCTTCGTTTCAAAATAAAACGAAGGCTTTTTGATAGTTATTATTTGTTTTCTTTCTTATTAAATCCTAAAAGTATCATCCCTAGCAATGTAAATAAATAAGGGGTAAGACGTGTCGATTGACCAGTTGGAGGTAGTTTAGGTTCTGTCTTTATTTGATTAACAAAGGTGTCTCCATTTTTAAACAACACTCTTGCTTCAACTTTGTCCTCAATTATTTCTGTTTTTATCTCAAGGTCAATGACTTTATCATCATAGCTTATACCTTTTTGATTTCCTTTAACTTCGCGAACTTGGTACTTAAACGTTCCTGCCTCACTAAACTCAAGCTCAGTAAAGTTTATACTACCATCTTCTGCATTACGCACTGATTCAAGTAGATTCCCTTGACTATCCAACAATTCAAATTCAAATTGATTAGCTTTTAGGAGCCCACCTAGGAGTTTCTTGTTGAGGGATACTTGAACAGACGCTGGTTTTGCTTTGTAAGTATTTATAAAACTTTGATCACTTTGTGTTTTAATAGATCCACTTAACTGACCCATTCCATCATCAACTACTTGAATATCCAGGTCAATGACTTTGTCATCATAGCTTATACCTTTTTGATTTTCTTTAACTTCACGAACTTGGTACACAAACGTTCCTGCCTCACTAAACTCAAGCTCAGTAAAGTTTATACTACCATCTCCTGCATTACCCACTGTTTCAAGTACATTCCCTTGACTATCCAACAATTCAAATTCAAATTGATTAGCTTTTAGGAGCCCAGCTATGAGTTTCTTGTTGAGGGATACTTGAACAGACGCTGGTTTTGCTTTGTAAGTATTTATAAAACTTTGATCACTTTGTGTTTTAATAGATCCACTTAACTGACCCATTCCATCATCAACTACTTGAATCTCCAGGTCAATGACTTTGTCATCATAGCTTATACCTTTTTGATTTCCTTTAACTTCACGAACTTGGTACACAAACGTTCCTGCCTCACTAAACTCAAGCTCAGTAAAGTTTATACTACCATCTCCTGCATTACCCACTGTTTCAAGTACATTCCCTTGACTATCCAACAATTCAAATTCAAATTGATTAGC
>NZ_WTTB01000002.1:334946-343083 GCF_009828835.1 Erysipelothrix urinaevulpis
GGTACACAAACGTTCCTGCCTCACTAAACTCAAGCTCAGTAAAGTTTATACTACCATCTCCTGCATTACCCACTGTTTCAAGTACATTCCCTTGACTATCCAACAATTCAAATTCAAATTGATTAGCCTCGAGAGAAGCATTTAATAGATTTTTGTTTAGTTTTATGGATACTTTTGCACTCTCATTTTTTGTATTAAACACTTTGAACTGCAATACCTTCGTTTCTGTCCCCTTTATTTCAAATTGATCACCATTCTCAAATTCAATATGTTTAGAATAACCTGATGCTGGCTCAACCTCAATAATTTTATACTCGCCAATATCCAATGCTGAGAATGATACATAGCCATTAGAATCTGAGGATTTAACCAACTGTTTCGATTCATCAAGGTAGTCATTAAATCCAGACAATGATTTTTTTTGAAGTTTAAATTTAGCATTCGATATCGGTTTTCCCGTAGATTTATCTAACTTTAAAATCACAACATCCCCTGCTTCACCTGGTATAACTGAACCTTTCATATCAACATAATCAACTAAATTCGATTCTCTTTCAATGGTTGTATCATCATAGGTTATTTTAACCTTATTTTTATATTCTGCCGATGGTCCCTGAATTTTAGTTTTTATTAAAACAGTAAATGAAATCATTTGACCATTCACTGGATTTTTCAATCCATATTTTTTTAACATGACTTCTTTTTGAGCCTCTGTAATACGATCGTAGATGATATAATCATCCAATAGTTTTTCAAGACTCTCATCAGACTTAAATAATTTCAATCCACCTGTCTCATCATTCGGCAAATCTTTGAAATTAATGATAACTGATTTTTTATTATAGATTCCAATTGTTTCTCTTGACGAATTTTTAATTCGAGTAGCAAAGTCATCATAGCTTTCATCCGTCGTTGATTCAATGAGATCAAACATATCCGTCACATGCGAAAATTCCAAGACTTCATTTGACATTTTTCCATTTTTTAAAGGAACCTTCAAAGCAAATAAAATATCAATATCAATAACTTCCATTGTCGGGCTCATATCATCAGTGAGAATAACATTTTTTAGTTTATCAAAATTTTGATTTTCGTAAATGTTTTTTTGATTCATTGCATTAACGCCAATTTCCCATGTAATCTCATCACCAGCTGATTGATAACCATGTTTATAATAAGGATACCCATCATCTTCTGTATACTCCTTATCATCCGGCTTAATCTCAAACGGCGGTATTTCAACACCACCAATATCAATGACAACATCTTTAGATGCTTGATCAACAGTACCTAAAAAACTCAGAACACCATTTGATAAAAATTGTTTTGATTTACCAAGTTCTGAAACCTTTAGTTCAATATAACCATTCTTAATTCTCCATGTCCCTAAAACTTCATCTTTAGGACCTTTTATGTCGATAAATTCACTGTCTTTTGCATTGAAATACTCACTTGGTAATTTAACTTTTAAGGAGTCATATGGAACGATATGTTCCATATTTTCTTTAGTAATTTCCCAATTTATTGTAAATCGAACAGTATCATTTTCTTTTAAATCTTGACCTTTAATTTCACCATTTTCAAAAAAAGGATAAAAAACCCCCTTCTTTCTGACTTCAATTTTGAATGAGGTCACATCGAGTAATGAACGACTAGATTCTTGAGCAAAAATATTTTGAGACATACTTACACCCATTAACGAGATGACCATAATAAGCATTATAAAATTCTTTATGATTTTTTTCATGACTTCCTCCACTTCTATCTTGACAATAACAAATTATTTTGTGAATTTATTAACGTTGTCGTCAATTCGGATCTGGTGGGCATGAATAAGTACACGTTATCCATTAATTAGATTAAGCTAATTCTCACTAAATTAATGAATTTGACATATAAACTTTATGAACTTATGAATTTCTTTAAAGGCGCTTCCTATCTCAAAATCAAACAATAATAACTTTCTTAATGACATTAGTCTATAATTTAAAGTCATTACAATATAGTCACACCCCATGTTTTATCGCCAATAATTCATCATAAAAAAAGCAATCTTATGAAAAGACTGCCTTGAGTGTAATAGTAGGGAATAACCATTTGACCTTCCAAATTTGTTAATGACTTTTATTTAACAAATTCTACTATATTAATTCGTTATTAGTTTTCTTTATTTAGTTCATCAATAATTTCAGGTATAGTTAAGCCTAAATCTTTAAGACTCTGTATTTTTTCTATACGTTCTAGAGTTTCAATTCTTTTATATCTTCTTGTCAAATTCTGTCCGAGCTGTTCAAAGGGGATCATTCCCTGTTCTGTATAATGCTTTAGTGTGCTATATCGCATCCGTGTTAACTGAACTAATTCACCAATTGTAACATATTCGGATGTCATAATATCTTCAATTTTTCTTTTACGAGCCATGGGACATCAATAATACTGTGAAAACTGCTATCATGCTTTCAAGATCGTTTATTGCTTTCACAATCTTTGTTAATTCTAGACTCTCAGAGTTATTTTTTATTTGATTAATTTTGTTTTCTAATTGACTCTGTTCATATTTTGAGAAATAAATGTCTAGTTTTTCACTTTTATCTAAGAAGTACACAAGAAGCAAGGTATCTTCTGTCATGATATCATCTTCTAATACTTCAGCTCTAATTCTTTGCACTATACCATCCACTTTAGCTTGGTTGGGAATATATTTATTTGTTTGTTGTATTATTTTTCCTTTTCTTCCTCTTTGTAATTCAACGATTCTCTTTTCATTAAGGTAATCTCCCACATCTTCAAAAAATTGAATCATTTTTCCATCCATGCTCGATTCAAATTTCGAGTAAATGTCTACAACTTTGTTACTCTTGGTTGTTTTTAACAAATTATACAGAACTTGTAATCTTTCTAAATCAGCTGGTAAATCTGTGATAACTTCAATTCTTTGATTTTCTATACCAATAATTTCTTCTAACTTTAGCGTCATCAAACCTGCTAAAAATAAATTCAGCTTGTTTGAACTTCCAGAAATTTTTCCTTTTTTGTTTAGTGAACAAAGATATAATTCATCAATTAATAATAGATTCATGTTTTTTCTCCTTATGAAGTAAATTATAGCAGCTAGTCGTTGCAACTATTTGCCACTTACTACTTACTACTCGCTACTTATTACTTACTACTTACTACTTACTACATATTACATAGAGTTTACGTTAATGTCAATGCTTTTCATAATTTTGATTTTATTCTTCTAATTATAAATATTTTTATTTCTGCAATTTCAGCTTAAGATATTTAGCAAATATCTTTAATTCCAAATCTTTAATCAACCTTTAATTTCTTTAGAAATATTTCTATCTAAAAATCAAACATCCGGAAAATTTTAAGTCCATTCAACTAGTTTTATACGCAACAAAAATCCTTCGTATGGCTGTGATACGAAGGATTTAAGGGTACTGAATATTTTGTATTAATCTAATACTGGACAGCACGAAGTAGTAATACAGATTCTTTCTAATTAATTTCTAAAAAATTGAAAGCATCAAGATGCCATTAATTAACATTTACTCTAAAATTAAGTCAATTTCGTTATATCTTTTCTTTTCGTGTTTTTCTATAGATTATGTATCCAATTAAAGCTACTGTCAACGCGATTACTAGTTGATATGATTCATTTTCTATTCCAGTTGAAGGTAAAACTATTTCATCTTCCGTTTTTGGATTTGTTGAATCGTTAGGATCTTTAGAGTCTATTTGATCTTCAGAATCGATTGGTTCTTCAGGTTCAGTGGGTTTTACAATATCATCTGTATCTTTTTCGACTAAATTATCCATGGCTAAATCTAGCTGTTTTATCGCGTTTTGGACATCTTCTTCTGTTGAAACACTTCTTATTTCTAAAACATACTGTTCTTTGTTTTCTATCAATTTTGGTGGTAAATTATTTAAAACATTTTCACCATATAAGATAGCATCTTCCAAATCTTTGTAACTTTCTAAAGTATATTTATCAGCTTCATATAGTTTTGCTTTTTGAATTTTTTCTTTTAATTTCGAAACTGAATTTTCTTTAGGTATATTTATATCTATTAAATTATGATAATTTTCGCTTAATTTTTCATAAGCAGTATTTACATCACTTTGAGTTGCTTCCGGATTTTCAACAATACCACGAGCAAATTCCAATGACTGTTTAAAAGTTTCGAATGAATCAGTTGTATAGTTTTCTTCATCAACCTTTTCAACTAATTTGATCAAGTCCATTAAATTAGTTTTATCTACTTTTAATTTCAATTTTGATGGGATTGATTCTAGATATAATTTCATTTCTTCAACTTCTTCTTCTGTAGCTTCATCATTTTCAATGATAATATTCGCCTTCTCGATTGCCTCCTGTACTAATTTATTCGATTTCTCATCATATAATTCTAAATCTAAATTTTCTAGTATCATCAGTGACTTTTTAAGAGAAGTTTTGTCAACGACTTCTTGCTTAATTTCTAAATCGTTAATCGACTTATTTAAGTTATTATACGCCTTCTCATAGTCTTCTTGAGTTGCATTACTATCAGAAAGTATTTCTTCAACTTGTTCGATCATATTTTCCAATTTTTCGACACTATCAGTTGTGTACTCGTTTTTATCAATCGTTTTCGCAAAATTAAATAGTTGTTGTAGTTCTTCCTTTATACTATCTTTATTTTTTACAAGATTATTTATTGCAGTATCCAATTCTTCTAATATGTCAAGGTAGTAACTTTCTGATGTTGCTTCTTGCTTATATGCTGTTGTAGAGTATTCTAATGTCGATTTAAAATTTTCTACAGATTCTTCAGTATAATCTTCTAACTTTATTTTGTTAGCTTCATAAATTCGACGGCCAAGTTCTTCATAACCATCATAGTAATCTAAATTAATTAGCACTTCATTTATTTCATTTTCTTTTACTTCAAAATTTACAGGCTTATCATCATAATAGACTCCAATAGGTAAGCTAGTAAATAAGAGCTGATATGAACCAATTGGCAGCTTTGTTTTTAAACCTGAATCTGATGTACCGCCTAAATGTCTAATTTTACCCATCTCATCGATAATATCAAATGTTGCGTTCAGACCCATATTTTTGACATAAGCATGAATGTAAACTTCTTCTGTTTTTCTGTTTTCATAATTTTGAATACTGTTCTTTAGACTTTCTGCCAAATCACCTGTTTGAATCGTGAAGTATATTCTTTGATCAAAGTTTGTGAAATCAACATCTTCGATCATCACTTTATTCGTGTTTGTTGCAGTAACTTCATACAGAACTTCGTCAGAAATAAGTGAATCATAAACTCTAATTACAGAATTTTCAGGTATATTATTGACAAATATTCTCTTATCTTCAAAATCTGCTTTTATTTGGTATTGATTTAACATTGGGGTTTTTGACATTCCTGAATTAAACATTTGCCATTCATAAATTCTTATAGCACCCCAAGGTGATGTTCCCGAATTTGTAATATCTAGTTTCCACTCTTGCGCTGTTATAGGTTCATCTAGCATTACATCTGTCACTGCTAACTGATTTCCTGTAATTGATTTCGCTATGTTCCAATTGCCTTGATCATCTTTATATTGAAGTGAAAAGTCTACAGTATTCATATTCTGAGCCTCTCCACCATATTCAGCATGCTCTACACGCCAACGACTAACTTGTTGTGGTTCTTCCAGTCTTATTGTCATAAATCCTGATTTTTTATTTGTGGCAGCCCATTTACTATTTCCTGTAGCAGTACCGTCGAGTGCTTTAGAAGCTGGTTCAGCATCATTTTCAAAAGATACATCTATAACTTCTGCATTCAAAGCAATATTGACAGGTTCTTCCTCATTATTTACGTCACTACCATCCAAAGAAACACCCCAATCAAAATCAATTTCAAATCCTTCTGATCTATTATTAAATTTATCAAGAGTCTTGATTTTAATAATTGTTTTATCGTCTTTATGTGCATTATCATCAGTTCGTGTGATTTTATCTGCGTAGAAGAATGTACTTGGTGTAGCCCCTAAAAGTACTTCAATGCCATCATCATTTACTTGATAGACTTCATATTTTTCAGCGTTTTTTACGTGCTCCCATGATAAACGTGCACTTGCCTCTCTTGAGTGATGTAGAAGTTTTTCATCTACTTTTCCGTTGACGATATTTTTTATCGCTTCTTGTTTATCGTAAACAGACAATTCACCAAGATTTAAATTAATTTTTTCTTGTTGATTATTTGAAACTCTTAAACTAATCGCATAAATCGTCTCACCATTATACTCTGAAAGGTCAATTTTATTATTTGTCCATTCGTCACCAATATTTAATGGAAAGAAAACTTGATCAGTTTGTTTATAATCTTTATCAAAACTGATTCCTACTTCCACATTAACATTCTGTTTACCTTTTATCATTAATTCTAAATTTGAATTTTCTGAAACATCTAAATTGGTACTGTAAAGCATCACGTTATTGTTACTATTTTCTTCTAGCTCTCCTGTAAATTTTAGGGACGTTCCGCCATTATAAGCATCACTAAAATCATAATCAACGTCTATTCTAGTACCTTTTTGATCTTTAATCCACCAGCGCCATGTTGGCATGATGTCTTGTGTGGATCGATAATTCCAAGTTCTATCCCTAACTTCTTTTCCATTAGCAAACCATTTACGTCCGTGTCCAGTATTAAAACTGGTAGAAAAAGTATTTCCCGTTATTACAGACTTATCAGTAACAAAACGAGACATCCCTTTCCAATTTTCAGAATCATCACTTAAACTAGGATCTTTTTGAGGTCCAGTATATAATATCTGTTCGTGTTTGATAAATTCTTCTCCGTTTGCCGCGAATCCCATCGTAGAGTTAGGAGCATACAAAGCAATTGAACTTAATATTTGATTATTTTCATCCAATAATGCATCACTATTAATTTGTGTATTATAACTATTTTGTTGAATTTCAAATCCTGCAAAAGCGTCATACGGATTTCTATCTAAACTATTTTTCATATAATCATGAGTAGATTTAATTCGATTTTTATTCCAATTGAAATTCATAAAAAATTCATCAGCAGCATAATCTTCCTTGTTGTTGAGAGCTTTCAACCAAAGATCATTTTGATTATTTACTGCATTTTGGTGTGATACACTACCATCATTAGCCATTGCATCATACCAACCTATATTAATAGGATAACCTCTTTTTCTAGACTCTTCGCGAACATAGCTTAACAAATCTCTTGTCTTTTTTGCTACTTCTTCATTTGAACCAAATGATTCTTGATTGAAAAAATAACCGTCAAACCCGAAATATTGTGCCACTTCAATCAGTTTATCACCAATAGGATAATTTCCATTTTCATCTTTTTCAGACATTTTCTCTAGTTCTTCAAGTGAATCATAGTGTCCACTACCCCATGGAAAATGAAGTGTTGCATATACAGGCACACCATTTTTATGAGCGGCATCTACTATATCTGGTGAAGGTATCGCAAGAACACCTTCTTCAGAACTCGCCCAATAAATCATCGAATCCAAATACTGCCAGTTATCAAATGAATAAATATTGAAATCTTCACCACCTGTTGATGGTGTCTTATCATGATTTGCATTAGATATTGCAGCTGATGTTATTTTAGCATCGGGATTAGCTAAGTCATTGATTTGATGTCCTTGAAATCTATTCTTATTCAAAGGAATAGAAGATTTGTTTAAATGTGCATCGGGATCCTTTTCCGGACTCCAATCCAAAAGTGTTTTCATACTAAAGGCCGGTGCTAACGGTTGGAGCGAAAGTCCTTTCTCATAATTTTCATTGACTGTATCTGTACCATCTCCCCCAATGGCAGCATACACTGTAGTATTTTTCATAAACATTGTAAACACAAGTGTTAATGATACAATTGAAATACCTATTTTCTTAACCTTTGTCTTCATGTTTAATAACAAATTATTATCCATAATTCCTCCTTTATAAATAAGTAAGTCAGAAAACGCAGTCAAGTCCATAATCTTGTGTAAAATTCATTATGTCAGCAAGTGGATCTAACCAATCCACTTTTTTGTTGATTCAGTAAAACTAATATACTGTCTTGAACTCGATTGCCAATCTTCATGAATATCT